>CAZNLR010000032.1:0-57753 GCA_964574215.1 uncultured Rhodospirillaceae bacterium | reverse complement strand
GCATGGCAACGCCACATGTGTCGGGACTGGCGGGCCTTATCTATTCCGCCCATCCTGATTTGAAACCGGACGAAGTACGGGCCATCATCCTCGCTAGCAGCTTCGCCAACAACTCAAATCGCCAAGCCGGCATACGGTGGTATACCGATTTTCGCTATGCACACCGGGATTTGGAGCTCTGGCGACGTGCCTTTCTGCGTTTGCTCGGCAAAGATGAATCCAAGTTGATCAATGGCCCCATGCAAAGCCTGTTGGGAGCCATCGTGCCCAAAACCAGCAACACCGTTTGGGGATGGCCCTATGACACCAGCAATGGCAAGGGCAACAAGGACAAAGCCTTTGGTCGCTTCATCGACGCTAAAGCGGCTCTCGATCTGGCGGCAAATAAAAAATATCGAGAACGTTTCGTGGCTTTTTCGGCAGCGGACTTGAAAAAGGCGCTCAGCATCGATCGAGAACAACTGACGCGACTTCATGACATGCTGTGGTACGAAGGCCGCTTTAAGGGATCCGCCAAGATCGGCTCCGGGTTCTCGTTGGCCGTCGACCCGTCCTCTAATCGACTCATTGTAAAACGCGATTCAGATCCGGGGTCGGGATATGAGGAGTGGTTCGAATACCGCTCACTTAATACCTATCAGCACCACGCCCGTCACAATGGACAGATCTATAGCTTCGGAACGGTCAAACTACGGCTGAGATCGGATCGACTGATCGTGACGCCTGCCAAAACGGGCAGCGAGATCGTCTATGAACCGAAATAGGATAGTCGCCCTTTTTGTTTTCGGGTGGGCACTTGCCTTGTGGCCGTCCACCGGTTCAGCCTTCTGTACGATTGCCGGAAACTGCGAGCCCACTCCAACCGGCAAAATCGTCGTAACGCATATCGGGAAGAGCAAACAACCGGTGCCTGCCACATTCCGGCTCTACCCGGCGGGCAAGCCCGCTTCGTTCCGGCACCTCGTACAGACAGGTCACGCCGGCAAGCCGGTCGAGTTGCTGACGGGAAAATATGACGTTCTGATAGCTGGAAATCCGCCACTTTGGGGACGTGGTGTGGAGGTCAAGTCTGGTGAAACGGTTTCCGTCGTATTGGGCGGTGTCGGCGGCCTGCTGGTGGCGGGCAAAGACAGTGCTGGCAAACCGGTACGGTCCGGAATAGTGGTGTATGTCGCCGGTGCCGAGCGGAAAGCCGCCAACATCGTCACCACGGGCCGCACAAATGAGCGCGTCCCGATCGTTGCCGGCGTCTATGATGTCCGCGCCGATCTTTCACCGGACATTTGGTTTGAAAATGTCGCTGTCAGCCGCAACGAGGTCACCGAACTCGGCCTGCCCGAACCGACGACAATCAGGATTTCTGTCTTCGATCCCGACGGCAAACCGCTCAGCGAGTTTGTCTTCATACAAGGGCTCGACGGCAAAAATGTCCGCGCGACCAAACAAACCAATACTGAAATTGCCATGTCTCCCGGTCGGTATGACATTAGGGTCAAGGGCGACTATATTCGGGTGGATACTTACCGCTACGCCCGCCGCCACAACCTTCAATTTGTTCTGACTGAAGGTACTGACCTCATCGATCCGCTGCCACCGGCGCGAGCTTTTCAATGGGTCAAAGCGAAAGATCCGGAAATGGGTAAAGCCCTCGCATTGGGACTGCAGGAGGCTTATTGGGGCCGCGGCATCGACGTCGCGCAACCGCAAAACCTGATCGAGGTGGCAAACGGACTCGGGATGGACGGCAAGGAAATATTGGCTGGCGCCGAAAGTGAAGAAGCCAAAGATTTTCTGCGATCGGATGTAGAAGAAGGCATAAGTCGCGGCGTATTTGGATCACCTTTTGTGCTCGTCGATGGGGAGCCGTTTTGGGGCGTCGATAAATTGGAACTGGTCGATGAATGGATGACCCACGGCGGATGGTAAACGACCTTGTTCCAATTGTCCGGCCGACCTAAGTAAAACTCGGAAATTGGGCAAGTACTTCCCGTTTATTTGTAGTCGCAATCGATAGCAAAATTGCGCAGCATCTCACGCGCAGTTGCCTCTGCTCCGTCGCCTCCCTTAAGCGAAATTATAGCGCTTAGCTGACCGCTAGTATCGACAGCCGTCACTTGCACCGCTACGCCTTTCTCCTTGAGAGGCGACAATGTGTCCACAAACACGTCTTCAATGGCGCGGGCACGCAAGGTCGGTTTGTAAATCTTTCCGATAGCGGTCACCGGCATTTCTTCTATTACGACAATCCGTTTGGGCATGGCTGGCTGTTCAGGAATGCGTTCCTGCAGATAGTCCATTAACTCGTCGGTATCCACCGTTTCTCCGGGCTTAAGGGTTACATACAGCATGGGAAGTTCACCGGCGTAGGCGTCTGGTTGCCCAATTGCGGCGCACATTTCCACCGCAGAATGCCCATCAGCCACTTCCTCGATCATCGCCGGATCAATGTTATGAGCGCCTCTGATAATAATGTCTTTCGCTCGGCCGGTAAGAAACACCTCACCGTTTTCGTCCACCCAACCTATATCGCCACTAATTAGCCAACCATCTTCGGTGAATACGCCGTCATTGCGTTTAGCATCCGTATAACCCGGACTGATATGCGGCCCCCGAAGGGCGACGATCCCGGTCTCATTGGGCTCACAAGGCGCGTTCATATTGGGTCCGCCACTTTCATCAAGTTTGAAAGCTTTTACTTCCGTGAAGGGCAAACGAAGACCGCACCCCCCTGGCACACGCTGGCCGTCAACGGGTGCAATGCTCACCAAACCGGCGCTTTCAGTCATGCCGAAAAGATTTCGCACATTCAGTCCGGTCTTCTGCTCAAACGCCGCCGCCAGTTCGCTCGGCAGCGGCGAGCCGCCACACCAAACCGTCCGGACCGTACTTAAGTCGAAATCATCCGTAGGCACATTCATCAAACCGGCAATAACCGTCGGAACACATAAGGCATTGGTGATGCCGAGTTGCTCAACAAAGCGCCAGTAATTCTTGACGAAAGTCATGTTTCGTAAACCCAACAGCGTGGGTAATAGTATGGTCGTACCGGCGGTAAAGGAGGATAGACCGGCCACAAAAGAACCGGCAACGTGAAACAACGGGAGACCGTTGATCACAATATCTTCGGGTCCAAAGTTATACATTGTAGCGCCGGACCAAGAAGAATGAATTTGATTGCCATGGGTATGCTGAGCTAATTTCGGCGCACCGGTGGTTCCACCGGTATGAAAAAAGGCGGCAATATCGGAGCGTTCGGGCTCCCGCTCGCAAGCCATTTCTTCAGAATTCTCTGACTCTAACAAATCCATAAATATCGGAGCGCTCGTATCGGGGTTCCGCCCCCCCTTAAACTGGCAAACTAAATTCAGATTGGGCAGCGCCGCTTGGATTTCTTTAATTTTTGGCCAAATATCCAAATCCGCATCCGGCCCCAATGCGACCAGCACCTTTGCCCCTGCCGCTTCAAGCAGTTCGACAATATATTCGGTGCGGAGCATGAAATTTATGGGACAGGCACGGCCAACGGCCTCGGCTCCCCAAAGAGCGATATGCGCTTCAGGAATGTTGGGGTACAGCAAGCCGACGGCGTCTTCGCGGCCGACACCGGCATTATGAAACAAATTCGCGGCTTGAGTTATGGACTTAAATAGCTGCCGGTAGGAAGTCTCGACAATCGGATCCGCCGGATCGCCGGTTTCGGTATATAAGATGGCGGGACGGTCTTCGTATAAATCAGCTCCCCGGCGAAATATGTCATAGACCGAAGTAAACGGCACCAGTTCATCATAGGGACTTTGTTCAAGTGATCTGATATCGCCCTCGGTAATCAGCCTTGGCCGACCATTGGCCTTTAAATTCAATTCACTATTTGCCTGCGTCATGATTAGGCCCCCTTCACGAAATGATTTATCTGATCGACACTAATTTTCCCCGCTATTGTTTCATTTGACAAATTTCAGCGTGGACATGAACTTTATGTAAGGTGGATTTGGCAATCCAATGAGAAGTTATATTGTCGCTATCACCGAAAGTAATACCTTTGAAAACTAGTCGAAAACCATTGCTCTGCTATCCGTTTTCTCAACAGCAAAATGGACGGTGCGTCACATCTGATATCATCCATTCAAAGGGTCATTGAATTTGTCGGCACGTAGAGAACCTCAATGTCACCTATGGGTCAGCAGCAGACATTCTGCCCTTGATCCAAAAGAGTCCGCTTTCGGGGGCAAAGCGGACCCTGAGTTCACAAAGGCGTTACGGGTTCCCTGAGGCATATTATTACGTTTAGAATTATTATAAATTCCAGTTGCCATTTGGGGGGAAGCTGGTTTGTGAACGTTTAGTCGAAGGAGCCTTTAAGGGTTGTTCTATTGTGAGTCGGAAGGCGCCCGCCGGCCCTATTTTAGGGGCGGCCTATTGCCCAAATATTTAGCAATTATGCGAAGGATGCATAGGCAGGTCCTCATTATAAGGGCATCCGATTTTCTTCAGAGCTTTGCGATTTGGTGGCTCATCATCGGTCTAACCATGAACGCCATAGCCGGAGTCCGCGGCGCATCGGCGCAAAATGCCGATCCGATCACCCGGCACAGCCGGGCTCTGGTCTTTGGTGATACGGACGCCATCACCAAAGCGCTGGGATTCTTCAGGCTGCGCGAAAAACCGGATATAGCCGCCACGATGATCTTTGCGCTCCGTTATCGGCCGGCTTTCGCAAAAGGTATCAATGCAGCATTACAGGCTCTGACCGGACATAAAGCGACTTCCTGGAATGAATGGATGGAGTGGCAGCAGGACCATCCGGAAATCAAACCCCATGCGGGATATTTGGACATTAAACGCGAAGGGTTAGGCCAGTTGGATGCCCGTTATAAAGTCTTTTTCCGGATCGGCTGGGACCAGCCGGAAGATATGCGCATCCGCTTGGAAGAAATTGTCTGGGGCGGACCGCCGGCGATGACCGGCATTCCGTCGTTGGATAATCCCAAAATGATACCCGCCGGTGCCGCCGATTATATGCTGGAAGACGATCTGGTGTTCGGCATTGAAATTAACGGTGATGTCCGGGCCTATCCCCTGCGTATCATGGGCTGGCATGAAATGTTCAACGACGTGATCGGCGGCGTACCCGTGGCGCTGGCCTATTGTACGCTGTGCGGGTCCGGCATTCTTTACGAAACCAAAGTGCCGGGCCGCCCCAAACCATTTGTCTTCGGATCATCAGGAATGCTGTATCGGTCCAACAAACTGATGTTTGATTGGGAGACCTATAGTCTCTGGAATCAATTTATTGGCGAGCCGGTGGTCGGGCCCCTGGCAAAATCCACCATCCGCCTGAAAACCCGCCCGGTGTCGATCACTTCTTGGAAAGCTTGGCGGGCAGCGCATCCCGATACCCGCATCTTGTCTTTGCAAACCGGCTACCAGCGGGATTACTCCTCGGGTGCCGTTTACAAGGAATATTTCGCCAGTCCCAACCTGATGTTTCCGGTCAGCGTGCGGGATTCCAAAACTTTCAAAATAAAGGATTATGTTTTCGGCATTCGTGATGTCGCCGGGGCGAAAGCCTGGCCGGTGCTGGCATTTTCAAAGACACCGGTGATCAATGACCAAATCGGCGAGCGGCGTATCGTGCTCATCGGCAATGCCAAGACCCGCACAGTCCGCGCCTATGAACGAAAACAGGAAGAATTCAAAATCCGGTCTGTCAGCGCCCTGCAATCCAAAACCGGCGGGATATGGAAAATCACCGAAACCCATCTTATCGGTCCAACTGGTCAGAAGCTGCGGAGAATCGACGGTATTTTGTCTTACTGGTTTGCCTGGGATCAGTACATGGGCCTCCGGAGCGAATATTATGACGCTAAACAATAGACATGAGTGACCGGGGAAGGCCACCATGCCGCTTTCCTGGATGATGTCCGCTTTCGGGTGCGAAGCAGAACACAATCTGACGCTCGGGAATTCCGGCAAATAGCCGCGGTGGATCGATGCGGGTCAGGGTATCAGGATCGACGAGCCGGTGGTTTTGCCGGCCTCGGTGTCTTCGTGGACCTGCACCGCTTCGTCCAAAGCATATCGCTGGCCGATATTGACCACGATGCCGCCGGTGCGGATCATCTCGAACACCGAATTGGCCGACATCACCAGGTCTTCGCGCTTGGCCGTATAGGTGGCCACCGTCGGCCGGGTGAAGTAGAGCGAGTCCCGTTTCTGCAGAATCGGTGGATCGACCGCCGGCATGGGGCCGCCCGTGGTGCCGAAGGAAATGAAGTAACCCCTGGCGCCGAGGCAGTCGAGCGTCTGTTCGTAAGTGGGACCGCCGATCGGATCATAGGCCACCGGCACACCTTCCCCATTGGTGATCTCACGCACACGGGCAACCACGTCCTCGGTGGTGAAGTCGATGACCTCGGCATAGCCGTTCTGTCGCGCCAGCTCGCATTTCTCGGTCCCGCCATCGACGCCGATCATGTAGGCGCCCTTTTTCTTACCCCATTGACCGGCCAAGGTGCCGACCCCGCCACCCGAGCCCAGGAACAACACTTTCTCGTCCTGTTTGATGTCGTAGCACCGGTTGAGCAGGTATTCCACAGTCATGCCCTTGAACAAGGTCGCGGTGCATTGTTCATCGCTGATGTCTTCGGGCAGGTGAACCACCCGGTGGGCGGCGAAGTTACGGTACTCCGCATAAGCCCCCTGCGGGGCCGTAGCGTAGGCAACCCGCTCACCGACCTTGAACTCGGTAACGTTCGCTCCTACCGATTCGACGGTGCCGGCGGCCTCCAGTCCGATGCCGCTGGGCAGGTCCAGCGGATAGAGACCGGACCGCTGATAGATGTCCATGAAATTGAAGCCGATGACATTTTGTCTGATCTGAACTTCATCGGGTCCGGGGGCGCCGATATCGACGTTTTCCACCGTCATGACCGAGGGCGGGCCTTGTTCTGCAAGCATGACTACGCGGGTTTTCACCAGATTATCTCCCCATTTTATCGATCTTGAATTCCTGAGATGATCCAAGGCGGAACATTAATTAGTAGGATTAAAGCTGAAATATTTTACAGTCAACCGGCCAAATTCAACCCAGCCCAACTGGTGTGTTCAAATTCGCCTAACGATTGGTCTCCATGAGAGGCCATGCCCATAAATTTTTCAATTGTTGTCGCACGAAACGATACGCAGGCTAGGCGGCCTTCAGTTTTAGATCGATGGCCGCCATGGTTTTTGAGAGTTCGCCGCCGGTGGCGTCCGATAGTGCCGCCACCCGGGCATTGGCGACCGCATCCGCCGCAACGGCTGGATCGATTTTGCCTTTCACGGCGGGTTTAATTATTTCGTCCCGGATGATGGCGAAATTGCGTTGGGAGCGTTCATAGGTATCGCCATACCCTTTGTACAATTTTGCGCACTCGACAATTTCAAACGCCAGGTCCGGCCAGTCTTGGGCCTGTTCGATCATGGCCAGCCATTCCTCGATGGCCGCCTGGACCTCGGCATAACCGAGAAAGCTCCGCCGCCACCGGCGGAGGCTCGCCAGAAACCGCATTTGCAGGAAACCGGTTATGGTGGTGGTCTTCACCTTGAGGCCTGATTTGGCCTTGCCTGAATTTCCGTCCTCACGCCGCCACGACAAAAGCCACTTGCCCAGGCCGACCGGAAGAATGGCGCTGATTTCCTTGATGCTGGGTTTGAAATATTCGGTCACGCGGATCAATTGACCGTCGGTGACATTGGCGTCTTTAAGAATTTGTGCATAGCGCTCCGGTTTGATCTTCAATTGAGCCACCCGGATTATATCCTCAAATGACATGCGTGACGCCAGCAGGGGCGCGGCGGCGGCCGTCAACCGATGGCCGTTTTCCGCTGAATCCAGTTCAAGTATTTTGCCCAACCGGTCGAGATAAAACTGCGCATATTTTTCGTCCTGGTACCCGGTAAGCCGCCGGACGGCCTCGAGTATGACGGCTTCCAAATTCGCCGGGAATTCACTTTGGGCTCGCTGCTCCACACCCTCGGCACTCACTGCGGCGGGGCGGGACGGATAAGGTTGGGCGATTGACGTCTTTTCGACCTCGGTCAGTCCTTCCTTGAACCCGCGCATGTTGGCGTCGACGGCGATGCCCTGCCGCCGGATGGCTTCTTCGAAATGTTCTACTTCGATAGGCAATTTTTTCGACCTTGCCACCAGCCCCAGCAACAGAGCGTTCAGGCTGGACCCGATATTCTCCGCCGCCAGACGGTAATCGAATAAGAGGGCGTCACGGCTGCGGTCGCGGATAGCGTCCATCAGTTCGTCATAGTCGAACCGCCCGTCGTCCATTTTTACTTTCTCGGTAATGGAATAGATCCGGTTGGTGGAGGCGATGACCGTCGTCCGGTTGGGCGAGACGTAGCCCGCATGGATAGCCCGCCCGGCTTCGGAAATTTCACTGGCCACCATCAAGTCCACATCACCCACCGCCGGATTGAGGGCCAGAATCGGCTCGCTGCCGTTTGCGTCAGCCGGGACAGTCGGAAGCAGTTCAATATAGTAGGTGGTCGCACCCGTTCTTTGGGCCACGCCGGGGACCGAGGTACTTTGAACCGGCAATCCCTTGACCCGGGCGGCGCCGATGATCCAGTTGGTTAATACCGCACCGCCTTCACCGCCAAGGGCGGAAATCAGAATGCGGATCGGCCGGTTTTGAATTTGTTGGTTGCTCATCGCCGTCACGCCGCCACCGGTTTGCCCTGGAACCAGCCGATCACCGTCCGGCGCAGACCGTCGAGGGCTTTTTCCAGCCAACTGGGATTTTGCACCACATCGATCTTGAAAAAGGACGGGCACAGCGCCGCCGTTTGCGCCAGTTCACCGCAGAGACCGCAGCCCACGCAATCGTTGTTGACGTGAGCCACCGGCGCCTCCTTCAACGGATTGGGATTGGGCTTGATGGTGAGCGACGGGCAGCCGGACAGCCGGATGCAGGAATGATCGCCGGTGCAGATCTCGTCGTCGACGGCGAAGCGGGTGCGCACCAGCCGGCCGCCCCGGTCGATGATCTCCTTGTTCTCGGTCTTGAGGCGACGCTGGCGGGCCAGTTGGCATTCGCCTTCGGCAATGATGACCTTGAGGCCCTTTTCCTTGGTCGTCCGGGCTTCTCGTATGGTGTCCACCACGGTGGGCGTATCGTAGTTGTCGATCGTGCGCACCCATTTAGCGCCCAGCCCCTTGACGGCATCGTCGATGGGCATGTCGAATTCGGTGCCGAACCGGTTGCGGGAACTGCTGGGCAGGTACTGCCAGCCGGTGGCCGAGGTATAGCCGTTGCGCATAATGATGAGAATGGAATCGTCCTGGTTAAAGACCGTGCTGGCAACACCGGTGGTAAGGCCGTTATGCCAAAATCCGCCGTCGCCCATGATGCTGATCACCCGCTTGTCGAAGTTGGGCGCAATGGCCATGGCACCGGCCAGGCTCATGCCGTAGCCCATAATCGTATTGCCCTGATTGAAGGGCGGCAAGGTTGCGAGCGCGTGGCAGCCGATGTCGGCGCTGACGTGGGTTTCCCCCAGCTCCTGATTGACCAGCTTGATGGCGCTGAAAACGGGCCGCTCGGGGCAGCCGGTGCAAAATCCCGGCGGCCGTCCCGGCAGCTCTTCTTTAAACAAGGACGTGCCGATCTCTTTGTGTTCCAGGTAGCCGTCAGTCAGGTCCTGCAGGGGATTGGTGTTCAATCCGTCGGGCCGGACGGCGGCAAAGAATTTGGTCAACCCTTCCATGATGACTTCCGTCCGGTACTCACCGGTCAAGGGCAGGAAATCCTTACCGTGCACCTTGGTCTGAATGTCGGCCCGGTTCAGGACGGTGTTGATCTGCTGTTCGATATATTCGGGATTACCCTCTTCCACCACTAATACTGCTTTCTTGCCCAGGCAGAATTCTTCAATTTGGCTGGGCACCAGAGGATGGGTGACGTTTAAAATAAGCTGCGGAAACTCGCAGTCGCCATAGGTGTCAGACAGTTCCAGCATGGCTAGGGCCCGCTGCAAACTGTTGTACAGGCCGCCCTGGAAAATCAGCCCCACATCATTGAAACCGCCTTCGACGATCTCATTGAGTTGATTGTCGAGGATAAATTCCTGGGCCTTTTTCAGCCGGACATCGACTTTGTGTTTTTCCTGGGCGAAGGTCGACGGCGGATGGCACAGGCGGTTGTAGTCGAAATCATGTTGCGACAGCTTGGCGTTACCGGAAAACATCCCCTGCTTATTGTCGCGGGCGGCAAAGTTGCCCTGGACGTGACAGGCGCGGATGCGGAGCTGGAACATCACCGGCGTATTGCTGATCTCCGACATTTCGAAACCTTTTTCCACCATATCGGTGATGGTGGTCAGGTTCGGTTTGGGGTCCAGATACCAGAGCGTGGATTTGACGGCGAAAGAGTGGGAGCGTTCCTGCATGATGCTGGCGCCCTCGCCGTAGTCTTCGCCGATGACGAATAGAACACCGCCGGTCACGCCCGACGACGCCAAATGCGAGATGGGATCGGCCGCCACATTGGTGCCCACCACCGACTTCCAGGTTACGGCGCCGCGTAGCGGATAGTTAATCGACGCGCCGCACATGGCGGCGGCGGCGGTTTCGCTGGTACAGGTGGCCACATTGACGCCCAACTCGTCCAGCAAATCCTCGGCCTGAACGAAAACGTCGAGCAGGTGGCTGATGGGCGCGCCCTGATAACCGCCCACATAAGAGATACCCGATTGGAGCAGCGCCTTGGCGACGGCGAGAATCCCCTCGCCCTGAAATTCGTCGCCTTCACCCAGCCGCAACAGCTCTATTTCTTTTGCAAAAGACCGTTCCATCACATTCTCACAATTTTTAGCTGGGGCGCTTGAATTGGAATAATACCCGTAAATTTACAAATTTAGGATATGAGAATTAGATGATAACGTAAACTATTATCCCCATCAACTAATTATGGGGCGTCTACTTTGATGGGCAGCGACAAGGATAGTGGCGTCGATAGATATGGCGCTGCGACAATTCCTCTAAGCTATTGGTCTGACAGCTCCCGTTTCTTCAGCATTTTCTCAGATATTTTTCTGCCGCGGCCGGGTTCTGTCCAGGGGCAGATTGCCAGGCAAATTCCGCAGCCGTGGGTTAAGGCGAAATACGGGACGCATTTGTCAAAATCGACATACCATTTTTCGACGCCGCGCACGATTTGTTTTTTATTGGATATGGCTCCGGGTGGGCACGCGTTGGTGCAAACTTGGCATTTGGCACAAAAGTCATCAACGCCGATATCGGATGGTCCATCCAATTCCATGGGCAGGTCGGTGAGAACCAAAGAAATTCGGAAATTGGGGCCATGATCCCGGCTGATCGTTGAACCGTGTTTGCCCAGTTGTCCGATACCGGCTTTGATCGCCATCGGGATCATCATGATGTCCTCGCCGTTTCCGAACGCTTCCGCTTGCCAGCCGAGGGACCGAATATGTTTGGCCAGTCGGTTCGCCGATTTCGATCCCCGCCGATAGGCCTTGACGATTTCTGCCGACGAGCGTTCCGAGGGCGTATGCTCAACGTCGTCGATATTCATGGTATTGCCGATGCAGATGGCATATTTGTAGGGCCACGAACGTCCTTCGTACTGGAAATCTTCCTCATAAAGAGTGATGCCGGCAAGATCGGCGCCAAACTCCTTCGCCTTCGATTTGATCTCCTCCGCCATCGCCAAAGGATTGGTGACATCGACCGGTTCGCCGAAGACCGGGCCCGCCGCATTGCGGCGTTCCCACCAGGTTTTCATATTCTCCGAAAACATCGACCACGGTTTCGACATGTTGAAAACAGTATCCATTGCCGCCCAATCGATCGGCTTACGTCCTGCCCCCCGACCCGTATTGTGAAAGACCTGATGGGGCCGAATTTTCTCGGCGACCCCAAGTCCGTTTACGTCATTACCGGACCTGGGCTTTTGTTTGAATACAAAGGGATAATAGGGAAGCGGCGCCTTGACTTTAAGCTTCATTTTCCCATCCCCACAATATCTTCGAGGATGAAAGGTTGGCCTGTTTTATCGGCGTTTCTCCAGGCTTTGCGTATGCGACCACCAAAAACGAACCACCGGTAACATAATTTGGCAAGATAGATGAAGATGCGGATGTTGCGTTTGAACCGCAGCCACCAATCATCTTCGTAAACTCTGAAATGCTTTTCACTGGACGTCCGAGCACGCGTTCCCGTCGTGTCGGGTGGCCCATTGGCGGCAACTTTGGCGCTGTGGCGTAAATTTTCCGGCATCTTCTGCGTTCCTGACCTTAACCCGGTTCCCGTGCACTAATTCTTTCATATGTTTTTTACTTGTTTTTTCATATAATATACATAATAATATTCAAACCGTGCATTTTATGCAACAGTATTTTCAAATCGATCCGGAGATAGATGGCGGGAAATATAAAATGAAGGGCGAAGTCAAGGCGGCGCATAGGGCGGAATTTCAGGTGCAGGACTATCCGATGGTTCACATCGCCGGGATCCATAAGGCCTACAATGTCAATCTCACCAACGAATTTAGAGCGTTTGACGTCACGCCTCAGATGTGGCGCATTTTGGTTACCCTGCAGGCAAAGGACGGCTACAGCATTGGTCATTTGTCTGAAATTACCTTGATTGAACAATCCCATCTGAGCCGGATGATCGATTCGATGGAGCGCGATGATCTTTTGATCAGAAAAGAACAAATGAGAGATAAGCGAATTAAGCTGGTTCATCTGACGCGCAAGGGGCGAAAGCTATTCGTTCAATTGCTGCCCATCGTTCTGGATCAATATGACAAAGTACTGTCGGGATTTAGCAGCGACGAAATTTCCACGTTGATGGAATATCTGGGTCGTATTCGCGTCAATATGACCACCCATATCTAGCATTTTCAAAATCTGATTATTTGGGAATTCGATTCCTTTCGTTCGGCAAAGTCCGAGTAGGGATTGCGCGCCCAAAATCATGGGTTGTTGATTATTCGGAAAACATAATTAATCGTTCATATATTAAAATTTGTCCTATTAATAGACATGTGCTGAAATCCCGGCCAAGAAATCAAAATCATTAAATTCTCATAACACGTCTCATCTAACGGGAAGTATTCACCACTATTATAGGAGAATAACATGAACAAACTCATCACAACTTTCGCCATCTCTGCGGCGCTGATCTCTACCGGGGTTTCAGCCCAAACGCTGAGTATCGGAAGTAACGCCCAGGGCTCGCTAGGTTATGCATCGGCGGCCGGCGTTGCCAAAGTTGCAACAGAAGCAACTGATTTAAAACTTCGGGTGGTGCCGCAAGGCGGCCCGGTTGTGGTTTTACCCCTGGTCAATAACGGCGAATTGGATTTTTCAATCGCTTTGAGCGTACCGGTTGGTTTCGCCCTCGGCGGCAAAGCGATGTTTAAGAAAAGTGGCGCGCAAAAAAATCTGCGTATCGTAACGACAATGTTTCCGCTTCTTGTTGGGCTTTATGTTCGCAATGACTCGAAGATCAAAAAAGTCGAGGACGTCAAAGGGATGAGAATGGGGTCTAAGTTCACCAAACAGAAGATTATAGCCATCCTCAGCGCGGCAAATTTGTCAATGGTTGGACTGACACCTAAGGATGTGAAAGGCGTTCCCGTGCCGAACGGTGTACGTCAAGTCCAAGATTTCATGGCTGGCAAAATTGATGCGGTGGTCTGGTCGATGACCTCAGGTGCGACGATGCAAGCACATGCAAAAGTTGGTGGCATCCGAGTGATCAGCTTACCCGATACCGCAAAAGCTAAGATGGCAATGCAGAAACGTGCCCCAGGTACGGTTATTCAGTCCATCAAGCCGGGCCCTCGTTTCCCGTACTTAACCAAACCCGCGAACGTGATGGCCGGGCCGTTTGTATTGGTCGCGTCCACCAAAACGCCGGCCGACAAAGTTTATAAAGTCGTCAAGGCAATGCACGGCAATAAGAAAAAGCTGGTTACCACGCACAAAGCGTTCAATGGAATGAGTCCGAAGAAAATGCATCTTGAGATCGGTCTACCTTATCACAAAGGTGCGGAGAAATTTTTTAAGGAAACCGGTCTCTAAATTCATCAACTAGTTTGAACGCATGGTTAGTGCAGAGGATTGGTCATGAGTGATATAGAAAACCACAAAAATGACCAATCCGTTGCACCTTTTATAAAGACGACGGGCGCCTACCTCGGCGCACTTCTAACATTCGGGGCAATTGCTGAAGCCGTCGACCTGTATCAAATGATGGGCTTGTCAGGTTTTATCGAGCAGCGTTTAATTGGCATGCTGGGTATCGCCCTGGTAATCACCTTCGCAGTGTTTCCCGCCGTTCGTCGAGCACCCCGCCCAAATATCCCCTGGTATGATCTGATAGCGATAGCCACGTCATTTTTCGTCTGTACTTACGTTGCTTGGGATTACGAGAATATTTTTGAAAACATTTATGCGAGACCACTGAATGTCGTTGTTTCAGCGGTCCTAATTGTGGCCCTCGTCGCCGAAGGACTTCGCCGGACATCGGGTAATATTCTGTTTGTTTTCATGATATTTTTTATCCTATTTGGGTTGTTTGGGCACCTTGTGCCAGGACATTTCGAAGGCCGAAATGTCGACGTTGATCGCATGTTTGTATATATAGCGCTGGACCCCAATGGTTTGGTCGGTGTTCCGATGGTGGTTTCAACCACCATCGTCATTGCCTTTATTTATTTTGGTCACTTATTAGATAAATCGAATGGCTCAAAGTTTTTTACCGAAATCTCGATTTCTCTTATGGGGCAATATCGCGGAGGTTCCTCCAAAATTGCCGTAACTGCATCCAGTCTGTTCGGCTCCATTTCCGGCAGCGCTGTTTCGAATGTCGTATCGACCGGCGTGATTACCATTCCCTTGATGCGTAGAGGGGGCTACCCCAAACATGTAGCAGGGGCTATTGAAGCTGTTGCCTCTACCGGCGGTCAACTTATGCCCCCAATCATGGGGGCGGCGGCCTTTGTTATGGCTGAGTTTCTTCAAATTCCGTATAGCTCGGTTGTCATCGCCGCTGTTATTCCGGCTGTTTTATACTATGTCGCCTTGTTTATCTCCGCTGATCTATACGCGGCGCGACACGGAATTTCGCGTGTCGATGAAGATCAAATTCCGGATAGGTGGCCGGTCTTCAAAGCCGGTTGGATCTATATCATTCCTTTTGCCATCCTAATTGTCGCCTTGTTTAACTTGAATTTACGACCGGACACGTCTGCTTTGGTCTCAGCCTTTTCGGTCGTTATTGTCGGCGTATTCTTTGGCTACAAGGGTGCTCGCATGAATTTGCTGAGTGTCCTTAAATGCATGTCATCGACCGGTATCGCTGTAACTCAAATTGTGATGATCGGCGCCATGGCGGGCGTCGTTATCGGCGTTCTCAATATTACCGGGCTTGGTTTTGCGCTTACCCAGGCGTTGATTGCGTTGGCGGCCGGAAACCTCGGACTGCTTTTGATAATGGCTGCAATCGTCTCAATTATCCTTGGCATGGGCATGCCGACCCTAGGTGTTTATTTATTGCTCGCAACCTTGGTGGCGCCGTCTCTGATTGAAGTCGGAGTCCAACCGATAGCAGCTCATTTGTTTGCACTTTACTTCGGCATGTTGTCGATGATTACCCCGCCAGTCGCGATCGCCGCATTCGCTGCAGCGACCGTCGCCAATTCGGAACCGATGAAAACTGGGTTCACTGCCGTCAGTTTCGGTTGGTCGGCGTACCTGGTTCCCTTTCTGTTTGTATTGGCACCGGAACTGTTATTCGAGGGCGAATTGCTTTTGATTGGGACAACGTTGGCAACGGCGATATTGGGTATTTGGCTGGTTTGTGCGGGTTTTAACGGTTTCTTGATGCATGTGATCCAGCTTCCCATGCGGATCGTCGCCGTGGTCGCCGGGCTGGCCCTTATCCTGCCCTCGTCGGCCTTCCCGGCCGCCCCGTGGACGGATTTCATCGGTCTCGCCGCCGCGGTCTTGGCAATTGGTTATGAGTACACGCAAAGCAAAAAGACACAGGCGGCTTAAATGAATTTCGAACTCCCCGAAGAACTCCAGATGTTGCAGGAAACTTTGCGCCGATTTGTGGATACCGAATTGATCCCCATTGAACGTGAAACGCTGGAGGGCGCTAAACTCAAACCGGAATATCAGTCCTGGCTCGATGAAAAGGCCGTTGAATTGGGTCTCTGGCAGTTCGATGTGCCGGAAGAACATGGCGGCCTGGGATTGGGACTTCTGGCCAAAAGTGTAGTTTGGTCGGAGATCAACCGGTCCATCGCTTTGCCGACGCGCCTGCCGGAAATATTCGGCGGCGCCAGTCCCATTCTCTATCAGCTGAATTCGGAACAACAGGAACGGTATTTGAAGCCGGTGCTGGCGGGCGAAAAAAAGACCGCCTTTGCGCAGACCGAGGCCGACGCCGGCAGCGACCCCGCCGCCATGCGGACTTTCGCCGAGCGCAACGGAGACCACTATATGCTCAACGGCGGCAAACGGTTTATCTCGAACGCCAAAGACGCCGACTTTTTTCAGGTCATCGCCCTGACCGACCGGGAAAAAGCGGCCAGAGGCGGCATCTCGACCTTTCTGGTTGACGCAGACACACCCGGCGTGACGTTGCTGCGGGAACAGGAACTGATCACCGACGACAAACCTTGGGAAATTTTGTTCGAGGATGTCCGTGTGCCCGTTGAAAATCTCGTCGGCAAGGAAGGGGACGGCTTCAAGCTGGCCCAGAGTTGGATCAATACCGGTCGCATCCGCCATGCGGCGCGGGGCATGGGAATTATTACCAGGTGTCTGGAACTGGCGACCTCCTATGCCGAGGAACGCAAAACCTTCGGCCAAAAGCTGTCCGAGCGGCAGGCCGTCCAATGGATGCTGGTCGATATGTACACCAACCTGCATCAGCTCTCCCTCATGGTTTACCATGCCGCTGCCAAGTTCGATCGGGGCGAAGATATCCGCAACGAGGCGTTCATGTGCAAGGTCTTCGGCGATTCCAAATCCTTCGAAGCGGCGGATCAATGTATGCAGATCCATGGCGGCCTCGGCCTGACCACGGAACTGCCCATCGAGCGATTCTGGCGGGATCAGCGCAGCATGATCATCACGGAGGGACCGACCGAAGTCCTAAAAATGGCTCTAGCCCGCCACGTTATCAACGAATTCGGGTAGCGACCGGCAGCGGATAATTAATAATAATAATTGATTAATCAATTTAATAAAACGATTTCTCTTATGAATAATAGTTGAATAAAATTTTGTTATTGAATCGTTAGGCAACAAGAAAAATGGCAGGAGATTAAATAATATGGCGCATCTACCGACACTTGAGGAAGAAGATTGGAGCCCGGAAGCTAAGAAAGCAATGGAGCGCTGGTTCGATTCTTACGGACGACCCTCTCATATCTATAAAGTCATTGCCGGCAATTCGGATTTTCTGAAAGCCTCAACCGAAGCCTGGCTTAATTTAGTGCCTACAGAAACCCATCTGCCACGCTATATGAAAGAATGTATCGTCGTCATAACCTGCTCGACGCAAAGCACGCTCTACTGTGTCCAAGGACATTCTCATGCGATTAAACGCCAAGGCGTACTGACCGACGAACAAATTCGGCAAATTCAAATGCGCGATTTTGTTGATTTCGATGAAAAGGAAAAGGCGATATTTAACTTTGCTCATAAAGCAGCGGGCGCGCCCAAATTCATGACCAAAGAAGACTATCAGACACTGCACGATATCGGCCTCAGCGACGAAGTCATCCTCGAGATTCTCAGTATTGTCTGGGTCAACACGGCCATGAACATGATTGTCGATGCACTGGACGTAAATCGCACGCCGGAGCAGATGAAAGAGCTGGAAATTTTCGAGTAACAAACGATGAACTACGACGCACCACATAAGGACATCGATTCAAATCCTGGTTCGGCTGAGAAATCAGAGTTCCGGCCAGTTGAATCGGTTTTGACGCCATCGTCGATCGCCATCGTCGGCGCGTCGGACCGCGGCGAGGCCGGCTGGTCGCAAATCATGTTCGACAACCTCAAGGACGCCGGCTTTCCGTCGAAAGTATATCTGATCAATCCCAAGCGCGATGAAATCTGGGGTGAAAAATGTTACCCGAATTTTGCCGCCATCGGTGAGTCGGTCGACCATGCTTTGATGATGGTGCCGGCACCGGCCGTGACTGACAGTCTGCAAGAGGCAGCCGAAAACGGACTAAAAAGCGCGACGATTTATTCCGCCGGATTTGGTGAAGGCGGTGGCGATGAGGAAAGCAAGCGGCGTGGGCAATCGGTCAAAAACATAGCCGATAAATATGGCGTCAAGATCTGCGGCCCGAACTGCATGGGCGGTGTTGGGGTTCATGAAGAATTATCTCTCTACCCATCTCGGCGCGTTCACGGTCTCAAAAAAGGCTCGGTCAGTGCCGTGTTTCAAAGCGGCGGCACGCTGCAATTCTGGATCGAACAAGCGGCCGCCCGGGGATTGGGTTTCAGCTATGCCGTCACCACCGGCAACGAAATCGATCTCGATCTTGTGGATTTCCTGAACTTCTACGTAGAGGACGCGAATACGAAAGTTATTACCTGCCTGGTGGAAGGCGTTCGCCGTCCCCAAGCCTTGATGGCGGTTGCTCGCAAGGCCCATGCCGCCGGCAAACCGATACTCATGGTTAAAATCGGCCGTACCGAAGAAGCCAGGGAACAGGCAAAATCACACACCGGTGCAATCGCCGGCGATGATGCCGTGTTTGATGCAATGTGCCGGCGTTATGGGATTGTGCGCTGTGACGACCTCGCCGATATGATTGAAATCGCCATGGTGTTCGAGCAGGGCAGAATTCCGGCAGGCAATCGCATGGGGTTGGTAACGTCATCCGGTGCCGTTAAAGGGCTGGCGTTGGATGCCGCCGGCAAGGTGAGCCAGGAATGGGCTCAATTGTCAGCCCAAACCAGTGATCGTTTAAGAGAGTTAATTTCCGCAGTCAGTGAAATCGATAATCCTCTGGATTGTGGACCAGCGCCCGTGACCAATGGAGAGCTCTACAGTTCCATCAGTCAGGCCGTTTTGGAAGACGAGAATGTTGATATGGTGGCCTTTCTGGCCCGTACACCTTTGACCGGAGGTGAACCGGATCAGACCCAGGCTGAACCTTTTGCAGCGTTAGCGAATCGGACGAAGAAGCCGATTTTCGCCTTTTCTCACATGACCCGCCCAACCACAAAATTCGCTCAGGACTTTCAACGTCAAACTCGGCTTCCCTTCATGCATGGTATTTCTCAGGCTGTTCAGGCCATGAGTGCATTGGCGTTCTACGGCGAGAGCCAACGCCGGGGGATTAATAAGGTTGGTGAAGCAAAGGGCGTCGATGCCGAAGCTGCCTCTCTTAACCTCAAAGACCTATTTTCGAAAGCGGGCGCACCGGCTCCTAATGAAAAACAAGTCAAATCTGCCGCCGAAGCCGTGGAAGCCGCAGAATCAATTGGCTATCCCGTTGCCGTAAAATTGGTGTCCGAAGACGCCAGCCATAAGACCGAAGTCGACGGCGTTAAAATCGGCGTCTCCAATTCCGAAGCGGTCACGGCGGCGATAAGCGACATGCAGAAACGGCTTGAGAGCAAAATACAAATTGATGGCTTCCTGATTCAGGAAATGGTCGAAGGACTCGAGGTCATCGTCGGATTTCGTGAAGACCCCCAATACGGTCCTTTTGTTATCGTTGGATTAGGCGGTGTATTTGTCGAGGCCTTGAATGATACGTCTTTACGTCTATTGCCCGTGAAGCCCGAAGATATCAAAGAAATGATCTCTGAGTTGCGTTCAGCGCCTCTGTTCGACCAGTACCGCGGGAAACCGGCGCGAGACGTAGAAGAGTTGGCCGTGGCTGTCAGCGCACTCGGCGATCAGTTTCTCGATCTTCGGCCCTTTCTGTCAGACCTGGAAATTAATCCCATGATCGTAGGTCCGGAGGGAAGCGGCGTCCGTGCCATTGATGTTCGGCCCGTTCGACGACCCCAATGATGTACCCGAATTTTTAAAATTTAACCGCAAAACCGGCAGGAGAAGTAAGATGGATTTCGATAAATGTAAGAATATTAAAGTCGAGAAGGAAGACGGCATCACCTATTTGGCGATCAACCGTCCGGATAAACGCAATGCCATGAGCCCCGGCGTTCACCAGGAAATGTTCGATGCCCTGGCCTTTCTTGAGGCAGATGACGAGACCGAAGTATTGGTTTTGACGGGTGTTGGCGAAAGTTGGAGCGCCGGACAGGATTTAAAAGAATTTTTCCGGGAATATGAAAGCCGGCCCAAGGTGGATACCAAACGCTATATGGAAACCAACGAGGGATGGCGTCAACATCGGCTCAGCATGTACGACAAACCGACCATTGCCATGGTCAACGGCTACTGCATCGGCGGCGCCTTTACGCAGCTGTGTTCCTGCGATTTCGCCATCGCTTCCGAAGACGCGACGTTCAGCCTTTCCGAAATCAACTGGGGCATTTTGCCGGGCGGTGTCGTCACCTGGACCATCGCCAACACGCTCAATGCCCGTGACGCCATGTATTATTGCTGCACCGGCGATGCTTTCGACGGCAAAAAAGCAGAAGAAATGGGGCTCATCAACAAAGCGGTTCCCGCCGACCAACTCAAAGAGGAGGTCGTTAAACTCGCCAACGAAATGCGCAAAAAGAACCCGGAAGTCCTGCGCGCCACCAAACAGGCGGTCCGCCGGGTGCGCGGCATGGATTATTTCCAGGCGCTCGACTATCTGGCCGCCAAAATGGCCGAGATCAGAATGCGCGATCCGGAAGACTCCTTCCATCAAGGTCTGACCCAATTCCTCGATGAGAAAAGCTATCGCCCGAGCTTTGAGCCATTCAAACGCCCATCGGCGGCCGAGTAGACCGGTAAATGAGGGTGGTGTTGCGGCACCACCCTTTTTTTGTCCTGCGTTAGGATGACAGGCGATGAAATTCGGTATCGGACAACCTGCGCCCCGCCTTGAAGATTCCCGTTTGCTGCGGGGCAGGGGAAACTACACCGACGATCATATCCGTGAAAATATGGTGCGCGCCTGTTTTCTCCGATCACCGTATGCCCACGCCCAAATTATAAGTATCGACACTGCCGGTGCTATAGACCTACCGGGGGTAATTGCAATTTATTCAGGTGAGGATTTTGAAGCGGCAGGTTTGGGAAATCTGCCGTGCCTCGCCAGTGGAAGCGAGGTGCTTTTCCGTCAGAACGGATTGCCGATATTCACGCCGCCACGGAAAGTCATTGCCAGAGAGACCGTCAGACATTTAGGTGAAATTATCGCCATTGTTATTGCCGAGACAGTCGATCAGGCGCAGGACGCTACGGAAAACATATTCGTCGAATTCGAGCCGCTTTCAGCGACCAGCGATCCCAGAGAAGCAATTTTGCCCGACGCCGAGCCGATCTGGCCTGATTGTTCCGATAATGTATCCTTTACCTTCAGTGCCGGCGATCAAAAAGCCGTGGCGGTAGCCTTCGATACCGCGGATCATGTGGTAACATTTCAATGGCACAACAACCGTGTCGCCGTCACGCCAATGGAACCCTTGTCGGTTTTAGCTGAGTACGATTCGGGTGCTGACAAATTCACTCTGACGACCGGTTCCCAAATTCCCCATGGTTTGCGTCAATATGTGGCGGAACATGTCCTGCACATGGAGAAAGATCGCCTGCGCGTGATTAGTCCTGATGTGGGTGGTGCCTTCGGGGCGCGTTTGACAACCTATCCCGAACTCATCATCGCACTGTGGAGTGCCAAAGAAACCGGGCGGCCTGTCAAATGGACAGGTGATCGAAGTGAAGCTTTCGTTGTCGACGATAATGCCCGGGATTCCTATTTTACGGTAGCGTTGGCGCTCGACGGTTCCGGAAATTTTCAGGCATTGCGGGTTTCAAATCTCGCCGCCATGGGGGCCTATCATTCCCTCTACGGACCTTTTCCGGCATTCGTCAATACGGGTGGGCTGGCCGGTGTCTATAAAACACCGCTGATTTATTACGAGGCAAAAGGCGTTATCACCAATACAGCATCGACCGGCCCCTACCGGGGCGCCGGCCGGCCGGAAATGATTTTCTGCATCGAACGGGCGATCGATCTGGCAGCCCGGCAAATGGGTATTGACCGTTTTGAACTGCGGCGGCGTAATATGATCGAAGCGGATCGCATTCCCTATCAAACCGGGCTCTCCTACATTTATGATTCCGGCGATTTTGAAAATTTGATGAATCACGCCCTGGACCAGGGGGCGGTGAGCGGATTTGCTGATCGCTGCCAGAAATCAAGAAATGCCGGATTGTTGCGAGGACTCGGCGGCACGTTCGCCATCGAGGAAACAGCCGGCAATGTCGAGGAAAGCGTCGAAATTCACATCAATCAAGACGGCAGGTTCAAGCTGGCCGTCGGCACCCATTCCCACGGGCAGGGGCATGAAACGACCTATCTCCAAGTAATCGGGGAAAAGCTCAAACTCGATCCGAAGCAAATTGAATTCGTTCAGGGTGATACGGATCAGGTTAGGCTCGGCCAGGGCACCTTCGGTTCGCGTTCCATCGCGGTGGCCGGTGCGGCCATGGTGACGGCGGTGGCGGAAATCGCAGACAAAGCCCAAGCAATTGCTGCGGACCGTCTTGAAGTGGCGGTGGCTGATATTGAGCTTACCGAGGGCGGTTTTTCCGTGGTCGGCACCGACCGGCACATTTCCTGGCGCGAAGCCGGCGCGGGTCTGTCTGCACGGGCCACGATCATGCCTGAAGGTCCCACCTATCCCAATGGCTTTCATCTTTGCGAGGTCGAGATCGACCCGGAAACGGGTTCATTGGAAATTGAACGCTACGTGGTGGTCGATGATGTTGGTACGGTGATCAATCCCAGTATCGTCACAGGACAAATTCAGGGCGGTGTGGTCCAAGGCATCGGCCAGGTGATCGGGGAGCACGTTAAATTCGATTCCGAATCGGCGCAACTGCTGACGGGATCATTCATGGACTACTATATGCCACGCGCCGGAGAAATGCCGGATATATCCGTTGCCTCCCATCCCACTCCCACGCCGCTCAATCCGCTGGGCGTCAAAGGTGTGGGGGAAGCCGGCACTGTCGGCGCACTGGCCTGTGTGCACAGCGCCGTTCTGGATGCACTATCGCCTCTCGGCATCGATTGGCTGGATATGCCTGTAACGGCCGATAGGATTTGGCAGGCGATTAAGGAGGCCACATAGCCGGCTGCCAATTTATTAGACTTTGCAAATAATAATAGGTATTTATTGCATATTATGATGCATCTCAGTCTGACAAAAATTAGAAGCTTTATTGCTGTCGGAGAAAACTCGAGTTTTCGGGTGGCGTCGGAAAAATTGAACCTGTCCCAGCCCGCCGTCAGCGCCCATGTCCGTGATCTGGAAGACAGTCTCGGTGTTCCACTGTTGAGCCGCACCACCCGCAGTGTCAAATTGACGCGCGAAGGTGAGACTTTTCTCATCCGCGCCAAGCGGACCCTTAGTGATCTGGAGGACCTCGTTCTCGATATGAAGGAGCAAGCCGCGCTCAAACGTGGCCGGATTAGTATTGGCTGCGTGCCGTCGATAGCTTCATCGGTTTTACCCACGGTCCTGTCACGTTTTTCGTCAAGCTATCCGGATATTCGTATTCAGGTTTTCGACGATATGGCGGATCGGCTTTACCAACGCGTGCTCAATAATGAGGTGGATATGATGGTGGGACCGGTCTCGCCGCAACGTAGCGAGTTGGAATTCTTTCATCTGTTCGATGATCAGTATGTGGCGATAGTGCCGAGAGGACATACTTTGGCATCAAAGAAATCGGTTACGATCAAAGAATTTTCAAAGTTTTCATTCGTACTTCTAACGTCGCCGACAAACGTACGTGTCGTTTTAGAAAAAGCTTTCGCCGAGGCAGGAAGAGCGTTCGAACCCGCCTACGAAGCCAGTAACGCGAGCACCATCGGCGGCATGATCGAAACCGGACTGGGCATCACGGCATTACCGAGAATGATCATGCCGCCATTGGGCCGGCCTGACCTGATCTACCTACCCATCTCCAAACCACACATAAATCGGGAAATCGGTATATTGACACGGCGCGGCGAATCCCTTTCCCCGGCCGCCGTTGAATTCGCCAAAACATTGAAAGAAGTAGTTGAAACGGAGTTCGGTGGAAAGAAATAGTTGGCGATAATATTGAAAATACTGATTTAATTCGTCGGACGCGGAACGGGAAGACGATTTGGCGGTTAGTGTTGCATTGGGGAATTATACTTGGTTCTCTGGAATTTATATAGAACCGACCTCATATTTTAATATTTGTCCAGACGGTCGGGTTGAAGATACAGTCGCCGCTGCACCGGGAAAAAACGGAGGTCGAATTTGCCGGTGATCAGGCCCCAAATTCCCTGCGGCGCCTTGAGCATGACGACCACCGCGGTGGCCCCTAACAGAATGAGATACCAGGATCCATAATCCGCCAGCGTTTCACGTAGTAAAAAGAACACGATCGTACCTAGGATCGGCCCTTCGATGGTGCCGATGCCGCCGATCACGACAATGAAGATCACGGTCGTGGTCCAGTTGATGTCAAAGGCTGCGCTGGGACTAATCCGGAGTTTGGTGAGAAAAATCAAGGCGCCGATTGCGGCGGTGCCGAAAGCGGCGAATATGTAGACCAGCAATTTGGCCATAAAGTTGTCCACCCCCAGACTGGATGATGCCCTCTCGGAATCCCTGATCGCCGTCAAAGCCAGACCATGGCGGGACCGTAATAGTAGATAGACAATAGCGATAACCGCGGCAACGACCATAAGCGCCACCCAATAAATGGCTGAATCCCGGCCCGTCCGCGACGAGGCGATGGACTTGACCACCGCGACGGGCAGGCTCATGCCGGAACCGCCGCCCAGGGCGGTGATCTGGGCGAATCCCAAAAGGAAAATTTCGGCGACCACCCAGGTCCCAATGGCAAAATAGTGACCACGCAGCCGAAAGACCAGGAAAGCCACCGGCAAGGATATAACGGCGCCGATAACACCGGCGAGCGGTACCGACCAGACGGCACCGATACCTAAATGAATGGACAACACAAACAAGGCATAACCGCCGACACCGATAAAGGCTTGCTGGCCGATCGACACCAAGCCGCCATAGCCGGCCAGCAGATTCCACATCTGCGCCAGGGCGATGAAGTAGAACATTTCGACCAGCAGGCGCATGAGCGCCCGGTCACCGGTGTAAGGGACGGCGATCAGCAAAGCCAAAACAACGATACCGAAAATGCCGCCCAAACGGCTGGCCGGAGTGGATCTTTGTACCCGGTAGTTGGTAAATGATCCGTCAGTCATCGCGAGTCCTCGGGAACAGACCGTTGGGGCGGAATATCAAAACGATTAAAAAGGCGGCATGTCCGCCCAGTATCTGCCAGCCCGGATCGAGTTTCGCGCCGATGTTCTGCGCCACCCCCAATATGATGCCGCCGGCCAGCGTGCCCCACAGTGATCCCATACCACCCATGATCACCGCCTCGAAAGCATACAGCAGCCGCGACGGCCCAATGGACGGATCGAAGTTGGTCCGGATGGCAAAAAACACGCCGGCGACCCCGACCAGAATCATCGCCACGGCCATGGCGAGAGCGAATATATGTTTGGTATCGATGCCCATCAACTGGGCAGTCATGGGATCGTCGGACGTCGCCCGGAAAGCCCGTCCCACACCGGTGCGGTTGAAAAAATTTTGCAGCACGACAATCAACGCGACGGCGACCAAAAGAATAATGAGAGGAAAGACACCGATGGCTAAATTGTCGGTCAGATGGATGCTCAATGTTTCAAAATTGCCGACCTTCAGACGTTGTGAATCGGCGGAAAAAGTTTCCAGCAAAACGTTCTGAATGACGATGGACAACCCGAAGGTAACCAGCAAGGGCGGCAGCAGATCGTCGCCCAAGGTGAAATTGAGAATTCCCCGCTGCAGCAGATAACCGAAGACGAACATGATGGGCAAAACGGCGACCATCGAAACAAAAGGATTTACACCGGTGGACTCGACAATCACCATGGCGACAAAGGATGCGAGAACGATGAGGTCGCCGTGGGTAATGTTCACCAGCCGCATAACGCCGAAGATAATCGCCAGACCCGCCGCGAACAAAGCATAAAGCCCGCCCGTCAGAACGCCCTGGACGATGGAATTGATCCACTCGATCATGGCGACCTGCCGAAATAGGCGCCGGCGATTTCTTCTTTGGAAATTTCGCCGGGACGTCCGCTCAAGGTGATGCGGCCTTCCTGCAGACAATAGAACCGGTCGGCAATCGCCAGCGCCTGGTTAATATCCTGCTCGACCACCAGCAACGATACGCCTTCCGCCTTAATTGCCGGCAGGGCGGCGTAAATATCCTTGATAATAATGGGCGCTAATCCGAGTGACAGTTCGTCGCATAACAATAGATCGGGATTGGCCATCAGGGCTCTGCCAATGGCCACCATTTGCTGTTCGCCGCCGCTTAGGGCCGTTCCCGACACGTCGCGGCGTTCTTTGAGCTTGGGAAACATTTCATAGACGCGTTCAAGCGTCCAATTACCCGCCCGCTGGCCATAACCACCGATCATAAGATTTTCCGCCACGCTCAGACTGGGGAAAAGGCGCCTGCCTTCCGGTACCATGGCGATTCCCATCCCGACAATCTTGCTGGCCGCGATGCCGCTTAGCGAATTACCCTGATAGTTGAATTGATCCGCCTGGGCGCTGACCAGTCCGGTCAGGGCGCGGAGGAAGGTGGATTTCCCGGCGCCGTTGGCACCGATAACAGCAACCGTCTCACCCGGTTCCAGTATGAAATCGATACCGAACAAAGCCTGGTAGTCGCCATAAAAAGCCGAGAGATTTCTGATGCCCAAGAGACTCATTCGACGCTGATCCCCATGTAGATTTTCTGAACCTCGGGGCTGTTAATGACGGTTTGAGGATCGCCATCGTCCAGCTTTTGTCCGAAATTCATCACCACCAGCCGGTCCACGACGGACAGCAACGCATGCACGATATGTTCGATCCAGATAACCGAGATATCCTCTTTGCGGATTTCATGAATTAGATCAATCAATTCATGGACCTCATGTTCGGTCAGGCCGCCGGCAATTTCGTCCAACATCAAAACGCGGGGCCGGGTTGCCAGAGCCCGGGCCAGTTCCAGCCTTTTGCGCTCCAACAAGGTCAACGATCCGGCCAGCACATTGGCTTTGTCGATTAATTGGGTGCGCTGCAAAATGCCGATACAAAAATCATAAGATTCAGCTTCTTTCGTTTCGCCGCCGAAGGCGCCGCCGACCAATAAATTCTCGAAAACCGTCATGCCGGCGAAGGGATGGGGAATTTGATATGACCGGGCAATGCCGGCACGGCAGCGGTCATAGGCCGGCAAATTTGAGATATCCCTGCCCTCGAAGGAGACACTGCCCGTGTTGGGCCGTAAGGTGCCGGTAATCAAATTAAAAAGCGTGCTTTTACCGGCTCCATTGGGGCCGATAATGCCTACGGCCTCGCCTTTTTCCAAATGCATCGTGAAATTTTCGATGACCAAAAGCGAACCGAAACTTTTGGACAGGCCGTCGGCTGTAAGATAATGGGTCATTTGACCAGCGCCGGTAGATTGGATGCAATATCTTCGGCGGCGGCCCACAATTCATCGAGAAATTCGTTGGTAATTCTTTCCAGTGTCACGGCGGTTGGGAACCACACCATGCTGACGATCCCATCGACTCCCGTTTCGGTAATGATGGGAACTGCAATCGCCGTCATGCCGTCCTGGTTGGTCGGCCGCCTCAGGCCATAGCCGCCGCCATAGGTGGGATCACGCAAAGCGTACCGCTGTTCTTTGGTTTCTTGCAATATGGTTTCCAGCTTATCCCTTTTGTGGGCCAGCTGATGACTGGGATCACTGGAACGCCGCAGTTTCTCGATGATCTCTTCTTTTTCGTCGGGCGGGCAAAATGCCAGATAGGCGCGGCCTGAAGCGGACATTAGAAAATTAACGCGGAAACCGATATTGTCGTGGTTGATATTAAAAGGACTGATGGCGCGGCTGGATTCGGCAACGACCAGGACATCGTCATGCCGGACCAATAAGTCGGCCGGCCATACCAGCTTTCGGCAAAGTATTTCCAGAACCGGCTTGGCCGTTTCCATCAGACTGTCCCGCTCATCGAGATGACGGGCAATCCGTTGGACCTTAACGCTAATCCGATAGTGGTGATCCCCGATAGAGCGGTGGACGAAGCCGGCGTTTTCCAAAGTCAGAAGGATGCGTTTGACAGTCGATTTCGGCAACAAGGTAGCGCTTGCAAGCTCGTGAAGGCTTGCATGACGAATCTCTTGCAACGCTAAAAGTACTTCCAGTCCCCTTTCGAGGGAGCGGATATATTTATTGCCACTCACGAATTCGCCCCCCGTCCTCTTCGACGTAATTCAGTGTTCGGCGCTCTCAGGGGCACCTCAAATCCATGTCGCATAAATTAGAGTGCGTCACCTAATCAAGACTTGAAGGATACCACCTGGTGGCACGATACGGCGAATTTCGCCATTTGGCAATCGATCCGAATTTCGTTGCTCGTTTAACCCATAAATTCAAACATGCCGTACTGCGATTTTGCTGGCGTTCAAATGAACAACAAGTCGCTAGCAGAAAATCCGGGGAGGGAACCAGTTCGCATGAATCAGTACGTCCGACCTATCGACCTGCTTGATCCCGACGACGTTGGAAAATGCGGCGGCAAAGCGGCCAGCCTTGGCATACTGGTGAGGATGGGCGTACGCGTACCTCCCGGGTATTGTATTCTCGATGATGCCTTCCTGCATCTTTTGGACGCCAATTCACTCCACGAGCCGATTTCTGAAATCATCAGTGAATTCGATTTTGAAGACTATGAAAACGCCGACCAGAACGCCGGTAAAATCCGGGCGCTGATTGAAGAGGCTGAAATCCCGGCTGATCTGGAAGAGGATATCCGTAGCCAATACGACAATCTGGTAGACGAGACCAATCGCTTCGTCGCCGTGCGGTCGTCGGTAGCGGTCAGGAATTCGAAGATTTCGTCCTTCCCCGGCATGATGGACACCTATCATTACATTCTCGGCATTGAGGACGTTCTCCTCAAAGTGCGGGAATGCTGGGCATCCCTGTGGACGACCCGGGCGGCGTTTGCCCGTCATCAGCAAAATGTGGTGCAGGACAGCGGCGTTATCGCGCCCGTCGTTCAGCTCATGGTGAAGTCCGAAATCGCCGGCGTCCTGTTCACAGCCAATCCAATCAACAAACATACCGGCGACATTGTCATCGAATCCAACTGGGGATTGGGTGAATCGGTGGTATCAGGCAAATCGATGAATGATTTTTACGTCCTGGACAAAGAGTCCCTGGACACCAAACAAGAGCAGATTTCCCCTAAGACAGTGATGGTTACCATGGACGAGGCCAAAGGGTCTGACCGGATCGAAATTCCGGTACCGGAGGAACTGTCAAAAACCCCAACACTGTCGGAAACCCATCTCAAAGCGCTCGGCGAAGCCGGCAAACGCATTGAGGATCATTTCGGGTTCAACGTAGACGTTGAATGGGCCTTTCAGGATGACACGCTTTACATCCTGCAGGCGCGCCAGATCAAAGGTCTGGATGAATGAACCCGACAACTCTCACTTTTCACCAACCAAAGGAAAATTGAAATGGCACAAAGAACTGTTGACGTACACAATCACTTTTATCCCAAGGAGTATCTGGACTATCTGACGACCCGGACCGGCGAAAGAATTCGCGCTGAACAGACCGGCGAAGAAAGCTATGTCTGCAAAGCCGGTGACGTTATTGTCGCCCATATCGACAGGCCGGGTCACTACGATATCGACGCCCGTATCAGAGATCTAGACGCCGCTGGTATGGATACTCAAATTATGAGTAAAACGATCCCCGCGCCCGAACTGCTGCCCCGCGACGACGGTATCTATTGGGCCAAGAAGATTAACGACGCCCTGGCGGAAACGGTAGAAAAGTATCCAGGCCGCATCTACGCTTATGCGACCTTGCCTTACCAGGATGTGGACGAGGCCGTCAAAGAACTCGAACGCTGCAAAAAGGAACTGAACTTCAACGGCATTCAGATGTTCTCCAATTGTAACGGAGAAGTCATGTATGACGAGAAATTTGATCCGATTTTCCATCTTGCGGGCGAATACGATCTACCGATCCTTCTTCACCCCACCGTACCCATGACGGCAGAGGCGATGAACAAGAGTAAGATTCCCTACCAGCTTTACGGCTATACGGTGGATTCGACTCTTTGTGTTATCAGCCTGATATTCAACGGCATGTTTGAGCGCAACAAGAAGTTTAAATTGATCCACGCTCACCTTGGCGGCGTGGCGCCTTATTTGGTGCGCCGTCTAAAAGATTCCTGGAAAGGGTATGCCCATGAATGGGGCTTGGAACTGGATCAGTTGCCGGAAGAAACTTATCGGGAACGGGTCTGGGCCGATACAACATCGTTCTACCTGCCGGCCATGAAATGCTGCATGGAATGGTTGGGTCCGGAACATATGATTATCGGCACCGATTATGCCCACCGCGTTGGCGATCCGGAAGGCGCCATTCAGAGCATCATGGATTTGGGTGCGGAACTAGATCTGCCCCAGGACAAGCTTGATTTGATCCTCGGTAAAAATGCCGAAGAAATTTTCAATCTGCCACCGATGTCAAGTTATCCGGCAAATCGGTGATCTTTCGATAAGTAATAATAAGCGCGGGCTGCCGGTCTCGGGACCGGCGGCCCAACGCTCTTTTAATATGGCCGAGAAAAAGCCAGAAAAAATACCGGGAGGCGTCGGCGCCACGTAAAAGTATACTCCGCTTTAAAGGATTTTGAGTATCGCAGCTATTTAGTCAGCAAATGGGAGGCTAACAAAATGGATCGCAGTATTTCCGCCCTTAGGACTTTAAGGCCTGAACAGGATGGCGATATATTCTGGTTCAGAGATGATTTGCATCAACCCTATCCCATCTCGCCGATGGGTATGAGTACTGTGCAAAAGCACCATTGCTGGGGCTACCACGTTGCCTCCGAGCAGACTCAATTACCGCCGTCGAAAGGCGCTCATGTCAAAATCCACCAGGGCCGTGTCTACCTCGGATTTGCCCTGATCGAGGACGAAGCCGAAGTGGGCCGCCGCGCTGAATCCTTCGGTAAGCTGGTCGAAGAATGCATCGACAGCTGGGACGAGTATTACAATGGTTACATCGACGAAATCATCGCCAACATCAAAGCGCTCGACCTCGACAACGGCGAAAATCTGTCCATGCCTGAACTGCTCGAACATGTAAAAAAAGCCGAGCAAATGAACCGGCGAGCCTGGGAAATCCATTTCATTTTGATGTATCCCGCCGATGCGCTCTATCTTGAATTTGAAGCCTATTGCAAGGAATTGGGCCTAGAGGAAAAAGATTTCGTCACCATGCTCAAGGGCTTCCAAAGCATGCCCTCGAAAACCGATGAAGAACTGTGGAATCTTTCCATCGCTGCCGAAGACCAAGGTTTCAAAGATGTTTTTCTCAACGAACCGGCGGAAAAACTATTGGAAGTTTTGGAAGGCAACGGCAAGGCCAAAAAGTGGCTGTCGCGGCTCGATAAGTTTCTCGAAACCTACGGTAATCGGATCAGCGCCGCCCATCTAGACGTGTTGTTTCCTACCTGGAAAGAGGATCCGACACCGGTCCTGCAAACCTTGAAGAGCTACTTCCCGCGCCGGGAAAGCGGTTGGGATTTCTTCAACGCGCGCAAGGATGTCGACAACCAGCGGGAAGAGGCCATCAAAGAGTGCCGGGCAAAAATAACAAAGGAAGATTTGCCAAAATTCGATAGATTTTTGAAAGCGGCGCAAAAAATATACGCTTATCAGGAAGACCACGGATTTTATATCGATCAGGGCTGCACGGCGGCGCTTCACGATGCTCTCATGTCCGCCGGGCGCAGACTCGAACAATTGGGTCTTATCGACGATGCCGCCGACATCTTTTATCTGAATTTCGGTGAACTGGTGGAAATTCTCGGCGACCTGACATTGGACGAAAAAATCGGCGTCTATCATTATCAGTTGCTGATCAAACCTCTCATCGAGGAACGCAAGGCTGAGTGGAGAAAAGCACCTGATCTGGATGCGCCCCTTACCGTCGGCGCCGTTCCGGAAACCATGACCGATCCCATCGCCATCAAGGTGTTCGGTATCATCGACGAGGTCCTGCATCCCAAGGGCGAGAAGGAAGTGGTCGAAAAAATGGAAGGATTTCCCGGCGCGCCCGGTGCGGTCGAAGGGCCGGCGCGGGTGATTATGAATTTCGAAGATTTCCCGACATTGCAGTCTGGCGAAATTCTCGTCTGTCCCTATACGGGCACGGCCTGGACACCGCTGTTCCTGAAAATCGGCGGTGTGGTGACCGATACCGGCGGCATGCTGACACATGCGGCCATTGCCGCCCGTGAATACGGTATCCCGGCTGTCGTCGGCACCTGGAACGCCACCAATTCCATCCGCAACGGCGACATAATTCGTCTGGATGGCGATAACGGTGTCGTCGAAATCCTCGAACGGGCGTCCTAACCAAAAACTGAAAGGAATTAACATTGTCATTTGAAATGCAGGATCTGCTGGAAGTCGTCGAGGAGGCCGGTGAACTCGCCTTGCTCTATTACGGCAAAGTCTCCCGTACGCTGAAGTCGGATTTGACCATTGTCACCGAAGCCGATGAAGCCATCGAAAATTTCCTTAAGGTTTCCCTGACGGCGTTGGCGCCGGACTACGGCTTCATCGGCGAGGAAACGGAAGAAAACAAAGAACCGGTGAATGGTGAGACCCGTTCCTGGGTGGTCGATGCCTTGGACGGTACCATGGCGTTCGCCGCCGGCATTTCGATCTGGACGCCGGCGGTTCATGTCATCGACGGCAGCACACCCATTGCCGGCGCCTGCATTAACCCGGTGACCGACGAGCTGTTCTGGGCCGACGAGGAAGGCGGCGCCTTTTGCAACGGCATACCGCTGCAGGTCAATCCGTCGACCGCTCTGGAACGTAATAGCATCATCATCGGACCGACCAATCATCATCATCTCTACGAAGTTGATTTTCCCGGCCGTATCTACAGCATGGGTGCGCCCATCTATCAATTGTGCCAGGCCGCCAAAGGCACCGTGCCGGCGATGTTTTTTAATCCGGCGATATATCTGTGGGACTTGGTGTTGCCCTCCCTGCTCATCGAGCGGGCCGGTGGCGTCCTGGTCTATCATTCCGGCAAACCGGTGGATATCGCCCAACTTCTCGACCGCAGCCGCGTTCCTGAAACCGTTTTCGCGGGCAACCGGGAAATGGTGGATATCCTTCGGGAGCGGGTGTCACCTAAAGAGAACTAATAAGAGAAATCAGCATAAGGAATTTAACGCCACCGACCATTCTAATCGATCAAATTTAAATTCACGCAGGAGGTTACCATGTCAGATAAAAACACAGTACCGACTAAGAATTTAATAGGAGATACCGCCAGAATTGACCGGCGGCGATTTATACAAACGACGGCCGCAGGTGTCGGCACCGCCGCCCTGGCAAGCAGCATCGGCTTTCCGGCCATTGCCAAATCGAAAACCATCAAAATTGGTTACGTGACGCCGAAAACAGGGCCGTTGGCGCCGTTTGCCGAGGCCGATAGCTTCGCCGTGGCGCTGGCCCAAAAATCCTTTGCCAACGGCATCAAGGTCGGGGGGGCCACCCATCCGATTCAAATTATTATTAAAGACAGCCAGTCCAATCCCAACCGGGCGGCGGCGGTCGCCAGCGATCTGATCGTCAAGGATAAGGTGGATATCATGCTGGTGTCCTCAACGCCGGAGACCACCAATCCGGTTTCCGACCAATGTGAGATCAATGAGGTTCCCTGCGTCTCTACCGTTGCGCCATGGCAGCCCTGGTTCTTTACCCGTGGCGGCAAGCCCGGTGTCGGCTTTAAGTGGACCTATCATTTCTTCTGGGGTCTGGAAGATGTCATCTCGGTCTTTACCAATATGTGGGGCAAATTGGATACCAGCAAATCCGTCGGCGGCATGTTCCCCAACGATGGCGACGGCAATGCCTGGGGTGATAAAAAACTCGGTTTCCCGCCCGTATTGGCGAAGAAGGGCTACAAATTGCTTGATCCCGGCCGCTATCAGAACCTGACCGACGACTTCTCGGCTCAAATTTCGGCCTTTAAGAGCGGTGGTGTCGATATCGTCACCGGCGTCATGATTCCGCCCGATTTTACCAACTTCTGGATACAGGCACGCCAGCAGGGCTTCCGTCCCAAAGCGGCCTCCATTGGCAAGGCTATCCTGTTCCCGGTCGTGGTCGAAGGATTGGGTAAAGCCGGGCACAATCTATCGAGCGAGATCTGGTGGAGCCCCTCCCATCCGTTCAAATCGTCCTTGACCGGACAATCGTCCGCCCAATTGGCGCAAGCCTATACGGCGGCCACCAAAAAACAGTGGACCCAGCCCATCGGCTTCGCCCACGCGTTGTTCGAAGTTGCCGCCGATGTCATCAAGCGCTCCCAGGATGTGGGCAGCAATGCCGCCGTGCTGGATGCCTTGGCCAAAACCAACTTGAACACCATCGTCGGCCCAATTGCCTGGAAACCCGGCCCCTTCAAAAATGTTGCGAAAACGCCGCTGGTGGGCGGTCAATGGCGGCTCGGCGGCAAATACAAATACGATCTCGTCATCACCTCGAACGAGACCGCGCCGGCCATCCCCATGGGTGGCGATATGCAGGCGATTTCTTAGAAAGATTTCCCACTCGCCCGATAAGCGGCCAACAGCTTAGGGAAATGCGCAGCACTAGAATAAGCCCAGCTATTCGGAAAGATTAATAACCCAACACCGGATAGCTGGGCTTATTATTTTTGCAGTAACGTATCAGCCTTCCTTTGACGCCATATATTTGCGCCAGTCGCCGAACGCCGAAATATCCCGATGATTGGCCTCGGCGATTTCCTGCGGGAAAAGAATACCGTTGACGGTACGACCGTCTTCCAGTTTTACCGGTCCACAATAGAGATGAGGCGGCTCTCCCACTTCAACGCGCTGCCAGATTTCATCGCTCATGCGGTACATCTCGCCGGCGACGGCGACGCCGCCTTCCGCCACCTCAAACATGCCGGGATGAATATCGTCGATGGTATAGAGGCGATAACAGGGCGCCGTCACGAACTCACCCAAAAACTCGGCGCCGTCCAAATTCCCGTTAAGCGCCAACCCCCGCATCAACGTACCGTTTACAAATAATTCCATCGATGCCTCATTTCTTAGATACCGCTTCATTGTTCCTGTTACCTAGCGGTACCACCATTCCAAAAATGTGGTAATATCACAAATTAATATTTAGCAGACCAACTCCTGACATCAACCAATTGAGGCAATCGCCGCCTCAACGTATTTGTATCCCGAGTCATTAGCGACAGCTTCTTAGGTAATCTCGCCGTTGCAGATTTTGAGACCGTTCATCAGGTGCGATAATCCAAATGTCACACATATTTTACAACTAACTGATATTTTTAAGAATGAATGGCCGTTGAGGAGGGCATTTTAGGGAGTATCTTCTCTCAATTTCTATATTTGATTATTTTACAATTGTTTAATTCATAGATTTTCCATGGTATCAACTAGTATTCGGCCTATGTTAGTTGGAATTGGTTGTGTCTATTCGTCGAATTATCTTTTCACCAATTATGATCGTCGTACTATTTTACGTGATTATTGGAGGTACCTTTGCGATTACGGACAATTCTAGTTGTAGTGGTGATGCCTTCAGCAACCAAAATTGGTCCGGCTGCAATAAATCAGGTATAAATCTTGCCAATGAAAATTTAGATTTTTCCATTTTCTTAGGTACCAATTTTTCAAACGCAATATTATCTTCATCTAGTCTCCGTCACGCTAATTTAGAACGCGCAAATCTTAGTGGCGCAAATCTATTTAAGGCGAATCTGAAGGACGCTGTCCTATTTCAGGCAAATTTACAAAATGCCGACTTATCCGGAGCAACGTTATCGGGGGCAATTTTTGATCAGGCAAATATTTCTGGGGCGAAGTTAGATTTGAGATCGTTTTTTGCGACTTCGGTTGATAGCTATGGTTCAGTTTCTAGTGGAGTGAAAAGAGATTCTACACAAGCACCAAAAAGCCGTTCAAATGTGACATTTATAAATCAACAATTTGACGTCACTGATTTGAATGGCATCGATTTCACAAATGTTATTTTTGTTAATCACAGTTTTGCAAATTCTAATCTTGAAAATACCAAGTTTTACGGTTCTTTTTTATCGGGAATAGATTTTTCAAATGCAAAAATGAAAAATGCTGATTTTGATAATTCGAAACGAAAAATTCTTTGTAAACAATCAAATAATAGCATTAGGAATGGCGATTTGGACTGCCAAGGAATTGCCGTTCAGAATTCGATTTTTCTGAATGCCGATTTAAGAAATGCAAATTTTAGAAATGCAAATTTGTCGAAAACAATTTTTGATGGGGCTGATTTAAGAGAAGCGAAATTTGGATTCTCAGATCTTACAAGGGTTAGTTTCAAGAATGCACGACTTCAATCAGCCGACTTAGCAAATGCTTGGAATATTACACAATTGCAACTCGACAAGGCTTGCGGAGATGCTTCGACGAAACTACCGAAAGGGTTAACTATCGATAGCTGCAAAAAATAGGCACGGGAATATCTGCACTGCCAAAAATTTTCTAACGCTATTTCAAATAGAATTTTCTGCCTGATGAGAACGCAAAATATCCTGCTGATGGCGCAAGCCTTAGCTCCAGCACAATGTCTCCATTATTAAGCTTTGCGCGCCCGCCCGGCAACAAGAATGACTTTGCGCGGGCTGGCAATCCACATTGCCGCAATGGAAATGCCACATAAAATCATGGCTAAGATAAATGCCGTTTCATAATTTCCCGCGATGTCAAATAAGACGCCTGTTACCCACGGTCCGATGGCGGCGCCTGTGCTACTGCATGCGCCAATTATACCGAATATCACGCCATATCGCTTGCCAGAAAACAATTCTGCCGGAACGGCCCCAAAGACCGACGCCAAGCCATAGCCAATGAGTCCCTGCAGCCCGACCATGACATACATCAACCACTCTGACGGCCATTCCCGCAATATAAACAAACAGGCATAGGTCAAAAGATAGCCCATCAAGGCAAGTGACCAGGCAAGCTCCCGTCCGATCCGGTCCGAGAGGGCGCCGACGGCGATTTGACCAAAGACACCCGTGAGACCGACCAGACCCAGGGCGACGGCGGCAACTTCAGCCGAAATGCCGACATCGATCAAATAGCGGGTCTGATGCACCTGTACCGCGTACCAGGCATAAAGCGACGTCACAAAGGCCAAAATCAGCCACCAAAAGCGGCCCGTGCGCATGGCTTTGGCCGGCGTCCATTCTGTTTCAACCCATTCTTTATCGACAATGCGGCGGTCTAGATCGTCCTGTCTTGCTTTGCTCGTCACCGCGTCGCTGATATGTCCGCCATCGATTTCCAATCCAAGATCTTTCGGGCGATGACGTTGTAGCAGAGCATTGAGAGGCACCAGAACAAACAGTAAAACCAGTGCGATGACGACGCAGGCATAGCGCCATCCCTGGGTCTGAATGGCATGCTGCATCCAGGGAAAAAGCACCATCGCGCCCACACCTGCACCGGCGAAAGCTAGGCCCACGGCCAAACCGCGCCGGCGATCAAACCAATTTGGCACGAACAAAGTATGCCCGATATAGCTCATAAATATCGAGCCGCCGACCACCAAAACCCCGAGCGTGATATAAAACTCCCAAGGCTTTGTTGCGAAAGTCGTTAATATCAATCCAACGGCGGATAAAACCCCGCCAAGGGGCAAGACCAGGCGGGGGCCAAATCGGTCCATCAAGGCACCGATAAAAGGCGAAATTATCGTTGATACGACAAAGCCAATGGAAAAAGTAGCGGCAATCGTCCCCCGAGCCCAGCCAAATTCATCCAAAATTGGTGGAAACAAAAGAGAAAAAGACGTGCGGGCATTGACGCCAATGCCCATTGTTACAAAAGCGACGGCCACCACCACCCAGCCATAAAAAAACGGCAAACGTGCGCCAAAGAATATTTTTTGTGCGGATGGGGCTTGGGGGGAATTATTCATTAAACCACGTTAAATTTTTTTGACCTCCCCGCCAAGCCTTCAAAACAGCATGTTCGCATAATGCGCAACACCGGATGTTATTTCCGAAACTTAAAAGCATCCGATTAAAGTCTGGAGCGGACGATCAAGTGGAAATTAATTTGTCGGTGATTTGATCCAACTCATGATGTCAGATACCACTTTTTTCTCAATGCCCTTGAACCCGTGGTAATGGTGAGCCTGACATTCTCGCCCTCTTATACCTGAGCCATTTTCGTACCAAAGCACTTTCACCGGCTCGGCATTTTTAAGCTCCTCTTTTAATTCGTCAACCTCGTCGGGCGGCGTAACCTCACATCCGTCTTTCTTGTGGTGAACGATCAACACAGGCATGGCAATTTTTGCAACATCCATGTTTGTTACGTAATCACCACCCCATCTGCTGTTATAGGCCAGCATGGTTGCCGTTAAGACAATGCCGTCGGGCTTATTCGATTCTAGCCTCATTTCTGCGTTCGCTACCGAATTGGTTCCCCTGCTGGTGCCGATCAGCCATACTGGCAGCCCATACTTTATTCGAAGGTGTTTAATCACAGCACCGACATCTTTCGCATGATTGGCAGTACTTCTGAAGCCGTGAAGTCTGATTCTTTCGTCCGACGGCGCGTCGATCACAGCCGTTATGGCACCGCGGTTTTGAAAATGACGCCGGGTGCGTACCAAAAAATTCCCAGAACCCCAACCAATTATACCACTCTCCGATATATTCATAATCCCTTTGCCGCCGGCAAACAGAACGACCGTCACAAATGGATTGTCGCCTTTTTCGACGAGTAGTCGCGTTGTCTCACCGCGGGACTTTACATCTTCGACGTCGGCAGCCAAAGCGTTAAAGGGCAATAGAAAGGATAAAAGAAGAACTCCAAAAATTCGCATTGCGACCTCCCTGAGCGTTCCTCAAATAGTATGCGGGGCAATTTGTATCATTACAGATTATTTAAAGGTAATACCCCGTCCGGGTCATTAGCTAATAATCCGCCACTGGTATTAAAATGTCGGTTATTGGGGACCAAACTGACATTTTAAAGGGGTACCGAGAATCCTGGGATTCGGTATGGGGTATATATGAAGGTTGAGCCGGCCGGCTACTTTTTCTTGCCCGCTGCTTTCTTTTTGGCGGCGGCTTTTTTCTTTGCCGGTTTGGTAGACGCTGCGGGCTTGTTAGGTTTCTTGGTACCGCCCTCCAACTTCGCCAGGCGTTTTTCCAGCTTTTCCTGTTCTTGCCGCGCCTTGGTGGCGACGGCTTTGACGGCGTCGAATTCCTCCCTTGTTACCAAATTCATATTATTGAGCGCTACCTCGAGACGCTGGCGCACGAGGGCTTCTATTTCATCCTTCAGGCCGGCGAAAGTACCGGCGGCACTGCTGGCGACTTTGGCGAGATCATCGAATATTCGTCTGCGGGTCTGCATGGGTCTAACTCCAGGTATGGGTTTGAATTCATTATGCCGACTTTTCCCTCTACCGCAACTTGCCTGCCAACAGAAGCCACCCTATAACAAAGTCAGGCTGAATCATAAAACTGAGAGAATTCGATGATATTGATCACAGGCGCCGCCGGCTTTATCGGCTCAAATCTGGTCGCCGCCCTCGACCAGCGGGGCGGCAAGGAAATTGCCGTCTGCGACCGGATGAGAGACGGCGATAAATGGCACAATTTGGCCAAGCGCGAATTGGCCCATATTATCGAACCCGAACACCTGCTCACGTTTCTCGATAACAATATCGGCGGCATCGAACGGATCTTTCATTTGGGCGCTATTTCGTCGACCACCGAAACCGACGCCGATCTGATCGTCGATGTCAATTTTCGGCTGTCTCTCAATATTTGGCGGTGGTGCTCGGAAAATCAGGTGCCGCTTGTTTACGCCTCGTCCGCAGCCACCTACGGCGGCGGTGAAAATGGCTTTGACGATGACGGTTCCTGCGAGGCGCTGGCCCGGTTACGGCCCCTCAACGCCTATGGCTGGAGCAAGAATCTATTCGACCGCCGCGTCGCGCGATTGATTGCCAACGGCGCCAAAGCGCCGCCCCAATGGGCCGGTTTGAAATTTTTCAACGTCTACGGTCCCAACGAATACCACAAGGGCGGGCAGCAAAGCGTGGTGCCCCAATTCTACAACCAGATTGTCGAAGACGATATGGCGTGGCTTTTCCAGTCGCACCATCCCGACTATCCCGACGGTGGTCAGAAACGGGATTTTATCTGGGTTGACGACTGCGTCGACGTCATGCTGTGGCTGGCCGATCATCCGGACGTCAGCGGCCTGTTCAATTGCGGCACGGGGGAGGCGAGAACTTTCGAAGATCTGGCGAAAACGGTTTTCGATGCTCTCGGCAAAGAACCCAGCATCCATTACACACCGACGCCGGAGAATATCCGGGACAAATACCAGTACTACACCGAAGCCAACATGAGCCGATTACGGGCCGCCGGCTATACGGCGGACTTCACCAGCCTGGAAGACGGCGTCACCAAATATGTCAGCAATTATTTGAACGCCCCGGATTCATATAATTAGAAATCTGTATTAGGGAGATAACCGATGGCGGATCAGGAAGCCTGTATGAACTGCCGGTTTTGGAACCCCAATTGGAAGTTTAAGCGGGAACAACGCTATCAGCAGGAAGGCGTGGCGCTCGATCAAACCAATCCGCGCCGTACTGAAGGACTGCGCGCCAAGTCCAGCAAGGGATTGTGCCGCCGCTACGCCCCCCAAGCCAGCGCCCTCACCACCGTTTGGATGGAAACCAAACCGGATGATTGGTGTGGCGACTATGAGAAAATTCAAGAACAATGATCTAAACAAGGGAAGATAGAAAATGTCCAATCTCGTCAATGTGGTAACGGTCAGCGTCGATCCGGATGTGCTCGACCAAATCAAACCGGCGATGCTTCAAAATGCGCGGCAATCGGTTAAGGAAGAAAATTGCTACCAGTTCGATGTCATCGTTTCGGACGACGATCCCAACGCCTTCATATTTTATGAAATTTATAAGGACGAGAAATCCCTTGCGGCCCACCGGGAGACACCCCACTTCCTCGCCTATTGGAAACTTATTGGGGAACTGGACGATAAGGTCCGTCGCACCGCCCAGCTCTATCACATTGTCGACTAAGCTCTATTCGACCAGTTTCCGGTCGATCCCGTAGGCCGTTTCCAGCGCCTTGCAGACGGCGGAGGTATCCAGATGGCCAAGCCCCTGGGCGATGGCTGCATTCATCTTCTGGCGTGACGACACGTAGAGGTCGACCGGCGCTTTTACGCTGGCGGCGAACTCGGTGATGATCCCGGCGTCTTTTTCATAGACGTCGAACATGGTGCCGCCGCCCTCGCGGTAGTCGGATTTGGCCATCATGGCGCCCCTGATTTCCAGCATCTTGGAGGTGCCGGCGCTCTGGGTCAGAACTTCATAAATGAGGTCCGGTTCGAGCCCGGCCTTCTGCCCCAATACCATACACTCCGCCGCCGCCGTGATATGGACATGAACCAGATAGTTGGCGAGAATTTTCATTCGGCTACCGTTACCCACTTCGCCCACGTAGAAATTGCTGGCGGTAAATCCTTCGAACACCTCCAAACAGTCCTGGTAGGTGGCTTCATCGCCGCTCACATGGATCGACGCCATCCCTTTGGCAAGCATGGCAGGCGTGGCGCTGATGGGCGCGTCGAGCATGATCTTGCCCACCGCCTTCAATTGATCATGGGCATGAATTTTCTGGTCCACCGTCAAGGTACTGCATTCGATAAGAATCTGCCCCTTCTGGTCGTGGCGCAACACCCGCTCCACCACATCCTGTAATTCGTTGGCGTTGGGTAAAGACGTGATAATGATGTCGGCCTTGGAGGCCACATCGGTGGAATCCGCGCCGGCTTCCAGACCCAGTTCATCCAGCGCCGAGATACAATCGGGCTTACGGTCAAACCCAACCACACTGAACTGTTTTTTCAAAAGGTTGCCGGAAATATTCCCCCCCATCGGGCCCAGCCCGATTACACCAATCTTTTTGCTCATTTATTTTCCCCTAGTTGGTTTAAATAGTCAGCCGACCATATCAAAAAGACGGTCGCCGAATTTTTCCCGTTGTTGCTGTAAGAGCGGCTGCACCGCGCCCTCAAACTGCGCCCGCTGGTCGTCATCCAGTTCGATAATTTCGTTTTCTGCCGGATCGAGGGCGGCCAGCACATCCTCGTCTTCGGCTGCCGCGAACTCCCGCTGCGCCTTGGTGGCGATGGCAGCCGCTTCTATGACCGCCTCTTGAATATTTTCCGGCCACGACAGGAAGCTATCGTTGTTCACCATCAGCATCACCATACCGAAAAAATGTCCCGATAGGGTGATATAGCGGTGATAGTGATAGGTGCCGAATTTGTAGGTATTGGTGAGCGGATTTTCCTGCGCGTCGATGCGGCCCGACTTGGCGGCTTCCACCAGATCCCGCACGTCGACGAAGGTGGGCTCGAAGCCGAGCAATTCAAAACTCCGCTGGTGCATCTCGCTGTTCATGGTGCGGATTTTGAGGCCTTGGCAATCCACGGGCGACCGCAGGGGGCGCACCCGGTTGGTAAAATGACGAAAGCCGTTGTCCCAATAAGCCAAAATGCGGAGGCCGGTGTTTTCCAGAAACTTGCGGGAAAGCAATTCGCCCAGTTCCCCGTCCAAGGCGGCATAGGCCTTTTCCCTGCTGTGCACCAAAAAAGGCAGATCGAAGATGGCGACTTCCGGCACCTCTTCGGCCAGATAGCTGGAGGCGAAATAGCACATGCTCAAATCGCCGCGGTCGACCATTTTCGGCAGATCGATGGCTTGGACACCTTTGCTTTCCACCATATTACCGTCCATGTCGAAAGTTACGGCATCGCCGACACGCGCAGTCATTTCTTTTCCGAAAATTTCCGCCGCCCGGTTATGTACCGATGTCGGTGGCTGATATCCGCCCAAAGTTATATGGACTGACGCCATTATTCTTCCCCTATTTATGCCTTTTATTGTTGATCTTTTTTAACACCAAAAAAAGTGTACCAGGAATACTTTTTTATATTTAAAAATATTCCTGGTACACTTTTTTTCGGAAACATCTGCATGGCTGGGAGGGGAAAGCGGCTATGAGTAAATTATCCGGCGCTGATCTTTACGCCGAACGCGAAGGCCGCATCCGCGACAATATCGCCTTGCGCCCCACCGACCGGGTGCCCTTCACGTACAATCCAACCTTTTGGGCCGCCCGTCTTGCCGGCATGACCTATAAGGATTTGTGGTACGACGTCGACAAATGTATCGACGCCACCCGCCAAGCCATCCGCCTGCTGGAGCCGGACTCCTATTCCACCTTCACCACCGCCTTCGGTCCGACTTTGGAGGCGCTGGACTGGCATCCGCTGGAATGGCCGGGACATGGCGTCGACGACAATGCCACGTTTCAATATCTCGATACCGAACATATGAGCGCCGAGGAGTACGATCTCTATCTGGCCGATCCCACCCGGTTCTATCTCAGCACCTATCTGCCACGGGTTTCGGGAGCGTTTGCCGGTTTGGAGAAATTTCCGGCACTGCCGACCACGACGGAATGGAGCCTGATCAAATCCATCCGCGCCTTCGCCGATCCCAAGCTTCAGGAAAGCATGCGGCAATTGTTCGAGGCGGGCGCCCGGATGGACATGGTGGTCAAAAAAATGAACGCCTTCATCGCGGAAATGAAGGCGGAGGGTTATCCGCTCAACACCGGGGCCCTGGCCCAGGCGCCGTATGATATGTTTGTCGATTTTTTCCGGGGTTCCAAAAGCGGCATGCTGGATATGTACCGCAACAAGGACAAGATGCTGGCGGCAACCGCCAAAGCCCGTGATTTCATGCTTGAAAACGCCGTCAAGGAGACGCGGGACGCCGATTGTCCGTATGTGTTTATTCCTCTCCATTGGGGTCTGGACGGTTTCATGTCCCTCGATCAGTTCAAAATTTTCTATTGGCCTGACCTCAGAAAAATGATCGTCGATCTGATCGACCACGATTTGGTGCCGGTGATCAAGTGGGAAGGCAACTGTACGTCACGCCTGGAAACCATTGGCGACATTCCCGCCGGTAAGGCGGTCTATTGGTTCGAATTGACCGATCTGGTCACCGCCAAAGAGGTGCTGGGCGATACCGTGTGCCTGCGCGGCAATGTGCCGGCGTCGATCCTCAATACCGGCACGGCGGACGATGTGGATGACTACTGTAAAAACATCATCAACAAAGTCGGCAAAGACGGCGGCCTGATCCTCGACGGCGGTATCGGCGTCCCCGACGAGGCAAAGATCGAAAATGTCGTCGCCATGGCGAATTCCGTCAAAAAATATGCGTTTTAGTTAGATAGGTGACGAGTCAGATTGATTGGATAAAACGATGACGGGCGACGCACAATCACATATTCCAACGGAAGTTTATCTCGATTTTCTGGGAAGGACGATCGAGATCAACTGGAACTACCATGCCATTCTAATGACCGGCGTTTGGTTTATCTTGGTGCCAATATGTATTCTGTCAATTCGCTATTTCAAACCGGCGCCCAAACCGCGCGGCATTCGTGATCAAATCAAACCCACAAACATCGCTTGGCTGTGGTTTTTTATACATAAATACGGTTTTTATCTGGCGATAGGTCTCTCTCTTGGCGGGTTGCTGGTCGCAATGGTCGTCAGTCAAGGGTTCAGCGGGTCGGTACATTCAATATTCGGCATGGCGACCATTGTGCTGGGGTGCTTAGTTGTCGGATCGTCCTGGCTTCGCGGCGTACATGGGGGGAAATATTACTACAATGCCGATCCAGACGATCCGTCGACGTGGAAAGGGGATCATTACAATATGACCCCGCGCCGCCAGCGGTTTGAAGCCTTCCACAAAACAGCCGGCTATATAACCGGTTTTTTCGCCTTTGGCGCCGTCGCGTCCGGCCTGATGCAATATTCGATGCCGGTATTGATGGGCATTCTACTGGTAACCGTTCTTGTCGTATCCGTGCTTAGCATCCTATGGGAGTACAAGGGGCGCGCTTACGATACTTACCGCTCCTGCTTCGGGGACGAACCCGACAATCCTCGTAATAAAATCCAGAAATACCGGTAACCGGTCGTCTTTATTGCCGGAATGTAAGGAGTTCAGTCGATGAGCAGTCAGAATTTACCCGCCCCGGACTATGCTTCGAACATGAAACTGATCGGCCACTCCGAACAGGACGGGCGGCCGGACGGCGTGCAGTTGATGGTGAACAAGGGCTACGCTTTTACCGGCCACATGTTTTCCAAAGGGTTCAGCATCATCGATGTCCGCGACCCGCGAAATCCCAAGCCGGTAAAATATATCCCCGCGCCGGAGAATACCTGGAACATTCATTTGCAGACCCATGAAGACCTGCTGCTGGTGATCAACGCCAGGGATATGTTCGCCGCGCCGGAGTTTCAGGATGAACACCAATATTACAAGGGCGCGCTGGGCAAGAAGGTCGGCACCGCCGACGGCGCGCCATCCTCGGAACGCAACTGGACCGCCGGTATGGCCGTCTTTGACATCGCCAATCCCGAAGAACCGCATCAGATCGGTTTCATGCCGGTCGAGGGCGGCGGTATTCACCGGATTTGGTACGTCGGCGGGCGTTGGGCCTATGTTTCGGCATTGCTGGACGGCTTTACCGACTACATTTTTATGACCATAGATTTGGCCGATCCGACCCAACCGAAGGAAGCCGGACGCTACTGGCTACCCGGCATGAATACAGCCGCCGGCGAAACGCCCGACTGGGCGCCGACCCGGCGTAACGGATTGCACCATGCCATCGTCAACGGCGATACCGCTTATGGCGCCTGGCGCGATGCGGGACTGGTCATGATCGATGTTGCCGACCGCACCGCCCCAAAGCTCATCACCCATCGCAACTGGTCGCCGCCGTTTGGCGGCGGCACGCACAATTGCCTGCCGCTGCCTGAGCGCGAACTGCTGGTCGTCCTCGACGAATCCGTCCTGGACAATTGCGAGGACGGTATCAAGTATATCTGGATGTTCGATATCCGGGAGCCGTCGAACCCGGTCAGCATTTCAACCTTTCCGACCCCGGCCGAAGCCGATTATGCCAACAAGGGCGCTCATTTCGGGCCGCACAACATCCATGAAAACCGGCCGGACGGACTGGTCAGCTCGGACACCATCTTCGCCACCTATCAGAATGCCGGAATAAGAGTTTTCGACATCGGCGACGCCTACCGGCCCGAAGAAATCGCCGCTTTTGTCCCCCCCGCGCCCAATCGGCTGGTCGATCACCGCCCCAACCGGCCCAAAGTCATCCAATCCTGCGACATATGGGTATCCGCCGACGGGCTGATATACTGCAGCGATTACAATGGCGGTTTGTACATTCTAGAATACCAAGGATAAACGCGCCATCACCGCCCTCGGGGACAGTCAGATCTAAGGCGGCCAGCGAAACCAAATTCGAAAACGTCGTCGCCATGCCCCACTCGGTCAGGAAGTATGCCTTTTGTGGCGGCAGAAGGTAGTAATGAAAAATCTCTATTGTATTACCTTCCCCCCCCCACCCTAACCCTCCCCCTCCAGGGGGGAAGGGAAAACGAGCGGATCACCAACCACCTTCTCCCCTTATCCATTTGGGAGGGGGAGGATTGAAGTGGGGGGAAAAACGACCGGATCACCAACTTTCTTCCTCCCCCCTGGAGGGGGAGGATTGAGGTGGGGGGGAAAGGCCGACCGGAACCGATGATCGATTGTGATCAGAAAAATCTCGTTTTGGAGAGGAAAAAAATAGGATTAAACGATGCCACGCCATTTAATCTTTGGCTGCAAATGTCGGATGGGCTACACTTTTTGAGAGGTGTACGGAATACCCCCTTGAAGTGGGTTAAATCAAGACGCGGAAGACTGCGGTTTGGTAATTCGCCCAGAGGGGGTACGGAAAAGAGTTGGTTTCGGTATGGGTGTTTTTTTGATTTATTATTTTTTTCAGCTATGGCAAAGGCTTTTTCACCAATGGTGAAATGATAGAAAGATTTTGAAAATATGTTTCAATTAATTTGCAAAATAAACGTTCTACTCTTAAAGCATTTATCACTATTATTTTTTACAACAATAGTGTTTGTTGGAATTTATATATCAAATGGAGCTCTTTCACAGGATAGGCCATCGAAGGATTTTCCAACTTATTCGATCATCACCGCTTTTAATTCCTGCTTAAAAAAAGCGAATCGAGTATATAGCAAACAGAGAGCTTTTGATTACTGCGTATGTACTGCGGATGAAATGCGCTACACAATTAGCAATGAGGAATTAATTCAATTCTCTGCGGAATTTATGGAGCAAAGGTCTCAAGGTGCGCTAGACCATGAAATCGAACCTACTAATAAGAAATTCGAAGCAATGGCCGCAAAATGTTTAAAAAAAATAATGAATAAAAATTAGCTTCCCTTTCATAATTACCCATACCGAAACCACTGGTTTTCCGTATCCCGCTCGTCACCGCCTCAACCGCATTATGATCGATCATCCCCTCAAGAAATGAATGTTAGGATGAAAGCGGCGAGAGTTGTTGCAATTGGAACCGGTGATCGGTTCTAATCGAACAGGTTCAAGTTTCGGAGAATAAGTATATGGGGTCCGAGAGAGACAACAACCAAACCCGCATCTATCCGATCAACACCGGCTGGATCAAAGTCGATCACGGCACCTATCTGTTCTGGAAGGGCAATGCTGGCACCGATATGTCGATCCCGGTAATCTGCTATCTGGTGGATACGGGAGACCATTTGATCATGGTCGATACCGGCCTGCCCGACGAGGAACGGGCCTCCAAATGGCATCACGACTGTGATAAACGGGATTGCCTGGACAGTCCGGATGCGGTGCGGCATCTGGGTTTCAACCCGGGCGATGTGGACATTTGCCTCTTTACCCATCTCCATTGGGATCACACCCACAATATGAAGGCCTTCCCCAACGCCCGCTATATCTGCACCGCCGAGGAACTGCGCTGGGCCCACAATCCTCTGCCCCTTTACTACCGGTCTTATGAATCGCCCATGCTGGGGATCGAATCCCCCTTTACCGGCTGCGCTTTCGAAGTGGTGGAGGGCGACGCCGAGATCGTACCCGGCGTCAGCGTCTTCCCCACACCGGGTCACACGCCGGGCCATCAATGCGTCACCGTCGCAACCAGCACCGGTAATATTGTCATCGCCGGGGATGCTATTTTTCTCTACGAGAATTTGGAGCCCAATTTGGACGAACAATGGCGCTATTGGGTACCGGCCCGCTTCGTCAATGTGATCGACGGATGGAAAAGCATCGAGGAAATCGATAAACGCGCCGACTACGTTCTCCCAACCCACGACGAAAGGGTGCTGGAACACGAGGTCTTTCCCTTTGACGGCATGATGAAACGCGAAAAGCGCAATCCCATCAAAGGCGCTTCATTTTACTTCAGCGGTGTCTGAGCAGACATGACAACGCCCCCCACAGTGATCATCGTAGCGACCCTGGATACCAAAGGAATCGACGCCGCCTTTGTCCGCGACCTAATCGGGGGACAGGGCGTGGGTACACTCTTGGTCGATGTGGGCATATTGGGGAACGTTCCTGTCAAGCCTGACATCGGGCGCCAGGATATCACCGAGAAGGCAGGTACGACCCTCGACCGGCTGATCGAGTCCGGCGACAAGGGAAAGGCGATCACTACCCAGTCCGAAGGTTTGGTGGCGCTGGTCGGCGAACTCCACGGCCAGGGCCGGTTGGACGGCATCATTGGTCTCGGCGGCGGCCAGGGCACGGCCATTATCAGCCCGGCGTTGCGCTCGCTCCCCCTCGGCCTGCCCAAACTGATGGTCAGCACGGTCGCCAGCGGCAGCCATCAATTCGGCACCTATGTGGGGTCCCGGGACATTTGCATGATGTATTCGGTGGCCGATATCCAGGGTCTCAACCGGCTCAGCCGGCCGATCCTTGAGAACGCCGCCAACGCCATCGCCGGCATGGTCAAGCATCGCCAACCGTCACCGGTCAACGAAAGACCAGCCGTCGCCATTACCATGATGGGCGTCACCACGCCGGGCGTTCAGCGGGCGCTGGCCCGTTTCGATTCTGAAGGCGTTGACGGTGTGCCATTCCATGCCGTCGGCAGCGGCACCACCATGGAAAGCTTGTCGGAAGAAGGCTTATTCGCCGGTATCCTGGATTACAGCACCCATGAAATCATCGATGATCTGTTCGACGGCGTCGGCGGCGCCCCTGACCGGCTATCGGTGCTTTCGCGCATCGCCATTCCGGCGGTGATTTCGCTCGGCGCCTGCGATTACATGATCTACCGGTCCCATGATCATATTCCCAAAGAATTCCAGGGACGTCCGACTATGGTTCATAATCCGCAGATGACCTTCGTCCGGCCCGAACCCCCAGAGATGACACGAGTTGCCCAGATCATCGCCGAAAGGCTCAACCGTGCCAAAGGACCGACCTTGATGATGGTGCCGACGCAAGGTTTCTCCGCCCCCAATATCGAAGGCGGCCCGCTTTGGGGACCGGAAGGCAATCGGGCCATGATCGACGGACTGCGGGAGGCGCTAAAACCCGAGGTGCCGCTGATGACCATCGACGCTCACATCAACGACCCCGAATTCGCCGACGCCGCCGCCGATGCTTTGATGGCCTTGATGGAGGGCGTGAATCCGGCCGACGCGGCAACCGGCTTATAAATAAACGCTGCCTCACGAATTATTTAGCCAATCGCCCGCCTACGCTGCTATAGAATGCGCCATGACGTTTGCACTGCCTTTTCCCAATATCGATCCGGTTATTTTCGCCATCGGCCCATTCGCCATCCGCTGGTACGCGCTGGCTTTTATCGCGGGTCTTCTGATCGGCTGGAAATATATGGTCTGGTTCGTTTCCCGCCCGCCCTACGCCATGGAAAAAAAGGACGTGGACGATTTTCTGGTCTGGGCGACCTTGGGCGTGGTGCTGGGGGGACGGTTTGGCTATGTCGCCTTTTACAATTTTGATTTTTATCTCTCCCACCCGGGGGCGATCTTCAAGGTATGGCAGGGTGGCATGTCCTTCCATGGCGGTTTTATCGGCGTCATCATCGCTGTGCTGTTATTCGCCCGGCAACGAAAGCTAAATCTTTGGGCGGTGAGCGACGCCGTCGCCTGTTCCGTCCCCATCGGATTGTTCCTGGGCAGGCTGGCCAATTTCATCAACGGGGAACTGTTCGGCCGGGTGAGCGATGTTCCCTGGGCCATGGTCTTTCCCCATGGCGGCCCCTTTCCCCGCCATCCCAGCCAAATCTATGAGGCTATATTGGAAGGGCTGGTGCTGTTTATCCTGCTCTATGTGCTTGCCAATAAAGAGTCTATCCGCAACCGGCCCGGCGTGCTGTCGGGCGTTTTTATGGTCGGCTATCCCGTGGCCAGGGGTTTTGTCGAACTGTTCCGGCAGCCGGACGCCCATATCGGATTTTTGGCCGGCGGCATGACCATGGGGCAGCTTCTGTCCATCCCGTTCCTGTTGGCCGGTTTGTATCTCATATTCCGGCGGCCCGCCGAAACGTAAGCGGAAAACCGTGAGCGACCTTCTCGACATTCTGCAAAAACGTATCGCCCGCCAGGGACCGATCACCGTGGCCGACTATATGGCGGAAGCGCTCGGCCATCCGGAACACGGGTATTATATGAAAGGCGATCCGTTCGGCACCAAGGGCGATTTCACCACCGCCCCCGAGATCAGCCAGATGTTCGGCGAACTGATCGGGCTCTGGTGCGCCGTTACCTGGCAGCAGATGGATGCGCCCAAAAAGTTCAATCTGGTGGAACTGGGCCCGGGACGCGGCACCTTGATGGCGGATATTCTCCGGGCAGGCGGTAAATTGCAGGGTTTCATCAACGCCATTGATCTGTATTTGGTGGAAACCAGCCCCGTCCTCAGGTCCTTACAGGAACAGGCGCTTGCCGATTCACCTGTCATGGCCACCTGGAAATCGTCATTTGCCGAGATACCCGAAGGTCCGTTGATCCTGGTCGCCAACGAACTGTTCGACGCCCTCCCCGTGCGACAATTTGAAAGCACGGCCAACGGGTGGATAGAACGGCTGGTGGACTGCGATGACGACGGCAATCTGATATGGTCCCAGGGGCCGGAAAGCCCCTTCACCGAATCGTTCATTCCCGATCACCTGAAATCATCCCCGGTGGGAGACTTCTATGAAATGAACTCCGCCGGTCTGTCGCTGATGGCGACCCTGGGTAATTCTATTGCCTCCCACGGCGGTGCGGCGCTGATTATCGATTACGGCCATAGTGAAACGGCGTGCGGCGATACCTTGCAGGCGGTCAAGGATCACCAGTTCCATGATTTCCTGGCCGACCCCGGTGACGCTGACCTCACCGCCCATGTGGATTTCCAGGCACTGAAAGAAATCGCCGAACAGGCGGGCGCCACGGCTTTCGGCCCTGTCACCCAAGGGGATTTCCTGCGCCGGCTCGGTATCGAACCGCGGGCTCAGCAGCTGGAGGGCGTCGCGACAGAGCGGCAAAAAGAGGACATCAGGGAGGCTTTGGAACGTCTGACCGGCGCCGATGAAATGGGGACTTTGTTCAAGGTCTTGGCTGTGGTCCACCCGGATCAACCTCGTCCAGAGGGAACTATCTAGGTCCCCTCTCTGCCCCCGAACGTGTATAATGGGCGCCATGATTACTTTTAAACAACTGACCGGTCCTTCAAAGGAAGGTTCGGAAATCAGACACGGATTCATGACCAGAAACGGGGGTGTCAGCGACGGCTTATACGCGTCTCTCAATTGCGGCTACGGATCAGGCGATGACCCTGACAATGTAACCGCCAACCGCGCCCGCGCCCTGGAATTTCTCGGTGCCCCGGACGTCAAACTGGTGACCGCCTATCAGGAACACACCGCCACCGCCCTCCCCGTCGTCGCTCCGTGGGCGCCGGAGGATGCACCGGTGGCCGACGGGTTGGCGACGGCAACGCCGGGCATCGCCCTTGGCATACTTACCGCCGACTGTGCCCCAATATTGATGGCGGACTTAAACGCCGGCGTCATCGGCGCGGCGCACGCGGGATGGCGCGGCGCTTTCAACGGCATCGTGGAAAGCACCTTGGACCAAATGACCGAACTGGGCGCGAGTAAAAACCGGATAACCGCCGCCGTCGGCCCCTGCATTGCTCAAGAATCTTACGAAGTGGGCGGTGAATTTTGGGATCGATTTCATGCCGAAACTACTGACAATGACCGTTTTTTTATTTCAGCGAATAAAGACGGGCATTTTATGTTCGATCTACCGGCTTATGTGGCCGCGAAGCTTTCGAAAGCGGGAATTAATAACGTCATCCGATCGGATTTGGACACCTGCAGCGATCGGGAACAGTTTTTCAGCTATCGGCGCACCGTCCTGCGGGGAGAAAAACAGTACGGCCGCTGCCTATCCGTTATCGTTCTTCTCTAATTGGACTTGCCGGGTAGCGAGGAAAGTGTGAATCTCAAGCCATGCCATACATGATTCTTCTCGTAATGATTTCCCTGGCGGTAATGTTGGTGACTTGTGCGCTCTGACCGATTTCGATTTCTCTTCCTCTTCCCTTTAACATTATGCCTACTCGCCGGGCTGAGCGCCTGCGGTGATTTGCCGAAACCGTTTGCCCACAACGGCCCCGTCAGCGACAACCCGTTGCTGAAATCGGTGCGCACCGATTCGGTTCGTATTGATATCGCGGAAGAAGTGCCTGAATCCATCGCCAAACCACTTGGCAAAGCGGCGCTGGGCGCCTTTAAACGAGCCAACATCCCCGCCAGCCGAGCCATTAATTTCATACCCAATTACATCGTCAAAGGTGGTATGAAGGTGTATCGCGACGACGTTTCGGCCCCGGAAACGGCCGAGTTCAATTGGCGGCTTTTGGACGGCGCCGGGGTACAGCTTAAAACGTTCAACCTGAAAATCACCGGTGATGAAACCGGATGGCTGTTTTTCGACAAAGAACTCATCGGTGAAATTGGGCTGGATTTGGGAACGGCCATCGCCAACCATATCGACGGCCTTGGCAAGCAAATCAGAAAAAAACTTCAAATACCCGAGAATCAAACGGGCAAAACCGCCCCTCCGAAGAAAACGATTCCCCGTTTTTTCATCGCTGAACTCATCGGCGCGCCGGGCGACGGCCCCCTTTCCCTGGATCGGGCGCTTCGTCGCTTGCTGAGAAAAGCGGGTGCCGATATTTCTTTTGAACGGCCGACGGCCACCTATCTGGTCAAAGGTTTCGTCAACGTCAGTGACGAGTTTCAAGGCACCAACGACATCGCCATTACCTGGCTGGTCACCACGCCAAAAGGGCAGGAATTGGGCAAAGTTACGCAGAATAACAGGGTTCCGGCTGGGCGCCTGAATCGCCGCTGGGGTGATATCGCCTTCGCTATCGCCCAGGGCGCTGCCGTCGGGATCATGGATATTATGGAACGCCACACGGCAAAGCGATCCCGTAAAAACGGTCTCAAAATACCTTTTAACTGAATCCCGGATCAGAAATACCAGCCTCTCGGAATCTAGACCGTTTACAGGGAAGAGACTCGCTGTTAAATAAAATTGCATCACGGTCGGAGTTGATTGCTGTAGATTAACTCATGTGATCTGCCCATGGGGGGTTTCCGGCTGGCGTCGTAAAGGGGTTCGACTTTAGATGAAAGTCCTCTCGTGCAACAGTAACCGCCCGATCGCTGAAGCTATCTCCGCCTATCTCAATCTACCGTTGACCAGCGCCAGCATCCGCCGTTTTTCGGATATGGAGGTTTTCGTCGAGATTAACGAAAATGTCCGGGGAGAAGACGTTTTTGTTATTCAATCGACGTCCTATCCCGCCAACGACAATTTGATGGAACTGCTGGTGACGCTGGATGCCCTCCGGCGCGGCTCGGCCCGGCGCATCACAGCCGTGTTGCCCTATTTCGGCTATGCCAGACAGGACCGTAAGTCGGGCCCAAGAACCCCGATTTCGGCCAAACTGGTCGCCAATCTGATTACCGAAGCGGGCGCCGACCGGGTCCTGACCCTTGATCTCCATGCCGGCCAAATTCAGGGGTTTTTCGACATTCCCCTGGATAATCTTTATGCCGCCCCGGTGTTCACCAAGGACATCGAGGAAAAATATAACGGCGACGATATTATGATGGTATCGCCCGATGTGGGCGGCGTGGTCCGCGCCCGGGCCATTGCCAAAAGGCTCGACGCCGATCTGGCCATAATCGACAAACGCCGCGAGCGGGCCGGCGAATCCGAGGTCATGAACATCATCGGCGACGTCAAGGACCGCCGCTGTATTATGATCGACGATATCGTCGATTCCGGCGGCACCTTGTGCAACGCCGCAACCGCTTTGATGGGGTCCGGCGCCAAGTCCGTGGCTGCGTACATCACCCACGGTGTCCTGTCCGGCGGGGCCGTCGCCAGGATAACCGCCTCGCCCTTGGAAACCCTGGTCGCGACCGACAGTATTATGGCGACCGAGGCCGTGCGGGTGGCTCATAATATCCGTCAGGTGACCATCGCGCCCCTGATCGCCGAGGCCATGCGGCGGATCAGTGACGAAAATTCGGTATCCAGCCTGTTTAATTAAGGAATAATCCCGTTTGACTATTCAGCTCTAAAGCTTTAAATCCACGGGCTTCCGGCGGGTATGGTGCCTGCCGGACAATTGCGCTTGGCACCCCTGGAGGCCAAGGCAAAAGACGAGGAGTTTAAAATGGCAGAATTTGCAACGATTACCGCCGAGGCGCGTGATCGGGCCGGCAAGGGGGTGGCTCGGGCAGTGCGTCGCGAGGGCAGGGTCCCAGCGGTTATATACGGCAACAAAATGGAGCCGGACATGATTTCCTTGGACGCCAAGGAACTCACCAGACAGATTAACGAACCCGGATTTTTCACCCAGGTCTTTGAGGTCAAAGTCGGCGGCGACAGCCACCAGGTCCTGGCCCGTGACCTTCAATTGCATCCCGTGACCGACCGTCCGATGCATGTGGATTTCCTTCGGTTCAACAAGGATACGCGAATTTTGCTGATGATCCCGGTGACCTTCATCAACGAGGAAGAATGTCCCGGTCTGAAAACGGGCGGCGTGCTCAATATCGTCCGCCGCGAGGTTGAATTGCGCTGCTCACCGCTCAACATTCCCGATGATCTGGTATTCAAGCTGGATGATCTGGAAATCGGTGATTCCATTCACATCAGCGCCATCGAACTACCGGACGGCGTCGAATTGACGACGGATCGTGACTTTACCGTCGCCACCATCGCCGCACCGACCTTGATGCCTGTCGAGGAAGAAGAAGAAGAGGAAGGCGAGGAAGGCGAAGAGGGCGAAGAAGGTCTCGAAGGCGAAGAAGGCGTCGAGGGCGAAGAAGGCGTCGAAGGCGAAGAATCCAGCGACGATTCGGAAGACTAGCGCCAAACCTCGAATTTTCGATTGGCAACGGGGGAATCGGCCATGCTGCTCTTGGTCGGACTCGGCAATCCCGGTTCAGACTACGCGGGCAACCGCCACAATGTGGGGTTCATGGCGGTGGATACCATCCACCGCCAGCACGGCTTTGCGCCCTATCGGTCTAAGTTCGAAGGTGAAGTTGCCGACGGCACTCTTGCCGGCGAAAAGGTTCTGCTGCTCAAACCGTCCACCTATATGAACGAATCCGGTCGGGCCGTCGCCCAAGCGGCTCGGTTTTACAAGATCGATCCCACCGACATCGTCGTCTTCCATGACGAGTTGGACCTGGAGCCCGGTAAAATCAGAATGAAAAAAGGGGGCGGCCTCGCCGGCCATAATGGCCTCAAGAGTATCGCCGCCCATCTCGGCCAGGATTTTCGCCGGGTGCGTATCGGCATTGGCCATCCGGGCCACAAGGACCGGGTGACCGGACATGTGCTGAAAGACTTTTCAAAGGCCGAGCAGGAGTGGGTGGAAGGTCTCATGGATGCCATGGCCGAGGCGGCGCCGTCCCTCATCACCGGCGACGACAGCGGGTTCGCCACCAAAGTCTCGTTGATCCTTAATCCGCCCCAAAAAAAAATTAAAGAGAAAAACGATAAGACGGAAAAAGAATAATGGGATTTAATTGCGGTATCGTCGGACTGCCCAATGTCGGCAAGTCCACCCTCTTCAATGCGTTGACGGCAACGGTGGCGGCGGAGACCGCTAATTATCCGTTCTGCACCATCGAGCCCAATACGGGAAGGGTCAGCGTCCCCGATGAACGGCTCGACAAAATCGCCGCCATCGCGGAATCGGCCAACGTGGTGCCTACCTTTCTGGAATTCGTCGACATCGCAGGCCTGGTTAAAGGGGCCAGCAAAGGCGAGGGATTGGGCAATCAGTTTCTGGCCAACATCCGGGAAACCGACGCCATACTCCACGTTTTGCGCTGTTTCGCCAATGACGATATCGCCCATGTGGAGGGCGGTGTTGATCCCATCCGGGACGCCGAAACGGTCGAGACCGAGTTGATGCTGGCGGATTTGGATAGTTTGGAAAAAAGGGTCGAACCCCTGACCAAAAAAGCGCGGGGGAACGACAAGGACGCTATCCTGCAGCTAAATCTGGTCGAACGGATTTTGGAACTGTTGAGGGAAGGCAAGCCGGCCCGGACCGCAGAAATTGCCAAGGACGAAGAAAAGGCCTTTCGCATGCTGCAATTGCTGACGTCGAAACCGGTTTTGTATGTCTGTAACGTGGAAGAAGAGGATGCGGCGAACGGCAACCAATTTACGGAGAAAGTCGCTCAGTACGCGGCGGAAAACGGCGCCGGCTCTATCGTTATATCCGCTAAGATTGAAGCGGAAATCATTCAGTTGCGGGATGACGAAGAGCGGCGGGAATTTCTCGAAACCTTGGGCCTAGAAGAAACCGGTCTGTCCCGCCTCATCCACGCCGGCTACGGACTTCTCGGACTGCTCACCTATTTTACCGCCGGCCCCAAGGAAGCCCGGGCCTGGACCGTCGTCAACGGCGCCAATGCGCCTGAGGCGGCGGGGGCCATTCACACCGATTTCGAGCGCGGCTTCATCTGCGCCGAAACCATCGCCTATGATGATTTTGTCGAACTGGGCGGCGAACAGGCCTGCAAGGAAGCCGGCAAAATGCGCCAGGAAGGCCGCGACTACCTGGTCAAAGACGGCGACGTTATCCTCTACCGCTTCAACGTCTAAAAGTTAATTAATCGACTGTCGATTAATTCACACCTGTTCACAACTTCGTTAATTTATCGACTGTCGATAAATAGGCGGGAGAGATACTAGCGGACCGTGTCGA
>CAZNLR010000031.1:0-60121 GCA_964574215.1 uncultured Rhodospirillaceae bacterium | reverse complement strand
CCCCGCAATCAACATGGCAGGATTCTATCACAGATTGCGTTTTGACACAGCCTGGACCCACAGCGGACTCTGGCATAAACCTATTTCCACCGATCACAAATTCGTGATTAACAAAAGAAAACACACTGGAAATGACCAGTGTCAAAGTGTCATTTGCGCGATCGTTATATTAGTAGCGAGTCAGGTTTAGCTGATCTCCAAATTAACATTTAAATTTGGAATAACGATGGTCAAAAAAGATACAAACTCTGATTCACTAAATTGTTTCACCTGCCAAATACGTCTTCAGACTGAATGGTGCGACCTGGGTGAAAGTGAGATTGAAAAGCTAAATAAGAGCCGGGTGACCAATGTATACAAGTCTGGCGAAGTTCTACTCCAGGAAGACTTCCCAAGCCACAGCGTGTACTGCCTTGAGTCTGGGTTGATTGGTGTCCGCAAAACAAAAGCCAATGGAAAATTGATTTCTATCAGCCTCGTCTCTCCTGGAGACGTTTTCGGCTTTCACGAACTCCTAACGGACAAAAATTATTGCGTAAGTGCAAAAGCCTTGAAGCCGTCACGAATCTGTATGATTGAGGCGACAACGGTGAGTTCATTGCTTGAGAAGAATCCTTTCTTGGGCCTTAGTGTTTTGAAAAGCCTATCGACAAATCTTGGCGCTGCAGAGGAAAAAATATTCCAAAATGCGTGGCTTCCCGCTCGGGCACGAGTTGCGTTTTTGTTGAATACCTTAATCGATAAATACGGAAATAAAACCAAATGTGGCCAAACCGAAATTCATCTGCCACTGGCACGTCAGGATATTGCAATGATGATCGGTATGTCACCAGAAACGATGTCCAGGGCAATTTTTAAATTGGAATCAGATGGAATAGCAATTTTTACCCGTCGGACCGTTTTAATACCTAGCATCAGGGCGTTAAATCTTGAATTTGAACCCAACCGCCTGTCTTATTCTTAGCCGAAAATCAGCATCCGCGTGACCAGTTCGAGATCAATGGAGAGTCGGGCCATGGGTGAGTAATTAGGCCCTAAGCTTCGCAATTAGAGACTTTGCTAGACTAGATCGCACAAGTTTCATCAATTTATACGTTCACATCCAATTATCATTCGCAATATGTTTTCTTCACGATCCAAATTTACTTCGCCGCACCATGATAGGGAATAAACATCACGGATAAGCATTATTAGTCTTATACTGATCGGAGGAACTCCAATAATGGGCGCCATCCTAAATCGTATCTCTATTTTAGTTCTGACAGTATTATTTTCGACCGCCATGGTGTCAAAGTCAGATGTTGACGATACCAAGGTAGGCACCGTTACCCGCATTGTTTCCTCGGTGGTCGCTGTTCAAGATGCGCAACCCCGTACTCTCAAAGTCGGCAGCCCAATATTCATCAACGACATCATTTCGACCGGTCCGAAAAGCCGGGTTGAAATAAAGATGATCGACGATACCGTCCTTACCCTCAGTTCACGCACCCAGTTCTTCGTCATGCAGTATAGATTTAAGGATAATGAGGGAGACGCACTGTTACGATTGATATCCGGCACGTTCCGTGCAGTGACCGGGAAGTTGGCAAAATTGGAAAACCGCCCCTTCAAGGTGGTGACTCATGTGGCGACCATTGGTGTCCGCGGCACCGATTTCTGGGTCGGAGATTTCAAGAGCATACCTCACGTACAACTACTGGGCGGCGGTGGCATATTTGTCGAAAATAGTGCTGGTCGAGTTGTAATTGTCCGAGACGGCTGGGGGACATTTATTAAGAATGAGAACACAGCGCCTACCGCTCCGGAATTTTGGCCGAAGAAAATGAACGACATGGTTAATGAATCAATTTCGTTCAAATAAATAATTAAAAGGATAAATATTTTTTCCTTATTTCCTAATCCTATCTCAAATCCATTGAAGTTACGCAAATTTTGTCGCAGTCATTTAAATAGCTTCAGTTTTCTGGCGGTCTTTAGTCCACTTGTGGCTAAAAGCGGACATTTGGGACTGGTGGATTTGATGGCCGCTATTTAGTGTTAAGCAGACATTGCAAGTACAAATTATCTACAATCCCAAATAGGCTTCCTGGATACCCGGCTCGTTGAGCATTTGGCTGCTGGGGCCATCCAAAGCCATTTCACCACTTTCCAGTACATATGCATGATCGGAAACCTGCAAGGTCCGGTGGACATCTTGCTCGGCCAGCAGGATAGTCAGGCCGGTACGGCGGAGCTCTTCGATAATCTCGAATATCTGTTGGGCGATGACTGGCGCCAGACCCAACGACGGTTCATCCAGCAGCAGCATGCGGGGCTCGGCCATCAGACCCCGTCCCAGAGCCAGCATCTGCTGCTCACCACCCGACAACGTGCCACCCGCTTGATTCCTGCGGTTAAGCAGGCGGGGAAACATGTCATAAATCTTCGTCAGGTTTTTCGACGTATTGTCCCTCGCCCGGCCGGTAAACGCGCCCAGCCGCAGGTTTTCCTCCACCGTCATATCTGGGAATATCAATCTCCCCTCCGGCACCATGACGATGCCCAAATCCACGCGCTGATCCGTCGACAAAGTTTCAATGGAATTACCGTCGAATTCGATGCTGCCGGCGATGACGGGCAAAAGACCGGCGATGGTCCTGAGCGTTGTGCTTTTGCCCGCGCCGTTGCTGCCGATCAAGGCTGTGACACTGCCGACCTCGGCAGCCAAGTCGACGCCGTGGAGAATTCTCACCGGACCGTAACCGCCGACCACGCCGGATAGCTTCAATTGCGCCGACATCATGCCGTCCCCCCAATATAGGCTTCGAGAACATGCGGGTCCTTGGCCACCTCGCCAGGCGTTCCTTCGGCAATCAACTCGCCATGATGAAGTACGATGATGCGGTCGGACAGGTCCATCAGCGCCTGCATGACATGTTCAATGATCAATATGGTCAGATCATAGCTGTTCTTGAGACGCCTGATAACGTCGAGCATGTCTTTGACTTCCGAAGGCGTCAAACCGGCCATGACCTCGTCCAGCATCAAAAGGCTGGGATTGGTGGCCAACGCCTTGGCGACTTCCAGCCGCTTCTGACCCGACAGCGTCAAAGTGCCGGCTGTCTGATCCGCCCGCTCCGCCAAGCCGATTTCATCCAATACCTGAAGGGCGCGGAATTCCGCCTCGGCCTTTGACTTTTTATGATCCCGGCCGAACAACACGGCCGTCAATACGTTGTCGTAAACGGTCAGGTTCCTGAACGGCCGGACGATCTGATAGGTGCGGGCGACGCCCATACGGCAGACTTTGTTAGGCTTAAACCCATCCAGGCTTTGGCCTTCCAGGGTCATCTCCCCCTTGTTAGGCCGGGCGTGTCCGGCGATCAGACTGAACAGCGTCGTCTTGCCCGCGCCATTGGCGCCCATGATGCCGACGATCTCACCGCTCTCGACGGAAAAATTGATATCCTGAAGCGCCTGCAACCCGCCGAAGGATTTACTGACGTCTTTGATATCCAGCAAACTCATGGCGCTTTGCTCCATCGCTCGGTGATATAGCCGACGATGCCATACGGCATGGTCAGGACAAAGGCGATAAGCAAAACACCGAGAATAATCAGATACAGTTGGGGCGCATTAGCCCACAGCAGTTCAGACAGTATAACCAGCATACCGGCGCCCAGGATCGGTCCCCTGGCGTCGTCGCTGCCGCCGATGATGGCCATGGTGACAATGGTGAAGGAGACCAGTGGATTGAAAACCTGAAGCGTCTCGAAATAGGTCGAGCGCAGCGCCATCAGCCCGCCGACCATGCCCGGAATGACAGCCGAGATGGTAAAGGCGACGGCCTTGTAGCGCGCCACCGGAATACCGATGGTTTCCGCCGCCTCTTCGTCCTCGCGGATGGCCAGCAGACCCTGGCCGAAACGTGATCGCCGAAGCGCCCAGGCAAGTAAAGTTGCGGCAACTGCCAGGAACAACATGGCGTAGTAAATCACTTCCGTCGACGGCGCGCCGAACAATAAGCGGCTGGCTTTGCCCAAACCGACTTCCACATTGACGACGATAAACTTTACCAACTCGGCGATACCGAAGGTGAGTATGACGAAATAAGGCCCCCTCACCCGGAGTACCGGCGTGCCGATGATAAAGGCGAACAGACCGGCGAAAAGTCCGGCCAACGGAATAGCTATAAAGAGAGATATCGACTGCCAGGTTACCACAACGGTATAGGCGCCCAAGCCATAGAAGACTACGTGGCCGAGGGAGATATAGCCGGTCATGCCGGACAGGATGACCCAGCTTTGTGTCAGGGCGATCCACATACACAGGGTTAGTGCAACGGTCAGGGAATAAGCGCCGACGAATCCCGGCAGAACGATTGCCGCCAGAACCAATGCGCCGAAGGTAAAACCGAGAGCCCGGCCGCTCATCTGACGATCCTCCTTCCGCCAAAGAAACCCTGCGGGCGCACCAATAAAATAAGAACAAAAACACCGTAGAGCAGAACGGATTCATAAGTCGGCGAGCTTAACGCCACGCCGAAAATTTGCAGGAATCCCAGAAAATAACCGGCAACAATGCCGCCGGTCAGATTCCCCAATCCACCTAAAATGATAACCACGAAGGCGGCGATGGTAAACGGAAATCCCATAAACGGTTGTGTCGTTTCCGTCATACTGACAAGGACACCGGCCAGACCCGTCAATCCGAAGCCGAGGCAGAAACTGACCAGCTGAACGCGCTTGACCTTGACGCCGACGATGGCCGCCGCCGTCGGGTTCTGGATCAGGGCTTTTATGGCGAGGCCGTATATATTCGTTCGGAGGAAAATGATTACCAGAATGCAAATGACCAACGTGACAAACAGCGTTACCAACCGATTTGCCGTCATGGAAGCGCCGCCGAACTGGTAGACGAAATCCATATATTGGTAGGCCCGGGGCGACGCCGTAAAGGCAAAAGACGTAACATTTTGAATGATCACCGAGACGCCGAAGAATATCAGCAGCGAATTCGCTTCGATGCGCTCGATCATCAGGCCGGAGCCAAGCTGGCGCTGGAACAATCCGTAATAGACGCCGGCGCCGATCAGTGCCGCCAAGCCTGCCGCGATAAACATGGAAATCAAGGGCGAAACATCGGCCAACGTAAACAGCCAGAAAGAAATATAGGCGCCGATCATAATGATATCGCCGTGGGCTATATTGAGCAGCCGCATGGTGCCGTAAACGAGGTTCAGCCCCAGGGCAATCAGCGCATAGGCTGATCCTAATACCAAAGCGGCAAACAGCAGCTGACCTGAAAAAAATACGTCCATATCTCGCGGCGCCTAGAAAAAGGGGACCGTCCCCATTTTTCGCAATAGAAAAAGGAGACCGTCCCCGTTTTTTTCTTAGATCGACTTAGCGTTTCATGAATTTGCTGGTGGCGATCTTGTTCGGCCAGATGAGTTCCATCTGCCCGGACTGTTGTTGCAGGAAGGCGACCGGTGTAATGGCATTTTCAATACCATTGAATTTAACCGGGCCGTTGATGGTGTCGAACGTATCGCTCGAAATGACCTTGCGCAGTTTATCCTTGTCGAGCCCCGCCTTGGCCACGGCCTGCTCCAGAATCTCCAAGGACATATAGGCGATGGCCGTATCCAGGTAATCCGGGTTCATGCCTTTGTACTTGGCTTTATAGGCCTCGAAAAACGACTTGGCCCGCGGCCAGGCTTTTTGTTTCGGACTCCAATGGCCCATGGTGACGATACCGTCGGCGAATTTACCGAAAGCCTTGCCGAAAGCGTCGATGGTCGGGCCGACCAGCAGGAACTGGAACGGCGCGTCGATGCCGATTCCTTTGGCCTGACCCATATAGAGAAATGAATCCGCCGGATACGCCAAGCCTATGACGGCGTCCACCTTGGCTTTTTTGATCGCCGTCAGCATGGTGGTCATGTCCTTGACATCGGGTGGGTACTGCTCATTGACCTTAACTGCGATACCAGCCTTTTTGAGCGCCGGCAGAAGGAACTGCCGGTTTTCGGACGAGAACGGCAACACGTTGGAAATCACCGCCGCCGATTTGATGCCGTTGGCTTTGAGAAGACCGACCAGTTCGGCCGCGACGCGGTCCGGAAACATGGGCGTCGGGAACCAGATATTACCCGGCTTGATCTGACGGACGGCGACGGAAGCCGCCGTATTGCCGACCATGGGAAATTTGTATTTTTCCACCACACCGGCAACGTTCAAATGATGAGGCGTTCCCCACGGCGCCAGCAGCAGATCAACCTTGTCCTGGGTGATCAGCTTTTCGTAAATCTGGGCCGATTTGGTGGGGTTTGATTCATCATCGTACCAGATCAGTTTGATCGGCCGTTTGGTGCCGGCAACGTTCAGCCCACCGGCTTTATTGACCTGTTCGGCCCAAAGCTCGTAAGCCGTAATTTGCGACGGCACCGCCTTAGCGAACAGTCCCGTTTTGGCGATGGAATAACCGAGCCGTAGCGGTTCGGCTGCCTGAACGGCGAAACTGAACATGATAAGTGCGAATGCTGATGTAAGTATTTTTAGTTTATTTGACACGTTCCTACCTCCTTGTTGTGTATTGATTCTAACTTACTAAATGCGTGAACTTAGTCTTCTTCGAAAGTATTGGGGCCAGCGTCGCGGATAAGCTGCATGGTATTGCAGCGAATACCGCCGCCATATTTGTGAACTTCGTCGTAATTGATGCCGATAACCTCGATGCCATGGGATTCCAGCAACGCAATGGTCTTCACCGCCGATGAATTCATAATAATTTTGCGCGGCTCGACAGTGATGCCGTTGGTGGGATAGAGCTGGATTTCCTCGGCCGGACATTCGATCAATTCATAGCCGATTTCGTGCAAACGCCGGATCGTGCCGTAGTCACACCACGGCGGATATATCATCGCCAGTTTGGCGTCGAGCGGCGTAATCCACATGTCCGTGTGCATCCAGCCTGGAACATCCTCGTGGAAGTCGTAGAGCGGCCCCGGGCTATGGGCAATATGAACTTCCTTGTAGCCGCAATTTTCCATGATGGGGATCACCTGCCGGGCGCCCTCGGCGTTGCAGTCCGTGGATAGCATGAGGATGGCGAAATCGTCGCTCATCCGGGTCGCGGCGCCCACTTCGCAGACGCCCATCCCGTGCACGGTGTAAAGAATCGGGCAATCCAGGTCCATTAAGAATTTGGAGACGTAGCGGGAACGGCCGCGCCAATAAGGAGTTCCTTCGCGCGGGATGATGGCTCCGCCGTTGATGACAAATCCTGCCGCCGCCGAAATGCTACGTTTCAAAGGACCGTAAGCCGAACGCGGCGGATCTTCCGCCCAGGAAACATAGTGAACTTTGATCCCCAGGCTTTCGTAAGTCTTGGCAAGGTTCAGGTGCTGTTCCTGCAGGAGTTCCAAATCCGGCGTATTGCCGTCGAAGACGTAGAAGGAGCTATCTTCCTCGTACATCTTCTTCACTTCGGTCTCGGTCGGACGGACCATGGCCACTTCGCGCAGTTTTCCAAGACCCTGGGCGCCCCATCGTTTGCCCCAAATCAACTCCAACTCGTCCATATAAGATACTTCGGAATGGTAGCGCTGATACTGCGGCACCTTGCCTTCCTCATAAAACGGGAAGTCGGTAAATTTATTGTCGGCAGGTTTTTCCGTTGAATCCATTAGGGCCTCCCAGCCTCACCGTTCTTTTCTTTTGTTATTAAACAGTTGAATAAGAACTCTTCGGTAAATAATGAAGCACGCGCCGCTCTATAAGAACGACGGCTCCGTAGGCGACAATACCGACGAGAGTCAGCATGATGATATAGACAAACACCATCGCCGTTTCAGCTGCGCCCTCGGCGAAAATCAGTTGTGACGCCAACCCGACACTGGCGCCGACCATCTCACCGACGGCCACGCCGATAACCGCCAGCGTTGCCGAGATGCGCAATCCCGCAAACAGCGGCGGCAAGGCATCATGAAACTCGATCAGTTTAAAGATCTGCCATCTGCTGGCATTGAATGTCCGCGCCAGATTGATTAAATCCGGATCGACTTTGCGAATGGCACTAAGAACATTGACCATGATCGGAAAAAACACGATCAAGACCGCCACGAGAATTTTGGGATAGACGGTAAACCCCATCCACAAGATAAACAGCGGTGCGAAAACGACTTTCGGTGCGATTTGCAAAATCAAAATGTAGGGGGAGAAAATGAATTCAAGCCGCGCCGAAACGCCGAATATGTAACCAACCACCATGCCAAGCAGTGATCCGATCGTAAAACCAGCGAAGGTTTCCAAGGCGGTAATGCCGGTGTGATACAGTAGTTGTTGTTCCTGATAGGCGCGGATGAATTCTTTGAAAACCGAAGAAGCGGTCGGGATAATATAGGGTGGGATACCGAGCAAACCCGGCCCCCACTCCCATAAAATGAGAAAGACGATCAGTACGGCGACGCTTGCCGTAATGTCGAATTGAACTGAACCGTCTTTATGCATTGTTGGCCGCTCCTTCGGAATTCACACGACTGCTATTTAACAAACTGATTGGTGTACAGATCGCTTACCGGCAACGCCTTTTTCACGATGCCCTGCCCAACGTAAAAAGCCTGCAATTCAGCAAGTCTTTCGCCATCCATGGCGCCGGCCCGTTTCTGCCCCGGATAAACATATTTGTTGTAGAGGGAGAATACGTTCCGGACATACTTGTCTTTGCCTTTTTGTTTTTTGACAAAGGCCGTGTAGTCCTTGGTGGCGCTATCCGGATCGGTCATGATGTCGGCCATGCCCTTCAAGGTCGCCCGCACCAATTTTTGGATCAGACCGGGGTTCGTTTTGATCACTTTGTCGGACGCCAAAATCGCCTGGGCCATGCTCTTGAAGTATTGATCAGCCGGGAAAATTTTGACTTTTACACCGGCCCCTTGAGCAATGGCGATCCAATCGGGCACACCGGCCATGGCGTCAGCCTTGCCGGCCAGGAACAACTTCCAAACACCGACCGGTCCGGCGCCTTGGGCGTTAATGTCGCTACGCTTCAGGCCTTGACTGGCAAGCATACCGAGAAGCGCATAGAAGGTCGTATCTTGCAAAGAAAGCGAGGTAACGGTTTTTCCTTTGAGATCGCCGGGGCCATTGATGCCGCGGTCGGCACGGGCGACAAGCTGCATCAGGGAACCGCCGCCCAACACGGCAACCGCCTTCACGGGAATGCCATTGGGCCGCACGATTACCGGCGTATCACCGAGACCGCCGCCGATGACCGCATTACCGGCGCCAACTTGCTTGGCCACGTCCACACCGCCGCGGGCGGTCTGGAATTTGACATTAAGACCTTCTTCTTTGTAGTAACCCCGCGCCTTGGCAAGCATCCAGGGAGCAAAGGCCGGCAGGAACGGCGGCGCCGGCAGCAGATAAGTAACGTCTTCGGCCTGCGCCTTTTGGACGTTACCAGCCGCCAGCAAAGTGCCGACTGCGATGACAGGAATAATAAAAATTTTACTCAAAATATTGTGTTTAAACATTATAGCCTCCGTTGCTGTTAAATTATCGTCACAAGGTACTTTGATTTTATTTTTAGGTTAGATTTTAATTTCATGCGCCATTTCGTCCACATGCAGTAATTCCATAAGCTGGGTGACATATTCACCAACTTTATTGGCGAAATCATGGCGGCGCGCCATTGGATTGGCGCGTTCCGGCAGATCAACGTTTATTTCCTCGATGATCGTTCCCGGCCTCGGGCTCATCACCAGTATCCGGTCGGACAGTGTCGCCGACTCTGAAAGATCGTGAGTAATAAATAGCGCCGTCTTTTTCTCCGCCGCCAGGGTTTCAGCCAAGTCCTGTTGCAGTATCATCTTGGTCTGGGCATCCAACGCAGAGAACGGTTCATCCAGGAGAAGCACCTTGGGATCAACCGCCAAGGTACGCGCCAGGGACGCCCGTTGCCGCATGCCGCCGGAAAGTTGATGGGGATAGTTGTCTTCAAAGCCACTCAATCGACATGTGTTCAACAGATCAAGGGCCCTTTCCTTCCGGACCTTTGGCGGCACTTTTAGAATTTCCAAACCGATTTCGACATTTCTACGAATGGTGCGCCAGGGCAGCAACAAATCCTTTTGCAGCATAAAACCAACATGGGCGTTCGGCTTGTCGACGATTTCTCCGTCGACGAATACTTCCCCCATACTCGGCTGATAGAGGCCCGACCCCATATTTAACAATGTACTTTTACCGCAGCCGGACGGACCGATGAGGGAGACGACTTCGCAATCGCCAATCGTCAGGCTGACATTTTTGACCGCGGTAAGCACACCACCATCGGTCCCTCCCTGAACTTGGAAGTTTCGAGTTACGTCACGGAATTCGAGTCTGATATCAGCCATTTTTCACGTACGTCGACTATTCGCCGGCTGCCACCTCCTTCTGTAGAAGACCACTGAGCACTCGCTCCGGCGAAATCGGCAGCTGACGCGGCCTGATACCGGTGGCGGCGGAAATGGCGTTGGCGATAGAGGCCGGAACCGGGACCAGGGTGATCTCGCCGACCCCTTTAGCGCCAAAAGGTCCGTCAGGTTCAGGGTGTTCAATGATGGTGCAATCGATATCGTAGGTAATCTCTGCTGCACCCGGCGCCTTGTAATCCATCAAAGTCGGATTCGCCAATCGGCCGCCGTCCCAAACCATTTCTTCATAGAGGCTCAACCCCAAGCCTTGTGCGAAGCCGCCGTGAATTTGCCCTTCGACCAGACCGGGGTTGATCGCCTGACCGACATCGACTGCATACCAAACCTTGTCGACCGACGTTTTTCCAGTGACCTCATCCACGTCGACCTCGGACACCATGGCGGAAAAGGCGAAGACGCCAAGACTGTGGAACGGCACACCATGAGATTTGGCAATATCAGGATCGATGGTGGGCGAATCATATACATAGGTATGATTGCCGACGATGGGCCCGCCGGTGCCCCAATGGGTCATGGCGGAAACTTCAAAAAACGAAACTTCCTTGTTGGCGCCTTTGATGCCGACCATGCCGCCCTCACGGAGTTCGACATTCTCAACATCGCTTTCCAATATGATTGCGGCGTATTTCTTGATCTGTTCGGCGACTTCTTCGGCGGCGCCGACCACCGACCGGCCCGTGGTGTAGGTCACCCGGCTTGCCGTAGTACCCCAATTGTACGGCGATCCATCGGTATCCGGCGTGGCGTGACGCACCCGTTCGATTGGAACTTTCAATACCTCGGCGCACATCTGGCTTAACACCGTATCTGAGCCCTGCCCGATATCGGTGGCGCCGGTATTGAGGATGAAAGTGCCGTCTTCGAGCATCCGGACGATGGCGCCGGTGGCGAGCAAACCACTGATATGCCCGGCAACGCTGACGCCCAAATTGCGGCCGTCCTTCTTGTCCCAATCAGACCGTTCCCGAACCGTCGCGATACAGTCGGCCAGTCCGTTGGATTCCATTTTTTGGCCGCCGAACCAACGCTCGCCGGTTTCTTTGAGGTTCTTCATCCGCAGATCAAGCGGATCCATCCCTAATTTTTCAGCGATCTCGTCGATCTGTGTTTCGCCGGCGAAAGAAACCTGGGGATTGCCGAAGCCGCGGAAAGCGCCAAAGCGCAGGTGATTGGTATAAGCCACTTTTCCGTCCGCCCTGGCGTGCGGAAACCGATAGGGACCGATGGACATCATCAGGGCGAAACCTAATACGCCGGGGCTGTCATCCGCATAGGCGCCGCCGTCCATCAGTAATTCGACCTCGCGGGCGATAAAAGTACCGTCACTCATGACTCCGGTTTTAATTCTGGTCTTGGACGGGTGGCGGGCGCGGATCATTTCAAAATCCTCTTCCCGCGACAGGATCATCTTGACCGGCCGGTCAGTGGCTTGGGCCAGCGCAACCACCAACGGCTGAACATGGACCTCCATCTTGTTGCCGAACCCGGCACCGACCTTGGGAGTCATGGACCGGATGTTGGACATGGGAATACCAAGTGCTTCGGCGACGTTGGCTTGCACCCGGAACACCGATTGATTAGCCGACCACACATTAATGCGGCCATCTGATTCCAATTCCGCAATGGCGCCGCACGGTTCGATGGAGAGGTGGTTTTGTGCCTGGGTCTCGTAGGTGTTTTCGATTATCAGATCACACGTGTCCCAGGCCGAATCCACGTCACCTTCGGCTATGGACGCGCCGGTCATTTGATTTCCTGTGGCGTCCGCTTCGAAGACTTTGAAATAGCTCTCCAGATCCTCGTGGACCAGAGTATCATCCGTGGCCAGCGCGTCCTCCGGCGTCAGCAAGGCGGTCAGTTCTTCATATTCGACGGAGATCAACTGGGCGGCGGCGCGCGCAGTTGCCTCATCCTCGGCGGCGACCACCGCCACCGGTTCCCCGACATACCGGACTTTGCCTTTGGCGATGCATCCCTCGTCTTTATAAAAAGCACCCAATTTTCCGTCACCGAAATCATCACCGGTCAGGACGCACACGACCCCCGGCACTTGCTCGGCTTCGCTGGTGTCATACGATAAAATTATGGCATGGGGATACTGGCTGGCCAACATAGCGCCATGCAGCATGTTGGGCCGGGTCATATCGGCGATATAGGTCGCGCGGCCAAGGGTCTTTTCCAGCGCATCGACTTTGGGAATGGATTTGCCGACTTGATACATTTCGTTGCTCATCGCCTAGCCCTCCGCTGCCTGCTGTACGGCGTTGACGATATTATGATAGCCGGAGCAGCGGCACAGATTACCTGAAAGACCTTCGCGAATTTCATCGGTATCGGGTTTCGGATTTTCTTCCAGCAACGCACTGGCGGACAGGATCATGCCGGAGGTGCAGAAACCGCATTGCACCGCGCCGTTGTCGACAAAGGATTGCTGTAACGGAGAGGGTTTGCCGTTTTCCGACAATCCTTCAATGGTCGTAATCTCTCTTCCTGTGCAATTGGCGGCTAGGGACAGACAGGCTCTGGCCGTTTTTCCGTCCAGCAATACGGTGCACGCGCCGCAGACACCTTGATTGCAGCCCTTCTTTGCTCCCGTCAGGCTGAGTTTTTCACGCAGCACATCCAGTAAAGTGGTATCGGGTTCGGCGTCTACAGTTTGTTCGACACCATTTATACTCAAAGTTATCATATTTTCCCCGGTCATGATTACATTCCCAATTCTTCGCGGGCAGATGAGACGGCACGGGCCGTCATGCGCGGGATTAACAAGCGCCTGAAATCGGCCGATGCGCGAACGTCGTCAACCGGATCAGTGGCGGCGCTCAGGGCCTGTCCTAATTCATCAATAGCAGCGTCAGACAGATCACCGCCGACAAGACCGCTCTCCATATCAGGCAATCTAACCGGTGTCGGACCACATCCGCCGACGGCAATTGCGAAGTGACTACAGGCGCCTTTGTCCATGGCCAGGACCAGCGCCACCATGGCAATGCCGAGATCGCCTTTGACCTTGGCCAATTTTTTATAAACACCAACCGAGCCATCGGGCGCGGGCGGAAGCACTGCGGCGGTGACCAACTCACCTTCCTGTAAGGCCGTCTCATACCAATCGGTAAAGAAGTCAGAAGCGGAAATGGAGCGCCGGCCGCTGGGCCCGGCAATTTCGATATCCGCACCGGCGGCGGCTAATGCGGCGGGATAGTCGGCAGCCGGATCAGCATGACTGACCGATCCACCCAATGTACCCATATTTCTGACGACCGGGTTGGCGATCTGTGCAGCGGCCCTTTTAACCACCTGATGACCGTCTACCAATTCGGCTGCATTTGCCACATCGCAATGCAGCATACCGGCGCCGACCCTCACCGATCCATCCGATAATTTTTCGATTGATTTAATTTCATCGACCCGCCGCAGACTGATCAAGCTGGAAGGTTCGACCAGCCGGGCATTCATCATTGCGACGAGACTGGCCCCACCGGCAACGCACTTGGCGCCGTCGTCATCGGCAAGCAAAGCAACAACTTCGTCAACTGAAACCGGTTCTGAGTACCGCGTCTCCGACATATTCTCCGCCTCCCCCAAATTTCCTGGGGCCGGATGGCGGTTTACCGCGCATCCCATTCCTGTTTATTTTTGGCCCGGAATATTTCCGACACCGATTAACTCACTATTTGCTGCATTATCCAACCCTGATTCGAATATTTCAATAATGAATATCATTCTTTATTGACAGGCTGAATAATGAATGTCATTCTTTATTGACAGTTTTTGACATCTCTGTCAACGTAAACTCAACAACGAAATAAAAAATTTTAGGAGGCGCGCTTGATGTAACCGGAACACCTACCGGTTCCCAGCCAAACCAAAATGAAGATAGAAGAAACATTTCATGTTCCGGCATCTCCGGAAATCGTATGGCGGTTCATTACCGACCCGGAAGAAGTTGGCCCTTGTGTACCGGGTTTGAGCGATGTCGAAATTGTCGGACCGGATCGTTACAAAGCCAAAGTCAAAGTCGCCGTCGGCCCCATCAAAGCGTCCTTCAACTTTGAAGTTGAAGTCACGGAAGAGACACCGCCGACGCAAATATTGTCAGTAACCCGTGGCGAAGAAGGCTCAAAGGCCAGCAAAGTCACGGCTCACAATATATTGAGATTGTCGCCGTCAGAAGACGGCACGGAAGTTTATTATAGTTCAGAAATTTCGATCACCGGACGACTCGGAAAATTCGGGTTGGGCGTAATGAAGAAGAAGGCCAAAAGTCTAGGGGAAGAATTTGCTGAAATTTTTTGTCAGCGTATCGAAAACAGTAAAGTTACAGTTAGTGAAAACGAATTGGAGGCGATCCCCGCCCCCAACATTCAATCAGCCATTATTCAAACAGGAGGTAGCTCTAAAATGGGTAAAGCAAATTGGTACGATATGAGGGAATTCATGGACGCCCTCGAAGAACGCGGCGAACTTGTCCGCATCAGCGAGGAAGTTGATCCTTCCTGGGAAATAAACGGTCTCACCCGGATCGGTCTTCAAGACCGGGCACCAGCAATTTTGTTCGAGAATATCAAAGGCGCCGACTATCCCATGGTGACCAATCTCTTGGGAACTGACGAACGCTATCTGTTTTCTCTCGGCATCGACAAGTGGAGCGACTACAACGAGGAATGGATCAGCCGGACGGAGGAATTCATTCCCCCACGTATGGTCGATAGTGGCCCCTGCCAGGAGGAGGTCATCGAAGGCGACGATATCGATCTCCATAAAATCTGCAACACGGTCTGGCATCAGTATGACGCCGGCGAGTTCCCCGGCACTTTGGGGATTTCCATCACCCGCGGCCGCGATGACGGCGTTCTCAATGCGGGTATTTACCGGATGCATACCTTGTCCAAGAACACCTTGGGCTGGGGCGCGCCGGAATACACCCATGGCCGTCAACATTATATTGAATATGAACGGGCCGATGAGGAAATGCCCATGGCGGTGGTTACGGGTTACGATCCCACTGTCTTCATCATGGGGGCGACCCGTACGCCTCCTGGTATCGATGAATTCCACATCGGCGGAGCTTTGCGCGGCGAAGCCATCGACATGGTGGCCAGCGGTGCCGACGGCATCCCCGTCCCGGCTACCAGTGAATTCGTCTTCGAAGGCGTCATCAGACCTCACCACCGGGAAATCGAAGGCGGCTTCGGCGAATATACCGGTTTCTACGGCGAAGCCCGGTCCAACCCGGTGTTCGAAGTCCGGCGGATTACCCATCGCAAGAAGCCGATTTTCCTCGGCGCCCGCGAACAATGGGAACCCTCGGACAGCACCTTGGTGAACGGCAAGTCCTCCCAGGCCGAGGCTTTCAAGACGGTCAAGAGCCTGGTGCCGGGCGTTCTCGACATGCGGTGCAACGTGTGCTTCGAGGCCATTGTTAAAATCGACAAACTGTTCCCCGGCCATCCACAACAAGTCATGGACGCCGTCTGGGGTGGCACCTACTCCCGCTACAAACACGTCATCATCGTCGACAAGGATGTCGATATCTGGGATTACACCGACGTGCACTGGGCCCTGTCCACCCGCGTCCGCGCCGACCGAGATGTCACCATCAGCCCACGCCGCGCCGGCCAATGGCTCGACCCGGCGGTGTCGCTCCGCGAAAAGGGCTGGCAGACCCAAATGGGCATTGATGCCACGTTATGCACTGAAGAGTACGAGTTCTGGGGCGAAGAACCGCCTCGTCTCGTGAACGATCCTGAGATCGTTGAAAAAACTCTTGAGAAGTGGGGCGACAAGCTCTCCTGGCGGAAATAATCTCCCTGTTAAATTATGTACCTTTATGGGGACGCACAAAATGTGCGTCCCCTTTTTTCTTTAATAATGAATGGCGCTCTCTATTGACTTCGGAATGGAAATGGCCGTTAATTTTAAAAAACAGATATAAATTTGCTGGGGCTTTTATGGAATATTTCAAACCGACAACTGTCGACGAAGCGGTACGCCTGCTGGCGGACAACGAGGATGCTCGTTGTTTGGCCGGCGGTGCAACGTTGGTCGCTATGATGAACGCTGAGTTGGTCCAACCGACGGCGCTTATATCGCTCAAGAATATAAAGGATTTGGAGGGCATAGCCGCCGGTGACGATGGCTCCATATCCATCGGCGCCATGACCAAACATAAAACGGTCGTCGGCTTCGATGGATTTAAGGACGGCCAGGAGATCGTCGGCATCGCCGCCCGCCATATCGGACATCCGCCCATAAGAAGCATGGGAACGATTGGCGGTTCCGTTGCCAATGCCGACCCTGCTGCCGATTACCCGACCGCCTTGATAGCCGCCGATGCGGTCATCGAAACGTTCTCCTCCAACGGAGAACGCTCGATCCCTGCCCGTGACTTTTTTATGGATTTTATGGAGACGGCCCTGGAACCCGGTGAAATGGTGCGGTCCGTCTCCCTTCCTGCCGGGCCCGCCGATGCGGTTGCTGTCTATGACAAAATTGCCCGGGTCGACGGCGATTTCGCAACGGTTTCCGTCGCGCTGGTTCTGACCATGGATGGTGGTAAATGCGGCTCCCTTCGGATGGTGATCGGCGGATGCGGTTCAACGCCCATCCGGTCCGAAGAAGCAGAAAACAAACTGGTCGGCTCCGACCTCAATGATGGCGCGGTCGCCGAGGCGGCGTCAATCGTCGTTGACGCCTGCGATCCTTTGGACGATGTACGCGCCAGCGCCGGTTACCGCCTTAAGGTCCTGCCTCGTCTCATCAAACGAACCATCGATACGGCCCGCCAGGATTGGGAGGTAAAAAATGGTTGATCTCCGCCCACTCGATCTGAATGTAAACGGCGAGGACGAATCCGTTTCGGTCCGGACGTCAGACACGCTCTTATCCGTCCTCCGCGATCAACTCCACCTGACCGGAGCCAAGCGAGGCTGCAACCAGGGTGTCTGCGGCACCTGCACCGTTTTGGTGGATGGCGAGCCCGTCCGCGGCTGCCTGACCCTGGCCGTCGAATGTGAAGGTGGCGACATCCAAACCATCGAAGGACTGGGAGAAAACGGCGAACTGTCGCCCGTCCAAATGGCGTTCATCAATACCGGCGCCATCCAATGCGGCTTTTGCTCCTCAGGCATGATCCTGACACTTACGGCCTTTTTGAAAGAGAACCCGGGAGCCTCCAAAGACGATATCCGAGAAGGTATATCCGGTAATCTCTGTCGTTGCACCGGTTACGCTAAAATAGTCGAGGCGGCACTAAACGTGATGGAGGCCAAATAATGAACGAGATGTTTGATACCATCGGCAAACGGATTCCCAGAACCGACGTTACCGACAAAGCCACCGGTCGGGCCCAATATACCGACGACATGAGCCTCCCTGGTATGCTTTACGGCGCCATCGCCCAAAGCCCCTACCCCCATGCGAAAATTCTTTCCTATGACATTTCCGCAGCGCTCGAGGTGCCGGGTGTGAAGGCCGTCATTACCGGCGATGATTACGATTGGTTCTATAGCGGCGGCCACGTCAAAGACGAAACGCTTCTGGCGAAAGGAAAGGTCCGGTATATCGGCGAACCCGTCGCTGCCGTTGCGGCCCGCACCCCGGATGCCGCCGAAGAGGCCGCCCGCCTCGTAGAAGTTGAATACGAGGAACTCACGCCGGTATTCAATATCGACGAAGCGCTGGCGGAGGACGCTCCCATTCTCCATGACAATTATCTCGACTACGCCATGAAGGCGACCGATCTGGATGTGTCCGGCAATGAGTGCTGGAAGACGTCGGCGGAGGAAGGCGATGTCGACGCCGCGTGGGACCTGTGCGACGCCATCGTCGAAGAGGAAGTCGAAACCCAGGCGCAACATCATTTGTACCTCGAACCGGCCTCGGCCCTGGCTGACGTTGATGCGACGGGCAAGGTGACCATCTGGGGCGCCAATCAAGGCATCCATTTTATTCAAACCCGGACGGCCGATTATCTGGGTCTGCCGCTAACCAAGGTACGGGTCATATCTCCAGCCATCGGTGGCGGCTTCGGCGGCCGCGCCGGACCGCACGTTCAACCGATTGCCGCGGCGCTCGCCCTCAAGGCGGGCAAGCCGGTAAAGATTACCATGAGCCGCGCCGGTGATTTTGAAATCTGCCGGTCACGCCACCCCGCCCGCGTCCGCATGAAACTGGGCGCCAATAAGGACGGCACCCTGGTCGCCCAGGAAGTCGATTTGATCTTCGACGGCGGTTCTTTTGTGGATGAAACACCGGCGGTCGCCAGCTTCGGCCTGATGATGGCGCGTGGCCCTTACCGGGCGGAACATTTCCGGGGGTTGAGCCGGGCTGTCTATACCAACAAATTGCGCGCCGGATCGTTCCGCGGTTTCGGTAACCCGCAGGTCACCTTCGCCCGTGAAACTTTGTTTGACCGTCTGGCCGATGAACTGGGTATCTCCCCTATCGAATTTCGGTTGAAGAATGCCATGCTGGCCAAGGAAAAATGGCTGGGCGGACAACCGTTGCCCGCTTGCGGTATCGTACAATGTTTCGAAACCGTCCGGGACGCTCAAAACGGGGACGATGCCCTGCCCCCGCCCGCTCCGGGCAAAAAACGCGGCGTCGGTTTTTCCGGTTTCGCCCATATATCAAGCTTCCTGGCGAGCGGTGCGACTGTTCAACTCAGAGAGGACGGCACACTGGTTCTCAGCACCGGCGCGGCGGAAATTGGCCAGGGCGCCGACACCATCCTCACTCAGATTTGTGCCGAGGCGTTGAAGGTTTCGGTCGATGACATCAATCTGGCAACCCCCGATACCGATACGACGCCTTACAATTACAAAAGTGTCGGCAGCCGGACCACCTACACGACGGGCCGGGCCGTTAAGAAAGCATCTGACAAAGTTGCCGATGAAATCATGGGCCATGCCGCCGCCATCCTGGGCTGCGACCAGAAATTTCTTCAGCTATTGCAGGGCGGAAAGATCGGCGTCAATGCGGAAGTGAAAGACGCACCCCGTATCAACGAGACGGTCAGCTTCAAAGAAGCAGCCTTGAGAGCCCAATACGGCGTCGGCGGTCCCATTGTCGGTACCGACACCTTTGTGTTCGATGGCCCTCCCTTCGACCGGGAAGGATCGAAAATGGTTTCGGTCGTCTTCGGTAATATGGGCGCCTATATTTTCGGTGCCCTAGCCGTCGAAGTCGAGGTGGACGAGGTCACCGGGCAGGTCGATGTACTCAGGGCCTGGGGAACGGCGGACGTGGGCCGCGCCATCAACCCCAACAATGTTGAAGGCCAGGTGCAGGGCGGATTTGTTCAAGGCATGGGCTATGCGCTCTTCGAGGAAATGGTCTGGGAGGATGGCCGCTTGGTCAATCCGTCCATGATGGATTACAAAATCGCCAGCGCTTTGGAAGCCCCGGAGGTTAAAGCCTATATCGTGGAAGCTCCCGAACCCAGCGGTCCTTTCGGCGCCAAAGGTGTAGGTGAGCCCGCCATGGTTGGTGTCGCACCGGCCATCGCCAACGCCATCCGCAACGCAGTGGATGTAAACCTTACCAAACTGCCAATGACGCCCGAGCGGGTTTTGGACGCCTTGCTTGAGAAATAGAACAAATTAAGTAAAAGTTGAAAGAGAATCGCGAATAGACTTTAATGGTTGGGAATCGAGGATTTCAGGACCATGAAGCCTTTTCGCGTTGTCTTAACATCAGCAATTGCCGTCCTGTTTACCTTGGCGTTGAGTGGTTGCTCCGACGATCCTAATTACGTCTCCGATTGCGCCAAAAAAGTCGCCAAGAAAATCGGTGATCCCAAAATTTCCATTACCAAGGAAAAATGGACCAAAACCGGCACCGGCGTCACCGTGGCGATATCCATCACCGCCATCGTTCCCGATGAAAAGAAAAAAGACGAAGAGAAAGCGACCTATTTCAAGGCCAGCTGCATATTCAAGAACGACAGCATAGTACGATCCTTCATCAGGCCGGTTAAGACGGGGTAGCTACTCGCGCACCGCCACCACCATTTTTTGCCGTCCCGCTACGACAATAGCGGTAATGACGATAGCGGCGCCCATAAGCTGCAAGGGTGTCAACACCTGACCTAAGATAAAAAATCCCAAGAAGATCGTCGAGACCGGCTCGAAATTCAAAAAGAGCGACGTCCGCACTGGACCGATCATTGCGTTGGCGAAAAACATGACAATGATGGCGATGGAATAGACGATGGCCACGCCAAAGAAAGCTGCAAGCCCGACCGTGGAACTTGGCAAAAGAAACCGCCCGGCAACGAGACTAACGGCAACAAAAAGTACGGCGCTTGACGACAATATGTAGAGAGTGATCGGCCGAGCATCCCGCCCTTTGACCAATTTGCCGTTATATAACATCAATAGGGTAATGAATAACGCTGCGCCCAGCGCCAACCCAACGCCTCTGGCATCAAAATTTCCGTCGGCGATATTGAGTGCGAATGCCAGTCCGATGAGCGCAAAGATCAGCGATACGACGAAAACCGGAGTCAACGGTTCCCGATCCAAAATCCAGGCGCCGATGGCCGTCATCAAAGGGAACAAATAGAAAATTAAGATCGCCAGTGCGACCGGAATGTATTGAAATGAACTTAACAGACAAAAGGAACCGAGAGACAGGAAGACGCCGAGCCCCGATGCGGCAAGTTTGTCGCGGCGAGACAATTCCAACGAAACTTTTTTCAATCTAAGCAACAGATATAAGCCGATTGAACCGACCACGATACGCGTTGTCAGCACCGAAAGCGGGTTGGACCCGTGGGCATAGGAAATGGCGGCAAAGTTCGAATTCAAGGAGTAAAAAACAGCCGACAGTAACGACAGCGCCACCCCCCAGTAAAACGTCTTTTTATCTATATCCATCCTGCTCCGGCTGTGCCGCCCACGAGTTCCATGTCCGTCTGCTTATCCAATCAGCCGACCGCCGTCCAGCATCCATTTGGTGTTTAGGTAATGGTTTGGATTGCTAGAGCCTGCTATATCCTTAATCTGCTAAACTTATGAACAATTCAGTTTCAAACATCGCCGGCGTCATTTTGGCGGCCGGTATGTCCACCCGGTTTGACGGCAATAAGTTGCTGGCGTCACTGAACGGCAAGCCTCTGATCTGCCGGGTCGTCGAGGCTGCGCTATCTTCCCGATTGGATAAAATTTTAGCTGTTTTAGGACACGAAGCGGATAAAGTCAGAGAAGCCCTCGACGACCAGCTTCAAAACCCGCGCTTCGACTGCATTGACATCGCTGACTTCCAGGAGGGTCAAAGCCGCTCGGTGATCGCGGGACTTAAAAGGGTTCAGCAGGACTGTTTGGGTGTCATGTATTTGATGGGAGACCAGCCCTTAATCAATCCTTCCGTCATCGATGACGTGATCGCGACATTCGAAAAATCGAAAAAAGATATCTGCTATCCTTCGTTCAATGGCAAACGCCGCAATCCGGTGATATTCGGTGAACGATTTTATCACGATATACTCGCTCTCACCGGCGATACCGGAGCCCGGGAGATCATCGACACCAATCCCCAGAGTACAGTTTCCATCGACTATTCAGATGAATTGCTTTTTCGCGATGTGGATCGGGAAATCGATTTGCAATCCCTGGCGGCAAATGAGAAAAATAAGGCGAAATGACCGAGCAAACGACAGATAACTCGCCGGTTTCTCCCCTCGTGCTGATCAAGGGCGCGGGCGAAATGGCGAGCGCCATCGCCTGGCGCCTCTACCAGGCGAATATTCGCCGTATCTGTATGCTCGACCTCGAAAACGCCCTGGCCGTCCGGCGGCAGGTGTCCTTCTGCACAGCACTGGAAGAAGGGCAAGCCAGCGTCGAGGACGTTCCCGCGATATCGGTGAAAGACGGATCCGGTATCTTGTCGGCATGGGGTGGCGGCAAGATTGCCGTAACGCTCACCACCGATTGGGAACGTATCGACGACCTTAAACCGGACGTGGTCATCGACGCTATCCTGGCGAAGCGAAATACAGGAACCTCACAATCGGACGCGCCGTTGGTTATCGCCCTTGGCCCCGGGTTCGAAGCCGGCTCGGACTGCCATTTATTGATTGAAACCAACCGCGGCCACAATCTGGGCCGGATCATTGAGGACGGAGCAGCGGCGCCCGATACTGGTGTGCCCGGCGCCATCTCAGGGCACACGGCGAAACGGGTTCTTCGCGCCCCCGCAGCCGGTGCCTTCGAAACCGATAAGATTATCGCCGATTTGGTTAAAGAAGGCGACATCGTGGGAAACGTCGAAGGCAGTCCCGTCAAAGCCGAAATCAACGGCATCCTGCGGGGGTTGATCAAGCCCGGGACGGTTGTTCCCGAGGGCCTCAAAATCGGTGACATCGACCCCAGGGGCGACCCTCAATATTGCGGCTCCATTTCGGATAAGGCCCGCGCCATCGGCGGCTCGGTACTGGAAGCCATCATGCGGCACTACAATAAGGCGGCCTAGCATGCACACCGATGGGGAAACCACGCTGGTCGAAGCCCTGGGGGTCGAGGACGCCAAGTTGATATCCATCTGCGGCGCCGGGGGCAAAACCACGCTGATGTTCACCCTGGCGAAAATGTTCGCTTGTCAGGGCGACCAGGTGTTGATCACCACGACGACCAAGATCGCCTTGGCCGAAGCCGAGGACACCTGGCCCGCCATTGCGGCAAACAGCGCAGAGGAAATCATTGACCTATCTCGCGAACTCATCCCAGAGCAAGGTGGTGCCGTGATCGCCACCACCGGAAAAGCGAAAGACCCGATTAAACTGGGCGGGTTGTCGCCGGAGGAAATTGATCGGCTGAAAGAAAAAGGGACGTTCGACCGCATATTGGTGGAAGCAGACGGATCCCGGCGACTTCCGTTAAAGGCTCCGGCTTCTTATGAGCCGGTCGTTCCCAGCAGCACCGATACTTTTATCGCAGTCGCCGGCTTGAATGGTTTGGGTAAGCCGCTGGGTGAGAACACGCTGTTCCGCCCGGAAATTTGGGCAGAAATTACCGGCTCAAAATTGGGTGATCCGATTACGCCTGAGACACTCGCCACCGCCGTTACCCACAAGCAAGGATTGACAAAAGGACGCCCGGACTCAGCCAAGTGCGTTTTGTTTCTGAACCGCTCCGGCTCTTTGCAAAGACTGCTGGACGCGCAGAAAATCATGCGGATACTGTCCAAGGCGTCAGGACGCAGACCCGATAAGGCAGTAGCCGGCTGGCTCTTGCCCGAGGCCGGAATATCGGAAATTATTGATTATTTAGAAGACGCATAATTTTATTTAGGGAGATAACAATCATGTCTGATTTTACAGTTACCAGCGAAAGTTTTAATGACGGCGATGCTCTGGGAATGGATCATATCCTGAGCGAGGAATACGGTTTCGGCTGTTCCGGCGGCAATCAATCACCGCAGCTGAGTTGGTCGGAGCCGCCCGAAGGCACCAAAAGTTTCGCCGTCACCTGCTACGATCCGGACGCCCCCACGGGCAGCGGTTTCTGGCATTGGGTCGTCGTCAATATTCCGGGTGATGTGCGCTCTCTCGACTTGGGCGCCGGCAGTCAGGGGGGTAATCTTCCCGCCGGCGCTTTGCAAACCCGCACTGATTTCGGCGCGCCCGGCTATGGCGGCCCCTGCCCGCCCGAAGGCCACGGCCCGCACCGGTATTACTTCGTCGTCCACGCCGTCGGCGCCGAAACATTGCCGGTGGAAGCAGACACCTCGGCCGCCGTGGTCGGCTTCAACCTCCACTTCGCCACCCTGGCTAAAGCCGCCGTAATGGGAACGTTTGAGAAGTAGTCATGTAGCACCCCTCACCCTAACCCTCGCCCGCAAGGGGAGAGGGAATAGTAAGGATATATCAATAAACTTCTTCCTCCCCCCTTGCGGGGAGGATTGAGGTGGGGGGGAGTGAAAGGAACATCGTCGTGGCACGCCTAACAGAACTTGACTATGTAGAAATGTCGCCTGAGCAGCAGGCCCTCTACGATGATATTTTGTCCGGGCCGAGAGAGTCGATTGTCGGTCCGATGCAAGGCTGGTTTCGCAGCCCCGAATTGGGCTCACTGATGCAAAAATTGGGCGCCTATTGCCGTTATTACACGACCGTGCCGGCGCGGTTATCCGAACTCACCATCCTTACAGTCGCGCATCACTGGCGGCAATCCGTCGAATGGACCGAGCACAAGGATACCGCCATCGATAAAGGTATCAGCCGATCAATCGTTGACGCCATTGCACGCGGTGAAACGCCGGACTTCGAACAGGCGGACGAGGAGATTGTCTATCGTCTTACGAGCGAAATCACTGAAACACGGCGATTATCCGAAGCAACGTTTCAACAGGCGCTCGACAGGTTTGGCGAGCAAACGCTTTTCGAGTTGACCGCGATCATCGGTTATTACACAAGTCTCGCCGTTCAAATGAACTGTTTCGAAATTCAAGCTTCGGACAGTGAAGACCTGTTTTAACCGGATGGCTTGTAAACCCGTCCGCCCCCCGATTTGACTCAATTTGAAGGGGATTTCCGAATGTGTTCTAAAAAATGTAACCTTAACTGATTTATCAGCTCAAGGTAATATTGGTGAATAGGCAATTCTACGCCATCACTACCCTTGTTTGTCATGCGCGGGCTTGACCCGCGTATCCAGCTTCTGAAATCTCCCGGACTCATGAATGCGCGGGTCAAGCCCGCGCATGACGTTTGAAGATAGAGGCAAATTTTAGGCTTCTGCTTTTTGCCGCTCTCTCAACAATTGGGAGACGATGCTGACGGCAATTTCGGGCGGGGTGTTGTCGCCGACGTCCTGATCGCCGATGGGGCATTTGATGCTGTCGATGAAGGCTTCGGGAATGCCGTCCGCCAGCATTTCCTTGCGGACAATACGCGCTTTAGACTCGCTGCCGATCATGCCCAGGAACGGCAAGTCCAGACCGGCCTGCTGAATATCTTTTAAGACCGGCACATCCGAAGAATGGCCCATGGTCATCAGGATCACCGTATCGGTCGGCCTGATCCGCTCCACGCCCTCTTCAAAATCGTTGACGTGGAAGGCTTCCAGCCGGTCGCTGTCGGGCAGTTTGTCGAGCCATTCCTGGCGTGTGTCGATGCACAGCACCCGGCATTCCAATTCGGTCAGAAATCGGCAGAGTTTTTGTGATACATGCCCGGCCCCGAAGATAACGATGGTCCAATCGATCTCGGGCCGGAAGACCTCAAAATAAAAGGCGACTTCGCCGCCGCAGGTCATGTTGATATCTTTCTGGATATTCCAGCGGGCGAAGTAATTTTTCTCGCTGCTATCGCCGTTCAACAGTTCCTTGGCCTTGTCCTGGCATTTGACCTCCATGCGTCCGCCGCCAACCGTGCCGAAGTGCAGGCCTTCCGACGTAAAGATGGCTTTGGCGCCGATAATCTGCGGAATGCTGCCTTTGCCGTCGACCATGGTGACCAGACAAAACGGCACATTGGCCACCTGCAGCTTCTCTATTTCGCCATGTAATTCACCGTTGAGCATTCTTAAAATTATTCCTCTCGGATCAGCCGCTTACCTTTGCCTTCAAACCGTGGAAGGCTGCCAATTTCGACAACTTCCACATCAGGCGTCACCTTGATGCGGGTTTTAACGGTCTCGATCAACTCTTGGCGGGCATTGTCCAATTGTCCCGCCGTCATCATCTCGGAAGCCGGCTCGACGCTGATCTTCAAATGGTTGCCACTGCCCATGCGCGGCACAAAAATTTTGTATTCCAAGGAAAACTCATTGATGTCATGCAATAAATCCTGGATTTGTGACGGGTAGATATTGACGCCGGCGAAGTGGAACATATCGTCGGTCCGACCCAATACACCGCCCATCAGCCGCAGATTGGTGCGGCCGCAGGCGCAGGTTTCCCGTTTGAAATCCACCAAATCCTTCATGCGGTACCGGATCAGCGGCGCGCTTTCGCTTGAGAGATTGGTCAGAATAAGTTCTCCGGGTTGGCCGTCGGGCAAAGGCTCCAGAGTTTCCGGGTCGACCACTTCGGCGATAAACAACCCTTCCGACAAATGAGTCCCGTCGTGGTAAATGCATTCATAGCCGAAATTGCCACCTTCGGTGGAGCCGATATCATCGAATAATTCCGCCCCCCAGGCCTCCTGCAAGGCTTGTTTGGTGGCGGGTACGTTGGCGCCCGGCTCACCGGCGGCCACCATTTTTTTGATCGGCGATGCGGCCAAATCAATCCCCATCTCTTTGGCCGATTCCACCATGTACAAGAGATAGGACGGCGTGCCGCAAACCGCGGTCGCCCTCCAATCCACCATGGAGCGGAGGCGATCCTTGGTGCTTTGACCGCCGCCGGGGACGATCAGCAAACCGGCGCGTTCCATGGCATACTGAAATCCCCACCAGGCAATGAACAGGCCATAGTTAAAAGGAACAAACAACGTGTCCTTGTCGGTCAGACCGTAGCCACAGCGGAAATGGGAAAGCTGGTCGTAAAAATTTTCGAACCAGTCCTTGTGATTAAGCATAATCCGAACCGGTACGCCGGTGGTGCCGGAGGTTTGAAAAACGCGGACGGCCTCATCCCGGGTGATACAGGCAAAATCCCCCCAGGGCGGATTGTCCACCTGGCTTTTCTGCAGTTCTTCCTTGGTGGTCAGAGGAATGCGGCGCATATCCTCCATGGTCCTAATATCGTCCGGCTTGATGCCCGCGCCGTCCAGTTTTCGTTTATAAAAAGGGCTTTTCTCGTACACCCGATGGAGCTGATCGCGAAGTTTGCCGAGCTGGTGCCTCTCCAGATCGGACCGCTCCATACATTCCAGGTCTTTATTCCAGTAAATAACGTCTTCCGTAACCATATTCCCCCCCGGGAAAATTTACTTGGGGTTAATCGCTTGAACTCTATGCACTCTTTTGGCGTTCGAGTTCCTTCAAGCCTTTCAATATTTTGTCCGGCGAGAACGGCGTAGAATGCAATCGCACACCGGTGGCATCATAAACCGCATTGGCCATTGCCGCCAGTATGCCAGACACCAAGCCTTCGCCCACCTCTTTGGTGCGGTAGGACTGACCGACTTCGTATTTTTCGGTGATGACGTCGGCGTCATCAGATTCCGCCATATTGTGGATGGTTGGCATGCGGTAATCCAACCAGCTGGGATTCAGCGTATAGCCGTCCTTGGTCATGATCTCTTCCATGAACGCATGACCGAGGGCCATGGAAACCTGGCCGTCGATCTGGCCTTTGACCAAGGCCGGATTGATGGGGAAGCCGCAATCGTGGACGGTTAAGGCTTTGACCAACTTTGCTTCGCCAGTTTCGATATCCACTTCCACTTCGGCCACCTGGGCGGAAAAAGCATAATTCTCCGTCCAGCGGCCCTTGGTGGTGGCCAGGCTCGGGTGGTGCGGCTCGTCCCGCATGGTGCGCCAGAAGCCTTCACCGATAATAGTATCGCCCCGGTGGTTGGCGACACTGGCGGCGATGACATCCTGATAGGCGAGCCGGTTGTCCGGGTTGCTCTTGGAAATGACTTCCTTATCTTCGAGATAAAGATCGTCCTTCAGGACATTCATCTGCTCCGCCGCCACGTCGAGCAATTTAAGCCGGGCATTGTGGGCCGCCTGACGGGCTGCATTGCCGGTAACGTAAGTAAGACCGCTGATCCAGGCGCCGATGTCCTGGGGCGTCGTATCGGTATCGGAAGCGATGATTTTAATGTCATCCATACCGACACTGAGCTCTTCGGCGATAATCTGGGTGATCACCGTTTCCGCTCCCTGCCCGATATCGATGGCGCCGGTCAACACAACAGCCGATCCGTCATCATTCATTTTGACGATGACGCCGGAGCCATTGGGATAGATCAGCGTACCGCCCATATAGGCGCTGATGCCGATACCGATACCCCGTCGAATGGAACTGTTTTCCGGCGGCGACTTCCTGTCCCGGCCGTATTTCTCCAGCAGGTTGGTTTTTTCATTGGCGATCTTGATGCAGTCGATCAGACCGGCCTGGTGAACGTTATCTTTGTTGGGCAGTTCCTCGCCGGGCTCACGGGCGTTGACCAGCCTGATCTGGATGGGATCGATGCCGATTTCCTCAGCGATGGTGTCCAGTTGGGATTCAATGGCGAACCGCACTTGCGGACAGCCGTGTCCGCGCTGGGGCGCCCGCACCGTGTAATTGGTATAGACCGAGTACCCTTCATATTTGAGGTTGGGAATGCGGTAGGGCGCCATGGTAAAACCCCAGGCCAGGAAGACGACGACCACGCCGCTGCCCCGGTGAGCGCCGCCGTTGTTGATAATGCGGAGTTCCTGAGCGACCAGCGTACCGTCTTTTTTAACGCCGGTTTTAAGCTCGACGATCAGAGGCTGGCCGTGCCGGTAGGCCGAGAAAATTTCCTCCCGACTGGCGGTGAAACGTACCGGCCTTCCCGTCAGCATGGAAAGACGCGCGGCGGCGTATTCATGGGTATAGAGATCAACCTTGCCGCCGAAAGCGCCGCCCACATAGGCTTTATGAACCCGGACGGAGGAATAGGGTAAATCCAGCACTCGTGCCAGTTTGGCGCGCTTGTTGAACGCCCCCATGGACGACGTCCAGACATTCAGCTTGTCGCTTTCCCAGTGAGCCAGGGTCACCTGGGTTTCGAGATAACCATGGGTCCTGAGATGACTTTCGTACCGGTCGGTGCGCACATAGTCGGATTCCTCGAACCCCTTCTCCACGTCGCCCCAACCGGTTTCCGTCTTGCCGCCGATATTTGAAAAGGGCTCCTTATCGGCGACTTTGGGGTGGCTGGGATGAATTTCCGGCGCGTCTTCGTTCATCGCCTTATGGGGATCGAAGACGGCGGGCAAGATTTCGTACTCAACTTCGATGAGATCGAGGGCCTGTTGGGCCGTCACCTCATCGACGGCGGCGACGGCCGCGATTTCATGGCCCACATGAACGACTTTGTCCCGGGCGAAAACTTCCTGGTCCGCCGGATAGCGGGGCGTTTCGACAAAGCCGTGCTTGATCCCCTCTGTGTCATCAATGGTGATCACCCCTTTGACGCCGTCCAAGGCTTCGGCCTTGGAGGTATCGACTGAAATTAATTTGGCGTGGGGATGGGGGCTTCTGAGAATGCGCCCGATCAGGGTACCCGGAAGCTTGACGTCCTGACAATAAACGGCCCTTCCCGTAACCTTGTCCGGACCGTCCTTGCGCTTCATGCTTTTACCGACGTTTCTCAATTCGTTCATGAGACTAAATCCTGCTTTGAAATTTTATTCTATTGCATCTTGGCTTTGACGCCCTGGTCCGAAACCTGAAGAACCGCGTCGACGATGGAGTTATAGCCGGTGCAGCGGCAGAGATTGCCTTCCAACGCCTTATTGATTTCCTGCTTGTTTGGCTTGGGCGTTTTTTCCAGCAATGCCGTCGCCGACATCAGCATGCCCGGCGTACAGAATCCGCACTGGGTCGCGCCCTGGTCGAGGAACGCTTCCTGCAGATCGTTGAGTTTGTCGCCGTCGGCCAAGCCTTCCACGGTGCGGATTTCCTTACCGTCGCATTCCACCGCCAGGGTGATGCAAGCCAGGGTCGGTTTGCCGTCGACCAACACCGTGCAGGCGCCGCAGGTGCCGGATTCGCAGCCGTCCTTGGTGCCGGTCAGGCCCACCTGATCGCGGATGACTTCCAGCAGCATCACGCGTGGCTTGGCCGTAATGTCGAAAGTTTCGCCGTTGACTTTGAGTTCCAGGAGGCGCGTCCGGGATTTCTTGCCGTCGACTTCCAGCCTGTTTCTGATTTGATCCATAGCCCGGCTCCTAACCTTTAGCTCGTTCGATCGCTTTGACGAGCGAACGTTCCGTATTCACTTTAATATTGTCCCTGAGATACCCCTTCTTGAACCCGTGATGGGGCAAGGGCGTGACCTCCTTACTGGCGTCGGCGGCAATTTGCGCCGGATCGAGCTTACTGCCGATCATCGCCTGTTCGGTTTCGCTGGGCCGCAAGGGCGCTTCGCCGATGGCGCCGTACACGATGCGGACTGCCGAACAGGTTTCGCCATCTTCCGCCAAATGCAGGCCGACGACGACGATGGCCGTGCCGAAATCGAGACCGCCCCGGACCGTCGTCTTGTGATAGCCCCAGCCGAACCTTTCGGGCAGCGGCGGCACGATTACCGCCTGGATAATTTCCGACGGTTCCAGGGTCATGGGCTCGAGACCGTCCCCGGTAAAGAGATCCTCAACGGGGATATTGCGCGTACCGTCGGGACCCAGAATTTCCAATTCGGCGCCCAGCGAAATCAAAACGGGCGCGATATCGGACATATAAACCGACCAGCAGGTCGTGCGGTCGTTGCCGGGGAAAGGATAGCAGACGTCGCCGCCCCGCTTATAACAAGGCTCGACAAACTGATAGTCGTGCTTTTGATTGAAATAGAGACAGCGGGTCTCCTGGCAGAGATTGCCGCCCAAGGTTCCCATTTCCCGCACCTGATTACCGGCCACCGTATGGGCACTTTCGGCCACCATGGGCAGTTTGTCTTTCAACAGGTCCGAATCCGCTAAATCCGCCAATTTGGAAAGAGCATCGATGCGGACGGAACCGTCCGGCAATTCTGCGGGGGTCTGCGCCTCGATACCACTGAGACTCACCAGCGTGGAAGGAGCGACGATCTCCACACGCATGTTGGGCAATAAATCGGTGCCGCCCGCCAATACATGGGCGCCGTCGCCGCCATCGCTGAGAAGCGCGATCGCCTCTTGCAGGGACGCTGGCCGTTCATATTCGAAATCGTAAAGGATCATGGTGTCTCGCCTACCAATTTCTGTGCAAATATTAGTCTTATTTTTTTTGTGTGTATTCACTATACGTAAAAATGGTTGGATATTCAAACTATTTCTTGTAGATTCCGTTTGAACGTTCGTTAGGTAGGAATTCAATGACAGACAAAAAGAATACCGGGAACGATCCGGTGAATTTGGGCAAACTGCCCTCCTATCTCGGCTACCAATCCCGTCAGGCGCAGGCGGCGGTCTGGCGCGACTTCCCGCGCCTGATGAAAGACGTGGGCCTGACGCCGGGCGAGTTCGGTCTTCTCACCCTGATCGACGCCAATGAAGGCATCAACCAGATCAGCCTGGCCAAAGTCTATCAGCTGGATAAATCCACCCTGTCCTACGCCATCAACCGCTTGGTCAAACGGGACCTGATCTCCCGCACAAGAGACGAGAACGACAAACGCCACTACGCTCTCTGGCTCACCGATGCCGGCCGTAAAACATTAAAAAAAGCGACCAAGAAAGTCGAAGACCAGGAACGCACCATGGACGCCGTGCTCAAACCCGGCGAGCGGAAGAAGCTGCTTGATATGCTGCAGCGGATTTCCAAGGCGTTTGAATCCTGACGACGCCGGACGGAATGGGCGGGGAGCGATTTCAGTTCCCCACAATCGATATACTCAGAACAAGGTCGAGCAGTACCCTCTCAAGGTAATGCGCGAACCAAAATCTATGAGCTGACAAAGTTGTGTTCGAAACCCCATTGTCTTGCGGTCCGAACTGCTGCACTATTTTTCATATTGTTAGAGCCTGTTGTCAGATGATTAAGACCGGGAGGTGACCATGTCTACCGAACTCCTCTATCTCTTTCTAACCTCCGTGCTTCTCACTGTTCTGTGGATCCCGCATATTGTTGGTCAGGTGAAAACCAAGGGACCTTTGCAGGCTGATGAGTATGTAACGCTCCGTGATCCGGCCCAGCGGGTGACTTGGGTCCATCGGGCGGACCGGGCGCATTTAAACCTGGTCGAACAGTTCGGTCCGTTTGCCGGACTCGTCCTCATTGCGCATGTTTTAGAAGTTTCCACCGCCGTAACGGCGGGCGCCGCCGCCGTCTTCTTCTGGTCGAGGATCATTCACGCCATCGTCATGTTATACGGCATTTCGATTATGCGGATCAGGACCGTGATCTTCACCGTGGCATTCGCCGCCCTGTTGGTCTTCGCCTGGGAGATCGCCGCAGCAAAGTTGTTCTAAGTAACGTTGAGCCGGCCCCGACGCGGCTATGAAAGTCCAAGTTCAGGAACGCATGATGGATGCGGTTATTGAAATCTGGTGAACTTAAAAACTTCTGGCAACGTAGCAACGGATATCCTGGGGCTACGGTTCGCCTCACCAAGTCTGCTCCTTCTTCAAAAGCGGATGCCCCGGGATATATAGAAATAGTATCCGCTAGTGACCCATAAATGACATTGGCACAGAGAATTTTTTAAGTCCGGCTTATTGGACCTTATCCGCAGGAAACCTAACTAGCACTGTCGTCCCAATATTGGGTTCACTTTCAATAGAAAGAGTAGCACCTTGAGCTTCAACCAGTTGTTTGGTGAGGGGAAGGCCCAGGCCAATACCATCTCGAGTCATAATATCGTCGGGATTGAGTTGCTCAAAGGGCTCCATCGCATGAGCAAGATCATTGGCGCTCATTCCGATACCGGTATCAGATACAACTAACGATATCGAACCATCACCACCGTTTACAGAGCTAATGGTAACTGAGCCGCCTTCATTGGTAAATTTGACCGCGTTTGATAAAATATTGATTAGAACCTGCTTTATTCGCCTAGCGTCTGCGCGGACAAACCGTCGTTGATCTTCTATTTTATTTACGAGTTCAACACCACCTTGCTCGGCTCTGGATTGGACTAAAAGTAGTGATGCAACAACCGCTTCGCCGAGGTCAACTTCTTCTTCAATTATTTCAAATTTGTTCGCCTCAATGGCGGATACGTCGAGAACATCGCTGATCAAGTTAAGTAAATGCAATCCGGAATCATGAATATTATTGATGTACTCTTCTTGTTTTTCATTGCTAAAGGGTCCAAATATTTTTTCAGTCAACACATCAGAAAATCCGACTATGGCATTAAGAGGCGTTCTCAGCTCGTGGCTCATATTCGCTAAAAATACTGACTTGGCCCGGTTTGCCTGTTCCGCCTGCCTCGTCGCCTCCTCAAGTTCCAAAGTGCGTTTAGAAACTAATTCTTCAAGATTTTGTCTGTGCTGATTGAGTTCTTTTTCCGAATTATCACGGTTCATGATTATTGCAGCGAGTCTCGCAGCAGATTTAAGGTCATTTAATTCTTTTTCATTGGGGAGTGCGGGATAATTGTAATACATGCCAAATGCGCCCAATACCTTGCCTGAAGCATTTTTAATAGGTTCGGACCAGCAGCAGCGCAAACCATGAGGGAGAGCTACATGTTTAATGTTCTCCCATTTAGGGTCAGTTTCAATATTTTCAACAAAAACACTTTTTCCGGTATAGGTCGATGTGCCGCATGAGCCGACATTGGGGCCATTTTCAAGCCCATTAATCGCATCACAGTATTCCTTCGGTAGGCTGGGCGCTCCGCCATGAATAAGTTTGTTGCCGACGAGAATAAGCATCGAACAACGCAAACCCGGATGACGTGATTCATATAACAGTGCAATGGCGTCATAGATATTATTTGCCGGTTCCCCAGTCGCGATCATCTCGAGGATTTTTGACGTTTCCAAAATAAACTGTTCGGAATTCTTTCGTTCAGTGATGTCCACATGGGTTCCAACCAAACGATACGGTTTGTCATCGGGTTCGTGATGCACCAAAAAACCACGGGACAGAATGTAAACTTCGTGCCCATCCTTGTGATGCATACGCATCTCAACTTCAAATGAATCTTTCCGGCCCTCCACATAATCCTGGACTTTTTCCAGCACATAATCGTGATCATCTTGATGAACCAGTGCCTTCCAGGTATCTAGCGAAGTGCCAAGCTCATTCTCTTCATAACCCAGCATGCTTTTCCAGCGGGGTGAGTAATAAACCTCATCTGTTTCCAGATTCCAGTCCCACAACCCGTCATTGGCTCCACGCATAGCCAACGAGAATCGCTCTTCACTTTTGAAAAGTTCGTCAGTGCGCTTTTCAAACTGAGCATCCAAGTCATCATTGGAAACCATCATTTCACTTTTAGCTTTTTCATTGCGCCGCTTGATCATCAGAAATAAGTATTATTTCTCTAGCATTAGAGATCGGGTCAAATAGCCTCCATCACATGTTAAATCGACATTCCCAAAATGCCCAGTATTAAACGTAGGGAGTACCAGTATTAAACGTAGGGAGAATTTGATAATAATACCAACCCGTTCTGGAAATCAGGAGTGTCATCTCAAACTGGCAAAACACGAAAAATTTTATCGGCAGAGCGAGAATGTAAGTCGTTGGCTATTATCGGACTTCGCGGTCATTGAAACTAATGACGCAGAATTTCAAATTCTGATCTTCAACAGTCTGGCCGCGTTCTTTCCCAGAACGGCTTCCTTCTGATTATCCGATAGGGTTCTGGCTTTTTTGATGAACGTGATCGGGCGCTTTTCGCCAAACGGATAATCGGTGCCCATCAGGATTTGCCGCGTGCTGACTTTGGTCGCCAGGAAGTCCAGCATGTCGGGATTGAAGATCACCGTCTCGTAGTAAAATTTGCGGATGTAGGAACTGATATCCCCTTTGAGCTTGGCGCCGTCGGTACCCGCCCGGTGGGCGCTGTCCTGCCGGCCCGCATAATACGGCAAATAGCCGCCGCCATGGGCGACCAGAACCTTGAGCTTGGGAAACCGGTCCATCACCCCGTCGTAGATCAGCGACGAGAGGGCCAGGGTTTCCTCATAGGGCTGGCCGACCGTAAAGGCCATGCCGAACTTGTGCAGCCGCTGATCCGAATTACCGGCAGGATGAAGAAAAACGGGAATATCCAGTTTTTCCGCCTTGCGCCAGAACGGCCGGAAGGCCTTATCACCCAACTCCATGCCGTTAACGTAAGTGGGAATTTCCACACCGCGCAAGCCCAGCCGGTTAACCAGCCGATCCAATTCCTTGACCGCCAACTTGGGCTCGTGAAACGGCACCATGCCGAGACCGGCGATACGGTCGGGATTATCGGCCACCGCTTCGGCGACGCCGTCATTGACCTTTTGCACCAGTTTCAACGCCCTCTCGCCTTTCAAAGAGGCCGTGTTCTGATGGATCAAACTGGGCGAAATCACCTGCATATCCACACCCATGCGATCCATGTCTTTCAGCCGCAACGCCGGGTCGATCATGCGGGCGAAACTTTCCTGGGATTTTTTGACATTTCCAAGACTGGTACGATTCTTAAGTCCGATGCGGTTATGCAGGGAATATTTCTTGGTGATGGCGAAAACCTCGGGCACGACGATATGACCGTGCAGATCGATCACCACCGGACGCTTTTTATTTACCATTTTTTTAGCGGCGGCTTTTCTCTTTGATTTACTTGGTTTTTTCATTTTCTCTCCCCGACCTAAGACCGATTGAGGCACCATGGCCGATTACGCTTTTACCGTCAATTTGCAGTTTGATTCGATATTTTTGCGAATATTAAGTTTGATTCACTGAATCGTAATAATTGCAGGCTAATTTCCTCTCACAGAAGGACATCACAAAAAAGGAGAGGGCAGAATGCGCTACTCAGTCCAGTACCAGGATACAACCGGTGAATGGGTTATCTTCGATACACAGATTTTCACCATGGTAGGAATATGTCGGACCGAAGAAGAGGCAATGCTTGAAGCCCTACGCCTTGATGAGCGTGATCGTGTCCAAGGTATCGACAATTCGTACTCAGAACACCGGCAAATGGCATAAACGTTTTCGGCATCCGCGTCGTTCCCTCGTCCCCCCCCCTCAGAAGACGACTCCCTCATCGGCGTGGATGCCACCCCCCTCTTTTTTATCTAAATAACGTCACCGCTTCGGCATTAACGTTTCGTTAAGCCGCGATTCGTATTTTGAGGATTCGTATCAAGAACTGGTACAGGTGACGCTATGAAAAGCATAAGAATACGTTTTATCGCCATGGGACTGACTGTTGCGCCCTTCGTTCTCGCCGGATGGTTTTTTGCCTCCTGGTTAAGCAGCAGTGCATTTGCCGCCGCCGACCGGCCGTCGTTGGTGGTCATCGACCCACCGGAAAAATTCCATCAGATCGCCCAGCAGCTAGGGTTTAAAATTCTGTCCACCGAAGAACTGGATGAAATTTCCATGACCGCCGTCAGAGTCCGCGTGCCCAAAGGACATCGGGCTCATTCGGCGGCGCTTCTCCTACGGAATTACTGCCCGGAGTTGGTGGTCGACGGCACATCGATAGACTATCGGCAGGATCTTTAGCCGCCGGTAATCAGTTTTTCCCGCTCATATAGCCGGGCGCAGATGAGCAGGAGAACCACTGCGTAGATCAATGACGACCCCATGGACGTCAAAATGTCCTGCATCGGCACGATCTCGGACCTGACCAATTGGCCGACCAGCAGGGTTTGAGACAGGATGGGTACGCTCATCATCCAATCCTGGGCCTGAACCGGCGCAAACACCATCACCATACCGGGAATGCCCGGCACCAACGGCAGCAAGCCAAGATAGGTTTGAGCCTCTTTGTAGCTGCGGGTCAAAGCGGCGATGATGAACTGAACGCCCACGGCGAACATCATCAAGGGAATTGATACTGCCAACACCAGCAACACCGTCCCCCATTCCAGCGTATTGCCGAAGGCTTCAATGGACGGCCCGACCATCATAAAAACCACTTTAAATGCAAGCAATTGGACGATCACCGCCAACCCGGTGTAATAAGTCGCCGCCAGGAATTTCCCCATCATAAAGCCCCAGCGTTCCACTGGGTTAATCAGCAACGGTTCCAACGACCCCCGCTCCCGCTCCCCTGAGGTGGCGTCCACCGACAGGTATACGCCCCCCATGAACAGGTTGAAGATGAACAAAGGCGGCACCATGAACAGCAGTATCTCAAAAATCTGGCGGCCTGAAGATACGTTCACATGGTCGATCTTCAACGGTCTGAACACCTGATAGTCCACCCCCCTGGACCGGATACGCTTGCCCCAAGTCGACCGGTTAAATTCTCCCAGCAGACCAGACACCCGATTGAGGGCAATGAGACCCGGCAGCCGCGACGAATTAACCACGAATTTTATCGAAGCCGTCCGTTGGGCCGAGAATTCCTCTTTGTGGCCGGACGGAATGATGAGCACGTTGTCGACGGCGCCGGTTCGCACAGCCTCATTAATGTCATTTGGCGCCGGAGATAGCTGAACGCCCTTGCCACGTAGAAAACTTACCAGCGCCGGTCCATTGGCGGCGCCCTGGATGTGCAGGATCAGGTTCTGCCCCGGACTTGCCGTTATCACGTTGGCAACGGCGGAAATTATCGCGCCCAACAGCAACGGCCCCAGCATGGGATAAATGAAGGCCACCAGTAACGACCGGCGGTCCCTTCCGTTATCGACCACTTCCTTAGAAAATATGACGAAAATGCTACGCAACAACGGGCTTCTCCGCCTGCGTTCCGCCGCCGCCATTGGTCAACATGAGAAACATTTCCTCTATGTCATCACAGCCTGTTTGCGCGTAAAGCTCCTCCACTGTCCCGTGCGCCACGGCCCGACCCGCCGCAATGACAACGATCCGGTCGGCGATGGACACCACTTCCTGCATGATGTGGCTGCAAAAAAGGATGCTGCGGCCCCGGCCTTTTAATCGGCGGATGATATCATGGACGGCGCGCGAGGTGGCGATGTCCAGTCCATTGGTGGGCTCGTCCAGCATCAGGTTCTGAGGATCGTGCACCAGCGCCCGAGCCATGGAAAGTTTCCTGGCCTGGCCTTTGGAGAACCCTTTGGCGCGGCGGTCGGCGATTTCCTCCATGCCCAGGATATTAATCAACTGGTTTATTTTGCCTTCCAATTCGATACCGCCCATGCCATGGAGGCGACCGAAATAACGGATATGCTCCCGCGCCGTCAGCCTCGGATAAAGTCCCCTGGTATCGGGCAAAACGCCGATACGGCGTTGCACGTCGAGGCGCTGTCCAACCGTATCGAACCCGTCGATTTGGGCAATTCCTTCGTCGGGCCGCATTACCGTGCAGAGAATTCTTAGCGCCGTCGTCTTCCCCGCACCGTTGGGACCGATCAAGCCGGTTACTTCACCGTCTCGGGCGGTAAAATCCAACCCGCTGAGGGCCTCCACCGGGTTAAACCTTTTGACCAATCCTTCGACTTGAATCATGGACGCGTTTTGCCCTTCTGCTGCAAAGACTTGAAATCCTAGCGTAGAAGCAGCGAGGGTTCCAGGTCGTCGATTTTGCCCCTGTCCCGAAGTATGCCGGGAAAAATCTCAGCGCTTGCAAACCCAGAACTGATACATGCTGGTAAAAATATCAGGATTAGTCTGCTCATATTCATGCCAATCTTCGAGTAATGATGGATCAGGCATTGAATTTTGCCGATTTGAATTTCCGGCCGTCACCTTTCCAACGGGTTGGCCGCCGAAAGTGAAACCGAGAAACGCTAAATCAAGCTCATTTAACGCCTTTTGAATTTGGGGAATAGTGAAGCGGTGCTCCTGAACGTGGAACAATAGATCCCGGCATTCCGGCATGGCAAAAAAATCCCGATATCGAACGACCCGCCGAGCAGGATGATCAATTGGCAGGTCCATTAGTAAGCGACGACAAGTGCGAATACCTTCCGGCGTCGCCTGTAATTTCTTTTCCGAAATTAGTTTTCGCGCTGCAACCACATCTTGACGAGCGGTTTCTGAGTATAAGGCAATTTTCATAAAGCCGGACTCTTGCAAAATGCCAGTCAGAACACGCCATCCCGCAATCGGATCCGCCAAATGATGAAGCACCCCGCTGCATTCAATCAGATCAAAACGCTCCTTGAGGTCTCCCAGAGTTTGGAGATCGGCCTGGGCGAAATTTATATTGTTGATATTTCTTTCCGCTGCCATCCGTTTGGCGTAAGCCAGACTGGACAAGCTCAGATCAATTGCAAGTATTTCGGCGTTGGCAATCGAGACGGCAGTGGTAATCGGTTGCTGACCGGTACCACCTCCGGCCACCAAAATTTTGGGATCCCTGGGCCAATTTAACGAACGATCCTTTAGCGCCGGAATTTCCGTTGTCATAACGGTGTTGTACGGATTTGCTTCGACCTGATTAATTTTATGCCAGCGGGGATAGGGGCTTTCCTCGTACTGAGATTGGACTGCTTTTGTCACCTCACCGCCAACAAGGCCAATCGTAGGAAGTTCAGATTTCACCTTTCGTTCGATTTCTTTATCGGTAATTTGCCACTTTACGAGTTTGTCCCCCCTATTTTCATGGATCAACGCCAACGTTGACGACAAGCTGTTCGCAAAGGGGTGAATATCAAGAGGCCGATAAGCGGCTATTATCGCCATTACTGCAATATCGATAGACGCTTTCGACTCTAGTTCAACCGTGAATTTTCGTATCAGTTGGTCGACCAAACCTAATTCTTCCGGCGTCTCATCAAAAATAAAGTCATTGAGATGGCACTGGCAAGCTATCGCCAGGTAAAGAGGAATTAACGAAGGATCTAGAGAATTTCCTATTTCCGGCTTGTCCGCGTTAACCAGTAACTGACGCCGATAATTTGTAATTATTTGTTCTAAACCTGAATGGGTAGTGAATTCATTCTCGAGAAAGGCGCATAGCAGTGGACTTGAAACTTTATCAGTCATACCGAATGAGAAATCAATTGCAGCCGGTAAACAATTAATCAGGTTCCGCTCGGTTAACCCTCTCAAACCAAAGCTTTCCACCTCAGGATGCTGAAAGCAGCGAACGAGTAAATTTTCAACCGTATCGTTGAACGCAAGATCCGATATCATCGGAAGTAAGCGGGCTATAATCCTTAGTGGTTTAGGATGTCCTGGATTTTGATCTGAGCATTCGCGACACACCGATAATGCTTCGCGGTGAAATCCCAACTCAATTTGAGCATTGACGAAAGTGCAGCATAGGTCAACATTCTCGGGATTCTCTTTTACGGCCGTCCCGAGTATTTCAATAGCTTTGGTTAGGCGGCCTTGGTCAATCAGTACCACACCCAAATTTTGAGCGGCGACGCGATAATTTGGCGATATGTCTAACGAGGCCCGGTACAAATCCGCGGCTTCGTTCAACCGGCCTTGATTTCGATACACATTTCCCAGATTTGTTAAAGCCTTAAAATCGTTGGGTTCTATCCGCAAAGCCTTGCCAATTAGTTTTTCCGCCTGATCCAATCGTCCGGTCTGAAAGGCGGCGACCCCCAAATAATGGAGGGCGACCGAATGGTTCGATCGGATTTCCAAGATTCTCTGCAATATTTGTCTGGCAGTTTCAATGTCCGCCGCGCGCAACAAATCAATGGCAACGGAAACGGCTTCATCAATATCGTCGGGTATCAGCCCGTTTTTCGACATCCACAAATCAATTTGTCTTCGCCGGCTATCCGACACTGCGTTATCTTGTTTCGCCATCACAATTAATTTTTCAGAACATTCTGCAAAATAAAAAAATTTTCACTTTACAGGTATGACTTCGACAGCTTGACCTCCGATCAAAATCATTTCCAATTGCATTTTGTGCAGTAAATGTGGGGTTGGAGCAATCACAAGTATTCGGAGCCGGAACCGGTAAAGTTCGAGTTGAATCTAATGCGGCAAATTGCGGTTATGAACTTTTATCCTTCGCCATAGAAAAGAGTTCGTGTTCGCCATCCAGACCTTTTAGATGATGGTTGCCAAGAGATCTGAGCTTGCCCGGAAAATTATCTGCGAATGTCGAGGATATCAGCACGGTCTCTTCCAATTCCTTGGTCATGCTCTCAATCCGGGCCGCCTCGTTGGCGGCAGATCCAATGACCGTAAATTCCAGCCGTTCCGGAATACCGATGTTACCGTAGGTAACGTCGCCCAGGTGAAGTCCGATGCCGTATTTCAGTGGCGGCAGTTCCTTGTGCTCATTGTTGGTGGCGTCAATTCTTTCGGCGATGTCATCCGCCGCCTTCAGCGCCCGGCGGCAGGCTTCCAAGGACCCTGTGGCGTTTTCCCAGGCCTTAGTGGTTTCTCCGGCAATGGGAAAAATGGCCAACACCGCATCTCCGATAAAGCGCAGCACCTCGCCGCCGTTTTCGAGGATTGCTCCAGCCATACAGTGAAAAAACCGGTTGAGATGAAGAAGGTAGGTTTCCTGCTCCATGCTTTCCGATAGTGCCGTCGAATCGCGGAAATCGCAGAACCAGATGATGGCGTGAATGTGTTCGCCGTCGCCGTGTTTGACCTGCCCTTCCAATACACGGCGGCCGGTTCGCCGGCCCAGATAGGTTTCCAGCAATGCAATTGATGTCCGCTTCTGAGCATGCACTTCAAACAGGCGGCCCAGCATAGGCAAAATCTCGTGAATTTGCCCGAGATGTGCCGTCGAGAAACCGCCTTCCGCAAACGAGGTCATTGACATGACGTTTATCTGACCATCCGAGAAGGTGAAGGGCATGGCGGCGTAATCGGTCGCGCCTTCTTCGTGAAGATCTTTGACAACGGGAAAATCCAGCTTTGGATCATCGCCTTCGAGACGGCGGCGGACACCACCGGCCCCCTTAATGATGGGTGCAAACGGACTATCGGCAAATTTCGGCTGATGCAGGACATCATGGGATTCCAAGATCACATTGACTTCCGGAGAATCCTCCCGCCATACCAAAACAGTGGCGAACACCTGGGGATGAAGCGTCGGAATGATGACGGTCATGCGCGCGATGGGATATCCATTGTCATGAAGGTATTGGCAAAATTTGAAAACCAGTTGATCGGCTGTCTCCGCTTTCCAGGCCTCTTCCAGCAGCCAGCCGGCCAGCGTATTGGCATGCAAACTATCCTGCTTGCCGTTGAGGAAGGCGACTTCCTCGGCGCCTTCATAAATGGCGTTCACCTTGTTCTGGTAGAAGGATACGTAACCCCTGAGTTCTTCACCATCCGGGTATGGGTCTTCATAACTCCAAACGGCGTTTTCCTCGCACGCGTCGCCTACCGCAATGGTCCAATAGCTGGCGTTTCCTTTGAACGGGCAATGGGTCTGGTGATCGGTTTTTTCCAGATGCTCCATATGCACGTCGTCCATGGGAAAATAGTAAGTCGGCGGCACACGGGTTTCATGGGCGATCAGCGCCTGGGAGGAATCGGCGATCCAGGTGCCGTTAAATTCGACCCGTACGCGCTCTGACGCAGGTTCGAACCAAATTTCATAGTCACCGTTTTTCGACTTGCGGCCTTCAGACGTCAAGTCCTCGGCTGTTTTTTGATCTTCGGGCATGGCAGGCTCCTTAGAACTCTCTGCGGATCAAAGGCAATTTTGACTAATTCTTACTTGTAATTTAAATACAATAGAGTGTATCGGAAAATCAAATTTGAGTGACACTCTTTTTTGCTTGTCCAATTCCCCACACAATGCTTTCCCTGTGACATGAATTCGTTGTCTGAAAAATCAACGCCCTGGGGGCTGATTGCACTATTGCTGGCAGTCGGACTGGTCAGCGCGGGTTACATCGGTAAGGCACCGCCCGCCCTGCCTGCAATTCGGGACGAATTGTCCCTCGGTATGGTGACCGCCGGCTGGATCGTCTCAATGATTGCGGTGTTCGGTACGGGAACCGGCATTTTTGCCGGTCTCCTGGGCGACAAGGTTGGGCACGGCAAAGTCATTCTTACCGCCTGCGGCGTCATGGCATTCGGCGCGGTCTTGGGGTCCATAGCCGACGACGCATTATTGCTCCTGACCTCCCGCGCCATTGAAGGTGCGGGATACATTGCCGGCATGGTCTCGATACCATCATTAATCGCCCACCTGTCGACAGAGCGCAATCGCAGTTTAGCCGTCGGAATATGGAGTTGTGTAACACCGGGCGGTATGGCGATCGCCATGGTGACCGCGCCATTCATTCTGGAACCCTTCGGTTGGCGGCCATTGTGGCAAATCACCGCTGCGTTATCCATGCTCGGTCTTTTCGCCATGTTCATTGTGGTTTGGCGAACGCCGCGCGTAACGCCTACCGTCACAGTGCCCTATATCAAAAATATCCGACTTACCATTACTCAGCCTGGACCTTGGATTCTCGCTATCTGTTTTGCGACCTACACATTTCAATGGGTCGCCGTGATGGTTTGGCTACCAACCTTTGTCCTAGAGGAACGCGGATTGGACGTAGGACTGGCCGCCTCCCTCGCGGCGGTGGCAGTCGCCTTCAACATTCTGGGCAATTTCGCAGCGGCTTGGCTGGTTCATTGGGGTGTCCGCCTCTGGGTCGCGCTGACGATCGGGACAACCGTCATGGGCGGATCGGCGCTAATGATATTTCCCGACTATTTTTCAGATGTGGTGCGTTTCGGTCTGGTTCTTGTATTTTCCTTTGTCGGCGCTCTTCAGCCGGTCGCCCTTTTGGCCTGTGCTCCTAAGATGGCCCTTGCGTCGGGACAATTAGGCGCCACCAATGGACTGATGTATCAGGGATCTCAACTTGGCAATCTGATCGGACCGCCAATCTTGGCTTTTGCCGTCGTGACAATGGGAAATTGGGCTGACGCCGGTTACGTATTGTTTGCCCTAACTTTGATTAATATTGTTTTGGCTCTAAAACTTCGAAAGCTGGAAACAACCAAAAAAGAAAGCTAGCCTTCCGCAAATTCCTTGTATTTCATGTCCTCTTTGAGAATATGGGAATACCACCAATCTTCGACAAAATTACTCAAGGCTTCGGATATTGAAGGATCGCCTTCCCGGTAACGGGTAAAAAGCGCCCGCAGCCGATCTTCCATTTCTGCATGTTTTCCATGATGCTCGACGAGATCCGGATAACTGATCTTTTGCATGAAAACTTCTTCGCGGGCAAAATGTTCATCGATATAATCGATTAATTTGTCGAAGCTGTTATCCAGCAATTCGGCAGCATCGCTTTCGCTGTTCAACATCGCCTTGAACTCGTCTACCAGTCCGAAAATAATCTTGTGATCATTGTCGAACTCCGCTTCGCCGACGCTGAATTCAGTACGCCATTCCATTAATTCACTCTCCCCTGGCAGCAGCAGCCGAATTAAAATTATCCTTACTTCTGCAACTGTTCACTATCCCAACAATGCACACTTTTCGTCATTCACGCAACAATGACTGTTAAATAGGCGGCAAAATTGGACTGGGTCGTTTTTTCCTAGGGCAAATACCACTTAGCTATAAAGGAGGATTCTCATAGCAGAGTCAGAGGCTTAACTTTGGCACGCCGTTTGCGACTCAGATTGCCAAAAAAATGACAAAGTTCAGTTCGAAAACTAGTAGACACCAACCGATAAAATACCAGGACAAAAACCAGGACAAAAAAATGAAAAAATCGATACAGAAAGGTGGGCCGTTCGGCATATTTACGTTTTTCTCACCAAGCGCGGGCAAGCTTACCGAGGACAGTGAAAACTTGGGCCATGCGGAAGCCTTCAATCAACTGCAATGCCCGGATATCCATCAAGCGCCCGATCAGGAAACGACTCTGTTCGGATCTCACGAACGGCCTCTCGGTGCACCGGATAAATTGTTCCCTAAAAGTAAAAAAGCCGCCGCTTCGCAAATGAGGCGCGGCACCCCTTCGGCGTCACCGATTTTCACCTGGCGGCGTTTGTTGAAAACCCTGGCGGCGTTCGGACCCAAAGGACAGATCGCCGGCGTCAACAGTTTCATCAACAGCCAGGCCGATGTCTCGGGCATTGCGGCTGGCGGAAAAACCAAAAGCTGGGCCAAGCCGTTGAATGTGTTCAAATGCGGCGACGAGTCCGAAGACTACGCCATGGCGAAGTATGTATCACTTCGGCTATTGGGGTTTCACCCGGATCGACTACGCATGGTGTGGCTGGAGGAAGACGGCAGCGATATTCATCATGCCGTTCTGTCGGTAAATTTGCGCGGCAACGTTTTTATTCTCGATAGCCGCACTGATATCATCTCAACCGACAAAATGCTGTCGGAGGGCCATCCCTTTTGTTCCTTAAACGGCGCCCGGTTCAGTCTCCACTGGGACGACACCAACCCCGACGGGCCGAGTAGCGCTCTAGAGAAAATGGCCAACTACGCGGAACAATTAGAGGCGGCTTAAGACTGCTCGCGACGCCTCTCTCTTCCCTCTTGATGCAGGGTCTGGACGCGTTCATTGTTTTCGGTGAACGCGTTTACAACCGGGCCGAGTTCGGCATCCAACTCTGTGGGATAGCTGACAGCCATTCCGGATGGCGTCCGGAAAAGCAGCGAACTAATTAGATGGGGATTTGCTCTGGCAATATCGACGAAGCCGTCGACCATGCCGAAATTGATTACGTCGTGGAACACGTAAACACAGTCCGATGACGCTATCCCCTTGCAGGCATCAAAATCGAGTTTCTGTTGCTCAGACGTATGGCCGCCGTCAATCAAGACGAAATCGACCGGGTCCCGGAAATGTTTTTTGACGATCTCCGGGACATCGACCGGGCTTTTGCCCTTTAGGGCTATGACGTCGGCTTCGAATTCACGGGCAAGATCGTTGGTCACCGCCAAGCCCTCTTCCTCGTCCGGCCTCGGACACCAATCAATGGCGACAATCTTGGCGCCAGGACACATCAGCGCTAAAGCCAAGGTGCTCCAGCCGAAAGCATTACCGATCACAAAAATATTCTTGGGTGGCCTCGCAGCCGTCAAATTCTCCAAAAAATAAATTTCGGCCAAAGCAATGCCGCCACCTTTGCTCATTCGAACATTGTCTTTATAAATATACGTGAAGGGAATGTCCGCCAGACCAAAACCCGGAAAATGAGCCGGTGACAGGCTAGTCTGCACGGTAAAACCATGCCTTTCGTATAAGTTCACCAACTCTACAAATGTTCCGGTCAAATAATTATCTTCCTAAAATATTGAATGAATTAATTTGAAGCATCACTATTTAATTGTTAGCGCATATTCAGACAATTAGCGAGATGCAGACAGGCCGAATTTTTAGAGAATTCAGCCATCTGTTAACCCATTTGCGCCGCAGCCGTGTTATGATGTGCGATTGTGAGCAGCCTACTGACAGGATGAAAAACATCTCCAAGGAATTTTCAGAAGCCGAACGGACCAGATTTCGCAATTTGCTTGAACTCGCCAAGGGTAGCAAGTTCGAAGGTGAGCGGGCCAATGCCTTGGAAGCGGCCAAACGGATCGCAAAAAAACACGGCATGAGTCTGGATGAAGCTGCACGCTGGACACCGGAACGTGCGCCTGATGTGGTCCGCACCGGAGGTGCGCCGTTCTATCAAAACTCGGGAAACGACGACGATCCTGCGTTCTTCTATCCACCCCAGGGACCGCACAGTGATGAACTGGACAAAAAACGGTGGCAGGAAGCGGTTAAAAAAGCTCAAGACAGAGGTCTCGACCGGGCGGAACGCAAGCGGGCCGCAGCCAAAGAAAACGGTTCAGCGAGGCGCAACACCAACCGGTCCCGCCGGGACCCCATCAAACATGCCACCATTCTCTTGAAAGAAACCACTCTCCCCTTCACGGAAATTGCCGATATTACAGGTTTGGACATTTACCAGATCGTCGGTATGAAACTGAAATTGCGCAAGGCGGCTTGACCCGAATTCAAGCCTAAAACGCTGATTTTTCGTTTTCTGTCAAATAGTTCTCCCCCCGAACAAAAGTGAAATTTTTACTTGTTTGATTTTATCAGTTCCGGTTAGCATTACGCTTCAGAGGCGAAATGGGACCTCTGAAAATGAGCCGGACCGGGAGGCCGGTGATTGGCGTGTGAAGTGGAAAGGAATACAAATGGCGACGGGTACCGTTAAATGGTTCAACCCAACGAAGGGATTTGGATTTATTGTTCCCGATGAGGGGGACAAGGACATATTCGTTCATATTACCGCGGTTATGTCCGCTGGTTTACAGAGCCTGACCGAAGGGCAAAAAGTTAGCTTCGAAACTGTCGAAGAAGAAAAAGGCCTAAAAGCCGTGGATATTGCGACGGTCGATTAACGGCTTCGTCTTTATCTTTAAACCAATAAACCGTGAACTTTATATAAATTCATAGCCGAAGTATTTTGGCGAAAATATGTCTTAGCTGACATCAACTATGGTGGTCGGCTTCGATGTCCTTGGCGCGGCCCAATAGACGCTTTGAGGCCGGCACCCAATAGATCAGCGCGACCACCATGGCCCCGGCGATCGAAACTTCGATGCCGAAGGCCGACCCCAGCCAGCCGAAAGTCAACGCGCCGATGGCCGGAAATCCCACGGCCATGCCGGTCCCGAGACTGATTACTCTCCCCCGTACACTCGGATCCACCGTATTTTGCACCAGGCTTTGATTGGCGACGGCGCCGCAAACCAACGTAATGCCAAGCACGAACATGATGGCAAGACCAAGCCAATAGATACTGTTGAACGAAAACAGCAAGAGCGCGAAAATTGCAATGCCCAGACTGGAGACCAATATCATCGTCAGTCCTGCATTTTTTCCGCGCAAAGCCAACCATACGCCGCCGACCGTTGAACCCAAGCCGGTCGCACCGAACAGGCTGGCCAGTCCTTCGGCGCCGAGGCCGAACACTTCGGCGGAAAAACCGGGCATCCATTCCATGTAAGGCCGGATAAACAGGTGCGGCACGACAGCAAACAGATATAGGGCCCGCATGGACGGATGGTTCACGACATACTTAACCCCTTCGACCATGTCGGCAAACAAGGTCTGTGCATCGGCGCCTCTTTTCGCCACCGGCTCAAGACGCAGCAACATCAGCATCCCGATGAACCAAAAGAAACTCAGACCGTTGGCGATAAACACCGCGCCCAGACCAAAAAACGTAAATATGACACCGAATAACGCGGGACCGACAAACATTCCGGCGTGAAAGGTCGTCGTATTCAACGCGATGGCTGAGGACAAATCCCGCCGGTCGACGAGATTTGGCACCAGCGCCATTCGCGCCGGTAAATCGAAAGACAAAGCAAGCCCCTGTATGAAAGCCAGAATTAGCAAATAATCCGCTCTCTGATTGTCAGTCAGAACCAGAACTCCCAGAGCCAACCCGGTTAACCCCGAAACGATCAAGGCATAGGTCGCGACCAACCTCAAACCGTACCTGTCGGCGACGGCGCCGGCGACCGGCGACAACACGACCGACGGCGCCAGGGCGGCAAATCCCATCATGCCAAGCCAGGTATAGGAACCTGTCAAATCCCACACCAAATGACCCAGACCGACTTTTTGAATCCAAAACCCCAACAGAGACGGTGTGTTACCGAGCCAATAGATCCGGTAATTCCGGTTGGAAAGCGCACGGCCGATACCGCCGAAGCCTGAGGTTTTGGTTGTCATTGGTCCAATTTTGGTCCGGGAAAATCTGAAATTCACTGCAATAGTAGATAATTAGCAGGTAAACACAAACGGCATCCATTTTCTTTGGTTAATCGGATGCCGTATTTCATTTCAGCGGAAACCTGTCTAAGGTGTTCCGATCACGCCTCGGGGTGCCCAATCTAATACGCCGTATTATTGGGAGAATCGGGAACGCGGTGAAATTCCGCGACGTGCCCAGCGCTGTAAGGGGAATCGACTGGCAATACGTCACTGGCCAATTATCGGCTGGGAAGGCTACCGGAAGAGAAGAACCCAAGTCAGAAGACCGGCCCGGAGGATGGAAATGTAAGCGCCTGGACCACGCTTACATCATCGCTTTTCCATGAAGGGGACTAAAATGGAAAAACAAGCTATCCACAATCCGACTAATCACGCCTTCAATGATGACGACAGATCCGCCGTCTACCGCACAATTTTATCGCGACGCGATGTTCGTGGGCAATTTCTGGATAAAGAAATTTCCAATGATGTACTCAGCCGTTTGTTGACGGCTGCGCACTACGCACCTTCGGTCGGGTTTATGCAGCCGTGGAATTTTATTGTGGTCAGATCAAAGGAAACGAAAAAAGGAATTAAAGCTCTTTTCGACAAGGCACACCAGGAAGCGGCGGAAATGTTTGAAGGCGAGAAACGGGACGTCTACCGAAAATTGAAGTTGGAGGGAATTGTCGAAGCGCCGATCAATATCTGCATCACCTGCGACCGTGACCGTGGCGGCCCGGTTGTGATCGGTAAAACCCATATCCCTGAAATGGACCTCTATTCGACCGTATGTTCGGTGCAAAACCTTTGGCTGGCCGCACGGGCTGAAGGTATTGGCCTGGGATGGGTGAGTATCCTGGACGAAATGTCCCTCCGAAAGGAATTGTCCATACCAGAGAACGTCGTACCGGTTGCCTACCTCTGCCTCGGCTATGTCAGCCATTTCCATGACAAGCCGGAACTCGAAAAAGCCGGGTGGCGGCCGCGTTTGCAGCTGGACCAAATAACCAATTTCGACCAATGGGGAGGTAAACCCGAAGGTTCAAATGACAAGGAATTGCTCAACCTGCTTCGTGCCTGCCAGGAATCGGCGCAGATTGGTTTATTCGTGGAAAAAAACTTACGCTAGATTTCACTTTTTTCAGGGCGGCGATACATCGACGCCGCCCTGAATTCACTTTTGCGCAATGATATTGAATTTGGTTAAAATAGCGCCAAGGTTATAATTGGCTTCGACAATCGATTTAGAAAAGCTGGACCATGCGCATCGACATCATATTCGACACCATTTGCCCCTGGTGCTTTGTCGGCAAGAAAAGGCTGGAGGAAACACTCAGCGCCCGCCCCTCTTTGGTGCCGGAAATTTACTGGCATGCGTTCCAATTGAACCCGGACATGCAGCCGGAAGGCGCTGACCATAAGGAATTTATGAAACGGAAATTCGGCGGTGACCTTCGCTCGCAACGACTGTTCGGCGCCATCGTCCAGGCCGGCGACAGCGCCGGCATCGATTTTAATTTCGAGCGCATAAAGCGAACACCAAATACCGTCGATTCCCACCGGCTGGTCCGATATGCCGCCAAACAGGAATTCCAGCAGGCCGGCGAAACCGTGGAAATCCTTTTTAACAGTTACTTTCTTGAAGGACGCGACATTGGCAATCGGTCGGTGCTGATTGACATCGGCGTAGCCCAACTGGGATTCGAAGAGGAAGCGCTTAGACGCTATCTCTACAGCGACGAGGATGTGGCCGATATCGGCGAACAGAACGCCCGGGCGCATCGGCTCGGCATCAGCGGCGTCCCCGCCTTTATTTTCGACGGCCAGTTTTCCATATCCGGCGCCCAGGACGCCAACGTGATCAACCGGATGCTGGACGTTGCCGAGGAGAAACGCCGCGATCTCTTCGAAACCGGTACCCAGCCCGTCTAATTTCTAGTTTACTTAATTCGTGCAATTGCGGTCCGCTTTTCCCCGGCTAACCTTCAAGCGGCGATCTCCGCCAACTCCCTTAGCAGATATTGGACGCCGCCGAGCCGCTCTTCGGCGCTGCTCCATCGGCGCATGAAGACCAGTTTGTGATCGGGCCGGAGTTTGGCCGTATTGACCTGGGAAGTGATGAATTCCACCAACCCCGCCGGGTTGTCGAATTGGTTTTTTCGGAAGGTTACCACCGACCCCTTGGGTCCCGCTTCAACTTTTTCGACGCCCGCTTCCCGGCAAAGCTGCTTGATGGCGACCGTGGCCAAAAGGTTTTCCACTTCTTCGGGCAAGGTGCCGAAGCGGTCGATCAATTCGGCGGCAAAACCCTCAATCTCGATTTTATCGCCAAGGTCGGCAATCCGCCGATATAGGCTGAGGCGAACGCCCAGGTCCGGCGCATAGTCGGCGGGAATAAGCACGGGGACGCCGATATCGATCTGTGGGCTCCATTGATCCTCGGCATCTGCCCCTTTGCCGCCGGCTTCTTTGGCTTCGGCCACCGCTTCCTCCAGCATCTGCTGATAAAGCTCGATGCCGACTTCCTTGATATGCCCGGACTGCTCCTCGCCCAGCAAATTGCCCGCCCCTCTGATGTCGAGATCGTGGCTGGCCAGCATGAACCCCGCCCCCAACGTATCCAGGGTCTGCATAACTTCCAGCCGCTTCTGGGCGGAATCAGCAAGTCGTCGATTGGGCGGCAGGGTCAAATAGGCATAACCGCGGACTTTCGAGCGGCCGATACGCCCCCGCAACTGGTACAAACCCGCCAACCCGAACATATCCGCCCGGTGGATGATGATGGTATTGACCGACGGCAGGTCGAGCCCGGATTCAACGATGTTGGTCGCCAGCAACAAATCATAGGCGCCCTCGTAGAAAGAACTCATGATTTCTTCCAACTTGCGGGCCGGCAGTTGGCCGTGCGCCACCGCGACTTTGAGATCGGGCACCAGTTCGGCGAGTTGTTCTTCAATGGCACCCAAATCGGCAACCCGGGGACAGACGTAGAAAATCTGGCCGCCGCGATAGCGTTCGCGCTGGATAGCCTCGCGGACAATCACCGGATCGTAAGGCAAGACAAAGGTCCGGACCGCCAACCGGTCCACCGGCGGTGTGGCGATCAGGCTGAGTTCCCGAACGCCGGTCAACGCCATTTGCAGGGTCCGGGGGATCGGGGTGGCGGTCAACGTCAAAACGTGAACGTTGGCCTTGATGGCCTTTAATCTCTCCTTGTGGGCGACGCCGAAATGCTGCTCCTCATCGATCACCAGCAGCCCCAGCCGGTCGAACTTTAATTTATCCGACAGCAGAGCATGGGTGCCGATAACGATATCGACCGTCCCGTCGGCCAGTCCCTCCTTGATTTCCGCCGCCGCCTTCGGCGTCACCAAACGCGATAATTGGCCGATCCGCACCGGAAAGTCGGCAAAGCGGAGAAGAAAATTCTGGAAATGCTGCCGGGCCAGCAGTGTGGTCGGTACCACGACGGCAACCTGCTTGCCTTCCATGGCGGTCACGAAGGCGGCGCGAAGGGCGACTTCGGTCTTGCCGAACCCGACATCGCCGCAGATCAGGCGGTCCATGGGGCGGCCACTGCCGAGATCACCCATGGTATCCGATATCGCCCGCGCCTGATCATCGGTTTCGCTGAAAGGAAAGCCGGAGCAGAATTCCTCGTAAATGCCCGATTGGGGTGTAAAGCTCTCCCCCGCTTTGAGTTCCCTTGCCGCCGCCACACCGATCAGACGCTCAGCCATGTCGCGGATACGCTGTTTGAGTTTGGCCTTTCTCGATTGCCAGGCCACGCCACCCAGTTTGTCCAGCCTGGCATTACCCTTATCTTCTCCATAACGGGACAGCACATCGATATTTTCCACCGGCACAAACAGTTTGTCTCCGCCGTCGTAAATGACCTGGAGGCAATCGTGGGGCGCACCGGCGATATCCAGGGTCTCCAGAGCCTCGTAGCGGCCGATGCCGTGATCCATATGGACCACCAGATCACTGGCGCTCAAGGTCGACGCCTCGGCAATGAAATTTTCCGGGCGGATTTTGCGGCGTTGGGGGCTGTGCAGCCGGTCTCCCAGGATATCCTGCTCGGTGATAAGCGCCAGTTCCGGCGCACTGAATCCGTTGTCCGCATCCAGGAGAGCGACACCGGCAACGGCTTTTTCCGCATCGCCGAACCGGTCTATAGCAACCGCCGGAATTTCATGTTCCCGCAGAATACCGAGCAGTCTTTCGCGGGATCCCTCTGAAAAGGCGCCGATCAGGACACGCCGACCCGCTTCGTTTTCTCCGGTAATGTGATCGCGTAGCGCATCATAGACATTAACGCCGGGCTGGGCGCGCGCGCCGGAGAAATCGCGTCCCGGTTTCCCACCCACATCGAGCGCTTTGTCGGCGCTTTCCGGGGCGGCAAAGGGCTGAAATTGCAGCACAACGGCAGAATCGAGACGAGTATCCCAATCTCCGGCGGTCAGATAGAGACGGTCGCTGGGCAACGGGTTATATAGGCCGCCCGAAGCAGCCAGACCGCTGGAAAGCATTTCCGTCCGTGCTTCATAGCATTCGCCGATAAGGTCGAGACGGGCATCGCGGGCCTCCTCGGCCTGATAATCCAAAGCAATCGGCAAAGGCGCTCCCGTTTCCGGCAAATAGTCAAAAAAGGTCGCCATTCCTTTGTGAAACAGCGGCAGCCAATGCTCCATACCGCCGAAATTTCGCCCCGCCGAAATGGCCTCATACAGCGGGTCCTCCTTTGACACCGCGCCGAACAGCGCGCGGTAGGAGGTTCGGAAGCGTTCAATCGCCTCCTCATCCAATGACAATTCGCTGACCGGCTTGAGAGTGAAACTTTCGCGCTCGCCGGAAGTGCGCTGGCTTAACGGCTCAAAACAGCGGATTCCATCCAGATCGTCGCCGAAGAAATCGAGACGCAAAGGTTCGGTAAATCCCGGTGGAAAGAGATCGACGATACTGCCGCGAATGGCGTACTCGCCCGGCTCCCGCACGGTTTCACTGCGGCCATAGCCATTTTTTTCCAGATAGGCCAAAAGCCTGTCCCGGCCGACATCGAACCCCTTACCGATCGACATCGCAGAATTAGCGAAAACTTCCGGTAATGGCACACGTTGCAGCAAAGCGGAAACGGTGGTGACGATAACCGTTCCGGCCGATTCCCGATTTTCGGAGTTAACATTAACGAGTTCGGTCAGGGCGTCGATTCTTCCCGCCACGATATCGCTTTTGGGCGATACGCGGTCAAAAGGAAGACAATCCCAAGCCGGAAATTCGATAACCGCAACAGCCGGTGCAAAAAACCGCATACCGGTCGTAAAGGCCGCCATGCGCTTGTCGTCCCGGGCGACAAATAGGACGCACCCCCGCGCCTCGGCCAATTGGCTTAAAACTATGCAATCGTAGCCGTCAGGAACGCCGCCCACCAACAACCGGGTGGGATTTTTTGATATTTTATCTATATTTAACAATTATTTATTGACTTTCATTAAAGTCAATTATCATTTTTAAGACGTCGCCGTTCTGGGCTTCTGGCACGGGCTCCCGGCCCATGATCCAGTTAAACAGGTCGATGTCCAATTGGTCGAGCAGAAGGTCGAATTCCTCCAAATGGGCCTCCGACATCTGGTCCAAATTTACCTTGGCGAAGCCGCCAATCATTTCATCGGTCTCGGCCATACCCCGGTGACACGCTTTGTAGAGTAGTCTTTTTCTGAATTGGTCCATTTATCTCATCTGTCGAACTATGCACTGAATGAAGTGCAGGGTATAAATCCTAAACGATTAATTGTCAGCCCCATTGAACCACCCGAGAGAGATAGGCTTCGAGAAACGATATGCGACCGGAAATCCTTTTCCCAGTTTTCTCGGAAGTGACGAAATTGTCCGGCGTCGGCCCCCGGATCGGCAAATTGATCGAAAAAGTCGCCGGGGCGCATATCGCCGACCTGTTCTGGCATCTGCCGAGCGGTTTGATTGACCGCCGCTATGCGCCGAATATCGGTGAGGCGTCGACCGGCGTCATCGCCACCATGACGGTTCAAATCGACCAACATGTGCCGTCCCGCAACCGCCGCCTTCCCTACAAAGTCATCTGTTCCGACGAAACCGGCAGCCTGACCTTGGTTTTCTTCCATGCACGAGAGGACTATTTGCGCAAAACCCTGCCCGAGGGGGAAACTCGGGTGGTCAGCGGCATGATCGAGCAATTTGGCGAAGTTATTCAAATGGCTCACCCGGACCGTATCGGCACCTTGGAAGAACTGGACCTGCTGAAGTCCGTGGAACCGGTGTATCCCTTAACCCAGGGACTGTCCTTGAAAGTATTGTCGAAAGCCATCCGGGCCGCCTTGGACATGGCGCCGGACCTGGATGAATGGCTGGATCAAGCTTATTTCAAGAAACAGGGTTGGCCGAGTTGGAATAAGGCGCTTGTCGCTGCACATTCACCTGAAAACGAGTCCGATCTCGATCCTGAAACACCGGAACGGCAACGACTCGCTTATGACGAGTTGCTGGCCAATCAGCTTGCCCTGGCCTTGGTTAGGTCGCATATGCGGCGCCAGGCGGGACGGGCGATCAAGGGCAGCGGTCACCTTTCCGAGCGGGTCAATGAAGCCCTCCCCTTCGAACTGACCGGATCACAGAAATCCGCCGTGGAGGAAATTACCGCCGATATGGCGTCCGATGACCGCATGCACCGCCTGCTCCAGGGGGATGTGGGCAGCGGCAAGACGGTCGTGGCGCTGCTGGCCATGCTGAATGCGGTCGAAAGCGGCGCTCAGGCAGTAATTCTGGCGCCGACGGAAATTCTCGCCCGTCAGCATCTGGCGACGATCCAGCCTTTGGCCGACACGGCGGGTGTGAAAATCGCAATTCTGACCGGACGGGAAAAGGGAAAAACCCGGGAGGCCATTTTGGCGGAATTCGCAGCCGGAGAAACCGATATCGCCATCGGCACCCATGCCCTGTTCCAGGAAGGCGTCGAATTCAAGGATTTGGCTTTTGCCGTGATCGACGAACAGCATCGGTTCGGCGTCCATCAAAGGCTCGCCTTGACGGACAAGGGAAACGGTGTCGACGTCCTGGTGATGACGGCAACGCCCATTCCCCGCACGCTGACGCTGACCGCTTACGGGGATATGGAGGTTTCACGCCTGACCGACAAACCCGCCGGGCGCCAACCCGTTAAGACATCCAGCATGTCAAGTGAGCGCCTGGATGAAGTCGTCCAGGGTGTTGGGCGGGCATTGGCAAGAGGCACTAAAATTTACTGGGTCTGCCCGTTGGTTGAGGAATCGGAAAAGATCGATCTTGCCGCCGCAGAGGACCGCTATGCCCATCTGAAAGCCCTTTTCGGCGACCGTGTGGGCCTGATCCACGGTAAGATGAAGGGCAAGGAAAAGGACGCCGTCATGGAAGCCTTTGCCAACGGAACGGTGGATATTCTGGTGGCGACCACGGTCATTGAAGTCGGCGTCGATGTGCCGGCGGCTTCCATTATGGTGATCGAACATGCCGAACGTTTCGGTCTGGCTCAGCTTCATCAATTAAGGGGACGGATCGGCCGCGGCACGGAAGCTTCCACCTGCCTATTGCTCTATCCGCCGAATATAACCGAACAAGCGCGAGGCAGGCTGACGATATTGCGCGATACCGATGACGGTTTTGTCATTGCCGAAGAGGATTTGCGTCTCCGGGGCGCAGGTGAGCTTTTGGGCACCCGCCAAAGCGGATTGCCTGAGTTCAAGCTCGCCGATTTGGCGGTTCACCAGGAACTGCTGGCCGCCGCCCGGGACGACGCCAAGCTTATCCTGGATCGGGACGCCAATCTGCAAAGTGAGCGGGGCGAGAAATTGCGGGTTCTGTTGTATTTGTTTGAGCGGGACGCGGCGGTTAAGTTTCTTCGTTCTGGTTAGGGCGTCCATGTTTCGAAACGAGAATTGGTGATTTTTCTCCTTCCCGCAGCACATCCAAATCCTCGTACGTTTTGGCTGAAACCTGGGGTTTTGCCTGCTCTTCCGCCGGACGGCGGTCGGGCGGCGTAACGATACCGCCGGAAATCACCATTTTAATGGCCTCCTCGACGGACATGTCCAGATGGACAACTTCCTCCCGGGGAACGAACAACAGGAAACCCGATGTCGGATTGGGCGTGGTCGGCAGAAAAATATTGACGGTCTCTTCTTCGGTCAGGTTCTGCACCTCCCCTTCCGTACGACCCGTGATGAAGGCAATGGCCCAGATTCCGCGGCGGGGATATTCCACCAAAACGGCCTCCCGGAACGCATTGGATTGCTGGGCCAGAACGGTTTCGAATATCTGCTTGGTCGCCGAATAGACACTACGAATCACCGGCATCCGGTTGAGAATTCTCTCTCCCGTATGCAGCAACCAACGGCCCAACAAACCCGCCGTCAATGCGCCAATCACCGTCAAAACAATAATCAGGATGACCAAGCCGAGGCCCGGCAGGCTGAACGGCAAATAGGTCTCCGGATTATACTTAGCCGGCAACAAAGGCGTTATACGCTCATCGATAAAGGTGATGATCAGCCAGGCGAGATAGGCTGTTATACCTAGGGGCGCCGTCACCAGGATACCGGCTAAAAAATACCCCCGCAGCTTACCGCCAAAACCACGGCTTTTTTCAACCGGGGGCTTTTTCGGCGGCTCGGGAGGCGATGTGTCGTCGTTGTCGATTTTGTTCATATGAGAAATACTTACCGCAGCAAAAACCGGACGCGTCGATACAGTCCGATTCTCGTACCTCTAAATTAATTAAACGCCAAGCTGTCGGTCAACCATTGACCGAATATTTTTGACAAAAATTCCCAGTAAACCACGCACAAACGGATCACATTTCGCCAACTTTCGGTTGAAGACGTCCCGGCTGATTACAATAATTGTAACAACCGTCGCCGCCCGCGCCGTCGCCATCCTCGGTTGATCGTCGATGAGGGCCATTTCTCCGAAAATGCCGCCTTTTTCAACCGTGCCCAGGACCACTTCGCCTTCGGGCGTATTTTTAATAATATCAATCACACCGTCTTGCACGACATAGGCGCTGTTACCATAATCGCCTTCGGCGAAGATATCATCGCCTGCCTGAATAACAATTCGGTCTAAAACTTGTTGGTTCATATTTTTATTCTTCTCATTATCTAAATATAATCCGCCACCACGAATTGCCCGTAGTAATATTATTATAGCGGTCAATCCCGCAAGTGGAAGATAATCTAGCCTCACCGGAGAAACTGATCTAATAAAACTATCAGCCATGGAAAGCGATGCGAGAACATATTTGGACTATCCCTTCGTTGGCGTCGGCGTTGTCGTCTGGCGGGACGACAAATTCCTTTTGATTCAAAGAGGAAAACCGCCCCGCCAGGGTGATTGGTCCATTCCGGGCGGACGGCAGGAATGGGGCGAAAAACTGGAAGAAACGGCTATCCGGGAAGTCGCGGAGGAAACCGGCGTCGAAATCAAGGTCGTTGGCCTGATCGACGTAGTGGATTCGATCCGCCGGGATAATAATGACGATGTTGAATTCCATGCGTCATTGATCGATTATGCTGCAATCTGGATCGACGGCGAGGCTGCCGCCTCCTCGGACGCCAGCGGTGTCGGCTGGTATCGGCTTTCCGATTTGCCCGATTTGGGTCTTTGGTCGGAAACCGAACGAATTATCCGCCGGTCGGCGGAAATGTTGGAAAAATCAGGCTAGTAAATCGGCGAAATGTCCCGGGGTCACTTTCGGGGGCTCTGACGGAGAGGACAATAGCCCTCCGACCTGGCTGTACGCGGCGGCGGCCTGGAATATCTCCGATATATCGGTGCTTGTATCCGGCGCCTCTCCGTTTTGACGGGCCTCATTCCGTTCCTTGATTTGTGCCGCTTCTTCGGTTTCCTGGTCCCGCTGCTCTGCAAGAGCTTGCTGTTTGATTTGTTCCGCTGCCGCGGCTACGGCGCGGTCCTGCGATGAAGGATCGGCAGGCGCCAACGCCGCGCGCTTGATCACCTCCATTTTTTGCACGGTCGCCTCTGGGCTGCCCACCGGGCTTACGTCTATTTTTACTTCACCGCCAACAGCGTAAAGCCGGCCGTCGGGACCGCGTTGATATTCGAAAGACGCTGCGCCGGCAAAGGGGCCGCCAGCCGACGCATGGGCCGATTCATGGCGCCGGACCTCGGCGTCCCGTTTGCGCAATTGAGTGACCTGGGCTTGTTGTTCCTGGGTCAACCCCTCGGCATTGGTGTCCCGGCCCGCATTCGCCCCGGCACCCGAAGCACCGTGCTGCCCGGCTTCCTGGGCGGCCACTAACGTGGCGCCGTCGGCCAAGCTATTTTGATAGAAACCGACCGCTATGGTTTGCGGCGTTGGCGTTTGCGGGATTTTAGGTGCGCGCGCCGACGATCGCGCAATGACAGGCGCAATTGAATGAACGGCGGCGACTGATTCGATCATGTAACGGCCTTAACCTTCTGTCATTCGGCCTATCCGCTTTCAGCGGGCGATGTCCCGCCAGAGTAAGTTGCCAATGGCCGAAAGTCAAAGCCACCAGCCGGTTTCAGGATAAAATTACAACGAGTATTCCAACCGCTATTTCGCAGAATGTGTAGGACTTTGCCCTGGAGCATGGCAACTTGTATAAAGAAAAGCACAACAGCAGATTGGATCGATCCGGCATGTCAAATATCGCACTCGTCTCAATATTTTGTCCCGACCGCACCGGATTGGTGGCGTCAATCGCCGGCTGTTTGTTCGATCTGGGCGTCAATTTAGGCGATACGTCCTTCGCTGTCCTGGGTAGTGGCGCCGAATTCACGGCCGTTTGCGAATTGCCCGATAGCGTCACCGAATCCGATCTGGACAAGGAATTAAGCCGCCTGCCGGAACTTGCGGAAGCCAAAATCACCATCGCCCCTTTTACCTTGGACCCGTTGCAGGACCCCGCCGGACAAATTACCCACCGAATTACCCTCAAAGGCGGCGACCAACCGGGTTTGATCGCGCGCATCTGCGAGGTTTTTATTGAGTTCAAAGCCAATATCGCCCGTCTTTCGACGGTAAAAACGTTCGACGGGGATTATGTTGTGCGAATATCGGTCGCCATTCCCGAGGGCAGCGCCACCGCCTGCTTGGCGACCATCGCCAATACGGCGGAAGGTCTTCACATGTCCTGCCGGACACGGGAAGTTTAGCGCCATGAAAAGATTTAACTATTAAATTGACCCATGATTTTCTGGTACAATCTGATCGTTCGTAACGTTGCTTAAGGTGGATCATGGCACGGGTTAAAGACGCCTATAAATCGATGTCGGGCCAGGAGAA
>CAZNLR010000030.1:0-60625 GCA_964574215.1 uncultured Rhodospirillaceae bacterium | reverse complement strand
CCTGTTTTCCTTCAACAATCCGTTCGGCGCCTGCCCGTCCTGCGACGGCCTCGGCACCCAAATGTATTTTGATCCCGAATTGGCGGTTCCCGATGACCGGTTAAGCCTGGGCGAAGGCGCCATTGCTCCCTGGGCAAATTCCAGTTCCCAGTATTACCGCCAGACCTTGGAAAGCCTGGCCGATCATTTTGGCTTTGATCTCACGACACCATGGTCGAAACTCAAGAAAAAGTTCCGCGATATCGTGCTCTATGGAACCGGCAAGGAATCCGTCAGTTTAAATTATGACGACGGCAAACAGTCCTATGAAATCAAGAAGCCTTTCGAGGGCGTCATTCCCAATATGGAGCGGCGCTGGCGGGAAACAGACTCCTCCTGGATTCGTGACGACCTGGCCAAATATCAAACCGTCACCACCTGCGATGTTTGCGACGGCCACCGTCTGAAACCTGAGGCCCTCGCCATCAAAATCGATAGCCGGCATATCGGCGAGGTGGCGGCCATGTCCATCGACGAAGCGGAAACCTGGTTTTCCGGCCTGCACAAGGTCCTCAGCAAAAAGCAAAACGAGATCGCCCGGCGAATTCTGCGGGAAATCAACGAACGCCTCGGATTCCTGAACAATGTGGGATTGGAATATCTGACCTTGTCCCGCTCGTCGCGCACCTTGTCGGGCGGCGAAAGTCAGCGCATCCGCCTCGCCTCGCAAATCGGATCGGGCCTGACGGGCGTCCTCTACGTTCTGGACGAACCCTCCATCGGTCTGCACCAGCGTGACAACAACCGGCTGTTGGAAACGCTCAAACGTCTGCGCGACCTCGGCAATACGGTGATTGTCGTCGAACACGATGAAGACGCCATCAAGTGCGCCGATCATGTGGTCGACATGGGGCCCGGCGCCGGTATCCATGGCGGCCAGGTGGTTGCCACCGGCACGCCCGACGCCATTATGAAGTCCACGGAAAGCCTGACGGGACAGTATTTGACGGGTTTCCGGCAAATTGAAATTCCCAAAGAACGAAGGCCCGGCCACAAAGGCCAGAAAGTGTCCATAGCCGGCGCGCGGGAAAACAATCTGCAGAATGTCAAAGTGGATTTTCCCCTGGGTACCTTTACCTGCATCACCGGCGTATCCGGCGGCGGTAAATCGTCATTGGTAGTCGAGACGCTGTACAAGGCGCTGACCCGCCGCCTCAACGGTTCCCGCGTCCATCCCGGCGAACACGACAAATTGTCGGGAACCGAGTTCCTGGACAAGGTGGTGGATATCGATCAATCCCCCATCGGCCGCACGCCTCGGTCCAATCCCGCCACCTATACCGGCGCCTTCACGCCCATCCGGGACTGGTTTGCGGGACTGCCGGAGGCCAAGGCGCGGGGCTACAAGCCGGGACGGTTCTCGTTCAACGTCAAAGGCGGCCGCTGTGAAGCCTGCCAGGGCGACGGTGTGATCAAGATTGAAATGCATTTTCTGCCGGACGTTTATGTTCAATGCGACGTCTGCAAAGGCAAACGTTACAACCGGGAGACCCTGGAGATCGGTTTCCGCGGCAAGTCCATCGCCGACGTGCTGGATATGACGGTCGAAGAGGGGTTGGAGTTTTTCAAGGCGGTGCCGGCCATCCGCGACAAGATGGAAACTTTGTTCCGGGTTGGACTGGGATACATCCATCTGGGTCAACAGGCGACAACCTTGTCAGGCGGCGAAGCGCAGCGGGTCAAGCTGGCCAAGGAATTGTCCCGCCGGGCCACTGGCAAAACCCTTTATATTCTGGACGAACCCACCACCGGCCTCCACTTCGAGGACGTCAGGAAACTGATCGAAGTTTTGCATGCCCTGGTCGACCAAGGCAACACGGTGATCGTCATCGAACATAATCTGGAGGTCATCAAGACCGCCGACTGGATTATCGATCTCGGCCCCGACGGCGGCGATAAGGGCGGCCAAATCGTCGCCACCGGTACGCCGGAAGATGTTGCCGGCATCAAGGCAAGCTATACCGGCCAATATTTGGCGTCCTATCTAGGAATGAAGAAAAAAGGGAAAAAGCGGGCTTAGGCGAATACAAATATTTTCCCTACGCCAGATTATTTCCGCCGGCAATTGGGTCATGATAGATATCGATCACGGCTTTCACTTCGGATGATAAGGTTGGCCGCATTAATGCCGCCATACCGGATGGCGTGCGTTCCAGTAGCGATAGGTCATAATCCCCCCCATATTCAATCTCCAGCCGTTTTAACCCTGCCAGTAAATTATGCTGAATCACATCGTGCAGCAGTACTATCGAATTGTTGCTGAGATAAGGCATGACCCCGGCGGTATCCTGCACCATGCATTCATTCGAGTGGAAACCGTCAACAAGAACAAGATCGAGTTCACCACCGGGAAATAATTCGATAATCTCAGGTGTAATTTCAGGAGAAGAACCGGTAACGACGGCGACATTCAGTCTTTCCTGGCGAACTATTTTATCGGTCAGCGTTCTTCCGGCTTCGACCTCCGGATCAGCAGCTATAACTTTTGCACTTGGGTTCATGAGGGCTAGCGCAATTGTACTCCAGCCAAATGCATTTCCGATGACATAGATGTTTTCCGGCTTTAATGCGTCGCACAACAATTCCAAAAACAAAATTTCATGAAGCGAAATACCGCCGAAGTTGTTAAGTCTTTTGCCATCCTGCCACAGATAGGTGAACGGTGCCTCGGCGTTGCCGTCAAAAAAAACAGGGTTCAGGCCGGTACTAATATCCAAGCCTTCCCGGCGGTAAAATTCGAGCAATTTCGGTATGACTGTCATACCGCCAAGTTACATCATCCGCCGTCCAACCCCAAGAAGCCAGAAATTCGCGATGCTAAATCGACCCACCTACTTGCAGCGACCCAGGCAAACGGCATGCCGATCGTCTCTACACCCACCGCCCGGCGACCTGCCCCAGACAGAGGGCGAACAACTCGTTCAAGGTTGAAATGTTGAGTTTGGCGTAAGCGCGTTTGCGGAGGGTTGCCACGGTGGCGGGCTGGACGCCGATGTCGAGCCCGATCCCTTCACCCGTCATGCCGTATAGCGCCCGGGCGCAAACGTCTATCTCGCGGTCACTCAGTTTTCCGCCGATCTCCCGCAACAGCCTCTCCAGCAATTCGACCGGTGGCCGCGTGGCTTTGTCCCAAATATGTGACTGTGTCAGCGCTAAATGCTTGGCCATCAAAGCCGTTAAGAGCGGCGCGATTTGGTTGATCACTATGATTTCATCGTCCGAATAAATATCGCTCTCCGTATCCCGGTAGAGATTGAGGGTAAACCAAAGACCATTACTTTGGTCGATCAGGGACAACCGTTCGATCATGTCGAATTTTTCATAGATTTTTTGCCGATAGTCCGGATCGGGAATATCCTTGGCGAGCATTCTGGAAAGAATTGGCCCTTCCGGCACATCGTCCCGTTCACGAACCTGCCTAGTATTCGGATCCTGACGATAAAAATAGAACTTATCGTAAATACCGCCGGCCTCTCTGGCGATATCGTGATCCTTGCGGCTTTCCGCTATCACGAAACGAGGTATCAATTGATCGCCAAAAGCCAACACTGAAAAATGATCGGTAGCGACAATCTCATTCACTTTGGCAAGGAACTCCGGTGAAAATTCCGACGATCCAAGGTTTCTAACCATTGCCGATATTTTCTGACTAAATGCGTCAGGGTATAAATCGGGTTTATTCATGAGTAGCCGAATCCTAATTCACTTTCGTGTACCACTCTAAGATGACAGACGGCGCGGCACCAGAAAACTATGCTTGGCAAAGTTTGCTAATAATAATCATTTTAATTTATTCGCAGGTGAAAAGAGGAACCCGACCGATGAACAAAGAGCCCTTGAGAGCGATCACTGAACAAGAAGTGGCATCCTTTCAAAAGGACGGTATCGTTAATTTGAGCGGTATTTTGGATAATGCCTGGGTCGAGTATCTGCGGGATGCCGTTGCAAGGGAACTCGAAAACCCTGGTCCCAAATATTACGCCTATGACGGCGATGGACCCGGCAAATTCCATGGCAACCAGGAAATCTGGCAGGTCGACGATGGCTTCGCGGAATACTGCTTGCGCTCCCCCTTGCCCGCCATTGCCGGACAATTTCTGGCAGCCAACAAAGTCAATCTCTATTTCGACCATCTTTTTGTTAAGGAACCGGGCGCCCAAAGCCCGACGCCTTGGCACAATGACCAACCCTACTGGCCGATCAATGGAACCCAGGTTATGAGTTTCTGGCTGGCGCTGGATGAAGTGACAAAAGATAGCGGCGCCGTCGAATTTATTTGCGGTTCCCACAAATGGGACCGTTGGTTCCAGCCCAAGTCCTTCGCCGACAGCGAAAAGAAAAAGAACTACGATTTAAACGAAAATTACGAGCCTTTGCCCGATTTCGACAAAGAACGAGGCCAGCACAAGATTGTCTCTTTCGATATGAAACCCGGCGATCTGGTGGCGTTTCATTCCCTGACGGTCCACGGGTCCGGGGGCAATCAACGATCCGACCGCAGCCGGCGCGGCTATGCCGTACGCTATACCGGCGACGACGTTACTTACGACCCGAGAAAAGGTACCAGTGATATGCTTTTAGATGATGCCCTCAAGCCGGATCAAGTTCTCGACAGCAACCGCTTTCCGGTGGTTTGGCGGAAATCAGAAAAAGCGGCCGGTAAAGAGCAAGCGGCTTAGATCAATGCCGCCGGCCCTTGGGCGGCAAAACCCTCGACTTCCAAAAAGAAGTCGGGACTGGCCAGGCCGGAAATCACCAACAGCGTGTGGGCAGGCTTGTGTCCTTCCATCAAATCGAGACGCAGTTTCCGCATTTCGTCCAGGTTATCCCGTCCCACCATATAGGTGGTCAGCTTTATTAGATTTTCAAAATCCATATCGGCGTCCAGAAGGATAGCTCGAATGTTGTCGAAAACGTTGCGGAACTGGCTTTCAAAATCCGACGGTAGGTTTCCCGATTTGTCGATACCTACCTGGCCCGAGAAAAATATCATTCGCTCCGTCGGTTGGACTTCCACACCGTGGGTATAGGCGGCCAACGGGGCACTCATATCTTTCGGATTAAACAGTCGAGGCATTGGGGTCTCCTTTCGTTGACATATGAAGATAGTAATTTTTGTCTGTATTGAGGCGTCTCTTTAGGCGCCTCAAGCAAAAGGACATGTAGAACAAAAAAATTCGATAAAAATTCCCAACTACTTGATTTTAGTTTTCAAAAAATTTGCCAGGCGTTTGTTGCCGTGGGCAGAAAAGTGTGCAGGCCGGCGCAAATTAAATGACGCCATGGGATCGAGATCATCTTTTAAATCGAGATGATAATCCCATATGGGTATAGAGAGCGATTTGACGATACGTACGAAATCCTGCTTCCAATAGTCGAACCGTTGAACACGGTCAAAGCGGGTTCCGTCTGGAATATAAACGAAGATTAATTTGCCGCCCCACGATTCTGCGACTCGCTTCATTGCTTTGGCTACTTCTTCAAATTCTGTTTTAATAAAATCGAAATTGGAAATAATCCGTTGAGCGTCGATTTGATATCCCATAAGACCCAAAACTCGTCTCACGGTTTCCAATTTTAACGTCTTTTTGATCATTCCCAGATTTTGATCTGGTCGCCAGTTATCCAAATGGTCAAATTTTTTTGACTGGTAATTCATTAAATATTCATCAACGGCACGTTGCTTGTCTGAAAGTTGCGCGGTGAAAGTTGAAACCTTGTATTTCGTTAGCATAGCGAAACTGCTCTCGTTAAACAGGTCTCCTATGTCATTGCCTTCGTAATACAGCCACAGCACCGTATTTGGATTATAAAGTTTGCCGTATTCAGAGAGCACGGCCAGCTGATGCAATGGCCCACTTCCCATAACGCCTAGATTCCGGGTAGAAATGCCATTCTGCCGCAAATAAAATCCGATATTATATTCTCCGGGGGTGCACCCTCCGTGGGTAAAAGAATCGCCCACCAATGCAACTTTAATTTCCTGAGCATCGCCGTTGATGGGAGGATTATTAAACCCATGCTCATCTGTTTTTATGATGTTCCACTGACCCGTTTCATTACAGGTGATCACATCGGCATTTGAAGGGCTCGCCAAAGCATAGATTCCGCCTTGGTCAATATTTCTCTGTTGTTGTTGAAAAGGCGGTATTTCAAAAGACCACAAATCCCGGCCTTTGGATTTATATTCGGCGACTACATTCGTGGCAGTCCTAGAATCAAAAGTTACGTTTTCGAGTTTAAAAAACTGAAAGCTCTGTAGCCCTACTTCAATTAAGTATAGAGCCACAAATGTAGAAACCGCGCAGAGTAAAAAGTTTATTTTCCAATCTAGGGGGCGAAAACAAATAAACACGCTCCCCATGCCACCCGCTGCTAACGCAATCACAAAGAAAAAATATACGGGGTCGGGGTAACTTTCTCTTCCGGAAACGATTTTGTAAATGGCTACACAAAGTATCGTAAAAACGATAAGCAACCCGGCGTTCAGCAACAGGCCAATCGTACCTTTTTGGTTTTTAAGAGACTCGTCAGCCAAATTTTATTTCCTAATTTCGCTCTTTAAAATTCACGCAAATTTTATATAGAAATCCCAAATTCTTGATTTTCTAGCAACAATTCTAATTCATGAAAACGTCATTCTAAACCGCTGTCACTTAGAACACATTGCCAAAATTTTACCAAAGCAGAACGGGACGCCGAAGCGTCCCGTTCCCGTCCGGAGGAGTAACCAAGAAACTCAGCCCCCTGGCTTAAGTTCCTTCCAGACGTTTCTCGTGTGGCCGGTCATGGCGGCGTCGTGATGCAATGATAGACAGCCCCGCATACCGTCGATGCCGTGGCGGTTAAAATCACCCTTGCAGATGCGAAAGGCGCGGCTGGCGTGATTGTAGGCTTTTTCCGATACGCTCCAGGCCCGTTTTCCCACTTCTTTTTCCCATAAATTGTATCGGGTCGCCCTGTCCGCATTGCCTTTTTCAGGTAGGGCATTCACCATCCGGGACAACAATTTAGCCGCCTGTACATCCGACGGCAGGCGCGCTATCGCCTGGTCGGCTGCGGTCCGCAACGGCCCGGTGTAGAGTTCAACCTCGTCGGCACTTAATGGATTTTCATCCCCCATTTCGGCCTTGGGTATCAGTGCCGCCTGCGGTCCAACGGATAGAAACGCCGTGCCGTCCCCGATAGAGCGCACCAACTGTGCGGGCACCGAGATTTCGACGGCGGCAAAATTCCGGCGGCTGACAAAACTGGATTGTCCGGCAACCGAGGCTTTGTGAACCTCACCTTCCCGGCCTTGCACCGAAAGTGTCAATTCCGTTTTAATTGACGGCAGATAGACCGTTCCCGAATTTGGCGATTTCCTGTGTTCCTGCAGACAAAAGGCGCTGAACTCGGCCTTGCAGACACCATCCGTGCACGTCAATTGCGTCGGCTCTGCGCTTGCCACCAGACCCAGAATTTGAGGCGCGGCTTTAAGCTCACCCGAAAAAACGGCAGCGGCGGTCAATAGTATTAGATAGAGAATTCGAAAGTGGATGCCCATGGCGGCCTCCTTCGTCTTTTTACATCAAGGGGCAAATCCTTCATGCGAAAAACGAAGGGTCTCACGACTGGTTCGCGGCGTCAATGGTGTAGCGGCTAAACTTTTTGCGAATGCCGGGTACTTGGGCCAGTTCCGTTACTAGTCGGAGGGGAATCCCTTCACGCCGCGTAAATCGGCAGACTTAAATTTGGCGCCGGTGAGTTCCGAATTGGTAAAGTCGGCGTCGACCAATTTGGCGCCGCGCAAATCGGCATTGCGCAAATCGGCTCCGGACAGGTCGGCACCTTCGAGATTGGCATTGGAAAAATCGACACCGTTAAGTTTCGCCCCGCGCAATTTGGCGAATTGCAAATTGGCCGGCCAAATACCGCCGCCTCGGTCGCTGACGGGCAGCCCCTCGAAACGGGCGCCCACCAAATTGGCGCCGGCCAGATTGGTTCGTTGCAATTTCGCCCCCCTAAGATCGGCGCCCAATAAATTGACATTTCGCAGATCGGCGAAGCAAAAGTCGGTCATCATGAAATTGCCCTTCGACAGATCGGCGTTCTTTAAAACACAATAGGACATATCAGCGGCCGAAAGATTGACCTCGCGCAGATCATAGCCGCCGAGATTCACCTCTGTCAGACAGGCCTGCTCGCCTTCCTCACCTTTACTGTTCAGCCATTGCACATGATCGGTGATGATATCTTGAATTTCCCGATCCAGCTTGGCGATATGGCGGGGCATTCGCGCTTCGGCCACCTTGGCGCTGGCGAAATCGACCGAGTCAATGATGGCGCCGGTGAGGTTGGCGTCGGTGAGGTCCGCATTGTCCAGTATCGTATGGGTCAACACCGCGCCATGGAAAATCGCGCCCGACAGATTGGCCTCGGTAAAATCGGCGCCGTCCAATATCGCGCCGGTGAAATTGGCAAAACTGAGATCGGCGCGGACAAACCTGGCATTCCGCAAGACGGCATCGGTCAGATCGGTTTGGACAACGAAGGCATTGGATACACGGGCGCCGGTCAAATCGGCTTCCCGCATGATGGCCTGGTCCATGGTGGCGCTTTCCGTATCGGCCATAATGGGAACGATGTCGCCCTTTTCCACCGATTTCATCAGCAACCCGTCTCTCAAATCGGCTTCGGTCAAGTTGGCGCCGGTAAAATCAGCCCCCCGCAAACACGCGCCCCTCAGATCGGCCCGGGTCAGGTCCGTGCCGATCAGTGAAACGAACCGCATATCCGCGGCGTAAAAATTTGTCGCCCGCAGGACAGCATCCTCCATGGTCGCGTGTTCGAGCCGCGCCCCGGTTGCGTCCGCCTGGGTCAAATCCTTTCCTGACAGATCCAGGTAGGACATATCGAGAAATTTGAGACTGGCGCGTTTCGCCCCTAAAAGTCCCTGGATATAATCCTCGTGACCTTTAATGAGTTCCTCGAGATGGGGTTGGGAAATTTTTGTCCAAAGCGCGTTTTCGTCTTCGAGGATTTCCTCCAGACTATGCAGCGCTTTTCGGATATCGACGCCATCATCTTCGTCGTTGCCATTGTCGTCGCCACTCACGCGAATTCTCCTGACTTCCCGGAACCCTTACTAAATTGGCCAAATTGTCTGTGGGGTATCGTCTTATATATTATATAGATTGTAAGCCAAAGGTTAATTGGTTGCACGGTTTGATTACTGGGTCTATCTGTTCGTTCCATGGCGGAAAACTCCTACGAACCCATTCACATCATCGGCGGCGGTCTGGCTGGAAGCGATGCAGCCTGGCAGGCGGCGGAACTCGGCATCCCGGTCATTCTTTATGAAATGAGGCCGAAGCGCAGCACCGACGCTCACAATACAGACACCTTGGCCGAATTGGTTTGTTCCAATTCCTTTCGGTCGGACGACGCCGAATACAACGCCGTCGGCCTTCTCCATGAGGAAATGAGACGCTGCGGATCGCTGATCATGCAGTCTGCCGACGCCAACCGGGTTCCTGCGGGGGCCGCCCTGGCGGTGGACCGGGACGGGTTCAGCGAAACCGTACAACGTGAGTTGGAAGCTCATCCGCTGGTTACGATTGACCGACAGGAAATAACCTCATTACCGGCTGGCGAGCGGGACCGGGTAATCGTTGCGACCGGACCGTTGACGTCACCTTCACTGGCGGAAGATATCGCTGCCTTCACCGGCGAGGAAGGGTTGGCCTTTTTCGATGCCATCGCACCCATCGTATACAAGGATAGCATCGATTTTTCCAAGGCCTGGTTTCAATCGCGCTACGACAAAGGAGACGGCGCCGATTACATCAATTGCCCCCTGTCCGACGAGGCCTACCGCCGCTTTATCGAAGAACTTTTGACAGGCGAAAAAGTCGACTTCCACGAATGGGAAAAAACGACCCCCTATTTTGAAGGCTGCCTGCCCATCGAAGTCATGGCGGAGCGGGGTCCGCAGACACTTAGTTTCGGGCCCATGAAGCCGGTGGGCCTGACCAATCCCCATGATCCCGAAAACAAACCGACCGCCATCGTCCAACTGCGCCAGGACAATGCGTTGGGAACCCTGTACAACATGGTTGGATTTCAGACCAAATTGACCCACGGTGAACAAAAGCGAATATTCAGAACGATCCCCGGGTTGGAAAAAGCCGAATTCGCCCGTCTTGGCGGACTGCACCGAAATACATTTATCAATGGCCCGAAGCTGCTCGATGAGACCTTGCGCCTGAAGAAGAGGCCGCACCTTCGCTTTGCCGGGCAGATCACCGGTTGCGAAGGATATGTGGAAAGCGCGGCCATTGGTTTGCTGGCCGGGCGATTCGCCGCATTTGAGGAATTAGGGAAGACCCTGGCCCTGCCGCCTGCAACCACCGCTCTCGGCGCCCTGCTGGGTCACGTTACCGGCGGCGGCAAGGAGGAAACCTACCAGCCGATGAACGTAAATTTCGGCCTTTTTCCTCCTATAACGCCGCCAAGGAAAGACGAAAATAGCAAGAAAATCAAAAGGTTAAAGGGTAGAGACCGAAAGCTCGCCATGGCCCAAAGGGCGCAATCGGATCTCACCGAATGGCTTTCAGTCACAGCCTATCCATAGACTTGTCCCCAACATATTTTCTTTTATCCACACCTATTTGACGTCCCGGAATCGACACCCGGTTTGAATTTCGGCAATATGTGTCCTGGGAGACATCTGAAATTTGCTGGCAGGCTCGTATCAGAAGTTGGTGACGACTGGTAAGAGCGAGTGTGTGTGTTGAATAAAATACTGACGGCGCGAGTCTCTCGACCTGCGTTGATAAGATATGCAGCCGTACTGTTGGTGGCTGGCGTGTGTGCAATTGGCGCCACGGCAAACGCCCAACAGAATGGCGACCTGCGTGCTTCGCTGAACGAATTGCTGTTCAAGGCAATTTTGGCGGGTGACATTAATGCTGTCCGCACCATCGTTGAAGCCGGGGCCGACCTGTCGCGCCCGAACATGCGCGGAAAAACGGCTATGGATGTCGCCATCGGCGGCGGCAAGTTCGACATCGCCCAATATCTCGTTCTCGCCCGCCGGCTGGAGCAACGCCGTTCCAACCTGACGGAGTTCACTGCGAAGCAGAATGAGCCCGACCTGGCGTCACGCAAAGTCACCGTCAACGCAGCCATTCATCAGCAAACCCCCGAGGCCGCACCCAACGTGGAACTGGCAAAACCCGACAGGAGCGAAAATCAGGAGCCCGCTGATAAGCAGGTCCATCTTTCCGCAGTAAATAGACGAGAGCCGACGCCGGCGCAGCCGTCGGAACGTCCCTACGACCGCATATTGAATGCGGCGGAAAAACTTGCCAAAGCGGCTGAAGCGCTTGCCAACGCATCGGCCCAGAAGCCGCAGGCTGGTTCAACAGCGCCTGATCAGCAGGCCGGTGCGGCTGAAATCGAACAAATTGAGGAATCTCCCCCCCTACTTAAAAACAAGACGGTTTCTCTGTTCCCCAAACCCGGGCGAAAACCAGATTACCGTCCAACCAGGCGACTCACTCGTTCGCAACCGATAACTCGGGAAGCGCCCGTAGATGGTCAACCCAATGTTTTTTCCCCGACCGTGAAGAGAGTTGAGGCAACGGCGCCGCCGCAGCCGGTTATCCCGGTTCAGCCGGTGGCCGAAAAGGAACCTCCGGGAACCGTTCAAATCAGGCCAAAACGCCGCATTTCGCCGGAATTGCTTGAGAAATTACGGCGGCGTTTGCGGGCGGCAGAAGCGCCGTCCCAGAAAGGTACGACGGAACGGTCGAACAAAGCGCACATCCGACCTGCCTCCGATCTAGCGCCGACACCGGTCGCGCCCAAATTGCCGAAACCCGTTATCATCGATCCCATTCCACCGGCCAAGCGGCTGCAGGATCACGATGTCCGCGCCATCCCTCAGGCCCCGAAGACACCTGCCCCGAAGACAAGGGAAACAGTTGAAAAAGCGCCATCCGGCAGCTTTGTCGGGAAATTGCTTGATGGGCTCGGTGGGCTATTCGGCGGCGGATCAAAAAAGGCGGAAAAGAAACCTGATGCCGATTCCGCCGCCAACCAAGCAACCAAACCGGCACCCGCTAAAACGGAAAAAAAACCGGCACCCGTTGTTGCTCATATTATCGCTCAGGAAAAAATTGAACCCAAGGTAACCGAGTACCGACCTGACAATATCGCTAACAACAAACCGGGCGGAGCGGCCAACCCGTTCGTGGACCCGATTGTGGGCAACAATCCTCTTCAACCGGTCCAGACTCCGCCGCAGGCTCCGCGACACGTAGCGACCGAACCGCCGGCGGCGCCTCTATTGGCAACCGCGCCGAAGCAGGTTCAACGCCAGCCGGCAATACCCGCATTACCCCCTCGAGTATCGAAGACAGTCACGACAAAGGCAGCTCCGGTTGTGGCGGATAATATTCCCGTCGTCCGGCCAAAAACCGAATCACCGAGCGTACTCGGCACCATCAAGGAAGCGATCATGCCGAAAAAAGACGTCGGTACCCAATTGGCGAAAATACGGGGAAGCGACAAGCAAGCAAAGGAAGCCGATGCCGTTACCCGCCGCGTGGCCCGGGCAATGCCCCTTAACCGGTTGCGGAAGCCATTGACCAATGTGCTGCTTACCCTCGGCGATTCCGTAACCACGGGCCAGCCAAAATTACCGCGGGGAATTGCCGAGCCTGACGCCTGTGTCCGTAAACGGCACGGCTCCATTTCCTTCTGCGTTGTCCCCGTCGATTGGCCGCGGATTATTGAAAACGCCTTTTCCGTGAATACCATGCTGTATCAGGGAACCCGGGCCATTGCGCGGTACGACGGCGGCCGGGCAAACCACTATCACGCTTTGTTCGATTCCGGGGACTACGGTCAGATCGTCAGTTTTTTGAAAAAGCGTTACGGCCCGCCGACGGATATTTGGAAACGGGTGATCGCGCCGTTCGATCAGCCGCGCCAGCCCAATCCGACCTATGTCTGGCGCAGCCGAGACACCGAAACCGACACTGTGACCATTCTGGAAATCAGGAAATTCGACGATGCTCGGGCGATCTTTCCCGATACCGAACATGGCGCCATACGCCTCTATCGGGCCGGTGGCCCGCCCGTATTCCCCGTCATCACCGCTTTGGATATTATGAAAATCGAGTGGGCGGCCCGTTCCGACCATATTGACGGCGGGGCGCCGACGGTGGCTAAAACCCTCCGCGTAAAGCCCTAAAGGCCAACCTAATTTGACGGCCCGTCCGCCCTTTTTCGATGGTTTTGTCGAAGGGATTGTAACCGGTGTCCGCCATGCGTTTTACGAAACATTCGGCCAGCGTCACCGGGTACAGCAATGAGCGATACGGTTTAACCCGCCGGGGGGCGAGGTCCCGCGCCCGGGCAATTTTGCTCCGGGACTGGTCGCAGAGGCTTTTAACGGCTTGGGATAGCTCCGGTGTAATTTTTCGCGCCAGTACATCATCCATGCTGGCGCCGTGCTCAACCAGAACATCTATGGGGATCATGACCCTGCTGAACCGGGAGAGTGAATCGGTGGCGCGAACCAGACCGACCAGCGCCCAGGCAAGGCCCGCCTCTTTAACGCACGCCAAGAGTGATTCTGCCTCTTCGGACCTCTCCCATGACAGCACCTCGAGCATCAGTTCGTTCAATGTAGCCGAACTGTCATGCGCATAGGCCATCAGCGAGTCGATATCTTCGGGTGTTTCGCCGGTCAGATCCAGAGCGCGGGCATCGATCAACCGATCGAACAGAGACTTAGAAAGATCATATTTACCGATCACCTCTCCCAGGGCAGAAAGTATTTCGTGACCCGTGATCTCTTCACCCTCGCCGCCGCCAATTTGGCCGTAGACTCTCGAGATAGCGTCCCGCCACCATTGCAAACGTATTTCACCCAGGATGGGTTCGCTCACAACTTCCCGTGTCCGGGCGATTTCGGAATTGAAAGCGAGTATTGTGAACAATGCCTCCCGGTGTTCGGGCGGCGCAAACAGGGTGCAGATAAACCGGTCCCAGTCCCGGTTCCGGACTTCCATCGCGCAATAAGAATGTTCCAGCGCCATCTTCGTCGATAATTCCTCTGGTCGGCTTTACCCCCACTATGTCATATAGAAGACAACGCCATAACGGACAAGACGAATGGGAACGATCTATATTGCAGGTGCGGGACTGGCCGGTTTGTCGGCGGCGGTGCATTGCACCAAGGCTGGACGCCCAGTTAAAATATACGAAGCCGCCAATCACGCCGGAGGGCGGTGCCGGTCCTTTTACGATTCCCATTTGGATTGTTTGATCGATAACGGCAACCACCTGATTCTTGGCGGCAACGAAGCGATCTTTCAATACCTCGGTATTGTCGGCGCCCCCAAGGCGTTGAGCCCGGCGCGGTGGGTGAGGTTTCCGTTTATCGACATCGAGACGGACGAAACCTGGACCGTAGCGCCCAGCGCCGGCCGAATTCCCTGGTGGCTGCTGAGTTCAAAACAACGAATTCCCGGCACCAGCTTTACTGATTATTTGACGATCTTAAAAATGAGAAACGCCGGACCCGACGCCGCACTGTCGGACTATGTCGACCCGAACCAGCCCATCTTCGACCGGTTTTGGCAGCCTTTGTGTCACGCCGTGCTGAATACGGACGCCTCGGAGGGCGCCGCCAATCTGATTTGGGTGATGCTTTCAGAAACCTTGATGAAAGGCGCCCAAGCAAGCCGCCCCTACTTCGCCAACGATGGTCTGTCGGCGGCGCTGGTAGACCCGGCAATCACATATTTGACGCAGAACAACGCCGCGCCTGTTTTCGGATCTCGGATTAAAGACCTGCAAATGGATGACAACCGCCTAACCGGATTTACGGTTCAAGATGAAACCGTGGATCTGGGCCCTGAAGATTCGCTGATCCTGGCGCTGCCGCCCACGGAAACCGGTGAATTGCTCAGTGACTTAGATACGCCAAATAAATTCCGGGCCATCGTCAATGTCCACTTTCGCGTCGAACGACCTGCCGTCCTGCCGAACCAGGCCGATTTTTACGGCATGATCGGCAGCACCGCCCAATGGCTTTTTAACCGTGACGATGTGTATTCGGTAACCGTAAGCGCGGCGGATGCGTTGGCGGAGCAGTCAGCCGACAACATTGCGGCTTTGATCTGGCGGGAGGTTGCCAAGGTCATCGGCCGGGACGGTAATGATCTCCCCGCTTTCCGCGTCATTAAGGAACAAAGGGCCACCATCGCCCAAACGCCAAAGCAAAACGCCCGCCGCCCCGATTCGCAGACACGCTACGAAAACCTGTATCTGGCAGGAGATTGGACCAATACGGGCCTTCCGGCCACCATCGAAAGCGCCGTCCGATCCGGGCGGAAAGCTGCGGAAATAGCCGTTTTTTGAGCTTTCCCGTCCTCTTAATCAACTATCTTTTACCGATTAATCATTTGTTTGTGAATGGTTAGGTTATATATTTGAATTACTATAGTTTCTGTCATTTCCACTTTAAGTAAAACACGTAAATTTATGAGAGAGGGATAATCATGGGAAATCCATTAGATTCACTTACAGGAACAGTTGTGCTCGGTCTCATCATTACAGTCATCATGGTCGTTCTCGTGAACGCCATCGGCGCTTGAGGAAGGGAGATCAGCTATGGAATTCGGACTTGAATTTTGGCAATTTTTCGTACGTTGGCTGCATGTCCTCAGCGGCGTGATGTGGATCGGCTTGCTTTGGTATTTTAATTTTGTGCAGACCCCCACGGTCCCAACCATTCCCGAGGATCTAAGACCGGCCATTCCCAAACATATCATGCCGGTGGCGTTGCTTTGGTTTCGCTGGGCCGCCCTTTCAACTTTGGTCTGGGGTTTGGTCCTGGCCTGGTTGAACGGCTACTTAATGGACGCCTTGGCGATCGGTCTGACCAGCGGCGGCGCCCGCGATGCCTCCATCGGTATCGGCATGTGGATGGGCATCATTATGGCCTTCAATGTCTGGTTTATCATCTGGCCAAACCAGCAGAAAGTCATCGGCCTCGTCGAAGCAACCGCCGAGGAGAAACCCAAGGCCGCCCGAGCAGCGGCCCTGGCATCAAGGACCAACACGATGCTGTCGATCCCCATGTTGTATGCCATGGTATCGGCCCAAAATTTATACGGTGCCTAATCCGATCGACACATAACATAGTATTCAGTAAACAAAAATGGGGCCCAAAATTGGTTTTTTGGGCCCCAAGTCTTGTCAAATGTTAAAATTATTCTAAATTAGTCTCCATAATACTTCAAAAACACAGAGTAATTTTCCCTCCTTCATTATTTTTCCTTAAACTCGCAAACAAAAAAGGGGACGACATGTCTATTGAACTACCCGGCCTACCCTATGCGCAGGATGCGCTAGAACCCCACATTTCAGCCAATACATTGGATTTTCATCACGGCAAGCATCACGCTGCCTATGTGACGAATTTAAACAATTTGATCAAAGACACCCCCCTGGCCGACCAGGGTCTCGAGGACATCATCAAAGACGTGGCGGGCGACGCCTCCAAAGCCGGCGTCTTTAACAATGCCGCCCAAGTCTGGAACCATACTTTTTACTGGAACAGCATGTCCCCCAATGGCGGCGGCGCACCCACCGGCGATCTTGCCGCCAAGATCGACGCCGCCTTCGGTAGCCTGGATAAATTCAAGGAAGAATTCAAAGCCGCCTGCATCGGTCAGTTCGGCAGCGGCTGGGCTTGGCTGGTGGCCGACGGCGACAGCGTCAAAATCGTTAAGACCGCCAATGCCAAAACTCCCATCACGGAAGGCCTGACGCCCTTGTTCACCTGTGACGTCTGGGAACACGCCTACTATCTGGATTTCCAGAACCGGCGACCCGACTACGCCCAGACATTCCTGGACAGTCTGGTCAACTGGGACTTCGCAGCCGAAAACCTGGCCAACGCCTGATTAAATTTAATTGTACCAGGTACAATTTCGCATTTTTTTGCCAATATTGTACCTGGTACAATTTATTGTGTGATGGGCGTCATAGCGTTGCGGGTTCCGATTGGGTAAGGTTGCCCGGTACTCAACCAGCGGAACCGCAATGTCCTTAACCAACGCCCTCAACGCCGCCGTCTCAGGCCTTAACGCCAGCGCCACTCAGTTCCGCGTGGCGGCGAACAATGTGGTCAATGCCAACACCGAAAATTTCACCGCAAAAGAGATCCGTTACTTTTCCCAGATCGGCGACCAATCGACCGGCGGTGTGCGGACGGCGGTGGTGGAAATAGACGACGTCGATCTGGCTTCAGAATTCATCACCATGACCGAAGCAAAAATTACCTACGCCGCTAATGCTAAAGTCATCGCCGTCACCGAAAAGATTTTCGGCGCGACGCTGGATATCACCGCCTGAATGCTCTGACCTAATATCACCGACTAACGGACCCGAGAGTTAAAAACCGGTCTCTTTGCCCTCGACGCGAAACAAGTAAATCTGAGACGCCATATTTTGCATGGCCATCAACCGTGACCGAAACGCACCAGCTGTCATCCCCGATACGTTTCCCGTGGTCGATACCGCGATTAAAGCCGAATCAATTGTACTCTCAACGACCACCGACAGCGATTCGACACCCGAGTTCAGTTCGCCGGAATCTATTGCATAGCCCTGCCTGCGAATTCTATCCAACTCGGTCAACAATCCTGAAATAGAGGTTATGGTGCGGCCGGTATGACGGTACAGCGGGTGAAATCGATAGAGTTCGCGGATTTCGTCATCAGGCCGTGACGCCAGCAATACCTTACCACTCGAAATCGCGTGCGCGTCGACTCGCATGCCGATTGACGTATGCAGATTAATTCCGTTCGGGGTCTCTATCTTGTCATGCAAGATTACTTGCACGCCTTGCAGCGACGCGACAAACGTCGTCATATCGAGATGGTGGGCAAGGCGGCGCACAAATTGCGCTGCATCCTGTACCAGGTTATTGATGCCCTGAGCCGTGCGCCCAAGTCCATAGACTTTATGGCCAAGCGAATAGCGTCCGGTGCGGGGACTTTTCTGAACATAGCCCAACCTTTGCAAAACAGCGAGCAATCGAAACGTCGTCGGCCTATTCAACAATGTGCGCCCGGCGATCGCCGTCAAGGTTAAAGGAATATCGGCCTCGCCAAGAGCTTCTAGTATCGCGGTGCCGCGTTCTATCGAAATATTTGAATACCGCGCCATCGAGTAAGTATATTTGAGTTCGATATTTTCATACAGTGAAAATATATGCAAAATGAGTTAGTCATTTCTTTTTCAAGGCACAATCCTTGCCGCCATGCCGTAATGTCGGTCAGTGGTGAAATTGTATTTTCTAGCCCCATGTTTTGAGAGGTCCCCATGCACGAAATTTTTATCGAAACAGAAGATCAACGCGCCATTCTTGATACGGTTCGCCGGTTCGTCGAGGATGAGGTCTCACCTCGTGCCGCCGAGTTGGATGCCAAAGAGAACCCGGAGGATGGATTCTCCTGGGAAATCGTTGAAAAAGCCCACGAGGTCGGTATTCGCACCATGACTTTAAGTGAGGAATATGGCGGACTCGGCACGGATTCCCTAACGACTTCCATGGTGATCGAGGAATTGGGCAAAGGCGATATCGGCGTGTCCGTTATATTCGCCCAGACCCTGAAAATTGCCCAGATCATGCAAAAGGCGCTCAACGAAGAACAACAGGCGCGGGTCCTGCCGACATTCGCCGAGGACCCTAGGGGGATGCTGGCCATCGGCATAACGGAGCCCGACAATGCCTCCAATTATTTCATTCCCCACCCCACGCCGTTTGTTACGTCAGCGGAACGCACCGATGGCGGCTGGGTGGTCAACGGCATGAAACATTTCATTTCCAACGGTAACCGGGCCAGCTTTTATCTACTGTTCGTGCAGACGGAAAAAGGAAAGAATCTGGCGGACGGAGCGACTTGCTTTCTGGTAGAGCGCGACCGACCCGGATTCACCATTGGCCGGGTTCACGACAAAATGGGAGAAAGGCTCGCCAACAATGCGGAATTGATATTCCAGGATTGTTTTATGCCTGACGAAAATGTCGTCGGCACGGTGGGTAATGGCTATAACGTGCTGTCCGAATTTTTTCCCCAGAGCAACGCCTATGCAGGGGCCAGTGTCCTGGGCGTGGCCGAAGCCTGTTACGCCAAGGCCGAAGAGTGGGCCAAAATCCGCGTTCAGGGCGGCAAGCCTTTGGTCGAGCATGACGGCATAAGAGCGCAATTGGCGGAAATGAGGATGTTGCTGGATGCGTCCCGCTCCTACATCCACCGGGCCTGTTATCTGGCCGATCATCAGGACGAGGGCTGGGATAAGACATTGGGCGCGTTGCCCAAGGCCATGGCCTCCCAGGCGGCCTGGAAAATCGCCACCTGGTGCATGGAGATTCACGGCGGTCACGGATTTATGAAGGAATTCGGCGTCGCGAAACTGATGCGGGATTCTGCCGCTTTTCTTCATTCCGATGGGGTCAACCGCACGCTGTTTTTAAAAGCCGCCCGCTTCATGTTCGAGGAGTAGCGCCATGAAAGCCATGGTCCTGGAAGCGCCCAATACGCCGTTCGTCCTGAAAGATGTGCCTGACCCCGTTGCCGGACCGGGCGAAGCGGTCGCCAAAGTCTACGCCTGCGGTTCCGGACTTACCATCCAGCACTATAAAGCCGGCCGGACAAAAATTGATTTCCCCCGCATTATCGGCCACGAGATCACGGCTGAAATCGTCGAAATCGGTGCGGGCGTGAGCGGCCTGGAGATCGGCGATATTGTCACGTCCTATTATTACATCAATTGCGGACATTGCCGGTGGTGCCTCGCCAACCTGGAACCCCTTTGCGAGAACACGGGCGGCAATGTGGGAAAGGATTGTGATGGCGGTTACGCTGAATTCATAAAACTGCCTGCTCATCTTTTTCTCAAATTGCCGGAAGGGCTGGACTACAAGAAACATCCGGCAGAGCTTGGCGTCGTCATGGACGCCATTGCCACGCCCTATAAGGTTCTGAAACGGGCCCGCATCAAGGCCGGGGAAACCGTGGCCGTGTTCGGCGCCGGAGGCGGTGTCGGCATCCACCAGGTGATGATGGCCAAATGGGCCCGCACACGGGTAATCGCCGTTGACATTGCGGCTGACAAATTCGACGCCTGCCGTGAAGCCGGGGCCGACGAAACGGTCAATCCCAACGAAGTGGACGCGGTGGAGGCCCTGATGGATTTGACAGACGGTCAAGGCGTGGATGTGGCCATCGACTATGTTTCCGCCACCTCGACCCTGGAAACCGGGGCCAAATCCCTGGGGCGGCACGGGCGACTGGTCACACTCGGCGGCGCCGGTCAGGATTTTAACGTCAACTCCATGGAAATGCTGCTCAAGGAGACCGACTTGCTGGGCAGCCGATATGTCACCCGGACCGAAATTCTCGAATCCTACGATCTCGTCGCCGCCGGTGAAATCTGGCCCATCGTCACCGACATCCGCCCCCTCGAAGAAGCCGAAGCCATCCACGAACGGGTGGAAAAAGGTGACGTGACGGGACGGGCGGCTTTGCTGATCGGCTAAGGTTCTAGTGATCCAGAATTATCTTGAGCCGCTCATCGCTGGGTTCGATTAAGAGGCGGATGGCCTCGGATAGTTCGGTAAAGGGCACCCGGTGGGTGATGAGGGTCGCCAAATCGACGGCGCCGGATCGGACCAATTCGATACCCTTTATGAAATCCTCCCCTTTGGCGGCGCGGGCGTTGATGATGGCCAGTTCCTTGAAATAAAATTCGTAAAACGGCAGCTTGCCTTCATTGGCTGAATATATACCGAAAGGCACGATCTTGCCGCCCGTGCGAGCTAGGTCCATAGCCTCCGCCAGGATCGACAAATGACCGACCGATTCGATCACCATATCGACACCCAGGCCGTTGGTCATATCCATGACGACTTGCTTGGCATCTTCACCGTGATTGACCGCCACATCTGCGCCGAATTTTTCCGCCAGTCCCCGCTTGTAGGCGTTACGCGAAACACATATTACTTTTGAAGCGCCCAGAGCCTTGGCCAATTGCACCTGCATCAGGCCCGTAACGCCGAGCCCGAGGATGGCGACCACATCGCCTTCATCCACGCCAGCCTGATTGAAGGCATGCAGCACGGTGGTCAAAACCTGGATCAGCGGCGCCTGCACATCGTCGATATCGTCCGGCAGGCGATAGACGTTCTGGGTCGGCGCAACGCAATATTCCGCAAAACCACCGTCGACATCCCGACCCAACAACCCGCCGTTGATACAAAGATTGGTCTGGCCCTTCTTACAGATGGCGCACTCGCCGCAAAAAGTGACGGGATCCACCAGCACCCGGTCGCCCGGCCCAGCACCGTCGGCGGAACTCCCCTCCTCCAGGACGCCCGCCATTTCGTGGCCCATGATCAACGGGTGCGGCGTCGGAATACCGCCGCTGAATATCTTGGTATCGGTTCCGCAAATACCAGAATGGGTAACGCGGATCAGGGCCTCGCCGGCTTGCGCTACGGGTTTATCGACATCTCTGACTTCCAATTTGGATGGTTCCGTCAGAACAACTGCTTTCATTATATCTTCCTTTAATTTTTAAATTAGTTCGTACAGGTAATTGCTCAGTTCGGCCATACGGTGAGCGGCAGTGTGTTCAGCCAGAAAGCGCCGGTAGCCCGCTTCGGCGATCTTCGAAGCCTCGTCCGGATGAGCAGTGTAATGATCGACAATTTCCGGCACTTCCTCAAGGGATTTGAAATAGATAACTTCCCGGTCCGGCTCATATAGCGGCAGGGAATCCTCCCGCCAGTCGGTTACCGCCAGAGCGCGGCTGGCCGTAATCTGAAAAACCCGGTGATGGCAGGATTTGGGCCAGGGCGTTAAATTCAAATTTACCGTCGACGAACAGAACAAAGGCGAGAGATCGTGCCATTCGCGTCCCTCATGCATGACCACGTTGGCCCGGTCGGTGGACGCAGAGCCGATACCGTGGATATGAATTTCGCGGTCCCCCATGGCATGGATAAGCTGTTCCCTGGCCAGCGCCTTTTGTTCGAAATACATGGCGTGAGAAATCAGGGAAAACGGCAGCGACCAAACATCCTGATCTTTACCAACGGCATCATATACATCCACGTGATCCCGGCTTTCTCGGCATTGCTCGATCACCGCATCGGCGGTTCGGTTCATATGGAAGTCCCAGAAATTCCGCCATTTGGCCCGCTCGGCATCATAAGCGTTGACCGTTGCAGCGAAGCTCGCGCTACATTTGACGGCGGGCTGAACATCCACCGGCTTAAAAATGTCCGGGTCAATATGCCAGGGTGGCAGATAAAAGACGTTCTCGAAGCCGAGCCCTTCCAACTGTTCTATGACCCTGGTATCGGCAACGAACATACCCCGGTGCAACGGTGTTTGAACATCCTTGAGCAGGAACAGGTGTTTGATGGGATTGTCGGTCCAGAGGGAGACATAGGGCAGGTTTAGTTCTTCGAGGAAAAACGGCTCGCTGCTCGACATAAGGAAATTCTGCATGGAACTACCCCACAGAACAGCCACGTCGAAGTCCAGCCGCTTGGCCAGTTTGCGGTAACCGTCCAGGGGCATGATCTCGTCAACGTATAGGACTTCGTGGCCGAGATCGGCCAAGGCCTGCAACGCGGGCGCCCGCTGGCGGTCCCACTGCCCCCGCAAAATGGCCAAAATGCGCAACGGCCGGTCCAGCGTTGCCCCGGTTCGATTTTCGATGATGCGCACGTTAGTCTTCCCCCTCCCGCCAGTCGGCTACGGGTTCGCCATTGTTTTCCTGTGGCGCCAAATCCGGATGACTATAGCAGGCCTCTAGATCCAAAAAATTATCTCTCAATACCCACTCTCTAAAAGCCGGATCATTGTTGAAATGATTCAGATGTTTAGACAGTCCTTCGCGAATACCATCTTCGATCACTGACAACAACTCCGACGGCGCGAATTCAGGATCATTGAAATAGCGCAATGCCATCACCCGGATTTCATGGTCGGATGGAAGTTCATAAGCTTCACCCGTTTCCCTGATGGTTTGAAACGACCTGGCATATCCGTTGGTGATAAATTTCGATTTCACCGCTTCCAACGTCGTGCGCCTCGCGGGGATATCATGCTCAACACCCGCCTGGGGATGATAAATCACTCGATGCCCGGCTTCATCAACGGACCGACCGACGTGGATTTCCCCGTCGCCGTGAAAATGCAGCAGTCGGCCCGGCATGGCGCAGGGATGGAATCCTTCCGCCTCCAACAAACACATCTTGCGGACGGTAAAATTGGTGCCCCAGACGAAATTGCCCGGTATCTCCCTGACCTCGCCGCCGCAATCCAAAAGTCCGAAAATGGGAAGGGTTTGCGATCCCGGCTCCCCCAGGGTTAAAGGTTCAATCCATTCAGGCGGTTCGGTCTCATAGGCTAGCTTGATAGGTCCCGTCGCCAGTCCGACGGCGGGGTCAGCATAGGTTTCCTTGAGAGCCGCCAACCAAGTTATACCAGGACGGACGTCATCATCGATAAAACAACAAACCTCCCCCTGCATAATCGCCATCGACCGGTGCCACCCGACAAGCTGGCCGGGACGGTTATCGTATAGGTAGGCGAAGTTCTCGAATTTGTTGCTAAACGAATCGCAAACCGCTTTGGTATCGTCGACCGAACCATTGTCGGCTACGATGACCTCAAAATCAGCCTGCCGAAAATCCTGGGCCAACATTGCGTCCAGAGTTTGGGCAAGGCTGGCGGCTCGATTAAAAGTGGTTATGGCGACCGAGATATCCATGACCGTTTACTGTGCCGTCCCGGCAAGCAATTCGTCAAATAAAATGGTCAGACCATCGGGCAGTAAATTTCGGTTTTGTTCGGCCGCGGCCAGTGCATTTTGATTCACCGGACGAAACGATCCATCAGCCTCGCGCACCCGCCAATGATAAAGCAACCAGTGAACCAGAATTTCCCTGGCGGCATTCTCATTGTCATTGCCCAATTCGCTTTTCAATCCCACCTCCAACAACTCGTCGATCGCGGGTGGATAAAGATTTATCGTCTTATAAAACGACGGCAAGATATCACCATCGTTTTCATTCTTGGCGAACAAGGCCCGGGCCTGGAGACCGTAAGCCGGGAAATTCACCTCGGTCAACGCGATGGCGCGCTTACACAACGCAATAGCTTTGTCGGCGTCTCCATCCTCGAAGGCGGCGGCTCCTAAATACGTACAGGCGCCGCTCAGAATCATGTCCAGGGCTTTGGTTCCATCGGACTGTAGGTCCGCCATCACAGCCCGGTAATAATCCCCATAGGAAAACATCTCTGCCAGGGGCCGGACCCGATGACTGAAAAGTGCATCCGACCTGGGGTTAAATTCCATGCCGTTAAAATGATCGAGAATATAGTCAAATTGCCCTACCGCTTCATCCCTGAGGCCGAACGTCCAGAATGCCCTGGCGGCATTGAACCGGAGCGCCAGATTGTCCGGAAAGGTTTCGGTCGCCACGCGGGCGAGATCAAGTGTGAGTTCCCCCAATTTCTGACTATTCTGCACCAGGATGGCGGCATAAAAAATCGCCGCCATGGCGTAGTTTAGGTGAGCGGATGTTTTGTCTTCGGCTTCCGTGTTCCGCTTCATCGTTGCCGTATAAACCGCAATACCCTGCTCGACACCGTAACCTCTTAATTCCACCGGGGTCGCGGAATTCAGGACTGGCGACTTTTCGCCATCCCACCCCATCACAACCTGCAGCAGGCAAAATTTCAGGAACCGGCTTTCCCGCTCCGGCGCCGGCCAAAAGAACTCCTTAAATTTATTCCGTTGTCTTACTCGGTTTTCTGACCGCTGATCGAATTCGCCAGCGAAATGCCGCGCCCGCTGTTCCGGTTCTTCGCTGTGGAGGCTCAGAAATCCGGCCTCTTCGCCCCCCAGCAGCGGGGCGCAAATGGGATTTTCCGGCGACAAGACGGCCGCATTTTGCCGGAGAGCGTCGATGGCACGGGTCTGAATGCCGCCGGCATAGCGCCAGAAAAGGGGTACGTGCCTGGCCCGGCTCATGGCGTCGACGAACTCCTCTTCTTCGAGATAACCGTCTTTAAATTGAATTTTCAGGTGTTGGTCGTTGATCGTCGCCAGGCGGAAGAGGAACTGCGCCTTGTCCCTCATATAGGGGGTAAACGCCCGGCCGGTGAAGAGGATATCGTAGTCTCTTTCCCCTTTTTCATCAGGAAAGTCGGTGCTTCTGCCGTATCCCTCATGCCCCGGGATGGCCGCCACGCGGGCAGGATAGATCGAAGTCATTTCCGTATGTTCTCCCGCACTGTTAACGACAATGACATCCGCCTGCGACAAATCAGCGTAGCGCGTGGCAAAAAAATAGTCATGGTCGCCGACCCAGAATGCCGTCGGTATTCCGGCTTGGTGGAATCCGTCGGGCAAATAAGGGCCGAAAGCACCGAGGCTCAGAATCATAGACGGTTTAAAATCAGGCGGCAGTTCGGCCAGGACATCGTCCATCGACTTTCCGAATTCCTCCGAAGTCAGCGCTACGTGAATAATCCTGAAGTCCGTTAATCCTTCGTAGGCGGACACATCGGAATCCGGCATGGTGAAAATTAGAATTTCCGCGCCGTCGGATATGAATGACGACAATCTTTCCGCCGCTTCTGTTTTCAGACCCGCCAATATGTCTGTCGCAGCGCCATGAGCTTCCTGGCACCAAAGGCCATAAGCTTGGATCAGCCTTTCATCCGACGTGACATCGGCGAGTGACCCGAATTCTTTCAATCCCGGCGCCACGGCCCCGCATAAAATTCGCGCACAAACCTTGGTGTTGTCATGGTGGGCCAGATGATGAGCCAGAGGATAGTTGCCGATTGCCAAAGCTTCCTCGGCGGTCAGGCTCGTCTCGTCGATGCTGGGAAGAACCGGCTGCGGATCGATTTTATCGGTCGCTATCGCCATCGAAATATCTCAGTCGACCGGAAATAAGGCTGCGGCTACCCGGCGCTCTTCGGTCAAAAGGACATTATAGGTGCGGCAGGCGGCGCCCGTATCCATAGCTTCGATGGTAATGGCCGCTGCTTTTAGAGCATCCCGGATTTGCGTATGAACCAACAGCATGGAAGGACCGCATCCAAGCAATAGAATATCAACATTTTCAGACGCTTGAACAATTGCAGAAAAATGGATGGAAGATAGATCCTCAAAGGATTCTACGTCCCAATCCACAACCGCATCCGGAAAAACAATGATCGGCCGGTCGAATACCTCTTCGCTAATACGAAACCGGCCTTCTCCGTAGCTTTGAATAAGTTTACGGTCGGCCGGAATCGAAGGTGTAATATCGAGCGACAGGAACCGTCTCCTTCAACAACAAGGGGGCTAGGACACCTCTTCCGCCGACGGTCCTTTCTCGGGAAGAGCCGCCGTACCGCGGTTGACGTTCAAATACAGTAACAACGGGACGCCCAGGCAAATCGACGAATAGGTACCGATCAACACACCCCAGATCATGGCGAAACTGAATCCCCGGATAACTTCGCCACCCAGAACGTACAGAGACACCAGAGCCAGCAACGTGGTCACCGATGTCATAACCGTGCGCGACAGGGTTTCGTTGACGCTCTGATTGAGTAATTCGGGCAAAGAAAGGGTTTTGTATTTACGCAAATTCTCCCGTACCCGGTCGTACACCACCACCGTATCGTTGATGGAATACCCGGCAATGGTCAGGATCGCCGCCACGGTCGAAAGATTGAACTCCAATCCGGTAAAGGCGAAGATGCCGATGGTGGAAAGCACGTCATGCAGCAGGGCGACAACGGCGCCCAGCCCAAATTGCCATTCGAACCGGAACCAGACATAGGCCAGGATGCCGATGATGGCGCAAATCACCGCAATGACGCCGTCCCAAAACAGTTCCTCGCTGACTTTGGGTCCGACAAATTCCGTCCGTCTATATTCGACACCAGGTCCAAGAGCACTTTTTACCTTTTCGACCGCTTTCTGCTGCGCCTTTTCACCGCCTTCCTGTTTTTGGACGCGAATTAAAATATCGGTAGGCGCGCCGAACTCCTGCAGGGAGATCTCACCCAAACCGATTTGCGATAAGGTATTTCTCATTTCACCGAGTTTTCCGGCTTCGGGCATGCGGACTTCAATCAGAATACCGCCCTGGAAATCGATGCCGTAATTTAAATCCTTAGCGCCAAACAGTGTGACCGACACCAGGATCAGCAGGGCGGAAAAGACAAAGAAAATTTTGCGTCGGTCGATGAAATTGACGCTAGGCTGATGTGGGAGGAGGCGTAAATGCTTCATATCATCCTCCTAAATCGGCAGTTCTGCCGGCCGGCGCTTACGCAACCAGGTGACGACCAATAAACGGGTTAACATTATCGCCGTAAACATCGAGGTGACGATGCCGATGGACAAAGTCACGGCAAATCCACGCACCGGGCCGGATCCCAAATAGAACAGGATAAGGGCGGCGATCAGGGTTGTCAGATTGGCGTCAATGATGGTGGTTATGGCGCGGCTGTACCCGGCGTCGATGGCCGATATGGGCGTTCGCCCCCCCTTCACCTCTTCCTTGATGCGTTCGAATACCAATACGTTGGCGTCAACGGCCATACCGATGGTGAGCACGATACCGGCGATACCCGGCAGGGTCAGTGTCGCCTGCAACAATGACAGGCCGCCCAGGATCAGCACCATGTTGACGAACAAGGCAACGTCGGCAAACAACCCGAACATGCCGTAGGTCAGCACCATGAATATGACAACGAGGACGAGGCCGACGATGGAGGCGATTTTACCGGCAGCGATGGAATCGGCGCCCAGGCCCGGCCCGACCGTACGTTCTTCGAGAATGGTCAACGGCGCGGGCAAAGCGCCGGCCCGCAACATCAACGCCAAATCCTGTGCGTCCTTAACAGAAAAACTGCCGCTGATCTGGCCGCTGCCGCCGAGAATGGGCTCCCTGATCACCGGCGCGCTGATAACTTTGTCGTCCAGAACGATGGCGAACGGCTTGGTAACATTGGCTTTGGTGACATCGCCGAATTTTTTACCGCCCAACGGGTCGAAGCGGAAAGTAACGATGGGTTCGGCCGATTGCTGGCTAAATCCCGGCTGCGCGTCAACCAGGCGGTCACCGCTGACGGAAACGCGCTTTTTCACCAAATATTGCTGCGGTTCTCCTTGGCTACGGCTGGATTTATCGGCCGGCAATAATCGACAGCCGGGAGGAATGCGACCTTGCAGGGCGTCCTCGACATTGGCGTTGAGGCACAACAGGTGGAAAGTCATCTTGGCGGTGCTGCCGAGTAATTTCTTGACCCGCTCGGGGTCCTCGACGCCGGGCAACTGCACCAAAATACGGTCCACTCCCTGACGCTGAATGGTGGGCTCCTTGGTGCCGGTCTCATCGATCCGGCGACGAACAATTTCGATTGACTGATCAACGGCCGAACTTCGAATATCGATCAAGGTCTGTTCGGTCATATTTACGGTGATGCGATTGCCCTCGGCGACGACCTCCAGCCCCCGCTCCACTTCGGCAACCAAATTACGCGCTTTTTCCAGTTCCGTCGATTTGCGGACCAGAACGGTAACACCTTCGCCGCGGATCGACAGGCCGGTATACCTGATACGCGCTTTTCGCAATTCGATGCGAACGGCGTCGACGATGGCTTCGAGGCGTTCCTTAACGACGGCGTTGGCTTCGACTTCCAGCAGCAGGTGCGAGCCGCCCTGCAGGTCCAGGCCAAGGCTAACCTGTTCGTGCGGCAGCCATTGGGGAATACCTTCCGCCGTTTTTTGATCGGTCATATTGGGCGCGGCAAAGGCGAAGCCGAGAAACACGACCGCCAGGACGATAAATATCTTCCAATTTGAGAAATAGACCATAGGGCCAGCTAAACTTTCTTTACCAGAACTTTCTTATTTTCTGCCGCCGCCCAGAAACTTACCGAGCAGACCGCCGCCGCCCTGGGCTTCTTGTGTCTGCTGGCCACCGCCGGCCGAATCACCGGAAGCCGGCTGGGTTTTGGATTGTACGCTGGCAAGCAGAGAGCGCTGCACACGGACTTTAATACCTTCGGCGATTTCCACCGCCAACTCGTCATCGTTGACGACTTTGGTGACGGTGCCGATTATTCCACCACCGGTCACCACCTTGTCGCCACGCCTTACGGCTGACAACATTTCGCGGTGTTCCTTGGCGCGCTTTTGCTGCGGCCGGATCAGCAGGAAATAAAAGACAGCAAATATCAGAACCAGCGGCAAAAGAGTCGCTATACCGCCGTCTCCTCCTCCGGAGCCTTGGGCAAAGGCTGGCGAAATGAACATGGAAAACTCCTCAAAAAAACAACAACGCGCGGAATATAGCCCGCCTGACCGCCAATGCAATCGCTAAGCGCCTGTTTTCGCGAAAAATTGACGAATAACGCCGGACAATTGTTTCACATCTGATTCAAATTTTCCCAATATTATTGACCACAGGCGTTCTTATGCTAGTGTCCGCCGCCTTACCTTAATGGAGAATGCAGATAATGTCTGAGCATGAGCTCAAACCGGTTCTGGACAGGATTGCAGACGCCTTGGAGCGCTTAGCCCCGCCGGCGAGAAAATCTCACGATCTGAGCGGCGCCGATGCGTTTGTCTGGCATTCCAATCCGGAAACCCTGCAACCGGTCCATAAGGTCAACCGGGTCGATCTCGACCTTTTGCTCGGCATCGGACAACAACGGGAAATCCTGCTCGATAACACCGAACGCTTTGCCAAGGGACTGCCCGCCAATAATGCGCTGCTGTGGGGCGCCCGGGGCACGGGCAAGAGTTCTCTGGTCAAAGCCGTCCATGCCGAACTCAACGAAAAAATGTCCGGTAATCTGGCCCTGGTGGAAATTCACCGGGAAGACATTCCCACTTTGCCGCGGCTGCTCCATGTGCTGAGTGAATGCGATCGGCGCTGCCTGCTCTTTTGCGATGATTTGTCTTTCGAAATGGAAGACGCCACCTTCAAATCTTTGAAGGCCGTTCTGGAAGGCGGCATCGAAGGACGGCCGGAAAACATCATTTTCTATGCCACGTCCAACCGCCGCCACTTGATGCCCCGGGACATGATCGAAAACGAGCGTTCCACGGCTATCCACACGGCGGAAGCGGTGGAGGAAAAGGTCTCGCTGTCGGACCGGTTCGGCCTGTGGCTGGGCTTTCACCCGGTGAAGCAGGATATATTCTTCGAAATCATCGAAGGCTACGCCGACAGCTACGGCCTGGATATTGACAAGGAACAACTCCGCGCCGAAGCCCTCGAATGGTCGATGACCAGAGGATCACGCTCCGGCCGAGTCGCCTGGCAATTCATCCAGGATTTAGCAGGTCGGCTGGGTAAGCAGATCGGCTAGATTGTTATCCGATTCCCATAGCTTTGCTCAATGGTTTCGATGAGAGAGGTGATAGCGGCATTGTAGGGTGTCGGTATGCCAAGTTTGGCGCCGGTCCTCACGATGGCGCCGTTGAGGCAATCGATTTCGGTTTTCCGTTGTGATAGGACGTCCATCAGGATAGAGGGCGCATGATCCGCGAAACGACGAGAGTCTTCGATCAGTTCATTGAAAATGCTATCGGCATCCAACGTGACGTCTTCCTTGGCCGCCACGGCGGTAACTTCCTCGACCAAATTCCGGATCAGCGTTCGTGCGGAGGACATTTCAACCAGCGGGCCGACCTTTAAACCGGTGACCGCCGCCAGGGCCGAGATGCAACAATTGAGGCAAAGTTTCCGCCAAACCCTCTCTTTGACATCCGGAGCTTCAGCCACATCCAGACCCGCCGCGATCAGGCTATTAACGAATTCCGTCAATACGTTTGATGGTTCGTCCGCTACGGACCAAACAAAGGTCTTGGCCCCGTCGAGCGCGGTCACCTCTATCTCTCCCGGCCCGGTGCGGGCAGCGCCTAAAGAGGTGACGCCAAATAGAATGCGCGCCGGGTCGACGACCGAGCTTAATTGCTCCACATTGCCAATCCCGTTCTGGAGCGTCGCTACATAGGTGCCATCACCGATGGCGGGCGTCGCTTTCTCAATTGCGGCAAGCGTATCCTTGGATTTGGTCATCACCAGCACCAGATCGCAGACACCGGCATCCGCCGGATTATTGGCCGCATTCACGGAAATTCGATCTACCGAATCTCCGTGGCGAAAACCTAATCCCTGTTCCCGAAGCGCGCCGATATGATCCATCGATGGAGAGGTCAACCAGACCTCATGGCCGGAACGGGCCAAATACCCTCCCAACAGACACCCCATGGCCCCGGCGCCGACGACACAGATTTTCATGGCGTCAATATCATTTCATCACTCCGGCCATTAATTTCAAAGTGAGTATACTTTCTGAGGCGTTACGTGGAGGCATTCCTCGACACCGGTGTCACCCACCAGATAGTTCTCGCAGACAAATCCAAAAGCCTTATCGGAAACTACAGATGGATGAACGGCAATGTTCATATTGGCGGCAACCTTCATGGTTTCGAACGGATCGAACGATGGACGCTCCACCAAATCGTAGCCCTGCCCATGGGCATAAATGCGCGTTTCCTCCGGATAACCGAAGTCACGAAGCGCCGCATTGTTGGCATCCCAGATTTCTTTGGGATCGGCGCCGGGCACCATCATATCCAGGGAAACCTTTTGAACTTTGACGGCGATCTCAACCTGTTCTACGAGAGCATCCGGCGGCTCGCCCAGGGTGACGATGCGGGCCAGATGACCGTAAAATCCACTGGGGCCGTTCGACTCGATCAACAGCGTAAAAGTATCGCCCTCCTCGATCACCCGATTGCCGAAATGTTCGTAATACATAACACCCGTCTGTCCGCGCGGCGCGGACCCGACCATGATCAATTGCTGCTCGCTGCCGTTAAGCATGCAATGATGACGGATATCCGCATAGATTTCATAGTCCCGCCGGCCGGGCTCGATCCTGGTCAGCGCGTACTCAAAGGCCGCGTCTTGATCCCGGCAGACCTGCCGGATCAAATCCATTTCTTCCGGGCTTTTGATCACCTTGATGTCATCGACCAAATCCGTCGCGTCCTCGAAGGTCGCTTGTGTCAGATGTTCCGTGACGTGTTTATAAAAAGCCGTCGAAATGAAGCCGGGTCCGACCAGACCGATCCGGCATTGACCGGACGGCGCCAATTCCTCAACCACTTTTTCCGCATCGAAGGCCGATGTATAACCGAGCGCCGGGATGATGGGCGTACTGATCCGCTTGCCGACACCCCTCAAAGACCAAGCGGGCGGGTTGGGGTCCGCCGGTGGCATCGGTCCGCTCCAGATGGTGGTCATGTCGCCCTCACGCGGGAAGATGACGGTCACCGGATAATTGTGCAGGGCCGGCATGTCGGTGAACCACTTGACGTATCCCCCCAGGAAGTCGGTGCTGTTCTGAACGATCAGAAAATCGAGATTAGCCTCCTCCATCGCCGCCCGGACAGCCCGCCATCGGCGTTCCAATTCTCCGTCGGATATTCGGACGAGAATACGTAAATCAGCTTCATTACCTGTGTTCATGTTGAGCCTTTCTTTATTCGTAATAATCAGCGGAGAAGTTTGACCAAAGCAATATAATGCGGATCAGGCCGCTCGGTAACCCGAATATGTGAAGATGCAAATGCGTAATGTTATGATTGCTCAAGGAAAGAAGCGGAAAGAAGTCTAGATTTATTTTTGAGTACGCTTCGCCAGTAATTGATATTTTCCCGCCGCACTTTGCCGCCGCAAATGCCTAAAGGGATTGACCGCTCTTTTGCCTTTGCGGATTTCGAAATGCAATTGGGGGGAGACGACGTTGCCGGATTTACCGACTTTGGCGATTACCTGCCCCTTGCCCACTTTATCGCCCCGCCGGACCAGCAGAATGTCGTTATGAGCATAGGCGGTGACCCAACCTCCGGAATGTTTAATCAGCAACAGATTACCGAACCCTCTGAGTTCGTTGCCGGCATAGGCCACAACGCCATGTCCGGCGGCACGGACGGGGGCACCGACGGGGGCCGAGATATTGATGCCGTCATTCTGCAACCCTTCGCCCTTGGCGCCGAAAGACGACAGAATTCGGCCCTTGACCGGCCAATAAAACCTGCCGCTGGTCCGGCCCGTATACCGCCGAGGCGGCTCCGGCCGTTTTGGCTTGGCCCTCGGCTTAGGCGTTCTGGCAACGGACTCAATCTTCGGCGGCGGTTTAATTTCCGAATCCCTGCGGATCGGTGCATTCGTCTTGGGACCTGATAAATTCTTCTTCGTCACCGGTTCGGCCTTGGCGGCGACAACCGCCTCATCGGACGCACCGGAAGACGGCAGCAACAGGCGCTGATTGACGTAAATCCGGTAAGGTGGCCGCAGCCGGTTCAACTTGGCCAATTCATAGGTATCCACCCCATAGCGCCTGGATATGCCCGACAAGGTCTCCCCGCCGGCCACCCGATGTTCCCGGGGGCGGGGCAGGATCAGTGATTCTCCTTGATGCAGGCGGTAAGGCGGCTCCAGATCATTGGCGTCGATGATGGTGCGGGCCGAAACGCCGTAGCGCCGGGACAGGATAAAGAGCGTGTCTCCCCGCTGGACCCGGACCACTCCGCTGGCCGGAATATCGGCGCGGCGCGCCTCGGTATCCCGGTGGACCGGTGACGACGATGATTTCGGCTTGGCATAGACGGGGCCGGACGCACCCGATTGCGGCGGCCATTCCAGCCCGCCGCACCCGGTCAACACCAGTAAAATAGTTATGGGGACACAATACTTAACTTTTTTCCAACTCTTAGAATATTCAAGAAACTGGAAGTTAGTTAAGTATTGTGTCCCCATAACTCGAGTCATAAATCTCATCGTTTCTCCGAACTCAGGCGAAAGCAGCCGCGTCCTCCGGGACCAACGGCACAAACCGGACACCGTGCAATTCCTCGGTCTCCAGCCCGTGCTCGGTTTTGCGGACGCGCAACATGGTGTTGAATTCGTCGTCATGACCGATGGGCACCACCATGACCCCGCCGATGGCCAGCTGCTCCGCCAGAATGGGTGGGATATCGGCGGCGGCGGCAGTGACGATTATCCGGTCAAAGGGCGCCTGCACCTCCCAGCCCAAAGTGCCGTCGCCGGCCTTGGAGGTGATATTGCGGAGGCGCAAATATTCGAACCGTTTTTCGGCCTCGGCCAGCAGTGGTTTATGCCGTTCGACGGTATACACCCGTCGGCACAAGGGCGACAGGATTGCGGTCTGATAGCCGGAACCGGTCCCCACTTCCAATACCTTCATCCGATCGGTCAGTTCCAAAGCATCCGTCATCATGCCCACCACCGCCGGCTGGCTCAGCGTCTGGTGATGGCCGATGGGCAGAGTAACGTCGTCGTAAGCACTGTCCTGGAAGGCCTGCGGCGTAAAGAGTTCGCGGGGGGTTTGCTCCATGACCGAGACCACTTCCCGGTCGGTGACACCGGCGCGTCGCAGCGCCAGCACGAGTTTCATTCGATTTGCGTTCACTACTGTTTCTTCCCCTCAAATGCCTGTTTTAGTGACCGCATCGTGGCGCGGTGGGTCAGGTCGAGCGACAAAGGCGTTACCGAGACGGCCTTATTTTGGAGGGCCGCCAGATCCGTGCCCGCGGGATAGCGGTCGGATGTTTGCTGCGCCCCAATCCAAAAATATGACTCTCCTCTCGGGTCCATGCCTTCCAATATGTCGTCGCCGATCTTGCGGCGTCCCTCGCGGGTTACCTCGATACCGGTCACCCTATTTTTCGGCACTGCGGGAAAATTGACATTGATCAGAACGTCACGGGGCCAGGCGACCGACGTTACTTTTTTGATAACCTTAGGGGCATAGGCCTCCGCCACCGACCAGATTACGCGGCCGGAGCCGGTGCCGTCGTCATCCACCACGTCCTGGCTGAAAGCGATCGCCGGAATGCCCAGCAATGTCGCCTCCATGGCCGCTGCGATGGTGCCCGAATAGGTCATGTCTTCTCCCACATTGCACGCACGGTTGATGCCGGATAGCACCAAATCCGGTCGCCATTGTTTCATGATCCGGTTAACGGCAAGTAAAACACAGTCGGTTGGCGTACCATTAACGGCAAAGCGGGTTTTGGTGATTTTTCGAATGCGTAAGGGACTTCTGAGCGTCAACGAGTGGCCGGCGCCCGTTTGTTCGCTTTCGGGCGCCACCACCCAGACCTCTTTGGCCAGGTTTTTGGCGACCGTTACAAGCTTTTTCAGGCCCGGCGCATTGATGCCGTCATCGTTGGTAACCAGGATACGGGCATTCTTCAGGTTAAGCGGCGCCTTAAACATCGGACGCTATGGCCTCGAGCCCTCCCATATAGGGGCGAAGCGCTTCCGGCACGACGATAGAACCGTCAGCCTGCTGGTAATTTTCCATAATGGCGATGAGGGTGCGCCCCACGGCCAGGCCCGAACCGTTCAGCGTATGGACCATGCGGTTGCCCTTGCCTTCGGCCGGTTTATAGCGGGTTTTCATGCGGCGGGCCTGGAAGTCGCCGCAATTGGAGACGCTGGAAATTTCCCGGTAACGCCCCTGACCGCCATCCTGACCCGGCAGCCAGACTTCCAGGTCATAGGTCTTGCGGGCGGAAAATCCGAGATCGCCGGTGCAAAGAGACACCACCCGGTAGGGCAATTCCAGGCGCTTGAGAACTTCTTCGGCGCAGGCTGTCATGCGTTCGTGCTCCGCTTCCGATTCATCCGGCTTGGTGATGGCAACCATTTCTACTTTGGTGAACTGGTGCTGGCGGATCATGCCACGCGTATCCTTGCCGGCCGAGCCGGCCTCGGAGCGGAAGCACCAGGTCATGGCCGTATACCGCCGGGGCAAATAATTTTCCTCAATTATCGTATCGGCGACAATGTTGGTGAGCGGCACCTCGGCGGTCGGGATCAGCCAGAAATCATCGTCGGCATGAAACAGATCCTCGGCGAATTTGGGCAACTGACCGGTCCCGAACAAAGCGTTGTCCTTCACCAGGGCGGGCGGATTAACCTCGGTAAAGCCGTTTTCCGTGGTATGCAAATCGAGCATGAACGCCGCCAAAGCCCGCTCCATCCGCGCCAGGGCGCCGGAAAGGATGACAAAGCGCGCGCCGGAGATTTTTGCCGCCGTTTCAAAATCCATCAGGCCCAATGCCTCGCCCAATTCGAAATGTTCTTTGGGGGTAAAGACGAATTTTTTGGGCTCGCCCCAGGTGCGGAGTTCCAAATTAGCGTCTTCGTCATCGCCGTCGGGCACGTCCGAGGCAGGTATATTGGGGATCGCCGCCAACTGCGCCTCCAAAGCCTGGGTTGCTGTCTTGGCGGCTTCTTCGGCAACCGCCTGTTCTTCCTTGGAACGGGAGACCTCGTCGATTTCGGCGTCGGCATCTCCGCCACTGGCCTTTTTCTTGCCGATGATCTTGGATAGCTCGTTGCGCCTGGTTTGCAGCTCCTGGGCACTGGTCTGAGCTTCCCGCCGTACCTTGTCCTGGTCGATCAGCCCGGCCGCCAAAGGCGCCAGCTTGCGCCGCGCCATCCCGGCGTCAAATTCTTCAGGGTTCTCACGAATGGCTTTGATATCGAACATGGGTTTTTGTCGTCCAAATAAATTAAAAGGTGACTGTCACTTTATTCACACTTGTTCACAACTTCGTTAATAAAGTGACAGTCACCTATTAAGAAAATAAAAAATATCAGGCTTCGTTGAAATCGGTTTCTTCGATGATTTCTTCTTCCTCCTCGCCCTCTTCCTCGGCTTTTTTCTTTTCCACCGCGCGGACGGCGATGATCGAGGCTTCATAAAGGATGATGATGGGTATGGCGAGGCCGATCTGACTGATAATATCCGGCGGCGTCAATAAGGCGGCGGCAACGAACACCATGACCAGTGCGTATTTTCGCTTGGCCGCCAAGCCTACCGACGTGGCTAGTCCTGCCCGTGCCAGCAAGGTCAAAACGATGGGCAATTGGAAGCTGATGCCAAAGGCGAAAATCAGCCGCATCACCAATGACAGGTACTCGTTGACCTTGGCTTCCAGTTGGATGGGTAGACCGCCCGCCGCGCCGGCGGATTCGAAACTCAGGAAGAACTTCCAGGCCAGGGGAAAGATGAAGTAGTAAACCAGCGCCCCGCCGGCGAAAAACAGGATGGGCGACAGGACCAGATAGGGCGCCAGGGCCTTCTTTTCCTTTTTGTACAGTCCCGGCGCGACAAATTTCCAGAACTGCATGGCGATGAACGGAAAGGATACGAACATGGCCGCCCAGAAAGACACTTTGATATAGGTGAAAAACGCCTCATGCAGCGCCGTATAGATCAGTCTTCGGTTGCCGCCGGTTTCGGTTAGGATATTAGCCAACGGCTGGACCAGAAAACTATAGATATGTTCGGCGAAAAAATAGCAGATGCAAAAAACCACGAAGACCGCAATGACCGAATACATAAGCCGATTGCGGAGCTCGATAATATGATCGAGCAGCGGCGAGGTCTGGCTTTCGATATCCTCGGTCACGCCCCCTCACCCTTACTTTGATTGCTGTCGGCATCGACCCCGTCTGCGCCACCATTTTCGGTTTCCGTGTCGGTGTCGGCGGTTTCTTCCAATTCGAAATCAAGTTCATCCTCTTCATTGAATTCATCTTCATCGAATTCCGACGCTGTTCTTTTTTCCTGATCCTTGAAATCCAAGGCGTTAGCGAATTCATCGCCGCTGAAATCGAACGCGTCTTTGATCTCGCTATTGGGATCGATGGTGTTTTCAACGATCTTTTCGACATCCATGGAGGCCGCCGAGTCGATTTGCTTTTTGACTTCCGCCAGTTCCGTTTCCTGAATCATGTCGTCAATGTGCCCGCGGAATTCCCGGGTCAGCGCCTTGGCCTTGCCGACCCATTGCCCCACTGTGCGTAATACGCGCGGCAAATCCTTCGGGCCGATAACGATGATCGCCACAATGACAATGATGGTGATCTCGGTCCACCCGATATCGAACATTCTTTTGCCGTGGTTGTCGGGCGGCCAACTTAAAATGGCCGCCGGTGGATGGAAATCAGCTTTTAGCCGATTCTTCTTTGTTTTCGGCGGATTCTGCCGTCTGCGTTACAGATTCGGTCTTAGGCGCCACTGATTCCGTTTTAGAATCAGCGACTTCATCCTGCATGCCGGATTTGAAATTCTTAACGCCCTTTGCGACGTCGCCCATCACTTTGGGCAATTTTCCGGCACCGAAGATGATCAAAACGATCACCAGGATGAGGACCACCTGCCATACTCCAATCCCCATAAAATTAACTCCTGCAAATATTTAAAATCGGGAGCGGATAATGGCAGAATCCAAGGTTGAGGGCAATGTCCCGTTTAATCCGGCAAATCAAATTGGATTTAGGACGGTTTTATCACCCGATAAATTGGACGGCCTCACCAACGCTAGTGGCGACCACAGGCCTGTCCGGGTTTCCCCGATAGCATGGAAATTACCGGTGGTATTTATCTAAAACCACACAATATATGAGGAAAGCACCAGTATATTTTACGGTGCGATACCTATTATTTGAATGGCAGTTTCCACAATAGTTGAACAATAATTCAATGACGAAAATCGCCCATCCGATGCCCCAAAATAGTAATTTTTCCGGTACGCAATTGAACCAGGATGACCGATTCCGGGAGTTGGTGGATTTCCTCCCGGAAATCGTTTTCGAGGTCGACAATCAAGGAACTGTTATATTTGTCAACAAGCACGGTTTGGACCTTCTCGGTTACACCCATGAAGACGTGGAAAAAGGGTTTTTTGCCCTAGATATTCTGACGCCCCAAGATCGGGAAAAAGCACAGATCAATATGGGCAGGGTTTTGGCGGGAGAAAAACCCGAACCCGTCGACTATACGGTTCTAACGGCGGATGGAGACAGCTTCCCTGTCATAGCAAAATCGGCGCCCATCGTTGAAGACGGAAAAATCATCGGCATCAGGGGATTCCTGACGGATATTTCAGATCGAAAAGTGGTTGAGGAATCACTGCGCCAATCGGAAAAGCGACTGCGCAATCTGTTCGATCAAGCCGGAGATTCAATTTTTCTGTCGGATTTGATTTCCCGCAAATTTATCGATGTCAATGACAACGCCTGTAGCCGTTTGGGCTATTCCCGCGAGGAACTCCTTGGGATGGGATATGACGAAATTTCCCCTTCAGAAATCGAATTGGATAATGAAGCCATAAAAAGACAGGTAATGGCGGCTGGCGGCGCACAATTTGAATCGGTTCACGTACGCAAAGATGGCTCAACTTTTCCGGTGGAAGTCAGCACCCGGCTGATCGATTTCGACGGCAGGCAAGTCACGCAAAGCTTCGTCCGGGACATATCGCAACGAAAAGAAGCCGAGCAGGAGGCAAAAGCCAGCGCCGAAAGGTTCACAAAAATTTTCCGGTCAAATCCGGCTCAACAGTCGATATCCCGTCTTGATGATGGCGCCATCGTGGATGTCAGCAATTCCTGGCTGACGACGCTGGGCTTTGAGCGGGATGATGTAATCGGAAAAACCGCCCTTCAATTAGGAATCGCCATTGATTTTGACAAATCCGTCCGGGACCAGCTCATTGATAAACTCAAAAGCGGTATCCCGTCGCATACCTTTGAAGGCCAACTGAGATCGAGGTCCGGTGAAATACGACAATATTTGGTGTCGGCCGAGATCATAGAACTCTATGGCGAAGATCACCTTTTGCTGGTGTCCCTCGATTTTACAGAGCAGCGGGATGCGGAAAGAAAAGTCAGGGAACTCAACGAGCAATTGGAACAGATGGTGGAGGACCGCACCGCCGATTTGCACGCCAGTCAGCAGCGGTTTCAGGATATCGCCGAATCTATGTCCGATTGGATTTGGGAATTGGATGCGGAAGGCAGAATGACCTATCTGTCCGAGAATGCCTTTGAATTTTACGGTGTGGCGCCAGAGCAGGTTATCGGAAAAACCAGAGTCGAGATGGCGGAGGCAAAGTTGTGGAATATCGATATTGAAGCCATGCGCCAGCACGATATTGACTTAAAGGAACACAAGCCTTTTGAAAACAGAAGAATCGATATGCACCTGCGATCCGGCGAGCGCTTTGTATCAGATACTTTTGGTAAACCGTATTTCGATGAAGACAATAATTTCCTGGGATATCGCTGTACTTCCAAAGACATCACCAAGCAAGTTGAAGCTGAAGAGCGACTTGTAGCTGCGTTACACAACGCAGAGGCGGCCAGCCGGACCAAGTCCGAATTCCTGGCGAATATGAGCCATGAATTGAGAACTCCGCTAAATGCAATTCTCGGATTTTCTGAAAGCCTTCAGCATCAAATATTCGGCGCCATGGCCAACGAAAATCAAACGGAATATGTCTCTCACATACGGGATTCCGGTGAACACCTGCTGGAACTTATCAACGATATTCTCGATGTTTCAACCATCGAAGCCGGAAAATTGGAGTTGATTGAGACCGATATCAACTTGAAAGAGATCGTCGACAATGCTCTTCGAATGGTACGGATGCGCGCCGATCTCGGCGGTGTGGATTTAACGAATCTCATAAGTGAAAACGACGTCGTCATTCGCTACGACGAACGCCGGTTAAAACAAATTTTTGTCAATCTTATTTCCAATGCAGTCAAATTTTCGGATTCTGGAAGTTCGGTTCAGGTCGATTTTGAATGGGAATCAGATGGATCTCTCACCGTAAGCGTGATGGACCAGGGAATTGGCATGGATCAAAGAGGCATTGCCAAAGCTCTTGAAAAATTCGGTCAGGTTCATGTCGAACCGGGAATCGAAAATGAGGGAACCGGCCTCGGACTGCCGCTGGTTCAAGGACTCGTTGAGGCCCATGGAGGCATTCTGGAGATTGAGAGCCGACCCCAAAAAGGTACAACCGTCGCCTTCTCGATCGCTAAAGAGCGCGTCGCAAAAGGATAATCTAACTCCTCTTTTTTTCCGGCAGCCAGCCGTGCAGGCGGGATTGAACCTGGGGCGACATGAAATCCTGGATCGGACCCAGGAACGATTTGAGATGAACCAGTGATTTCGGATCGTCGCTGGGAACGTTAGCGATCATAAGCTCAACCGCTTTGTAGATGGCCTCCGCAAAGCGGCTGGATTCATGTTCGGCATCGTTCCATATGCCCTCCTCACCCCCGGCGACAAATCGCACCGGTTGCTGCATAAACAGACTGTGGCGCAGGTTGCTGTTGTTGAGAACAAAGTAAGCCATATTTTCGATGGTTGGTTTTGGAGCCGACACATCATCCGGCAGCTGATCGGCTAAATAAGATTGGGGCGACATTTTGCAAACGACGAGTTCATCAGACGACCGGCACAAATGGATCGCCGCATCGTCGCCTACCGCTCTCAAGGCATAATCGTAATCCATGGTGCTTAGATAATTCGTCGCCCCCTCATCGGGTATGACCATCAGTGGATGGGGAAACAGACAATGAGCGACAAAACCTTGATCCCCTACCGGCCAAAACAGTTGGTGGGGATAGGTGGTGAATTTATCGGCGTCTACGAAGAACGATCGGGCCGCCGGGTGCATGTGCTCCATAACCAGGCTGACCAACCGCCTGGGCTCCAAATAGGCGGACAAATCACTCGCCAATGAGGATCCGGCTCCTTCGTCGGTCAACCTCAGCAACAAAGTGGATACCGCCCGTTTTCCCTGGAGCCGCCAGTCGTGCAGACGGGCAAAGGCGCCGTCCGAAATGATAAAATCCGAATCGAGCAGGATCGCCGCCGCGTCGGAAACTTGCGCCATTCGGCTGAGCATATGGCGGGCCGTAATCCCCTGAACATTGTGTTTGATGGTGCCGGGATCGGAATCCACCATGACGTCCGACAACTTCTTTCCGTCGCGGTAATCGATATCTTCGTAAAACTGAAAATGGACATCAACCAATTCTTGCAAGGGCGCAATGGCGGGATAGAAATGAGCTTCCGATTCCCGGTCAGTGTAAATGTGGTAGTGAATGTCGGACTTCCCGGCCAGGGCGGGAAGATTGCCGGGTGCCAATTGGCTCGCCAGGGAATAGGTCAGATATTTTTCGACAAACTTTTTACCCCACAGGGTGACGAAAATATCGTAACGCAAGATAAGGCGCCCTACTCCGCCCCGACGCCGCTCGGCAAAGCGACGGCGCCGTCGTCAAGGCCGTCATCCGGGTCGAGGGGCTCGGCTTCGCCATTCCCTTCGTCCGGCACTTCCTCCAACGTATCGGGATCGGCTTTCGGGCCCAACGGGCTGCGGGTTCCCAGGGTCTGGATGGCGGGTCTTTTGTCCAAAAGGCCGGCGGCCTTGAGATCGTCCAGCCCGGGCAAATCATTTAGGCTTTCCAGACCAAATTGATCGAGAAATTTATCGGTTGATCCCCAGGTCACCGGCTTACCCGGTGTACGCCGTCGGCCTCGGGGTTTGATCCAACCGGCTTCGAACAAGACGTCCATAGTGCCTTTGCTAAGCCCGACGCCCCTGATCTCCTCGATTTCCGCCCGCGTCACCGGTTGGTGATAGGCGATAATCGCCAAAGTTTCGACGGCGGCGCGCGACAATTTCCGCGTCACCACACGGTCCACCATCAATTGCTGACCCAGTTCCGGCGCGGTGCGGAACGCCCAGTTCTTACCAACCTTGACCAGATTGACACCACGGTTTTCATAGTGATCCGCCAATTCCTGCAACAGGGCGGCGATGTCGGCGCCTTCGGGAAGCCGCTCTTCCATAATTTTTTCCGGCACCGGCTCTCCGGAGGCGAAGATGAGGGCCTCTAAAAGTCTCAGATGTTGTCCGTCAATTTCACTCATTCGATATTATTCTTCATACCTAGTTCTAATTTTAACTTTCGTTCGCCCGATCAGCCGCCCGGATAAAAATGGGGCCAAAATTTTCCCCCTGCCGCATTTGCATCTTTCCGTCCTTGGTCAGTTGCAGTACAGCCACCAGTGTAGACGACATGGCCGACCGGCTGACGATATCGCCCCGCAATTCGACGGGAAGAAATTGCTCGATGCGGGACCAATCGACCATCTTACCCAGTATGGCGGTCAACTGATGCAATATATCGTCCGGCGAATAAAGGTCCGACCCCTGAATATGCAGTGTCTTAACGTTCGACCGGTGGGTGTGTTCTCCGTAAGCGCTGAGCAGATCAAACAGGGTAACCTCGAACACCGATGTCGAGTTGTAGCCGAACCTCTCCGTTTCGCCCCGCTTGAAAAACTCCTTACCCAGTTGGGGTCGGGCCATCAGCCGTGCCCCGGCGTCCTGCATGCCCTCTAGACGACGAAGTTGGAATGCCAATGCGTCTGCCATTTCCTCGCCGGTCGGTTCATCTTCCTCGGAAAGGTCGGGCAATAGCAGGCGGGATTTAAGGTAGGCGAGCCAGGCCGCCATCACCAGATAATCGGCCGCCAGCTCCAAATTAGAGCGGCGGATCGCCGCCACCCATAGAAGATACTGGTCTGCCAATTCGAGGATCGATATCTGCGTCAAATCGACTTTCTGATCGCGGGCAAGTGTCAGCAGGACGTCGATGGGTCCTTCAAAACCGCCGACATCGACGACGAGTTCGGTGCCCGGTGCCGCAATGACCCGCTCCTCTTCTTCGAAATCGTCAATTTCATCCGACATTCTTTATCCCACACCGACCAGACTGAATATAATTCGCGCCAATTCAAGCGCGGGTTGGCCGACAATCCACCAAAAAATGTTAAGCTCCCGGCCCACCAAATCGCCGACAAACGGCAATAGAAATAACGCTCCTAGAATAATAGCAAAGCCGGCCCGTTCCAACCGCGCAAGCTGCCCGGACAATGGGTCGGGCAATATTCCGACGGCCACCCTGCCGCCATCCAGGGGCGGAATCGGAATCATGTTGAAAATACAAAGGATTAGGTTGAAAAACACCGACATGGTCAAGTTGGCGGCAACCCAGGTGTGACTCCATCCGGGCAAATAAACCAGCGTGTGAAACAAAGCAGCCGACAGAATCGCGAGAATCAGATTTGTCGCCGGTCCGGCAAGCGCGACGAAAACCATGTCCCGCCGAGGACTGTTGAGTTTCCAGAACGCCACCGGCACCGGCTTGGCATAGCCGAATGACATTTTGCCGCCGGTCACCAGCAACAGCATGGCGGGCAGGATAACCGTGCCGAAGGGATCAATGTGCCGTATGGGGTTCAACGTCAGCCGGCCCTGGCGTTTGGCGGTGTCGTCTCCGAATTTCCAGGCGACAAAACCGTGGGCCGTTTCGTGCAGCACGACGGCAAACATGATCGGCAGCAACCATGTGGAAATTTTAAATAGCAGAGAATTTTCGTCCATCATTCGCCGGGTAAAATCCTGAACAATTCCTCCAGACGCGCCAGCGCCTCGGCCACATCGAATCCCTCCGGCTCATGTAACCTATCCAGTGCTGCTTGCAAGCGCCGATCACCGGCGTCGGTCAATTTGGGCACAGCGGCGGCGACTTCCCGCATTTCATCCATATCGCCACTGCAGTGGAGGACAATATCGCAACCAGCCTCAAGGGGTCGAACAGTCCGTTCACCGAAACTGCCACTCAACGCTTTCATGCAAATGTCGTCTGACAATAAAACACCGTCGAAGCCAATTTCACCGCGGATGATTTCTTGGATGACTGTCTGGGAGGCCGTGGCCGGATTTTCTCTATCAATTGCCGGGTAAACTACGTGGGCGGTCATTGCTAATGGCATATCCGCTAAACTGGTAAACGGCGCAAAATCAACGTCGCTAAGTTCCTTCCGGGAAGCACTGACCACCGGCAACAGCTCGTGACTGTCTACGTCCGCCCTTCCGTGGCCGGGAATATGTTTGATAACAGGCAAAACGCCGCTTTTTAGCAGCCCATCACAGACGGCCCTTCCCAATAGTGCAATTTGTTCCGGGTCCACGCCCAAAGCACGGTCACCGATAACGGGATCTGCATTTTCCTGAGGCACGTCGAGAACGGGCAGGCAATCAACTGTTATACAGCATTCATGCAATTCCCGGCCGATCACCATGGCATTCAGCATCGCCGCCTCCTGGCCGGCGATTGCATCGACTTGGGCCAGCGCGGCAAATTTCGCGGCAGCAGGAGGATGCCGCCAATGGGGTGGTTTCATGCGGACCACCCTCCCCCCTTCCTGGTCGATCAATATCGGCGCCGCGAAATCGTCCGTGCTGGCACGGAGATCATCGACTAATTTACAAAGCTGAGACGGTGATTGGCAATTGCGTGCAAACAAAATGAAGCCTGCCGGATTGGCATCAGCAAATAACGCCTTTTCCTCAGACCTGAGTTCGGGGCCTGCGCACCCGAAAATTACCGCGTTGGTGCTGGCGCCGCCCATCGCTATTTCTTGGGACGAATTACGAGGCAGCCGACCTTTTGCTTGACCAGCGCCTGGCAAAGAGTTTTCGCGCTCGCCAAATCAGCCAGCGGTCCGGCACGCAAACGATAGAAAATTCCTTTCTTTCCGAGATCGGCCCGGACCACATTCAACGATAATGAGCCCAGCAGATTGGCGTGTTTTTTGCTGAGACGTTGCCATTCACGCTTGGCGGCGTCTTGTTGCCGTACGGCGGCGAGTTGGATTTGATACCCGCTGCCGGCGGACGTCTTAGCGGCGGCTGGCGCTTTTGCATTGGTTTTCGCCGCCACCCCGGCAGGTTCGGTTTTTACCGGTTCAGGCTTTTTCACCGGCGGTGGCGCCGGCGCCGGATCGGGTTTGCTGGCGGCTTTTACCTCCTCGACCGTTGGCGGCGCGCTCTTTTTCACGGTCGGCGATTCTGTCACGCTATCAACAGCCTTTGAACCTCCCGCTTCGGTCTTATCCGGAGTATTTGGCGATGCTGATCCAGATTGCTGAGACGCTTGCACTTTATCTTCAGGCTGAGGCGTCACCTCCGCTTTATCTTGCGGTTTTTCTTTCGGGGGCGGCAGCGGCACTTCCGGCCTCGGCAACAGATTTTCGGTACCGGCTTCCGGCGGTTTCTTTTCCAGGCGGTCGTAAACCAGCTTATCGCGGTTGGGAATGTCGATACCGCCCGGCTGTTCCGGCCTGACTTTCATGGGACCTTCCGCGGCGCGCACCAAGGGCAATTCGTCCGGTTTCCGACCGATCAGTTCGTCACCCCATTTGTCCCAGGCAGCATAGGCGCCGCCGCTGGCAACCAGGACCAGAATGATCCACTTTAATCCCCCCTTTTTTTGAGGGCGGCGCCGGCTTACCTGCTCGAATTCCAAGGTATCCGATTTCAACTCGTCATCGTTCAGATCGGGAATTTCCTCCAGCGGCGGGTCTTCTTCCTGCGCCGAAGCCTCATACCACTCCTCGCCATCCTCGCCACCACTGGGATCCTGATCCGAATTGGCTTCCGGTTTGGGCCCCAATTCAGGTTCAATTTTTTCCGAACCGCCCGGTTCTCCTTTTTTTGGACCATCGTTATCCGGGTTCTCTGGGGCCATCGCTACATCTCCTCAACCGGCACCACGCCCATCACCTGCAAACCCGAGGCGATAACCGTCGTCAAAGCGGATACCATGGCGAGACGCGCCGACGTCAGTTCAAGATCGTCTTCGGTCAGGAATCGCAAGCTGGTGTCCTCCTTACTGCCTTTGGTCCATAATGCATGAAACAGCGACGAAAGGTCATGCAAAAAATAAGCGATACGGTGCGGTTCGTGCGCTTCCGCGGCGCTTTCGACGACCCGGGGCCAGCTAGCCATCATCTTGATCAAGTCAAGTTCAGCCGAATCGGTTAAGTGCTCGAAATTCGCTTCGAGCAGCCGCGCCGGAGAAAAATCGGCGTCCTCGAACATGTCAGCGGCATGACGCATTACCGACCGGCAGCGGGCATGGGAATATTGGACATAGAAAACCGGGTTGTCCCGGCTTTGCTCCAACACCTTGGTGAGGTCGAAATCCAGTTGAGCGTCGTTTTTGCGGGTGAGCATGATAAAACGCACAACGTCTTTACCCACCTGATCGATGACCTCGCGCAAGGTCACGAAGGTCCCGGCGCGTTTCGACATTTTCACCGGCTCGCCGTCTTCCATCAGGTTCACCATCTGGCAGAGCTTCACATCCAGTTCGCCGCCCTTTTCGGTCAGGGCTTTGACGGCGGCCTGCATGCGTTTGACATAGCCGCCGTGATCGGCGCCCCAGACGTCGATCATCTCGGTAAAGCCGCGCTGGAACTTGTCCAGATGGTAGGCCATATCGGTGGCGAAATAGGTCCAGGAGCCGTCCGATTTCTTGACCGGACGATCCACATCGTCACCAAAATCGGTGGCCTTGAACAGGGTCTGGGGCCGGGGCTCCCAATCGTCAGGCTTTTTACCCTTGGGCGGCTCCAGCACACCGGTATAAATCAACCCCCGCTCTTCCAAAGTATCGATGACCCGGTCGACGCCGCCTTGCCGAACCAGTTCCCGCTCCGAACTAAAAACCGCGTGTTCGACCCCCAGAGCCGCCAGATCATCCCGGATCAAATCCATCATGGCGTCGGCGGCGGTGGATCGGAACAAATCCAACCACGCCTCCCGGCCGGCATGGGACCATTTGTCGCCATCATCCGCCGCCAGCTTTTTCGCCGGTGCGATCAAATAATCGCCCGGATACAAATCCTCGGGTATCTCGCCCACATTCTCGCCCAGTGCTTCCCGGTAGCGGAAGTGAAGGGAGCGGGCCAGTGCGTCCACCTGAGCGCCGGCGTCGTTAATATAATATTCCTTGGTGACCTCGAACCCGGCCTTAGCCAGCAGATTGGCCAGCACGTCGCCCACCACGGCGCCGCGCCCGTGTCCTACATGCATGGGACCGGTAGGATTGGCGGAAACGTACTCGACGTTGACCGCCCGCCCCTGTCCGATGATCGAGTTGCCATAGGCCGTGCCGGACTGAAGAATTTCGGCCAGACGCGCATACCAGAAATCGTTACTGAGAACGATATTAATAAAGCCCGGACCGGCGATATCAGCGCCGGTCACGTCCTCCAAACCGTTGAGTTCGTCGACAATGCCGCCGGCCAGATCGTGCGGTTTCAGGCCTGCCGGCTTGGCCAGTACCATGGCGGCGTTGGTGGCAATGTCGCCGTGAGCGGGATCACGGGTCGGCTCCACATTGACGCGGGAAAAGTCCGTTCCTACGGGCAGCGTTCCGGCGTCGACTAGGGAGCCGAGGATAGCGAGGATTTTTTCCCGCAGATATTCAAAATGATTCATGATGTTCGGGCCTGGACGTCGATCAGTTTGGCGTGTTCATCAAGCGCGAACCGGTCGGTCATTCCCGCGATATAGTCGGCCACCACCCGGGCCGTCTGTTCGCTGGCGGGGTCTCCCGATTTGCGCGCCCATTCGGTGGGCAGGCTCCGGGGTTCGGCCAACAGGACGGAAAACAAATCCCGCACCACGCGGTGGGCCTTGCTGGTCATGCGGTTCATTTTGTAGTGGCGGTACATATTCTCGAATAGGAAACGTTTCAGGGCCTTGTCGATATCGCGCATGCGCTCGGAAAAAGCGATCATCGGCAGTTTCAGGGCGCGCAGCTCTTCCACCGAAGACGGCGAGGTTTCTTTTAAACGCTGCTGCGATTCTGTCAAACAATCCGTCACCATTTCGCCGATCAGGCGCCGCACGGCTTCGTGAATGACCCGGGATCTAGAAATGCCGGGATATTCCTCCCGGACAGCCAAAAAAATGTCGCCCACCAGTTCAAGCTCGTAGAGGTCTTCGATGGAAAAAAGATTGGCCCGCAAGCCGTCGTCGATGTCATGGTTATTGTAGGCAATATCGTCGGCCAGCGCCGCCGCCTGAGCCTCGGCGCTGGCATAGGTGGCCAACTCCAAGTCGTAAATTTCATTGTGCTCGCGAATTTCCCGGGGCAGATCGCCGGCGCCCGTCTGGGTCAGCAAGGGGCCGTTATGCTTGACCACACCTTCCAATGTTTCCCAGGTCAGGTTGAGCCCATCATGTTCCGGATAGCGTGCTTCCAGCCGGGTTACCACGGAGAGAGACTGGGCATTGTGATCGAAACCACCGAAGGGCGTCATCAATTCGGCCAGCGCGTCCTCTCCGGCGTGACCAAAAGGCGGATGCCCCAAATCGTGGGCCAAGGCCAAGGCCTCCGCCAAATCCTCATTGAGGCCCAGAGAGCGGGCGATGGACCGGGCGATTTGCGCCACTTCGAGGCTGTGGGTCAGGCGCGTCCGGTAATGATCCCCTTCATGATTAACGAAAACCTGGGTCTTGTATTCCAGCCGCCGGAACGCCGCCGAGTGAATGATCCGGTCCCGGTCCCGCTGAAAACAAGACCGCGTCGCACTTTCCGGTTCCGCATAATAACGCCCCCGGCTCTGAGCCGGATCACAGGCATAAGGAGCGGATGGGATATTTTCCATCAGATCGTTTCTTTCTTTTTATTCCAGTGACTTAAAGTACCGGGAAGGCCGAAAGACCGCAACGGTTCAGGTTTCGGGTAGCCAAAGTGATTCTTCGGCAAATTACTTCCCCAATTTATTAACGTCTTAGACACTTCCCTGGTATAATCTACCCGCCGTTGTTGGGGTTTGTAGTGAATTATACAGATTGAGGGATTTCCATCATGGCTGATGATGAAGACAAAAGGGAAATCACGCCTTCGGAACTTGACGAATCGACGCACCGGGAAGTCGGGCTGATTTACGAAGATGCCACGCGTACGATCCTGTATGCGAAATCCATTCAGTGGAAAGCCGTCGCCTCGTCATTGGTCATGTTTTTCGTGGTTATCGCTTTAGTGAGGTATGTATCCAACCAGGAAGACTACGTTAAAATTCTGAAGCTCGGCGTTTTGTTTACCGGCATGGCGGCCATATCATTACTGATCATTTTTCAGTTCTGGCAGCACACGGAATTGCAGAAAATTGTCGCTGTCGAAAAGCTTTACTCCAGCGCATTCCGCGCCATTCGGAAAAAGAAGTCAAAGTTGGAGGCCAATGTCCATCGCTTCATTATTCTGTCAATTATGATTGGCGCGATTTTGCTGGGCGGATTTGTCACCGTTACCAGTCTGGACAAAGTGAAAACGCCGGTCACCAACCAATTTCAATACAAGCCTTAAATCCGCCCCTGATTGACAATCCCGATTTCCGGCTTACATATCAACTGCGAACTGTTATTATTTTGCAATCGTTGATGAAAGTGCCCAGATAAATTTTATGTCCGAAACGAACGCCATATCGATTACTCAGAGCGCCGCCAAACGCGTCGGGGAATTAATCGCAGCCCAAGGCGACGAGAACCTCATGCTGCGTATCGCCGTGTCCGCCGGCGGGTGTTCGGGATTTTCCTACGGGTTCGATTTGGACGACGAAAGCAACGACGACGATCTGGTGTTCGAGGATCATGGGATCAAAGTTGTGGTCGACGAAATGTCACTCGAAATTCTCGGCAATACGGAAGTCGACTACGTCGACGATTTGATGGGCGCGGCCTTCAAGCTGAATATCCCCAACGCCACCGCGTCCTGCGGCTGCGGCGTCTCATTTGCCGTTTAGCCTTCGCCTTCCCTGTGCTAAACCCAATTCATGGTTAAAGTCGCTTCCTGGAACGTCAACTCGGTTAAAGCACGTCTGCCCCATTTGCTGCGATGGCTGGAAGATTTTTCTCCGGATATCGTACTGCTGCAGGAATTGAAATGCCTGGCCGAAAACTTTCCCGCCATGGAAATCGAAGACAAAGGCTACAACGTCGCCGTCGCCGGCCAGAAGACTTATAACGGTGTGGCCATTCTGTCCAAATCACCCATTGATGTGGAAGAAAAAGAACTGCCGGGCGATCCCGCCGATGAACAGGCCCGCTATATCGAAGGGTTCACGGCCAATCTGCGGGTTGCGTCGATCTACTTTCCCAACGGCAATCCGGTCAACGACGGGGCCGGTAAAAGCGAGAAGTTCAAATACAAACTGGCCTTCATGGAGCGGCTTTATAGTCACACCAAAGAACTCCTGGCATCCGAGGACGCCCTCGTTCTGGGCGGCGATTACAACGTTATCCCGGAGGATGAGGATGCATACGATGCCAACGACTGGCTAGAAGACGCCCTGTATCAACCGGAATGCCGCGCCGCCTGGCGGAAGCTGCAGTTTCTCGGACTGACCGAGGCCTTCCGATCCCTCAATGGAGAAGAGGGTCATTACACCCATTGGGATTACCGCGGCGGTGCTTGGAATAAGGATCATGGGATTCGCATCGACCACCTGTTTCTATCACCCGCCGCCGCCGACCAGCTAACGGCCTCGGGTATCGACCGGACCCCGCGGGGATGGGAAAAACCGTCCGATCACACACCCGTCTGGTGCGACATAGATATCTAATATTCGACAGGATTAATTGACAATCCGACCGCCGGGGAGTTCGAAGGTAACCGTCGTGCCCTCTCCGATTTGGCTATCGATCCTCATACTGCCGCCATGGGCTTCGACGAGGCCCTTGCTCAAGGGCAGGCCCAGTCCGGTACCTTCTTTTTCTGCAGTGTCGTGCCGCGCCACCCGTCCGAACCTGGCGAGCGCCATCTCCACGCCTTCGTCGTCCATGCCGATTCCGGTGTCTTCCACTGTAACTTTGACGGCGCCGTCGCCATTGATATGGGCGTCTATCGTCACCTCCCCGCCTTCGGTAGAAAACTTCACCGCATTCGACAGTAAATTGACGACGACCTGCTTGATCCGACGGTCATCGGCAACCAAGTATGGTAAATTTTTGTCGATGTTGTTCACCAGGCGAATCTGTCCCTGATCAGCCCGCTGTTGCACCATGCGGATCGCCGAATCGCTGACATCTTTCAGACTTACGGGACTTTCGCTGAGTTCAAAATTGCCTGCTTCGATGGCGGAAACATCCAGAATATCCGTGATCAGTTCCAATAAATGTTCACCGGATTCTTTGATATAGCCGATGGCCTCATCCTGGCGGGGATCATCGATTTTTCCGAAAACGCCATGGGCCACGGCGTCGGCGAATCCAATAATGGCATTCAACGGTGTCCGCAATTCGTGGCTCATATTGGCCAAAAATTCCGATTTTGACCGATTTGCTGTTTCCGCCTCGATGCGGAGCCTATCGGCCCATTCTTTGGATTTTTCCAGTTCGACGGCGGTGCGCTTTAAATCATCGATATCGTATATCCAGAACAGAACGCAATTGCTTCCCTGCCAGACAATACTTTCCCAGGTAATGATGCTCCAGAACCTGCTGCCGTCGGACCTCCGGTGCTGAACTTCCGTCGGCGGCACATGGCCGTCCCGCTCGAAGACCTTGATGAACTTCCGCCGTAAATTGGATTGGGCCCAGTATTTGGCTGAAACGTGTCCCACCAGTTCCTCTTCGCTTTGCCGCATTTGCCGGCACAATGTGGAATTCACAAACAGTATTCGACCATCTTCAAAATTTGCCACACCGACACCGATGGGACTGGTTTCAAGAATCTGCCGGAGCTGCCGTTCCCTTTGCTTAAGCGTTTCTTCTGCTTCGATTCGTTCGGTTACTTCCGACGTCGCGCCCCGGTAGCCCAGAAAATTTCCCTGATCATCGAAGTATGGTTTGCCGTTTTCCTGGATATAGCGAATCGAACCGTCGGCTTCTCTGGCGCACCTGATATTTTTGTCGATTACTTTTCTTTCTTCGATCAGTTTCATTAAATGATCAATTTCCGTCTGATCGTATTTGACGCCGAACTTTTTCCTTGACTGCCCCATTTTTTCACCGAGCACGTTGGCCTTATTTGGGAACATTTCATAGTACTGAGGCGAAACGTAAATATAATTGAGATCGGCATCGGTTTCCCAAAACCAGTCGGACGTCGATTCCGCGATATCCCGGAAACGCTCCTCGTTTCTTTTGACCTCCTCCTGGGCTCTGTCCAATTCCGACATTTGCCTTTTGATTTCGTGGGTACGTTCTTCAACCCGCTCTTCCAATTCATCATGCGCGACGCGCAATTTCTCCTCGGCCTGCTTACGCTCGGTAATGTCTGTGAGTACGGCGATCCAACTTCTGTCGGCAAATCTTTGCCGACGCACCAGAACCCAACGGTTGTCGAGTTTCGCTTCATTCATCATGGATTTGAATTCAAGTCGCTCAGCCAAATGATTTTTCACCCAATCGACTTTAGATTTTTTATCCGTAAGATCCGGATTTGCATCGGCCCGAACGCGAAGAAAATCCTCAAACAATAATCCGGGTTTCAGGACGTGTGCAGATTTCGGATGCAGTTCCTTGAAAAATTGGTTGCAGTTGATCAACCGGCTGTCGGAATCCCAAAAAACAACGCCCTCGGACAAAGCCTCGATAGCTTTTAGAAATCTGGACTGAACCTCGACTGCCTCCTTGTCGGCCTCGACCATCGACGTCTCGTCAATGGTGGCACCGCGATATCCCTTAAAATTTCCCTGATCATCGAACAAAGGCACACCTGATGTGCAGAAGTACAGGGTTTGGCCCTTCGAATTTCTCCGCGTGTGTCTTAAATTTCGGAACGGCTTATGTTCAGCCAGCTTTGCCCTATAGGCCTCCCAAAAGACCTCGTCGTCGCCGGAAGAAGAAATTTCCCAACGGGTTTTACCGATCATTTCTTTAGGGTCGAGCAAGACCGTACTGTTTCCACCCAGCGAGACATAAGTGTACCGATAGTGTTCGTCGGTCTCCCAGAACCGGTCCGCGACCGACTGGGCAAAATCTTTGAATCTCTTTTCACTGTGCTTGAGGGCCTGTTCGTAGACGTCACGCTCAACCTCAATTTCAATTTTATCCTTCTTGTTCAAACTCAATGAAAATGCGATCGCGCTAACGATTGCAAAGAGCGTGACGGCACCCGCCAGCATTTGAATTTCGGAATATTCTAATTTCCCAATCCAAAAAAAAGCCATGCTGATTATCGCAACGGCGACAATTGCTGGAAGGTAAATATTTCTCACGATTTTCAGACCCACGAAATATCGTAATAATTTAAATTACTTGTTTAGAAACAAAGGTTTTTTGGTTCATTTCTACGTGGTCAATCCGACCTAGAATTTCAACCAATTTTTACGATTATAGAATGATTTGATCTCTATAACTTTATCGGCATCAGAGGTATAAGATTGGTTTAGATTTAAGCCAATTGATGAGCGGTTAACCTTTTACCGTTATGGTGCGATCAGTTCATTGGATTCCTGAGGGGGAATAATGACTGAACCTTCCAAACGTCATATTCTCGTCGTTGAAGACGATGAAATGATACGCTCATTTGTTTCTCTTCATCTGGAGAGCAACGGTTTCAAGGTGTCCGGCGTCGAAACCGGGCGTGCTCTGTTTGAAATTCTAGGAAGAGAAAGCATCGATCTCATCGTTCTCGACCTTAACCTGCCGGATGGGGACGGGCTGGATTTCGCCCATGAAATACGAGAGCAGTATAAAACACCGATTATCATTGCATCGGCCAGGAAAGGAATTAACGACCGGCTGACGGCTCTCGATCTGGGCGCTATCGATTACGTCACCAAGCCTTTCGATCCTCAGGAATTGTTGCTGCGTATCCGAAATCTTCTGCAAATGGCAGATGCGAAATCCCCGATTTTGACCGGAAAGGAAACCTCCGCTTCAGGCCAAACTAATTATATTGCGATGGCCGTTGGCGTGGTTATTTTGATTGCCTTAGCCGGCGGCGCGGGCTGGTATTTTGGAATTTCAAAATCCGGCGCCCCAGTTGTTCCGGCGCAATCCAAATCGGCCGAAAACCAAACAAGTCCCAAGCCACAACGGCAACCACCGGCTGCGATTGTGAAACCGCCGCCACCCGAAAATAAACCGGCGCCAATGCAATCGCCCGAAACGACGCCCGACAAGACGGCCGCCGCCGGCCAATGCGAACCGATCCCCGACGTCAAATGGTGGGCCAACAAATCCCACGCCAGCGTCGTTGCTTATGTGAAACGTAAATTCAAAGGTGACTGGCAACCTTATATAAAAAATTGGAAATCGAGGTTGGCTAAACTCGAAGATATTCAAAAAAGAAAATCCAGCGCCATAGCATCGGGAGGCATCGTTTTGAAAGGCCCGGAACTGAAATCATATATCGATAAAGTTTCCAAAAGGGTCGACGTCATACAGTGCCTGGCCAAAGCCAATTCGTCTTAATATCAGCAATTTCCATTCTTACGGTTCTATGAGGGATCCCTTTCCATGAACGGAATTTTTTTCGCTATTGTTCTAATCGCTTTTGGCGTCGCGGGATTCAGGCAGATATTCTGGACGCCAACCGCCGATGTAAGGTCCCCGATGGAAATGCTGGCCGCAGCGATGATCGATTCGGCGGAAGCCTCCGTCACCTTGGCCATCGGGCTGGTCGGCGTTATGGCTTTATTTCTGGGTCTGATGAAAGTTGCCGAAGAAGGCGGCTTGCTGGTGATCATCGCCCGGCTTGTCCGGCCCCTGATGCAAAAACTATTTCCCGACGTTCCGCCCGAACACCCCGCCATGGGCGCCATGATCCTGAACATGTCGGCCAACGCGCTCGGGCTCGGCAATGCGGCGACGCCTTTCGGCATCAGAGCCATGCAGGAACTGGACAAGCTGAACGATACCAAGGGGACGGCGTCCAACGCCATGGTATTGTTTCTGGCCATCAATACATCAAGCGTTACATTGTTGCCCACCGGCGTTATCGCCCTCCGCGCCGCAGCGGGATCCCAGGATCCGGCGGGAATCGTCCCGACCACCCTGTTCGCCACTATCTGCTCCACCACCATCGCCATTATCGTCGCCAAAATCTGTCAGCGCTATTGGTTTGGTGAGGCGGCTGCACCGTCCGGTGATGGCCCCGAAATTGACCCGGCAGCAGATATTTTGGAATTCGATGATGGTAGTCCGTCTTCTACCGTAGAAGAATTGGATACCAGCGGCGCCGACGCAGCTTACCCTGCCTGGATATCCTTTTTGGTTTTGGCGGGCATCCTGGCGCTCATTCCGTTGACCGTCGTATTCGGCCGTCAAATAGCACCATGGATAATCCCGGGCCTGATGGTCGCCCTGCTCGGTTTTGGTGTCGCCAGACGCGTCCGGGTATATGAATCATTTGTCGAGGGCGCCAAAGAAGGTTTTCTGGTGGCGTTGCGCATTATTCCTTATTTGGTCGCCATATTGGTTGCCGTCGGTATGTTCAGGTCGAGCGGCGCCATGACTCTGTTAATCGATCCTCTGTCCGTCGTCACGTCGCCGGTCGGCATGCCCGCCGAAGCGTTGCCAATGGCGTTGCTCCGGCCGCTCTCCGGTTCCGGCGCTTACGGAATATTGGCGTCATTGATCAATGATCCCGCCATCGGTCCCGACAGCTATACCGGTTATCTCGTCTCGACGCTCCAAGGATCGACCGAAACCACCTTTTACGTGTTGGCGGTCTATTTCGGCGCTGTCCAGGTGCGCCGGATTCGGCATGCGCTGATTGCCGGATTGAGCGCCGACCTTGCCGGCGTCATCGGTGCCGTCGTCGCGGTATCCTTTTTGCTGACTTAATCAATATTGTTGTGATAAGGAGCTAGCTTTGTTAGCTTGCCAATGTTGGACAATCACGCGAATGTGAAATGCCTTTTAACAAGGTAATTCAGGTTAAGTTTTAGAAAATTTTCCAACCAAGTTTTTAAAATAAACAACAACATCTATGGGAGACATCACAATGAAGAAAGCCCTGTTGTCAACATTAGCCGCGTGCTCGGTGGCAGCGTTCTCGGCTTCGACGCCGGCGCAATCAGCCGAAGTTACGCTGCGTATGCATACGTTTATTCCGCCGGTCGCCAATCCGGGTAAAACTTTCCTGGCCCCTTGGGCGAAAAAAATCGGTAAAGCTTCGAACGGCCGCATCAAAGTACAGCCCTTCTGGGCCATGCAATTGGGCGGCAAACCGCCGCAACTTCTGGGACAAGTCAAAGACGGCGTGGTTGATATCGTTTGGACGCTGACCGGTTTTACCGCCGGACGCGCACCCAAAGTCGAAGTTTTCGAATTGCCGTTTGTCCATCGTAATTCCGTTTCCACGACACTGGCTTTGCAGGACTATCAAGAAAAACATCTTGGGGACGAATTCAAGGATTACAAAATCCTTCTTCTGCACTCTCACGCCGGCGCCATGTTTATGACCAAAGGCCCCGTCAATGCCATGGCGGACCTCAAGGGCATGAAACTGCGTGCCCACTCGCGTACCGGTGTCTGGCTGATCCAGGCCTTGGGCGCTGCCGGTATTGCAACACCGTTGGGCCGGATACCTCCGATGCTCTCCAAGGGCGTTATCGACGGTTCAATCCTGCCATTCGAAATTGCACCGGCGGTTAAAATGCATGAACTGGTCAACTACTTTACGGAATTGTCCGGCGATCAACCGCGTCTCGGCACGGCCGTTTTCTCGTTCCTGATGAATAAGAGAAGCTACTCTAAATTGCCCCCTGATTTGAAAAAAATCATCGATGCCAATTCGGGCCGCAATATCGCACGCTCAGCGGGTGAAAACTGGATGGCGATTGAAAAGCCAGGCGAAAAAGTCATGCGTTCAAAATCCAAGAATAAATTCTCCAAATTGAGCCCGGCGGAAACCGCCAAGGTTAAAGTTGCTGCGGCGCCGGTGATTGAACGCTGGTACCGGGAAATGAGCAAGTTGGGGCACAATGGTCCGGCTCTGCTTTCGGATGCACGCGCCATGATCGCGAAATACTCCAAATAGCAAAAGTTTTCGTGATCACATTAACTTGTAAGGACTCAGTATTTTGAGTGAAGGCTTAGATACCTTTGTCCGGCCCACCGACAAGGTGGGCCGGATTCTTTATAACCTTACCGCCGCACTTGCTATTTTTGGCGGCTTGGTCGTTGGCGCGGTAGCTGTCATGACCACCATCAGCGTTACCGGAAGGGCGGCGTTATCCATGCCGGTCCCCGGTGATGTTGAGCTTATTGAAATAGGCACCAGCACCGCCGTTTTCGCCTTCCTGCCCTTTTGCCAACTCATGCGCGGCAATGTCATCGTTGACTTTTTTCTGACTTGGGCGCCCGAACGCGTCAAATCAGGCTGCGATGTGCTTGGCGCATTAATATATTTGATTGTCGGCGGAATATTGACCTGGCGGCTCTCTCACGGCGCTTTTGAAATGTACGAATTTGCAGAAACGACGGGAACGTTGGCTATCCCGCGTTGGTATTCTTTTCCCTATGGCGTCGCTTGCATGGCGCTCTTGCTGGTCGTCACCCTGTACACCCTGGTAAATTATTTTTCCGAAACCAGGGCCGGTTCAGTACACGATTAACAGGCGGCGGATCATAATTTAATGACTGGTTTTGAAATCGGAATCATCGGCTTTGCCGGCTTATTGATAATGCTGGCCATCCGCATCCCCATCGGTGTGGCGATGCTGGCGACCGGTATGATCGGTTATGTGTCGATCGCCGGTTGGCTTCCGCTGATGAGTTTTTTAAAAACTCAGATGTACTGGCAATTCACCAGCTTTGACCTGTCCGTCGCGCCGCTGTTTATCATGATGGGGCAATTCGCCTCTAAGGCCGGTCTCAGTCAGGCGCTGTTTCGGGCAGCCAATGTATGGCTTGGCCATCATCGGGGCGGGGTAGCTATGGCCGCTATCGGAGGTTGCGCCGGCTTCGCTTCCATCAGCGGTTCCTCCTTGGCCACCGCCGCCATAATGGGCCAAGTCGCCCTTCCTGAACTCAAGCGTTATAACTATGCGGGATCATTAGCCACCGGCGCTTTGGCGGCGGGCGGCACCCTCGGCATTCTGATCCCGCCGTCAATCGTCCTCATTATTTACGCCATCATGGTTGAAGCAAATATCGCGACGCTTTTTCAGGCGGCTTTTATTCCGGGCATTCTGGCCGCCTTGGGCTATATCCTCGCTATCGCCATTGTCGTCAGAATCAATCCAAAAGCCGGCCCCGCCGGCAAGCGCGCCGAGCGGGCCGAAAAATGGGAAGCACTCCTGGATATCTGGCCGGTTCTGCTTATTTTTCTATTGGTCATGGGCGGTATTTATATCGGTATCTTCACGCCGACCGAGGGAGCCGGCGTCGGTGCTGTCGGTACCTTCCTGATCGCCGTTACCCGCGGCGGCATGCGCCTCAAGGGAACAATCGAGGCCATTTTGGGCACCGCCAACACAACGGGAATGATATTTCTCATCCTTTTGGGCGCAGGTATCTTCAACGCCTTTCTGGGTTTTTCCGAACTGCCCATACTAGCAGCAGAATTTTTCAAAGAGTCCGGGTTACCGCCCTTCTCGATCTTGCTGGCGATGATCTTCCTTTATATTCTGCTGGGTTTTGTTATGGATTCTTTGTCCATGATCCTGCTGACGGTGCCGATCTTCTGGCCGATCATCGCCGGATTGGATTTCGGCCTGGGTCCGGATGATCTGAAACTCTGGTTCGGCATCATCACCCTGATTGTCGTCGAGGTCGGATTAATAACGCCACCCGTTGGATTGAACGTATTCGTCATCAATTCCATGGCCAAGGATGTGCCGATGATCGAAACTTTCAAGGGCGTCATCCCATTCTTTATTTCTGACGGCGTCCGCGTCGCCTTTATCCTGTGGTTCCCGATTCTAACCCTTTGGTTGCCGCACCTAATTCGGATCGATTGATTTTTTCCAACTCAATGGAATAATTTCTGCTGTGTGGCGTTTATCTCCTGACTGCCGCATTTCGCGTCAGCATGCTCAACGAACAGGAGATGGTTATAATGTTTAAATTACTATCCGTTGCTTTGGTGTCGCTTTTCGTTTTTTCCGGTGGCGTTTATGCCGGGGACATGAAAAAAGACGCCATGATGACCAAAGGCGATACCATGAAAAAGGATGCCATGGCCAAAAAGGACGAAATGATGTCCAAAGGCGACGGCAAGAAAAAGGATGCCCACATGTCCAGCGGTATGAAAAAAGATTCGATGAATTCAGATTCCATGAAAAAAGACACCATGAAAAAAATGGACACGATGAAAAAGTAGTGTTTACCTTTGACCAAAGCACCGGAGAGCGAATTGGAATTTGCTCTTCGGTCTTCGGAAAATGCCGGTGGCTAAATGGATAAAAAACAGGCCTTAGTTCAAGAATTACCGCATTTGATGCGTTTCGCCCGCGCGTTGAAGCGGGATGTCACAGCCGCCGATGATCTGGTTCAGGATTGCGTTCAGAAAGCGCTGCCGAAACTGCACCAGTTTCAATCCGGCACAAATATGCGCTCTTGGCTTTTCACCATCCTTCACAACGTGCACCGCCAGGATTTGAGGACCAGCAGCAGACGAATTTCGACGACGGTGATGGACGAGGCCCACGAGAACCGGCATGGCACAGAGGCGAACCAGAACGGCGCCCTAATGATACGGGATCTACACGACGCCCTCGGTCAGTTGCAGGATGAG
>CAZNLR010000029.1:60457-61091 GCA_964574215.1 uncultured Rhodospirillaceae bacterium | reverse complement strand
AAAATTTAAGTTAGGATTTTGACTTGGATTTCTGATCCAAATAACGACCAAAAGTTGCGACTTCTTTTTCGACGCTCGCCATCGCTTTGTCTTCAATCGCCCGATAGCGCAAAAGGATTTCCTGGCCGATGACGGATATAGTGGCACCGCCGCCGCCCTTGCCACCGGCATTGGTTTGAATAATCGGCTCCTTAAAATCGTGGTTTATGCTGTCGACAAGATTCCATGCCCGTCGGTAGGACATGCCCATTTGCTTGGCAGCGCCGGATATAGATCCTGACCGTTCTATTGCTTCGATCAGTTCCACCTTGCCGGGACCAAGCGCCGTCGCTTCACCAAATAATATTCGCAGCCTCGGCGCCAGTTTCTTAACTTTTCCCATATGCTTAACTTGAGTATTGTCAAAACCAAATGATAACTGAAAAATAAACCATGAATGATAATACTGAATTATACGATGCATTGTTGTCCGAGGTCGATGATCAAAGGATTAAGCGCGTCGTCGTCGGCGTGAACTGGACTTTGGTCGAGGGCGAAACGGGGTGCGGTCTGGCTCACACACCGCAGCGGGACGCCACCGGCTGCCAACCCATTTCAAACGCAGGAAGCCTGACCGACCCGACCTTGCGGGAGA
>CAZNLR010000029.1:29170-60441 GCA_964574215.1 uncultured Rhodospirillaceae bacterium | reverse complement strand
CAGCCGACCTAATCGGTTCTGAAAATCCGTTGGAAGCGGCCATCGGCATGGCGGCAATTAACGCACATTACAATTCCTTTGATTTAACTGGATCGGATTCCAATGGCCTGGACGCCTTCGAAAATGTCGATGGACCAGTGACGGTGGTCGGCAGGTTTCCGGCGCTGGAAGAACGTATTAAGGACCTACGAATTGTCGAGCGTGATCCTCGAGAAGGAGAGTTCAGTGAGCAATACGCAGACCGATTGCTGCCGGAAAGCGCCGGGGTCATTTTGACGGCCGCCTCCTTGGTCAACGGCAGTGCCGGGCGTCTGCTTAAGCTGGCTCGAGGCGTACCAATTGCATTGGTCGGACCGAGTACCCCGCTAGCGCCGCCGCTCTACCAGCTTGGCGTTAGTATACTGGCCGGTATGGTGATTACGGATGTCGGCGGAGCGAGCATTGTTACTGCCCAAGGCGGCGCCGTTCGGGCACTGAAAAAGCATGGACGTTTTGTTACGTTAGAAAAAGAATAAGCAAATTAATCCGCAAGAAGAGAGGCAATTCGCTCTGCCTCTTCTAAATCATCCCGACGGTTAATGTTGTAGAAGGGATCATAGGGCTCAATAGGAAATTCAATGCCGGATAGTTTGAATCGCGATGTCCACAAGTCGGTTTTCCGCATTCCCTCTTCCTCCATGGCCTGTCGCAATGAAGATGCTAAGTTCACCTGCCATAGAGCACAAACGGGATGAGCACGGCCGTCAGATACGGCGCAGACGATCTCGGCATCGTCGATTGCCGCCCTATCTAACATGCGCGCCACCAGATCAGCTGGTACAAACGGCGCGTCGGCAGGAAACGTAGCGATCCAGTTACATCCCTCGTTATTGGCTCCTACCCATTCCATACCTGTCAGAATTCCAGCTAATGGTCCGGCAAATCCCTCAATAACATCGGCGACAACTGGCATGCCGTAGGATTCGAAATTGTCAGGCTCGCTATTAGTATTCAAAATAGTTTGGGTGACTTGCGGTCGGACCCGTTCGATTACCCATTCCAGCAAGGGGCGCCCCTTCAATTTGTTGAGAAATTTGTCCCCATCACCAAAGCGGCGGGATTTACCGCCGGCCAATATGACGCCCGTAACATTTTCCAGATCGGGCATGTTTAACCAGCGCCTTTGCGCGCGTTATTTTCAGGCTCTTCCAGATTACCTTCGACCGGGTCGTCATATTCAATCCGGTGGGGCGCCGAAAGAGCCAAGAATCGTTTTCCCCGAGCCCGACCAATGAGGGTTAAATCTGCCTCCTTAGCCAACTCGACACCCCAGGCGGTAAATCCTGACCGGGATACCAAGATCGGAATTCCCATCTGGACTGTCTTGATTACCATTTCACTGGTCAGCCGGCCGGTGGTGTAAAAAATCTTGTCGTCGCCGGTTATTTCTTCTTGAAACATTAAGCCAGCAATTTTATCCACGGCATTATGACGACCCACATCCTCCATATAAATGAGCGGGCTGTCACCTTGGCATAAAACGCATCCATGGATGGCACCGGCTTCCAGATACAAACTTGGCGCTGTATTGATTGAGTGGAGCAATTTGTACAACTCGGAAGTTTTTATTTTGACGTCTCTCGACAAAGCAACGTCTTCAAAGTTCTCCATCAAATCGCCGAATGCTGTTCCTTGAGCGCAACCCGATGTCAGGGTTTTTTTTCGAAGCTTATCCTCAAAATTTGTTTCCCGGTCAGTCCTGACGACAATTGTCTCCAAGTCTTCATCATAATCAACGGCAGAAATCGTATCTTCAGCTGACAGCATATTTTGGTTGATCAAATATCCAATTGCGAGATATTCAGGGTAGTCACCAATGGTCATCATGGTGACGATTTCCTGACCGTTGAGAAATAACGTCAATGGCCGCTCAACTGTAACGGACGCCGTAACCATTTTTCCCTGATGATCGACGCCTTCAACCTTAGCCGTCAGATTGGGATCATCCGGTTTGGGCTTTATTAAGAATTCCCGCGGATCGTTCATAAATGTCTCCGACGGGCAGCATACCGAAAAGAACCGTTATTTGAAAACGTCCAAAAGAACTATTGATTTGACATCAATTTTTCATGTCGGTCAAAGGCGGCTTCCAGCATTTCCATCGCTTCCCGATGCTCCTCTTTTGCCCCCCCGATTGAAGAGAGGTCAACTTCGAGAGCTTGCAGCAATAGTGCAGCAGCAGCAGCTTTTCCTTCTTCGCACGCCTGCTCGTGGGCCAGAATTATCTTGTCGCTAAGTCTTCTATACTCATCCATTCGAATTACCGTTTAATCGTTAATACAGTTGTAACTAAATGGGCCTATTCTAATATTTCTCAATAGGAAATATTGGAAGTGTGGAATGTCTACACCGGAATGTATAAAAACAGCAACCAGGCAATGTGAATTTCTCGCTCGACTGATCGAAGAAGCTGAACACTGTTCGGATAAGGAACGCACCGCTTTGCTTTATGGCATGGCCAAGGATGAGACCGACAATTTGACGAAAACACTGCGGCAGTACCTTGGTAGAAAAATGCCTGCGCACAAGGTCGGAAAAAAAATCGCCGCGTAATAAATTTGGTTTAGATTCAATATTTTGCCTTGGAATATTTACCGGCTTCCATGACTGACTCTCTGCGCCCTTTATAAACTTTCCAAACACTGTGCATGACAAATCTGAAAATTGGCGCTATTTTATAGACGGCGCTATATACCGTCGTGCTTAACGGTCGGTAAAAAATTTTAAGGAATAGAATAAACTATGTCAGGTCTCATAGACCCATTTGGACGAGAAGTTTCCTACCTTCGAGTATCGGTTACCGACAGATGCAATTTCCGCTGCCACTATTGTATGGCGGAGGATATGAGTTTTCTGCCCAAATCGGATCTGCTCTCCCTCGAGGAATTAGATAGGATATGCAACGCCTTTATCCGTCGAGGCGTTGACAAAATAAGACTGACGGGCGGAGAACCCTTGGTGCGGCGAAATATTATGAGTTTTATCCGAAGCCTGGGTAAGCAAGTCAAATCAGGGGATTTGAACGAACTGACTCTGACGACCAACGGCAGTCAATTGGCGAAATATGCTTCAGAGCTGTATGAATGCGGAATTCGCCGCATAAACGTGTCTCTCGATTCCTTGGACGAAAGCAAGTTCGCATCGATCACGCGGTGGGGGAAATTGTCGACAGTGTTGGAAGGGTTGGAGGAATCAAAAAAAGCAGGGCTCGAAGTTAAAATTAACGCCGTCGCGTTGAAAGATTTTAACGAAGAAGAGATAGATACATTAATCGAATGGTGCGGTAAGGAAGGATTTGATCTGACATTTATTGAAACCATGCCGATGGGTGAGATCGAGGAAGATCGAACGGACCGTTACTTGCCTTTATCGAATGTCAGGAAAAGGATAGAGGAAAACTGGACCCTTGAAGGTACGGCCTATCGGACCGGTGGACCGGCTGATTATCTTACGGTCAAGCAAACCGGCAAACGCATCGGCTTTATTTCGCCGCTCAGCCATAATTTTTGTGAGAGTTGCAACCGCGTACGCCTGACCTGTACCGGTCAACTGTTCATGTGCCTGGGTCAGGACGATTGGAAAGACCTCCGCACGCCGCTTCGAATGAGTGAAGGGGATGAGAAATTAATGGATGCCATTGATGAAGCCATTGCCAGAAAACCTAAAGGCCACGATTTCGTCATCGACCGTGCAAACGCAAAACCTGCTGTATCCCGTCATATGAGTGTCACCGGCGGCTGATCAGAACTCAATATTCAAATAAATAATATTGTCGCCGATCTTACGCCGGGGTGGCGGAAACGGACGGCATCGCTATACTCCGCTCTGATATAAAGTCGAGAGCTGAGATCGAAGCGGATGGAATTCAAAACAGTTGCAATCTTGGCGGATGGACACAACACCGCCCAAAAAGCCGAGTCAGAATTAAAGGCGCTGTATGACAGTGTACCTCCTGATCAAGCCGATATCATTGTCGCTCTTGGCGGCGATGGCTTTATGTTGGGCACGGCGCATAAATTCATGGAGTCCCACAAACCGATATTCGGAATGAATTTGGGTTCGGTTGGCTTTTTGATGAATGAATTCCGAAAAGACGGGTTGTTGGAACGTCTTGAAAAAGCCGATCCAATTGACCTGCATCCGTTAAGTATGACCGCGACGACGTTGGACGGAGAGGAGCATACGGCACTCGCCATTAACGAGGTATCATTGCTGCGGGAACTACGCTTGGCAGCAAAAATAAAAATCCACATCGACGATGTTGCTAGGATGGAGGAGCTGATTTGTGACGGTGTGCTGATATCTACGTCGGCGGGAAGCACGGCTTACAATTTATCCGCTTATGGACCAATAATTCCTTTGGGCACAGGACTATTGGCATTGACACCCATTAGCGCCTTTCGTCCAAGGCGATGGCGCGGTGCGCTCTTGCCTCAAAATACCGTCATAACATTTGAAATTATTGACCCTGAATTGAGACCGGTTAGCGCCGTGGCGGACTTCACGGAAATTCGCAACGTTACGCGGGTCGAAGTTCGCGAAAAGCAAAACGTGTATCCGACTCTATTATTCGACCCGGAACACAATTTGGAAGAACGAATTCTCAAAGAACAGTTCTTGCCTTAAGCGACAAACTTCTACTCAACCATAATTTTTCATCGGTGATCGGCGCCGACAGCGTCCTGCACGGATTTGAAACCATCGCGCCGCAAATGCGCCGCTAGTTCTTTCTTGATTTTTTCGGCAACCCACGGCCCCTCATAAATCATCGAAGAGTAAATTTGCACCAGGGAAGCGCCGGCTTTGATTTTGCAATAGGCGTCATCACCATTTGATACGCCACCGATTCCGATTAAAGGAATGTTTCCATCGGTCAATTGGTAAAAATCGCTGAGTACATCGTTGGATTGACGAAATAGTGGCGTTCCGCTTAATCCGCCCGTTTCTGATTTATGTTTACTGCGCAAACTCTCAGGCCGGGAAACGGTCGTATTTGTCGCAAGAATACCGTCAATACCGGTCTCCACAGCAACCTCTGCAATATCCTTTTTGTCATCGGCAGATAGATCGGGCGCGACTTTAAGAAGTAACGGTGCTCGCTTCGCACCGGTGTTCCTGGCTTTGATGGCGGCCGTCAGAAGGCCGGTTAGCTTTTCTTTTCCCTGCAAATCGCGTAGTCCGGGTGTATTAGGAGAGGAAACATTGACTACCAGATAGCTCGCTGTTTCGGACAGGCTCGAGATACCGGTAACAAAATCTTCGATTTCGTTTTTACTCGTTTTATTTTTACCCACGTTGGCGCCGACAATCCCGGCAGCTCCTTTTGCCTGCCACTCCTTTAAACGCCGGCAAAATTCATCCAGCCCGTTGTTGTTAAAACCAAGACGATTGATGATCGCCTGATCTTCGACCAGTCGGAACATTCGGGGTTTCGGGTTGCCCGGTTGAGGCAAAGGAGTGACGGTTCCCGTTTCGACAAATCCAAACCCGAATTTCAATAGGCTTTCAAATACTTCGGCATTCTTATCGAAACCGGCTGCAAGACCGATGGGATTGGGAAAGTCTAAGCCCCACAGATTGGTCCTTAGAGTTTCGTCTTGATAGTCATTTGGACGCGGAACTAAACCCGACTTCAGACCGAAAATTGCCAGATAGTGGGCCAATTCAGCGTCGAAATTAAATAGTATTGGTCGAAGAACTGATTGATAAAATCCCAAGAAATTTTCCTTCGAGAATCTAATTTCGCTTCTATCTATTTTTTAACGATGGGGGGCTCAGAGCTCGATCCCCATACCACCAAACAGTCGCCGTACCAGCTGAAAAGAAAACACTAAAAACCATATAGCGGATTAACTCGGCAATGTCAGTGTCTTTGAGCCATTCGACCAACGCGCCGCTCGTAACCTGCCAGAAAATCCAGGCGGCAATTCCCCAAAGAAGCACGGTCAGAAACGGGCGAAACAAAGCACGAATGTCGTTGACCCACCTGTGTACGTTTTTGATTGATTGATCACCACGAAGACTTTCTTTCAACCCCACCCAAGCCCCTTCTTGAGATACAATGGCGAGTTCCTGTTCGGTTTCAACGACTTTGGCCTGCATTTGCAGTTCCAACAACTTGGTCTCATGCAGCCACTTTTCTTTTACCCAGTTCTGTCGTTGTTTTTCTTGAAAATATTTGCCGGCCAATCCGATAACCGAGCCTATCAGGCCAAACAATCCACCGCTGGCAACCGAAAGACCGGCTCCCAAAATGTCGTCTATGATATCCATATTTCTCTGGCTCCTATTCCGTACCACAACCGGCCGGGACGTGTGTCAGCGTGGATGAATGACTGGTAAAGGCCAAAGGAAGTAAACCCGGCATTTTGCAATGATTGAAACAAGTCCGCTTTGTTATGACCCTTCAACCGCAAATCAAAGGCAATTGATTTATGGCGGCTCAATGGCGCACCCCCTACCCTGGCGTTGTGAATGCCACAGCGATGAGCTGAATTTATGACAATAGGCTTATCGATATCGTCCCGGGCGTACTGCAAACGGTCTATGGCGTCTTCATCGACATATAGTTCACGGCAGCAGGGGCAGGCCAGTTCCTTGGGGGAAAAGTTCCTCCAAGACCAAGATTCCACGTTACTGTAGTCTTCGATGATCATTCGACGAACCATATCCAATATTACTTGCCGCTTATCTGTGACCAAACCAATCCGGCCAGACCTACGGTTCCCAGCGTCAACAGCGTCAGCAATACCCGGCTGCCAACTTTTTCCGATAGTTTTCGCCACCTCCTCATCCAAGCAAAGTCTTCCTGCATTTCCAGATGGTTATCGAGATCGACACCAAGTTTCTCCAAGGTCTCCGCGACCGCCTCATGAGCGGCCTCGTGGGCGACGGCTTTGATCATGAGTTGCTCATCGTGGTTCAAAGTGATGTTCCTTTACCGCCCTAAGTCGAGCCCAGCCCGCCTGAGTTCTTGATCCAGCTTTGCCACAAGGTCGGGGGTAAGGAGTGTTTTGGGCAGTACGATTTCACCCGGTGTCAGGTGCCCAATTTCAGTATCGCCATTGCGGCCGGCTGCGGCGAGACGGTCGGCCTCTTTGCCAGATTGGGACGTCGTTCCTGTTCCCTGCCGTTGCCTTAAGGCCTGAGCCAAGGCTGTTTCGGTGTCATAATCCGGCAATATCTCACCATCGACAAGCAGGCCATTGTCTTTCTGAAACCGCTTGACGCCATCGAACATGGCGTCATCCGAATAGGGCGTCAGGCCGTAGTCGGGAATTCGGTAGTAACCAAGTTTCAGCAGCGCCCGTTTTACTTTCAGCACGTCGTCTTCGACCAACTTATGCGATTTAGACACACCACTGTTCAGGGAGAAGTTGGTCATGGGCTATTTCCTTTGCGGTTAAAATTCTAGGTATGTGATCTGTGAAAATATGGGAATTTTGATAGTTAAAACCCCATCAAATCATATTCAGACTCCGCCTTGTCCGGCCCCCGCCCGCCGGCGCCGCCCCGTCTTACCGGCTCCGCAAACGTCAGAGCCGCGGCGTCGCCGCCGTCGGGGGAGAGGCCGAGGCGTTTTCGAATGTCCTCTTTCTTTTCCAGCAACAGGCGGCCGGAGCTGTCGGGCTTGGCGGTGGGGGCGGCCAGGTGCCGGCGCAGCAGCGGATCATCCGCCACATCGGCGCCGTCCTTGATCCAGTCCCGCAGGTTCGCCCACATCTCGGCGCGTTTGTTGGCGAAGCGGTCCGCGTCGGCAGCGCGGGCGCCGAAATTGACGCCCCGGATATTGCGGTAGCCCTGCTCGTGCAGCCGGTCGACCACCCCGGCGCCATAGCCGCCGGTGGTATCGACAAAAACCATGGCGGGACCGAAGCGGTCCATCAGGTTCACCAAACGGCCGGCGATGACCATCTCGTCGGCTTCGTCCAGGGTTTCGTTGACCAAATGGCCGAGCCGCCGTCCCCAGCGGTCGATGATCCGCGTCTTGTCGCCGCCGCCATGGGCGATATCGACGCCGAAGACCACCGGCACGTCAGATGCCGGTTCTGGATAATCGTTCTCCATGGCATGGGCGATATGGTCGGCGGCAATAAAAGAGTTCTCGCCCGACGTCTGAAAGGCGTCCTGGGCGGTGGCCGGGTATTCCTGCCGGAACAGCCAGCAGGGCCGGTCCAGGCTTTCGCCGATACTGCCCGCCAAGTCAACGTTTTTGGCGTAAGCCCAATAAAGTTGTTCCCTTGTGAGGCCGTACATACGCCCGTAGTCCCGCCATACTTCGCCCGGCAACCAGCCGTCGGACGGCATCTTCTTGTATTCCGCATGATCGAACCAGGGGATGAACACCAGCCGGTAGTCCCCGTCCCCCTGCTCCGCCTTGAGGCACATATTGTAGAACAACCCGTTGGCCCCGTTGGCCGTGCTTTCCAGCCAAATCTCGGTGCCGTCCACATCGGGCACCGCCTGCAGGGCGCCAGCGGCGTGTTTGTCCGCGTTGGGCCAATGGGCCACTTCGGAGCCGTGAAAAAACTGGATGGTGTCCGAACGCCCCACCCCATCCGCCTTGGCCGTGCCCACCCGGTAGGATGAATCCAGCAGCCCGAATTTCAGTTCCTTGGCGTTGGAGGCCGCCGTCTGGGGCTTCACGACAGGCGGGCAATTGGCATGAAAGCGTTTGGCCATCTCGAACAAATTGTCGGTGGCGTCGTCCTTGTGGGTCAGGATAAAGGCCCGGGCGCCGCGGCTGTGGGTGGCCTTCCAGTAAAAGCGGCCCTCAACATAGGTGCTGACACCGGGTTGGCGGGCTTTCAGGACCAATATCCGGACCCGGTTGGTTTCCTTCAACTGCGTTTCTGCGATGTCATGCAGCTTTTGTTGAACCGGATTAAGGGAAAACGTCTGAATGCGGCCCGATTTGGGGCGGATGCGGAGACACCGCTCGGCGTAATGGGGAAAATCGTTTTTCAGTTTTTGACGGATTAGCTTTTCCTGTAATTCGAGACTGTCCACACCTTCTCCTAATTCACTCTAGTTCCTTGAGGGCATCCTCATGGCGCACCGTCACGTCGCCGGAATGATCCACCGTGCTCAGTTTCGAATGGCAGTACGGCGCCGCGTGATAAGCGGCCCATTTGCGGTTTTCAACCGAGGTTTCCTCATCCCGCAACAGTCGCAGCATGTAATCGAGGGGTGTTAAATCCTGGCCCGGACCGCTTTGGTTGGTCTTTCCGGATTTGGTTGACGGCTTGCTGGCGGCGGTTCGGGCAGCTTTCGTTTTTGTTACAGTTTTCTTTCGGGCCTTATGTTTGACCACCGCCTTTCTCGCCATCCATCGAACCTCCTTGGAAACCTGCGGATTCGCCAAAAAAAAAGCGCCTGCGGCGGTGCCAAGGCGCAATTCTCTTGATCATGAAGAAAGTTATAGCAGAAACGTTGCTCTGGTTGCAAGCTTTTTTTTAATTTTATTCCAAATTTTTTGTATAAATCATTAAAAGGGCCAGAAATTGGTATTTCTGCATCGACCGCACAGACGGTTGTGCCAGCCTTCGCTGTTGAATTCCTGGCCGCAAATGAGGCATTTTCGCACCTTTCCGTGAGGGCGTCTCGGATTTAAGCCTAAATAGATACGCTTATCCTGCACCCGTTGAGGCGTCGTACCGAGCAATTCGGCAATATCACCGGTGGATCGGTCCTCGGCGACAAACTTCCGCAGCAATGCGGTGGGTTTCTTCGTCACTGTAAGCAAAAGACGTGCGGACGAATTCGGGCCAGGCGCCTTTATATTTCCGACCCGGATGATGATTGGGCAATCTTTTCAACGTTTCCGCCGCTTCAGTGATTCGGTCGGCGACAATTATTGAAGTCCATTTATTTGACATTTCACTCCCCACTTCCTATGTATGCTAGAACATAACATGAACATTCATTGGTACGTTGTATTTATGGAATGTATTTCCCATAATCAAGTATAAATTCTGTTGATTGTTTGAAAAAAATGTGGCACAAAGGTTTTTATGGAACATTGGTCCAAAAGATTGTGGCGCGCCGTCCATTGGAAGGGCTGGTCACAGCGGGAACTTGCCCGTCGGTCCGGAATCGATGAGCAAAAGGTCTACAAATATTTGCAAGGCAAGGTGGCGCAACCGCGGGGCGACACCATGTTGCGTTTGGCCGATGCGTTAGGTGTTACTGAAACCTGGTTGCGGTTCGAACTCGGACCTGCCGTCGTGCGCATCCCAGTGGTTGGCCGCGTCGCCGCCGGGGAAAGCTTTCTACCTGTCGATGACAACCCCTTGGGAGCCGGCATTCAGGAAATCGAATTTGCCCTGGACGATGCCGATCCCATTGCCATTGAAGTCAGGGGCGAGTCAATGCGACCCGTGTACCGGCCCGGCGATTATCTACTGTGCTCAAGGCGGCGGGGTGAGGATATTGAAGAATGCGTTGGCAAGGACTGCGTGGTCAAAACCAACCAGGGTGAAGGGTTCGTCAAAAGGCTTATGGGCAGCCAGAGCCCGGATCGCTTCAATTTAATTTCTTACAACGCCGATCCTATCGAAGACGTCGGACTTCTTTGGGCCGCGCCGATCGTTTGGGTGAAACGAGCATGACCGTATACTCAGATACGCTTAAACTCGACGATCTCCATCGCCGCTACAACGGCCCGCCATCATCTCAAGAAAGAATGGCCGCGTTAATCGGCTCTCCGACCAAATACAGGGAAGCAACGGCGAAGGCGATGGTACACCTCTATGGTTCCGAATGCCTGAGGATCGCGCGCAGAATATTTTCCCGGACGGGGGGTATATCCATCCCGGAACTTCATTTTCTCCTTGAACAAAGGAAAAAGTGGCGGGGTTATCTCAATTTAATCCGCTGATTGGCTAATCCGGTGTCCGGTCTTTAATTCTCTGGCGGGCGTACTGCACCAGATAGTCGCGCATCTTATTGCGTTGCACCTCGGCCTCCTCCGGTGTCCATGACCGGAATCCCTGCCCCACCGCCATACCGAGTTCTCCGGCGGCCACTTTGTCCTGCAACAATTTTTGCGGTCCTGCAGAGGTGTCCAGATCTTCCAGCAAGGTTTCGTGTATAGCCAGTGTCAGATTGAGGCCAACGAGGTCTGAATTCTCTAACGGGCCCATAACCCCCAAGCGCATACCGAAACCTTCCTTCACCACCAGATCAACCGTCTCCGCGTCGCAAACGCCGTTTTCTACCAGGGCGATGGCTTCGCGTTTTAAGGCATGTTGCAACCGGTTGCCGATGAATCCAGGAATGTCTTTCTTTGCATGAACGGCCGTTTTGCCCACCGATCGCAACAGCTGAATGGTTTCCTCTACAACAGCGGGATCGGTCTTTTCACCCTGGATCACCTCCACCAGAGGCACCAGATGCGGGGGATTCCAAAAATGCGTGCCGACGATGCGCTCAGGCTGGCTCGATGTAGCGGCAATCTGGCTGATCGGGATGCCCGACGTATTACTGGCCAGGATGGTGTCGGAACCGGTGGCTTCGGTCAACGCCTCGAATATACTCTGCTTGAGCGACAGGTTTTCCGGCGCGGCTTCGACAACCAGCTCGGCTTCGGCAACGGCGCCATCAAGATTGTCATGCAGGGACAGATGGTCGACGCCCGCCGGGTTCTGACCCAGCAGATCGAATATCTCTCTCACCTTTTCCGGCGCTGCCTGCAGAACGTCATCGGCAGGATCGTGCAGGGCCACCGCATGACCGTTGGCGCAAAATATCTGAGCGATACCGTGCCCCATCAACCCCGCGCCGATTACGGCTATGGATTTATTAGCCAAGGGATTTATCCGGCGGTGTAGCCGCCATCCACATACATAACCTGCCCGGTACAGAAATCCGAAGCCGGCGACAGCAGATAAAGCGCCATACCGGTCAAATCTTCCACCTCACCCAGACGCTTGAGAGGAATACGCGATAAGGAACGCGCCCTTGTCGCCTGACCCAATTCATCATCTCCATACATCCACGCCGTCAGATTGGAGCGGAATACGGTTGGCGCAATGGCGTTGACCGTTGTGCCGTATTGTCCCCATTCGGTGGCCAGCACGCGGGTGAGTGAATCCGTCGCCCCTTTGGAGGTGCAATAGGCGGTATAGCCCGAATAATTGCCGTGACGACCACGTACTGACGACATCAAAAGCATTTTTCCTTTGATCTCGTTTTCAATCCAATAGCCGCCAACCGCTTTGGCCAGGAACCAGGAGCCCCGCACATTGGCGTCCATCACCTTTTGCCAATCATCATATTCCATTTCATGAACGAAGCCCGGAATGTTGAGACCGGAAGCGATAACCAGCATTTTGATGTCGCCAAAATTCTCTAATGCGGCATCACGGATGGCTTCGGCGTCCTCCAGACTGTCTGGGCGACGAACCATGGTCGCCGCTTTGCCGCCGACGCTTCGCACTTCTTCCGCGACCTTTTCGAGTTCTTCCTGATTACCCGACACCAGCATTAAATTGACGCCCAAAGCACCCAAAGTAATTGCAATACCACGGCCGAAGGCGCCCGACGCCCCGGTCACGATCGCCGTTTTCCCGGCAATGTCGTACATGTTGAGTGGATTTTTCAAAAAATCATGGATTTCTTCTGACATGGTTTCCCCCTAATTATCAAAATCGTTTTTACTGGCCATTTCCAAATCTGAAATTCTGATCCGGGTCAACGGCGGCCATAATCCGAACGGCGCATCCATCGCCGCCTTTCCAACGCCATGGAAAACAGGCAAAGGTGCAGCGTTTTCCCGTGACCGCATCCAGATCACCACCGACATTTTCGATGCCCGGAATACCGCCCTGCACCATCAAAGTCTTGTGGCCCGCTTCCCAATCGGGAAAATCTTCCATCGGATCACGCCCGGTATATTCCTTGTATTCCTCCGCCAAATAGGAGTGTGACGGACCGGTGCCATGATCAATCAACTTGGTCGCCATGGGATGGTCGTTGGCCTGTACATCGTAGCCGACCATCTTGACATTTTTGTCCACCAGCCATTGGGCGCCTTCCCGGTATATGCCCGGCGAATAGGCGAAATATTCGTCCGTATCGGCAAACTTGTGGTGCATGCCTGTGTTGATCATGACGATATCGCCTTCTTGAATTTTAGGGCGGGCGTTTTCCAAATCCTCGGCTGTAATCACTTCCCATTTTCCTTTTGGGATGGAGACCGCAACGCCGGTGCCAAAAAAGCGCCACAGCGGATAGCCCATGATATCGGCCGTATTTTCGGTCACGTGGATCGGCGCATCCATATGCGTGCCGCGATGCATAATGGCGTCGACTTCATTCATATAGTAGCCGTCTTTGGCGTGAAATTTCTTCACCCGCACATTGATCGCCGGCGTCGAGGGCCATTCCGGCATGTGGTGTCCCCAAGGCTGGCTCAGGTTGTAAAGTTTGACGCCGTCTTTAGAAATTGTTTCGTTCATCGTATCTATCCTTTTCCTCAGCGCCGACTATTCTTCTGCACCGGAATCAATCCGGCACTCTCCGGTGGGATCGATCATAGCCACAAACCGCACCGGGCAGGCATCACCATGTTCCCAGTTCCAGGGCGTCGCGTATAATGTGACCCGCTTGTTCAGCAGATCATCGACATCGCCGCCGACTTGCTCGATGGTCGGAATATTGGCGGCCAATATTGTTTTATGGGCGACGTTCCAATCCGGATGATCCTCTTTTGGATCGCGTCCTGTTTCGCTCGTATATTTACGGATCAAACGGTTCATGGTTGGCCCATTGCGATGGGGGCCGAGAGATGTCGCCAAAGGATGATCCACTTGCGGTGTATCGACGGCAACCATTTTGACACCTTTGTCCACCAGCCATTCGGCGGCATCTTTGGACAAGCCCGGCGAGTCGCCGAAATATTCAAGGCTATCGGAATATTTTCGGTGCCACCCGGTGACAATAACGACAAAATCGCCGGTCTGAATTTCCGGCTTTGCCGTACTCAAATCTTCCGCCGTCACCAGTTCCCATTGTTCTTTTGGCAAAGACAAGATCACTCCATTCCCGAACAAGCTATCCAACGGAATATTTGCGGCGCCGACACCACCTTGAACCAAATGGATGGGAGCGTTCATGTGGGTGCCCGTATGCATGACCGTTTTAAAATGGTGGGTCATAACACCGTTCGTCCCGTGCTTAACGTTCCGATACATCGCCACATCATCCAGGCCAGGCAGCATCGGCACTCCATGTCCCCAGACGTGACTGAGCTCATAGAGTTCTAAATTGGTATACGGATCGACAACGGCCGTCATGGGTGGTTCTCCCTCAAATCATGTATGTTTGAAAGACGATATTGGGCTAGACTTCACTTCCCGTCCAATGTTAGATCGCACTATAACCATAACCCCGAGTTATAATTATTGAAGAAGAATGGCTTGCACAGCCATTTTTTGACTATTAGCTTAGTATTAGTATGCTTTAGCGGAATATCGATAGAGGTTAAATATGGCCTACCCGATTGATCACCGTTTGATCCGTCAGTTTTTGGCGGCGGTGGAACACGGCAATATAACCGCCGCCAGCAATGCTCTGCACATAAGCCAACCGGCCCTGACCAAAAATATTAGAAAATTAGAGGAATTTCTCGGGGTCCGCCTGCTGGAACGCCATTCGCGGGGCGTCGTGCCGACTTCTTATGGTCAGGTGCTGGCTCGCCGCGGCAAATTGGTGGAACTTGAGTTTGAATACGCCATGGCCGAAATCGAGGCTATGAAAGGTGGTAACAAAGGCACGATCCGAATTGGCACCAGCCCGGTGTTCGCTACTCTCTACATGCCGAAAGTCGCAATTTCCCTGGTGGAGCAAAGTCCCGGCTTGAAAATCGACCTGGAAAACGGTGTGCTGGATACGCTGGTGCCGGGACTGTTACAGGGCGATCTGGATATCGTCTGTTCAGCGCTGGATTTTCCGGACCACCCGGAATTGGTCAAAGAACATTTGATCGATTTCGAACATGCTGTTTTTGCCCGCGCCGGTCATCCGCTGGCCAGCCGGGATGTAATCGATCCCAAAGAAATGATGGATTATTCCTGGGTCATGCTGGCGAAAGATTACGTCGCGGTGAGCAGGCTTGGTTCCTACTTTTCAGCCAATGGGCTGGGTCCACCACATATCGCAGTGGAAACCAATTCGTTCGAAACCGCCTTCGCCTCTGTGCGGGAAGCGGATTTCCTCACCAGTTCCACTCTTTCCCTGCGTCCACACGCCGAGAATATGGGACTCGTTCCGTTACCAATTCAGGGAACTTTATGGCATTTTCCTGCCGGCGTCACCTATCGACGTTCCACGACAACGCCGAGTTCCGTCAATGCCGTGGTGGCCTGTCTGAAAAATATAATCAAAACCATGGACGGTGCCTGATGTAAATAATTGCGGCCGGTAAAATTAACCTTGCCTTATCATTGCTGTATTAAGGTATTTAAATAGGGCGAAGTTTTCCTGGGATCGGAATTATAGACCGATGAACGAAAATTCAGACAAGGATGCAAAACAGTTCCTGGAGGTTTTGCAAGATCGAGTCTCCGAACTATTGGTGCTTTCCCAAGCACCGAAAAACCGCCCCGATGAAATCAACTTCGAAGACTATCAGAAATTCCGGGAAATGATGGGCGAGTGTCTGTCTTTCCTAATTATTATCGAACGCCGCATCGAACAAAGCGAGAGTTCAAAAATTGAAGAATTGGCGGAACAGTTCGATGAGCTGACGGCGGCAATTTGGTCAATCCTTCTGGACGGTTCACTTGGTTTCTTGACTGTAATATGTGAAAAGGATTTCCTTCCCATCGGCACCAAGCATGTGTTCGTACAGGAACTAAAAACGCTGTACGATGCCGAGAAAGTCTTAAAACAAGAAAAATTCGTTAAACGCTTGAAAAAGGATGTGCTCACTCAGCGAGACAAAGCAGAGCGGATTCTCGAACAAATTATCGACCGTGCACCACAACTTCTCCAACTTGGAACTTAGATAATATGGCCAACCGCATATGGGATCAATTTCTCACCGATCGCGACAAAGAGGTTTTCGCCACATCGGGTTATGGAGCACGGGCCGGGTTCGGCAGCAGACCTGCGCTTCTAATTATTGACGTCAATTATAATTTTTGCGGTGACAAACGGGAACCCATACTTGATTCCATCAAACGCTACCGAAATTCATGCGGTGAAGAAGCGTGGGACGCGATCCCATACATTCAGGAATTGATCGCCACCGCCCGGAACAAAAGGCTTCCGGTTATCTATTCTACCGGCCATCAGCGCAGTGACAGCTGGGACCGCGGCGGCTGGGCCTGGAAAAATACGCGATCATCGGAGGACGCTTCCCCGCCAGATACGCGAAACAGCAACCGGGAAGGCAATGACATCATCGACGAAATCGCCCCGGAACCGCAGGACATAATCATCTACAAATTGAAGCCCAGCGTTTTTTACGGCACCAATATGATGGGTTTTATCAATGACCTTGGCGCCGATTCACTGATCATTGCCGGAACGACGACGTCGGGATGCGTACGGGCTACGGTATTGGATGCTTTTAGTCTGAACCTACGCGTTACTGTGGCCGAAGATGCTTGTTTCGATCGGTCACAGGCGTCCCACGCCATCAATTTGTGTGACATGAATGCGAAGTATGCCGATGTTGTCGGCACCGACGAGGTAGTCGAATACATGAAGAAGTTACCGGAGATGAACTTCAATATGCCCAGCGGCGCTCCGGCTTAGAAATTGACCGCAAAAAAGGGGATCGAAGATTTACCTACGATCCCCTCATCGCATTTCGACGTTATTTTTCTTCGAAATAGTGAATTTCGTAAATCATACATCCGCCTTCTGATTTAAACGGGCCGTGCGGTGCTCCCGGCGGCCGGCAGGCATAGGTATTTGCCGGAAAGGATTCTCCGCCTTCTCCGTTTTCATCGTTGCCGACGGTCAAGTCCCCGCTCAACATATAAACCTCTTCCCAATATTCATGGACAAAAGGTTCGGTGGTAAATGTTCCGGCATCGATCTTCAGCAAACGCGTTCTGTTTCCGGTCCCATTTTCCTCGTCCAGGGATCCGGCCAGGATTTTCTGCTTCATACCTTCCGGATAACCTTCCGGCACCTCCCATCCAGTCGACAGGTCAATGGTGTGAAATTCATCATGTACTTTTGGATTTGGCATTTCAATTTCTCCCTAAAATCCAGGTAATAATTCTTTCTTGGCGCTATCAATACCGCCGTATGGCTATTCTTTCAAATATTGTTTGGATCAATCAAGTATGCCGATTTGTTAATTGATCCCCTCATTTGGATAGCCAAATGTTTTATATGACCGGGGTAAACAATGTTATTTCAAATCTGCTATATCTCAATTGTCTGAAATGTAATTGAAGTACGTGTTGCGGAGCGGTCTACTATCAAAGCTTTAGGGTTCATGGAGAACAAAGAGAATGACTGAAAAAGCATATGCTGCGGTCCTGGACAAAGAACGGCACTTCGATTACCGCGATGTAGATATTCCCGAAATTGGGCAGGAAGAAGGTCTCCTCCGTATGGAAGCAGCGGGACTCTGCGGCACTGACTACGAACAGTTTGACGGTCATTTTGCCGGTACGGTCTATGGCCAACTGCCGATGACGCCCGGTCACGAAATCCTGGGCTGGATCGAAAAGGTCGGCGAAAACGCCGCCAAGCGGTGGGGCGTAAAAGAGGGCGACCGGGTGATCGTCGAAACGTCAATACCCTGCGGCGATTGTGTCCCCTGCCAGGATGATCGCCCTATCTTTTGCGACGAAAATATGGGCTACGGTATCCGCTTGGGGTTCGACCGCGTCCCGCATCTATGGGGCGGATACGCGTCGCACCTGTATCTTCATCCCAAATCCCGGCTTCACAAAGTACCGAACGATATCCCCACCGACGCCATGAGTCTGTTCAATCCGCTTTCCAACGCTGTCCGCTGGGCGGCCGCAAAACCGAACTTAAAAAAGGGGCAATCCATCGTCATCGAAGGGCCGGGTCAACGAGGATTGCTAAGCGTCGTCGTAGCGCGTGAATTGGGCGCCGAGGACATAATCGTCACCGGTACCAACGCGGACGAAAATAGATTGAAATTAGCGCGGCAGTTCGGCGCCACAGCAACCATCAATGTCGAAAAAGAAGATCCGGTTGAACGGGTTATCGAATTAACGGACGGCCGCAAGGTAGACGTGGTATTGGACGTTTCGGCAGGCGCCACCGAGCCAATTGTGCAGGGCATCGAGATGATTAGAAAAGGCGGCACTTTTGTTGTCGCCGGCGTCAAAACTCACAACGCCTTAAATGATTTCTATACCGACAAATTGATTTTCAATGAAATATCCATGCTGGGTGTACTGTCCTCAGATTGGTCCGACACGGCCAAAGCCGTGGAAATTCTCAAAAGCCATTGGCAGGAATTGAAGGTTCTTTGCACCCATTCCTACCCGATTGGCGAAGCGGAAAAAGCGGTTCGCGTTTTGGGTCGGGAAATCGATGACGGTGGAGATCCGGTCCACATTTATCTGGATACGACAATTGCACCATAAGAAAACGGGGTAGAAAATATGACAGCATCATTACCGATACGCCTAGCAGCAGGATCCGGACCTACTTTCGGTGTTGACGACCTGGCCTGCGCCGCCGCCACGCACCTTGGGTGCTGGGAAGAGGAAGGACTGGATGTAACCTGGACTCCCGTGCACGGGGGGGTCGCTGCCATGCAGGCGGTTTTGGATGATGCTGTCGATGTTTCGTACGGCGGATTGGGTCCCGTGTTGCGCTTTCGGTCAGAAGGTAGTCCGGTCCGCATCATCGTATCCATGGCGAGGGCCCTGGCACAAAATCTAGTTACCCAGGATCGCATTACCTCCCTTGATCAGTTAAAGGGCGTGTCATGGGCGCTTGATGGTTTCGGCGCGTTAAGCCACCACATGGCAAGGCTGGTGGTTCGCGCTTTGAAAATCGGTGAAGACGAAATCGATTGGCAAGCCGTTGGTCCGCCACCTGAAAGAATTGATCGTCTGCTGGCGGACTCAATTGATGTATCACTCATACGCGTCGAGGAGGCCACATCGCTGAATGCAGATATCGATAACAATCTCCATACTTTGCTCGGCTTTGCCGACTTGAAGGAACTTGTTCCGGTTCAGCCTCATGGCGTCCTTGCTACCACTGAAACCTACGAAGAAGCGCACCCAGAGGAGCTTCAACGCTTGACGCGAGGCATGATCCAGGCATCGCGCGCCTTAAATGACGACTATGAAAATTTCCGCAAAGTCTATGACCATCATGTATCGGTCCAGGTTGCCGATGAGGAAATCCACGAGATTTGGCAAAAGGAAAAAAGTTCCGGGGGCTTCGCGGTCAATGGGGAACTCACCAACGGGCACTGGCAAAGCCAGATGGAATTGTTCTACGAACTCAACCTCGAATTGCCGAAAATATCGCGGAGTGACGTCATCGCGGAAAATTTTGTCGCTCAAGCTCTCAAGGATTTGGGTGTCGTGCCAAGTGGAGACGAGCCCGATTAGAGGGGTTCGCCGACCCAAACGTTGGTATCGACCATATCCGCGACTTCTTCCTGGATGATATCGGATATTCTTAGCACGGCATTGGAGATAGCGCGGTCAGTGGGCGTCGCTAGAATCAGGCGGCGGGATAACGGCGGGTCTTTGATGGGTGCCGCGCAAAGTTCTCCTTCCTCAATTTCATTGTGGACGGCGGGCAACGGTAAAATTGTACTGCCCAGGCCCAGTTTAACAAAATCCTTTAAAACCCCAAGGGCATCTGCCTCCATAACAACTTCAAGTTCGCAATCCGCTTTTTGAGCTTGGCGCTCGATTAACTCTCTCAAGCTGTGCGGCTGCATCATTTTTTCTTCAGATAACCTGCTAAAGGGCACTGCATTTTTCTGCGATAACTTGGCGGAAGCCGGAGAAACCAAAAACAATTCCTCCAGCAAGAGCGGCTGAATGCGCAGATTTCCGGGTGTCTTTGGATCGTACAAAATAGCAATATCAATTGTTCCCCGTTGCAACCAGTCGATCAAATGGCTGGTAAATCCCGCCGTAAAGCGGACATGAACATCCGGATATAGATCAACCATATCCTTGGCGAGACGCCCCGCTAAAATATCTGCGACGGTCGGCGGCATCCCGATGACGACATTTCCACGCACCCAGCCGGTCGACGAGATAGCATCGGCGCGGGCTTCCTCGACCTGCCGGAGTATATTGGTCGCACGTTCACGGAGAAGCTCGCCAGTTTGGGTTAACACCATTCCCCGGCCATGGCGGGTAAAAAGCGCCGTCCCCAGTTCCTCCTCAAGAGCTCTGATTTGTCTGCTTAGTGCCGGTTGGGCGACATGAAGCCGGTCCGCAGCTTTGCTTAGACTTCCCAGTTCTCCAATATGAACCAAAGTCCTAAGTTGCCTGAGATTCAATTTTCAACCCTTTCTCAAACATATTGCCTGTTACCGATATGGCATATCTCTTTTAAACGAATTGTATTTGAAGAATAGGACGAGGCAAGCTCTTATTAGAATTAACAAATTTGGGTTTAAGAAAATTGCCCGAATTTTACTGCGGGAGAAGTCCTTTAATGCTGAAGAATGAACAAGCCTCTAGCCATGATTTCAACCATGAGTCTTGGCCGGACCAGGTGTTTGAAGCCTTGATAGCCGCAGAGGTAAAGCATGTCGCCTACGTGCCCGACACCGGTCATGCCCAACTGATCGAACGGGCGCACGACGATCCCAGAATGGAAGTAACCGTTTTGACAACGGAAGAAGAAGGCATAGGTGTACTTGCCGGCGCGTGGCTCGGTGGCGAACGTGGTGTTTTGCTAATGCAATCCAGCGGGGTTGGTAATTGCATAAATACCCTATCGCTGGTCAAAAATTGCCGTTTTCCATTTTTGACCCTGGTCACCATGCGGGGCGATTGGGCAGAGTTCAATCCTTGGCAAAATGCCATGGCCAATGCGACCGCTCCGTCTCTAGAAATGATGGGTGTCATGACCCGTTATGTGGACCAACCGGATGAAATCTCAGAAGTGCTGTCCGCCGCCACCGATATGGTTTTCAATGGCGACGAAGCGATGGCGATTTTAATTTCCCAACGCATGATCGGCCGGAAAGAGTGGTCAAAATGAGCATTGAATCGATCGGAAATCTGGACCGCCGCGCCGTCGTCGCCGAACTGCTGAAAGACCGGGGAGATTTGCTTTTGGTGACCGGTTTGGGATCGCCGAGCTACGATGCCACGGCGGCAGGCGACGTTGATACCAATTTCTGTCTTTGGGGAGCGATGGGAAGCGCCGCGACGGTCGGTCTGGGTCTAGCCCTGGCTCAGCCGGACCGGCCAGTCGTGGTGATCACGGGCGACGGCGAAATGTATATGGGATTGGGTGCGCTCTCGACCATCGGCGCTAAACAGCCGAATAATTTGAGTATCGTCGTTCTGGATAACGGTCATTTTGGTGAAACGGGAATGCAAAAGGCTCATAGCTCGTACGGTATAGATTTAGCCGGCATTGCTCGTGCTTGCCAATTTGGAACCGTTGAAAAAATCGAAGACATGGATGGAGTCAGTAGCCTTCGACCCCAATTGCAGGCAACAGATTCCGGTTTACGCTTCGCACAGGTTATGATCAAAGCAGAAAATCTGGTACGCACCATTCCGCCCAGGGACAACGTCCATTTAAAAAACCGTTTTAGAGCAGCCTTGGGGTTTTCCACCATCTAGATCAAAGAGGGAATGATACATGTCGAAGCCGGTTCGCTACCAAAACCTTATTAACGGTGAACGTGTTGATCCGGCTTCAGGCGAATGGATCGAATCCCATAACCCCTACACTGGTGAAGTTTGGAGCCTCATCCCGGCCGGTAACGCGGACGACGTGGACCGCGCTGTCGAAAGCGCCCATGCGGCCTTTTCATCCGGCGATTGGCCCAACATGACGGCATCGGCCCGCGGGCGCCTTATGTTGCGTCTGGCCGACCTTATAGCCGAAAACGCGGAAAGTCTCGCCCAGACGGAAGTCCGCGACAATGGCAAACTGATCGCCGAGATGGCCGGACAGACGGCATACTTGCCCGAGTGGTACCGCTATTTCGGCGGCCTGGCAGACAAAATCGAAGGCCGTGTCATTCCCATCGATAAGCCCGACATGTTTACCTATACCCGTCGAGAGCCGCTGGGCGTCGTCGCCATGCTGACGCCGTGGAATTCACCGTTGTTATTGCTAGCGTGGAAGCTCGCTCCGGCACTGGCGGCGGGAAATACGGCGGTGATTAAGCCATCGGAATTCACATCTTCCTCGACTCTCGAATTTGTCGATTTGTTCGAGAAGGCCGGGTTTCCGGCGGGCGTTGTCAATACCATTACCGGGTACGGTGCCGATGCAGGCGAACCCCTCACCAATCATCCCAAAGTAGCGAAAATCGCCTTCACCGGCGGCAATGTCGCCGGTCAAAGCGTATATCAGGCAGCGGCCAGAGGCATGAAAAAGGTTACGCTGGAATTGGGCGGTAAGTCCCCCAACATTATTTTTGACGACGCCGACCTTGATAGTGCCGTCAACGGCGCCGTCGCGGGAATTTTTGCCGCCACGGGCCAAACCTGCATCGCCGGTTCCAGACTTCTGGTTCAACGCAGCGTGCACGACGAAGTCATGGACAAACTGCTCGCCATCGCCGGGACGGCCCGCATGGGGAATCCGGCGGAGATGTCGACCCAGGTCGGCCCTGTAACCACCACCCAACAGCGGGAGAAAATTCTCTCTTATATTGATATTGCTAAATCCGAAGGCGCCGAATGCGCTTTTGGCGGCGGCGTGCCCGAAGATGAGGCTTTGAAGAAAGGCTGGTTTGTAGAGCCGACGATATTTACCAAAGTCGACAACGCCATGCGGATCGCCCAAGAAGAAATTTTCGGTCCCGTCCTTAGCGTCATCCCCTTTGACGATGAAGATCACGCCCTCGATATCGCCAATGACACTCAGTTCGGGCTGGCGTCGGGTATCTGGACGACCGATATCGGACGCGCTTTCCGCATGTCGGAAAAAATCAAAGCGGGTATGGTATGGGTCAACACCTACCGGGCCGTCAGTTTTCTGGCGCCGTTCGGCGGCTACAAACAAAGCGGCATCGGCCGGGAAAGCGGCAAGGAAGCCATTGACGAGTATTTGCAAACCAAAACCGTATGGATCAGCGCCACTGGAAAGATGGCGAATCCGTTCGTTTTGAGCTGACAACAAAAAACGGCAATTATTGCCCCAGAATAACAACAAACAAGCCACCAATGATATCAACTAGGGAGTTTATTATGAGAAAATTTCCACATACACGTGCGCTAAAATTAGCGGCTTCCGCTGTAGCTTTAAGCCTGCCGTTCGTTCTGGCTGGATCAGTCGATAATCCCGTAGACGCGGCTAAACTAACGATGAAAATCGGCACACCCACCATCAACGATACTCAGCACGAATGGATGAAACGCTTTAAAGCGCGCATCGAAAAAAAGACCGGCGGTGACATTGCCGTTAAACTATTTCCGGCCAGCCAGTTGGGTAAAATTCCGCGCATGATTGAAGGCGTGCAATTGGGCACCATCGAAGGAGTCGTAGCACCGGCAGCCTTTTTTATCGGTTTGGAACGCCGCAACTCAGTCCTCAGCGTGCCAGGCCTCTTTAAAGACGTTGATCATTGCTGGCGCGTGTTCGGTGACAATGAATTCAGAAAATTAATGCTGCCCTTGATGGAGCCGAAAGGTATTACGGCCATAGGCCTGACATGCACGGCCTCACAGGCGTTCCTGACCAAAAAACACGTCACCAAATTGGCCGATCTAAAAGGACTGCGCATGCGTGTCCTGGCGTCGCCTTTGGAAATCGAGCCCTTGAAAGCGCTCGGCATCAAGCCGGTTCCAATGCCGCTGGGCGAAGTGGTGCCGGGTCTCAAACAGAACCTGATCGATGGCGTGAGTTCAATCCCGGTATTGTTCGGCAAATTGAAAATGGACACGGTCGCCAAACATATCCTGACGTCCAGCTTAAACTTTTTTGCCGTACCGACCTATGTCAGCATGAAGTTCTGGAACAAGCTTTCTCCGGCCCAGAAAAAATTGATGCTTAAGGAGGGCCGCGAAGTCGAAAAAGAAGTTGTTGATTGGAACAACAAAGCCAATGCGGGCGTCCTGGCCGGCTGGAAAAAACGCGGCGGAACCGTCAACGCATTATCGGCTGCCGAACAGGCAAAAATCTCCAGCGTCACCAATGCCGTCGGTGTCAAGTTCATCAACAGCAAACCACCGCTCGCCGGCTTTTTCAAACAGGTCAACGCCATCGTACAAAAACACAAATAATTTGTAACTTATCTGGAAATGGGGAACGGTTAAGACTGTTTCCCATTTTCATAACCATGTAACGTAATCACGGGGAACCATTTTACCGTGAACGATTTTGAAGATACGGGCCCGCTGGCGAGGGCATTTGGACGATTTCTTAATATCGTCAAGCTGCTGATCGCGTCGCTGATGATGGCGGCCATCGTCATCAACTTCGCCAACGTTATTGCCCGCCACGTTTTCTCGGCTCCCTTCATCTGGGCCGAGGAAATTCTCATTTATATAATCGTCTGGATGGTGTTCTTCGGCGGCGCGGTGGTGAGTTGGGACGGCCGGCAGTTGCGGATGGACCTGTTGTCTTCCAGCCTGCAAGGCGTGCCGGGTAAAATCGTCAACGGCATCGCCATTCTGATCCTCTGTATTCTATGCGTCTTCATGATCATCCATTCATCAGAGGTAATTAGGACCTTTGTCGACACGGGCCAGACCAGCATCGCTACGGAAGTGCCCATGGTTGTTCCCCACATCGCTATTCCCATCGGCTTTACCCTGATCCTCTTGGGTGCGCTCATCCGGTTTAGAAAACATCTGGCCGGCATATCGACCCTTCCGGACACTAACAGCGGGGCAGAGGATTAGCATGGTTTGGCTCATGGTCCTGATGCCCATCGCGCTTTTGGTGCTGGGCGTACCCATCTTCGTCATTCTGGCAGCCACCTCGATGGTGGTTTTGGTGTTCAGCGACATCCCCGGCGCCATCATGCACCAGAACATGTTCGGCGGCGTCAGTATCTTCTCTCTGATGGCGGTGCCCTTCTTCATTTTCGCCGGTGAACTGATGGGGCGCGGCGGTATGTCCAAAAGGCTAATTGCCTGGGCCCTGTCCATTTTGGGCGGGTTGCGAGGCAGCCTGCCATTGACCACAGTCGGCACGTCGACGGTGTTCGGTGCAATTTCCGGGTCCAGCCCAGCGACGGTGGCGGGCGTGGGGCGGCTGCTTTACCCTTCCTTGCGGGAAAAAGGGTACGACGAGAAATTTTCTTCCGGGGTCATTACCTCGTCCGGCGCCATCGCTATCGTTATCCCGCCCTCCATCGCCATGATCCTCTACGGCGTATCGGCAGAGGAAGATATCGCCAAACTGTTTATCGCCGGCATCTTGCCCGGCCTGTTGATGGCATTTGCCATGGGCGTCTACATTTATTTTTACGCCCGAGTTAAAGGCATCAAAGAAAGCGAGGGCTTCAGCCTGTTGAAACTCGCCTCCACCACCAAAGACGGTGTCTGGGCGTTGGGAAGCCCTTTTATCATCCTGGGCGGCATCTATTCCGGCATCTTCTCCCCCACCGAATCCGGCGGCGTGGCTTGTGTCTACGCCATCCTGGTAACCCGTTATATCTACCGGGACATCGACTGGCGGGGGATATGGGAAGTCGCCCAAAGCGCGGCTTATCTGACTGCTCAGGTACTGATTATCGTCGCTGCGGCCAGCGTCTTTTCCTGGCTGCTCACGGTTAACGGCATTCCCCAATCGGTGGCTTCCTTCATCGCCGATATGAAGGCGGAGCCGTGGGTCATATTGCTGGCCATCAATATTTTTTTGCTGATTGTCGGCTGTGTGCTGGATCCCAACTCGGCGATTTTGGTCCTGACACCGTTACTGGCACCCGTGGTGCAGGCCATGGGAATCGATCTCATTCATTTCGGTATCATTATTACAGTTAACCTAGCTATCGGCATGTTTACGCCTCCTTTCGGGCTTAACATCTTCGTCGCTCAGGCCGTCCTCAACGCCCCTCTCAAAAGCATCTATCCGGGTTTGATTGCCTTTATCATCATTAATATCGGTGTGTTGATGGTGGTCACTTACGTGCCGGAATTGTCGCTGTTTTTGACTCGTTAATTTAAATCCACCAGGTACAAAATTTTGAAAGCCTGCTTGGACCGAATTGATCTCAGCTTTCATCGGGCTTCAGGCCGGCTGAAAAATTTCGATCGGATTCCCTGAGGGATCCTCGCAAAGAATTTGGCTTCCACCAGGGCCGACCTCTATTTCATTTCGAAACTTGACACCATCTTTCTGAAGCAGCTCGACAAATTCAGCTAAGTCTTCGACAGGGATGACAATTCTGTTCCAACCGCCCGGAACAGGCTTTGAACCGTCTGCCATGGGCCTCGACGCAGACGCCTTGGGGCCAGCAACCCAAAGTGTAAGATCGTCATGCCGTAAAATCGCCATGGCAGGTGCAAAATTCTTTTCAATACGAAAACCGAGTTTGGAAGTTTAAAAGTCGACTGCTTGTTCTACGTCGGTAACGATGTAACGAAATGTTGCCATGTTTTTATCCTCTATGAAAACTACCTGTATTATTAGATATCCTCAAGATTGGATTGCTCTGGATCAAGATGCTTGCAAGTCCCGCTTTTCTGTTCAACTCGGGATTTGTTTGGGTATTAAGCGAAGTTCGACCCGCCGTTTACGTGCATAACTTCGCCGGTCATGAAACTCGCCTTTTCGGAAATGAGGTAAATACCGGCATTGGCGATTTCTTCAGGAGAGCCGAATCGGCCAAGGGGGAAGCGCTGCTTCATGGCGGCGCGCTGTTCGTCGGTATAGCCGCTGATCAGCGCCGTTTCCGTGATACCGGGGCTAACGGCATTGACACGGACTCCGGAGGGTCCCAAAGCCCGAGCAAATGAGCGTGTTAAGGCGATCACCGCGCCCTTGGAGGCTACATAGGCCGGGCCGCCCTGTCCCTGGCCGCCTGTGACCCCAAAGATTACCGACGTGGAAGTGCAAAGGACAATGGACCCCTTGCCCTGCTCCACCATATGAGTGGCGGCGGCCTGAGTGATCAGGAACGAGCCGGTGACATTGACGGCCATAATGCGGTTGCATTCGTCGGCTTCCAATTCGTCCCAGCGAGCCGATGAATGGGCGGCGCCCCAGTGAATAAGCGCATCCAGTTGGCCAAATTTCGCCACCGCCGTTTGGACAGCATTTTGGCAGTTTTCAGTATCCGAGACGTCACCGGGACATATTACCAGATGAGTGTTTTTCTCTGGCAGTTCGTCTTTCATTCGGTCTCCTTGGATATCAAAGGCGACAACATTGGCACCCTCCTCCAACAACATCCGGGCACAGGCCAGGCCGATACCGCTGGCTGCACCGGTCACGAGAACCGTCTGATCCGTCATGTTATTCTCCTTTGGATGCGCTTTCGATCCTGAGCTTTGCCCGCTTGGGAATGTCGAATTCCGGTAAGCCGGATTCCTTCCAACTCTCCAGCGCCTTATCCATAATGTCTTGATCGGGCAGTGAAATAATACCGGCGTCAATGGTCTGAGTGGCATCCACCACGATCTTACTTCCGAACTCGACCTTGCTTGAATCCACCCGCACCGACGGATCCATGCCCATGGGGAAGTAGACATCGTCGATGATGACCGTATCCCGCACCGGGTTGTAGTGAGAATTCATCGCCCATTCGATATGGAGAGGGTCGCGGATGTCTATATTCTCATCGACAATGGTCACCCGTTTCACCGGGCTCATATCGGCTATCAATCTACCAATCCGCTTGGCGTGGCCGTCATGCCGGGGAGTCATAGCGACAATGCAGTGGGCCAATAAGCCGCCGAACGTCAGATCAATGAACACATCCTTGATTGAACTCTCGGCAAAATCATGCCGCAGAATTTTCAGGATCAACGGCGCATTGCTGAGGCTTTGCAAAACGGTACTTTCGCTGGGCGGCATTTGGCTGGTATAGCCGTAATAGATGGCGTCCTTGCGGTGAGTAATTGCGGTGATGCGTGCTTTCGGCTTGGGCGCCACCGGCCCCATGTAGCCCGCAAATTCTCCGAATGGCCCTTCATCGCCAAACTCTCCCGGTAACACTTCACCTTCGATGATAATCTCTGCATTGGCCGGCACCATCAGATCATTGGTCTTGCACTTGACCAGTTCAACCGGCGCGCCCTTGAGACCGCCCGCGATATTCACCTCTTCCACATCGAACGGCATATTGGCAACCGTGGCGTAGTGAACGGCCGGATCAGTTCCAACGACCCAGGCGACGGGCGCCGGTTCGCCTTTATCAAGATAGGTGCTGGCCTGCATGAAACCATGCCGGCCCGGGCTCATGTTGGCCAGGACATGATGTTTGTCTTTTACCATGGTGCGATAGACGCCCATGTTTTGCCGTCCCGTATCGGCATTCTTGGTGACGGTGATGGTCGTGATATAAGGAGCCGCATCTTTGCCTGGTGTCCAATAGGGAATTGGCAGCTCGTTCAAGTTTACACTGTCACCCGTCTTGACGATTTCCTGACAGGGCGCTGAATCGACGGTGACCGGATCGATGGGATTTAACAGCGCATTAATCCATTTGTCCGCCATTTCCTCGGGCGTTACTCCTAACCCCAGGGCATAGGAATGGGTCGACGCCCCCAAGGCACCAATAACCAGAGGGAAATCTGAACCTTCGACATCGTCAAACAGGAGACCAAAACGCTTATCGTTGGGAAGAGCCTGATAGGCCCATTTGGCCATGGCGGCAGGCTCCCAGCTTTTATCCACTGGCTTACGCACCCGCCGCAACAGGCCTTGCTGTTCGGATACGGCCAAGAAATCACGGAAACTTCGATGACTCATCGTTCCTCTCCCGTTAGAAAATTTTATTATTTTTTGGGGGCGGGTTTTCAGCCGCTCTTATTTTCCACAATATCCATAACCGCTTTCACCATGCCCACATAGCCGGTGCAGCGGCAAATATGACCGCTGAGCATATCTTTGACTTCGTCTTCGGTCGGGGATGGGTTACGACCGAGAAAATCAGTAACCGACATCAAAATACCCGGCGTGCAATAACCGCATTGGAGGGCGTGGTGTTTGCGGAATGCCTTTTGCAATTGGTTAAGCTCACCCTCTTCATCTGCAAGGTTTGCCGCCGTCTCAACGTTGCAATCGTCGGCCTGCACGGCAAAGGTCAAGCAGGAACGCACCGCCCTGCCATCCAGCCGCACGGTGCAGGCGCCGCACACCCCATGCTCGCAGCCGACATGAACCGAATTGGTGTCGATCACCTGGCGCAGAAAGTCGGACAGCAGCATGCGGGGCTCGGCCAAGCCGCTAACCTGCTTTCCATTGAGTGTAATGGTAACTTTGTGTTGTTCTTCACGATTTAATTTGGTCATTTTTTTGCTTCCATAATGGTGCGCTTGCCGAGCCGTCTCACCAATTCACGCCGATACTGGGCGGTGGCGTGAATATCGTCATAGCCTTCCAAGTCCCAGGCAAATTCGTTGAGAGCATCGTCCAGTTGCGTATCGTTCAATCCGTTCCAGTCTCGAACTGTAGGACGGTCAGCGACACCGCCAACACCTAATCGGATGGCGTCACCAGACACGACAGCGGCGAAGCTGGCCACAGCTAGATCGCCTTTGCGCCTATTCATTTCATCGAAGGCGTAACCGTATCCTTCTTTGCCTAGAGGAAACCGTACAGCCGTCACCATCTCGTCAGGGCGCTTATCGGTGGTAAGAAGCCCCACCTGGAAATCGTCAGCTTTGACATTTCTTTTTCCTTTAGCCGATTGCAGAACCACCTCCCCTTCCAGGGTCGCTAGCGTGAGCGGTAATTCGGAGCTCGGGTCCGAATGGGCTATCGATCCACAGACCGTGCCTCGGTTGCGGGTCTGGAAATGACCGACATGAGGTATGGCGGCGTGCAGAAGCGGCACTGAGGCCGCAAGGTCCGGCCAGTCTTTCAGATCGCATTGCCGGGTCGCCGCCCCTACTTCCAACGCACCGTTGTCGATCTTTATGTAATCCAAATCCGTGAGCCGGTTGATATCCACCAACACTTCCGCATCGATGAGGCGGAAATTGATCATGGCGACCTGAGACTGACCGCCAGCCAGGATACGCGCATTTCCTTGGTATTCGGCAAGAGTAGCGAGAGCCTCGTTTAGGGTTTCCGCCTGGACATAATCAAACTGTTTGGGCTTCATTTGCCGACTCCCAACAGGCTCAATAACCATTGCCAGAAGGATTGGCCGTCTCCGCCCGAAGGTTGAACGTCTTCACCGCCAATTTTTGCCGTCAGCCGTTTAAAGAATTGGTTGATGACCATCCGGGTCGAACCTTCGAGCACCCGTCCGCCGATGGCGGCAACCTTGCCCGAAATTTCTACAGCATAGTCATAGGTGATTTCCGTACCGGCGCCGACTACAGCGAGCTTAACGTTACCTGTACCCCGGGAAGACCCTAACGGACCGTCCAATCCACCAGACAACACGACCGAGTTCGGTTCATCCATTTCAGACAGCTTAACCTTAGCTTTGAACTTGCCGCTAACCGGACCGACACCGAGGGTTACTTCGGCCTCATATTCGTTGTCGCCAACCAGTTTAAGTTCGTGGCAACCGGGAATCACTGACGCCAGCTTGTCCGGATCGATGAGCGTATCCCAAACGACAGCCGGAGTCGCCGGAACGGAATGGCTGCCGGTTCCAGTTAAGGCATTGCCGCTCACCGGCGCCGCAACGGGCACTTCCTTTTTGGCCGGACGCGGTTGTTCTTCGCCGTGCATGATGGCGCTGATTTTTTTGGGGGTCAGAGGCAGATCAATTTCCTTCAACTCAAGGGCATCGCATACCGCATTGGCCAGGCAGACCGGCGTACTCAAAACATTTCCTTCTGATCCGCCTTTGGCGCCCAGTGGCGTAAACGGCGACGGCGTACACACATGATAAAGCTCCGGTTCCGGCACTTCGCAGACCGTCGGCGGCAGATAGTCGGCAAAGGTTCCCGACAGGAACTCGCCGTTGTCACCGTAGACAA
>CAZNLR010000029.1:4773-29152 GCA_964574215.1 uncultured Rhodospirillaceae bacterium | reverse complement strand
CGCCGCCCACGCCCCAGGCGTAGGCGCCGTAGGTCTGTCCGTCTTTAATCAGCGGATTGAGAATGTTACCGGAATCGTGGACGGTGACGTACTTGTCGATCCTGATCTGCCCCGTATCGCGGTCGATCTCGATACCGCAAAAATCGAAAACAAAACCATAAGTCAGAGAGGTGTTAATTTCGTCCTTGTCCGTTGGCGGCTCGAGTTCCGGCGGCGCCCAAATCCCCACCGCCCGCATACCCGGCTCCATTCCGTCGGGCAGTTCACCCGGCTGCCAGTGCGCGACACCCGCCACCCGGTGGAGTTTGAGGAAATTCTCGGGGTTGGCACTGGCAAAGACTTTATTGTCGGCGAAATCTATTTCATCCGCCGGTACGTTCAGGGTTTGCGCCGCAATGCGGGCTAGCTTATCGCGTATTTTTTTCGCCGCCAAATGGCAGGCTATGGCCGTCGCCGAGGAAAACCGGCACGAATAGTTGCCGGTGGCGATGGACCAAGGGTCCTTGTGGGTATCGAGTTCCGTGTTCACCCGGACTTGATCGGGTGTCACGCCCAGTTCATCAGCGACAATCTGCGCCAAGACGGTCGCATGCCCCTGCCCTTGCGGCAGTGAATCCGCCGTGACGCTGATGGCTCCCAAAGGCTCCATATTGACGGTGGCGTATGAAACGTTGCCGCCCTTGAGGCCAGACGCATGGCGTTCCTCGGCCGTCTGGATGGTCGATAAGTAACCCATATTGGAATGGGCCGGGTCCGACACGGCGGCATACCCGATACCGTAAATCCTGCCTTCAGCCCGCGCCTTGTCGCGCCGATCGATCAGTTCCTTTAATTTACCGTCTCTGACACCAACATCGACAACTTCCTGGTAATTGCCAGAATCCAAAAGCGCACCGGCGGTGCAGCGGTACGGGAAAGCATCCTTTGGCACCAAATTTTTTCTGATGACCTCGAGCCGATCCACACCGGTAACTTCGGCAACGCGATGGACAATGCGTTCCAATGCGTAGAAGGATTGCGGACCGCCAAATCCTCTGACCATGCCCGACGGTGTCTTGTTGGTCATCACCATGCGGTTCACGAGGGTTAGGTTCTTGATGTCATAGGGACCGGTCATAACGCCCTGTTGACGATAGAGCGGTCCGGGCATGGGCGGACGCAGGTAGGCGCCGTAATCGTCCAGCATATTGTACCGAAGTGCCGTAATACGGCCATCACTGTTTGCCGCCGCTTCGACGATCATTTCCCGGTTGGGGGCGGCGATAGCGGCCGTGAGATGTTCGAGCCGGTCCTCCACCCATTTGACGGGGCGGCCAACAATTTTCGCGGCAATACAACAGAGAACCACATACGGGAAAATCGCTTGCTTGACGCCGAAACCACCGCCCGAATAGGGCGCCGACCGCATGCGCAATTTCGACCCTTCTACTTTAAGCGCCCGCGCCATCACCGGATGAACGGTAAACGGGCCCTGAAAGTTGGACATAACGTCATAGGTCTGTTCATTGGTATCGAATTCCGCGACCACCACATAACCCTCGATTGGCGTGTGGGAGTTGCGGGGATAGGATATCTCCAGCTTCACATGATGGTCAGCTTCTTCAAATGCCTTATCGGGTTCGCCGTAATGAAAAGTCCGTTCCGACACAACATTGGTGCCACAGGCGGGATGGACGAGTGGCGCGCCTTCCCTAGCCGCATCATGAGGGGTGATCACGGGTTCAAGGACTTTGTAATCGACAGTGATATGGTCCACCGCATCTTCGGCCAAATACCGGTTATCGGCAATAACGACGGCGACCGCTTCGCCCACAAATCGAACACGTTCGACGGCGAGGCTCCATTGATCCATGGGTTCCTTGATAACCATGATAAAGGCCGTCGTGATGTCTTTGATGTCCTCGCCCGTCAACACTTCGACGACGCCGGGTTGAGTTTTGGCGGCGCTAACGTCAATGGATTTAATTTTAGCGGAAGCATGAGGAGATCGCAGAAATGCTGCATGTAAGGTGCCGGCTCTGACCGGAATATCGTCGGTAAATTTCGCGCTCGCTGTCAATAGCGCCGCATCTTCAACGCGTTCCATCGGGCGGCCGACATAAGGTCTTCTTTCTGCGGTCATATTAACCTCTATTCCTTAGTTCCCGCCCCAATAGAGCCTACCGCGACCTATACTTCAATTACAATTCGTATAAAAGAGATATGCTATATGGGTAAAAGATTAGATCACTGTTTCATTTTGAGATATTCTTGTGATATATCTCTGGAAAGTCTATAAATCAAATTGATATTGGGCTATTAACAATTCGGAATAATTGCTTGATCCAAACAACATTGGATAATCGATCTATCGGTAAGTATCCTATTTGATAGGACGTTTTACTTGATAGTCGTAGGAAAATTTAAAGATACCCAGGGACGCCAATCATGGAAGATTTTACCGTCACACTCGACAACTCGGAAACGCCATCCGCCATTAAATTTTCACCCGTTTTCAACGTCGCGGTACCATTTATCGATAGGCACTTGAAAGAAGGCCGCACCGACAAAATCGCCATCCGTACGGTTGATGAAGAAGTCACCTATGGCCAGCTAGCAGAAAACGTAAACCGGTATGGCAATGCCCTGCTGGATTTGGGCATCGGTAAAGACCAACGAGCTTTAATGGTGGTTAAGGATTGCCCTGAATTTGTCGGTATATTTTTCGGCGCCATCAAGGCGGGCGTAATACCCGTACCGGTTAACACCATGATGCGGGTATCGGATTACAAATATCTGATCGAAGATTCCGGCTGCTCAGCGTTGATTTTCAGTCCCGAATTCTCGGATACGATTGAAGAAGCGTTGGGCCAAGCCGACCATACGCCGGCTCAATCCCTAAACGTTTCTCAATTAAGTGAAAAAGCCGATATTGCGTCTTCTGATTTGGCGCCGTCGCCGGCCACCGAAGATGACGTCTGCTTTTGGCTCTATTCTTCGGGATCGACGGGGAATCCTAAAGGCGTCGTTCATCCTCACCGTTCCATGGTCTATACCAGTCAATGCAGCGGCGTTGATACGATCGGGCTCCACGAAGATGATTCCTGTTTCTCGGCCAGCAAAATGTTTCATTCATATGGCTTCGGCAACGCATTGACATTTCCGTTGTGGGTGGGTGCGACCATAATTTTAAGCGACCAGAAGGTCTCCCCGGACATGACTTTCGAAATGTTTGAAAAATTCCGCCCGTCGGTTTTTTTCGGGGTCCCGACCCTCTATGCCCAGCAATTGCATTTCATGGACAAGCAAATGCCGGATACCAGTTCGATCCGTCAATGCGTGTCGGCTGGTGAGGCGCTACCGGGCGATGTCCTCCTTCGATGGAAGGAAAAAACCGGAACGTTGATTGTGGATGGCCTGGGCTCTACCGAAGCCCTCCATATTTTTGTCGGTAACCGGCCGGACGAGTACAAACCGGGCACGTCGGGCCGGGTGGTCGACCGCTATGAAGTCCGCATCGTCGACGAAGACGGCAACGAAGTCGAACAGGGAGATATCGGCACCCTGCACGTTCGGGGCGGATCGACCGCCAAGGAGTACTGGAACAACCCGGAAAAGACAGCCAGCACCATGCTCGCCGACAACTGGCTAAATACCGGCGATATGTATTATCAGGACGAAGAAGGCTATTACGTCAATGGTGGCCGGGGTGACGATATGTTGAAAGTAGGCGGGCTCTGGTGTTCGCCCATCGAAATCGAAGCCCGATTAATCGAACATGACAAAGTGTTGGAAGCGGCCGTCGTCGGCCGCCCCGACCCCGATGGCCTCATCAAGCCAGAGGCGCACATCATCCTGAACAATCCGGAGGACGCGGGGGAAGAATTGGAGCAGGATTTGTTGGAGCATTGCAAGGCGGGCATGGCCCACTACAAATATCCCCGCTGGTTCCATTTCGTCGAGGACTTACCTAAGACCGCTACCGGTAAAATTCAGCGGTTCAGGCTTAGGCAATAGAAAAATATAGGAATTTTACAATGAGCCGATATTTCACCAAGGAACAATTGGTTTGGGAACAGGCACCGGTCCGCGGTGGAACAGTCATGAGCAAAAGTATCGTCTGGGAAGGAGACTACGATACCCGCTCAGCTTTTTTTCGCATGCCGAAAGGAATGAACGTGCCGGAGCACACTCATCCGAAATGGGTCCAAGTCATGGTGGTAGAAGGCGAAATGGAAGTCGAGACCAAAGAGGACGGAATTGTCCGCATCGGTGCCGGCGGTTGCTATTTCGTCGAAGCCGGCGATACCCATAAGGAAACGGCAACCCAAGACACCATGGTATTGGTGACCCAAGCTGAGGACCGCCCCGGGTTATCCGATAGCGTGGAAGATTAAGTCATTCGGTTTAAACTTAAAAATTCCCAAAGTCATCGAGGCTGGTCATTAGCGCGAGCCGTAGACAGTTATATTTCGGGTTCTTGAATTTTAATTTCCATGAAGTCGATGAAAACGCGCACAGGTACCGGGACCATTTTCCTGGCCAGTAGGACTTTCGGTCCTTAACGCTGTAGCGAAAAGGAAGCCCAAATAAGGAAAGACCGCTTTATATGCCTTTGATCCCGCGTTTGATACATTATGGCTGGGTGGTGGTTTTCGCCGGCTTGTTGTCTCTATTCGTCAGCATCGGGTTGGGGCGCATGGCGCTCGGAATGTTGTTGCCGTCCATGGGCGAAGACATCGCGCTCTCCTATGCCGAGATGGGCTTCATCGGTACGGGCAACTTTACGGGCTACATGTTAGGGGTGCTGCTGATCGGTCCCTGTTGCCGTTTGGTGGGCGAGCGCCGGGCCATCTCGCTCGGTCTGCTGGCTATTTCATTAACCATGCTGGCCGTTGGACGGGCCGAGGGATTCAGCAGCGTACTAGTCGCCTACCTGGCCACTGGTGTCGGCAGCGGCATCGCCATGGTAGCTACCCTAGGCTTGGTCGGCCACTGGTTCACCCGCAGGCTGCGCGGCAAGGCGGCCGGCTGGATCATTACCGGCATTGGCGTCGGCGTGGTCTTCTCCGGTGTCGCGGTGCCTTGGATCAACACGGAACTGGGAACCGAAGGCTGGCGTACGGGTTGGACGCTGCTCGGCGTAGCCTCTCTCGCTGCAACAGCCCTGGTCTACGGTCTGTTGCGTGAGCGGCCCTCGGACCTGGGGCTACAACCCGTGGGCAACGAGTCGACGCCCGATGACGCGGGCTCGGAGAGCGCACCAGTAACGGATCGCCATGGCGATCAGCTGCGTCTGCTGGCCCACCTGGGGTTCATCTACTTTCTCTTCGGGCTCACTTATGTGATCTATGCCACCTTTATTGTCACCACCCTGGTTGAGGAAAGGGGCTATTCCGAAGCGCTGGCGGGGCGCTTCTGGGTCTGGCTGGGTATCATCAGCTTGGTTTCGGGACCTTTGTTCGGCACCCTTTCGGACCGCTTTGGACGCCGCGCCGGATTGATGATGGTTTTTGCCCTGCAAACAGCAGCATATGGCATAGCCGCCTTCGATCTTGGCGGTGTGGCAATGGCTGTTTCCGCTGGCCTGTTCGGCATCACGGCCTGGAGCGTTCCACCCATCATGGCCGCCACCACCGGCGACTACATGGGCCCTGAACGCGCCGTGGCGGTTTTGGGCACTCTCACCTTCATTTTTGGTATCGGCCAGGTCATTGGGCCGGCAGCGGCCGGCCTGCTGGCCGAAAACTTAGGCGGCTTTTCTTCAAGCTATCTACTGGCCGCCGCTGGCACGGCACTGGCAGTAGCGGCAACAGCAACCCTGCGACAACCACCCACCGAAATAAATTAGCGATTTCGGCTTCTGGCAAAAAAGGGACCGCTGCGGAAACAGCAGTCCCTTTCATAACCGGTTCCCGGTTATTTATTCAAAGACGGTATGGTCATGGTGCTGCCGACCTGGGGCGGGATGGGCAGGTCCTTGTGGGCTTCCCACATGGCGGCGAGCTTTTCCATCGGACCTTCGGTGAAGGGGATGACTTTCCGGATCGAGAGGTCCACATGTACCGCCAACTGTTCCTGGGTCGCCATTTGATAGCCTTCGGTGGCATGGTACATGGTGTGGAAATAATGAAGCCGTTTTTCGTCGTAGCCAAGGAGCTGGCTGGTGACTTTAACGGTATCGCCAAGGCTGCCTTCCCGTTGGTACCCGATGTGGCATTCGACGGCAAAAGTGGATAGACCGGTCGCTTCTTTGTAAGGTTCTCCCAGGCCGCATGCCGGGTAAAAAACATCCACCGCATTATCAAAAATAAGTGTGTAGTATGCGACATTTAGGTGGCCGTTATAATCCACCCAGGCTTCTTGCACCGGTTCTTCCCAACGTGAAAAGGGAGCTTCTATGGTCATTGTGTCGTTTCCTTCAATCTTTCGAATTCATCTTAAATTTCTAAAATTTCTGATTTTCCAATGGGCTGGCACCAATGAACAATTAATAGTGTAAAGTTACTGTGATACTTTACAGGATCAAATGACATGATCTGGCATGTCTGTCAATGAGCGTAAAATAAGACGTCAAATATATAATCTTTTCCATCACAAAACTTGGTGAATTGAGTACAGCACGGTTTTCTCCAGCCGCTTGCCATAGCCGATGGAAAGAATGCCGTTCAGCCAGGCGTATTCACTTTCGTAACTAATTTCAAACTGCGGGGCGATGCGGAAGTAATAAGTGGCGTCCCCAACGTCTTCGCCAGCGGCAAGTTTCCGCATGACTTCCGGGTCGCCGTTGCGCGCGCCCGTATAAGACATAAGAATGGGCTGGTCGTCATTGGTCATTAAAGTCAGGCGGACATCCAGGGAATGACTACCATCATTGCGGACCATCATCCTGTCCTCGCCGGCGAGTGCCCGGCCGGATATTTTTGGACCGGAAAAGCTGCCGCCGGTGACGGGGATCAGAAAGCGGTGACCCGACGGCGTCTGCCCCAGGGGAATTCTCGGGGCCGCCTCCAATTCGATATCGAAAAGATGGACGGATTCGATAAAATTGTCTCGGTGGTTATCCATGTGACTATCCGATTGAAAATTAGTTTCTGGCTAAATAGAGCCCGCCCCAGGCGATTACGCAATTAATATTCCTATAAACGAGATATGCCGGAAGGGAAAGCTGCGACCCGTTTTGAAGTTTATTCTCATAACAAAAATGCATATTTGATTGATATAATCAACATTTGAAGGAATAGCTCACGACGGTTATTTCTACTTCAACTAGATTGCAAAACCTTAGATTTCGAGTCGAACGGCAGGAGATAGATTATGGGCGACATCCCGGCATCAGAAAAAAAATACACCATGATCGACGAACGGGACGTCATGGTTCCCATGCGCGATAAGGTAAGTGTCGCCGTCGACGTTTTCAGGCCTGACGATAGCGGTAAATTCCCAGCGCTGCTCGCCATGTCCCCCTACGGTAAGGGCATTCAGTCCATGACCATTCCGGCCCAGCCGCAAGAATCTCCCATCCATCACACGCCCATCGAAGCCGGTAGCCCGGAATATTTAGCGTCCCGCGGCTATGTCCATGTGATCGCCGATGTGCGCGGCATTGGCTGGTCGGAAGGAGAATATCGTGGCTGGATGTCCGAGCAGGAAGCCCAGGATGGCTATGACCTGATCGAGTGGATTGCCGAACAACCCTGGTGCGACGGCAATGTGGGCATGGTGGGCATCTCCTATTTCGGTACCGTACAGCTTGTCGTTGCCGCCCAGCAACCGCCCCATCTGAAGGCGATCATGCCATGGAACGCGCCAGCCGATTTTTACCGGGAATCGACCCATCACGGCGGCATTCTCCAGACCTTTTTCCACTACCTTTATATTCAAAGAATTTGTGCCGACAGTTCGGTCTCGGTAACGGCCAAAGAAAAATCAAAAGAAGAACTGAGAAAGCTCGTCGACGAACTTAAAGCTGATCCGGACCTTCAGATTAATCCGGAATTATTCACCTATGTCGATAATCCGGGCAAAGCGCCCTGCCTCTTTGACATATTGGCGAACCCGGAAGACGGCCCCTATTACTGGGAACGTTCCCCCAACCGAATGTACGACAAAATAAAAATTCCTTTCTACGCAAGGTCCGGCTGGTGGGCCTATGCCCACATGCATCTGGTTGGCGCCTTCCACAACTACAACGGCATTGATGCACCTAAGAAATTGGAGGTCGACGCGCCGGTCGTTGAAATTCGCCCGCTGCCAGATGAATATAACGAGGAAGTGCTGCGCTGGTATGACTATTGGTTAAAGGGTATGGATACGGGTGTCATGGATGAAGATCCCATTCGTTTCTTCGTCAATGGCGCCGGCGAGTGGCGGACAGAAAAAGAATGGCCGCTGACCCGCACAGAATGGGTTAAAGTTTTCCTCCGCCGCTGGAATAAACTATCCTTGGAGCCTGAGGAAGCTTCGGGCAAACCGGACGCGTTCGTCCAACAGCCGCCGGACGAAACATTGGAGTTAAGCTCTGTCCTTTATGAGAGCGAGAAATTCAGTAATGACGTTGAGATCACCGGTCCGGCGGCGATCTATATGTACGGCTCCATCGATCAGGTGGACGGCAACTGGATAATTTCGCTCCGTGATGTTGCACCGGGCGGCAAACAGGTGGAATTGACCAAAGGCTTTCTGAAAGCTTCCCACCGGGAAGTGGATGAAGAGAAATCAAAGCCGTATGAACCCTATCATCCCCACGTCAATCCGCAGCCCGTGGAACCCGGTAAAATCGAGAAATATTCGATCGCCCTGGCGCCTATGTCCAACATCTTTAAGGCAGGACATCGGCTAAGACTCGTTATCTCGAGCATGGACCACGCACGGGCCAGGGATTACGATTTGGCGCCGGAATCGTTGGGCCGGACCCATTCACCGTGGCATCTGGGTAGTTCAATGACGACGTTGCACAAAGTCTTCCACGACGAAGAACATCCGTCGCACCTCTTGCTGCCGGTTATTCCGAGCTAGCCTTATTTGGGATCGGCAAATTCGCGTCGTAAAGCTTCGCCGTGCTCATCGAGATCGGGCACGGTAAAGGTTTGATCCATGGATTCCGAGACCCGCGCCGGGGGCGCTGGCATCTCAACCGGCCCCGTCGGCGTTTCGACCGTCGTGAGCCGAAGTTCCGAATGATTTTCCAAATCGGCAACTGAATTTAAAGACCCAAAGGCGACGCCTGCCGCCTTCAGGCTCGATGTAACTTCACTACGGTCCAGTGCTGAAAATACGTCATCGATTTCCGCATTAAGAGCCGGCCGGTTGGCTACGCGATTTTCATTTTCGGCAAACCGGGGATCGTCGATCATGCCCTCTTTTTTCAGCACTTCCCGGCAAAATTTTACCCATTCCCGATTATTTTGAATGGATATGATGACTTTTTCACCACTCTTCGTTCCGTAAACGCCATAGGGCGCGATCGACGGATGGTTGAGCCCGACCCGTTTCGGCGCCTGGCCGCCATAATGCTGGTGCAAGTAGGGTACGGTCATCAAATCGGCAATGGTGTCGAACAGCGATATCTTGATCGCCTGCCCTTCGCCGGTTCGCTCCCGCTGGTAAAGAGCCTGTAATATGGCGTTAAAGGCCTGCATCCCTGTGGCGATATCGACTATGGAAATACCGACGCGTCCCGGCTCCGATGCTCCGCCGGTTATAGCCGTCAAACCGGATTCCGCCTGAACCAGCAAATCGTAGGCCTTCATATCGCGGTAGCCACCATCCTCGTTGTAGCCGCTGATATCGCAGGTGATGAGAGACGGATGGCGTTTCCGAAGTTCTCCGGTACCGAAGCCGGCTCTTTCTGCCGCTCCCGGCGCCAAATTCTGGATAAATATATCGGCCTTCGAGATCATACGGCCGAGAAGCGCCCGATCGTCCGGGTCTTTGATATCAAGGGCAATGGATTCCTTGCCCCTGTTTAACCATACAAAATAGGCGCTTTCGCCGTGGGCGACGCTATCGTAATCGCGGGCGAAATCGCCGGCTGTTCGCTCCACCTTAATGACGCGGGCGCCGGCCTCCGCCAGCCGGGAAGCGGTATATGGCGCGGCTACGGCTTGGTCGATGGATACTACAAAAATACCGTCTAAAGGACCGGGCAATGTCGCTTAATCCTCTTATCAATAAGACCGGGGCAATCCGAGAACATGTTCAGCGATATAGCTGAGAATTAGGTTCGTCGAAATCGGCGCTATCTGGTACAGCCGGGTCTCACGGAATTTCCGTTCCACGTCGTATTCCTCGGAGAAACCGAACCCGCCATGGGTTTGCAAACACATATTGGCAGCTTCCCAGGATGCTTCGGCAGCCAGCAATTTCGCCATATTGGCTTCGGGTCCGATGGACAGCCCCTGATCGAATAGCGTGGCCGCCTTTTGCACCATCAGATCGGCCGCTTCACTAGCCGCGTAGGCTTTGGCGATGGGGTGCTGAACGCCTTGGTTCTTACCGATGGGATTGCCAAATACCACCCGCTCATTGGCGTACCCGACAGCTTTTTCAATAAACCAGCGGGCGTCGCCAACGCATTCCGCAGCAATCAACACGCGCTCGGCATTCATGCCGTCGAGAATGTAGCGAAATCCTTTGTCCACTTCTCCGATGAGATTTTCTGCCGGAATTTTCAGATCGTCAAAAAAGACCTCGGTGGTGGCATGGTTGATCATGGTACGGATGGGCCGGATGGTAAGCCCATTGCCGACGGCTTCGCGCATATCTATTAAGAAGACGGACAACCCGTCGCCTTTTTTCTGCACCTTGTCTTTGGGCGTTGTCCGCGCCAACAACAACATCAGGTCCGAATGTTCGGCGCGCGACGTCCATACCTTTTGACCGTTGACCACATAGTGATCCCCGTCGAGCACGGCTGACGTGCTCAGGCTCAACGTATCGGTACCGCTGGTGGGCTCGGTAACGCCAAACGCCTGCAAACGCAAATCGCCGCTGGCGATACCCGGAAGATACTTTTGCTTCTGCTCGTCGCTGCCATGACGCAGGATTGTTCCCATGATGTACATCTGAGCATGGCAACCAGCACCGTTGCAGCCGGATTTCTGAATTTCCTCCATAATGGCGGCCGTCGGACGCATGCCCAATCCGCTGCCGCCAAACTCTTCGGGAATTAAGGCTGCGAGGTAGCCGGCTTCGGTCAGAGCATTGACAAAATCCGTTGGATACGCGCGCTCTCGGTCTGCTTCACGCCAGTATTCTCCGGGAAACTGCGCACAGACAGCTCTCACACCCTCACGAATTGCCGTAATATCTTCATCTTCGGCAATTAGCGCCGATACCACATCATTCATATTCTATTTCCTTAAATATTTATTGGTTGCCCAATTTGTGCCAAATTCAGGCGATAATAAATTAGAAATTGGCTTGCCTCAAACTAGATAACTCTACTATCAGATATAACGGTTTTTTATATGCGCACGTTTGACCATTGGGTCTTGCCTGGGATAGTGTCGTCTCACGGTAGGTGATATTTCGCCGGTGTTTTAGAGCCTGTTAAGGTTTGCCGATACGGCATAGGAGAATGACTGGCATTATATTTGTTGATAGCTCAATTTCTGTATTAAGTATGATAATTGATCGATATCTGTTCATATTCATGTGTTGAATTATTTCGTAACAATCAAACCACCTAACAGGGAGAGTAAACATGAAAATAAAACACATCGTTCCAATATTCGGTGCAGTTGCGATGTTATCTACCGTTCCCGCTGTTGATTCAGTTGCCCAGACAGTAGGTATCGGTACGACCAAGACAGGCGCTACCAGTCAAGTTACGGCCGCCATTGCCAGCGTTGCCTCTAAATTTGGCGGCATGCAGATGCGCCCCGCGCCAATGGCGGGCACACAAAAATATATTCCTGCCGTAAATTCGGGTTCTCTTGAATTTGGTGCTGCAAATGTTATGCAAACTGCCTGGGCGGTTAAAGGGCAGGTTTTGTCTAAAGGTCGTCCGAATCCAAATATCAAAATCGTGTCGACTTTAATGGTCTTTCGGGTTGGCCCCCTGGTCGGTAAGAAAACAAAGTTTCAAACGGTCACCGATTTAAAAGGCGCCCGCGTACCTACCGGATTTAAAGCCGCTCCGTTGTTCAATGAACTGGTAAACACGGCACTAGCGACCGGATCCATGACTGCGGCGGATATGAAATCCGTGCCGATATCCGCACTCGTACCAAGTTGGAAAGCATTAATGGCCGGTAAAATTGATTTTGCTATTGGCGCTTACGGCTCCGGTTTTATGAAACGGATCGCCCAGAAACTAGGCGGTATTCGTTTTATCTCGCTTGATAATTCAGCTGCAGTTCAAGCAAAAGTCGCCCAAATGCTTCCGGGCGCCACGATTAAATCTGTTAAACCAAATCCGAAAATTCCCGGCGTCGAAGTACCGACCAATCTTCTCCACTTCGATTACATGTTGTTTGCCGGCAAACACGTCTCCGACGACGTTGTCTACCGGGTAACCAAGGCATTGTACGAAAACAAAAAGGCTTTGGTCGCTGCAACACCGATGTGGCGGAGCTTTATGCCGAAGAAAATGTCCAAAGATCAAGGACTTGATTTTCACCCGGGTGCCGCAAAATTCTATAAGGAAAAAGGCACTTGGAATCGGTAGAAAACACATCTACCGAAGCTAGTAGTGAAACGCCCGCGCCACCATCACCGGTAGCGCGGGCGTTGACACCTTGGCTCGGTATTACGCTCGGTTCAATTGGCCTGCTTTGGGCCAGCGGGATCGCGGTCGATTTCGGTATCGACATTATCGCCGAGCAAGTAATGGTGGCTGTCCTCGGCCTCTCCTTTACCATAATATTTTTAAACGTACCCGCTCATTCTAAATATCAAGGGACTTTGCCGTGGTACGATGCGCTCGCGGCGGCGCTCGGATTCGCGATTGGCGCCTATATGTTTTATCGCTATCCGGTGCTGCTCGAAAATATTGCCTATATGCCGATTGAAGCAACAACTGTCGGCGTAATCCTGGTGGTGTTATCCACTGAATCTTTGCGGCGGACGGCGGGGTGGGGTTTATGCGCGGTCTTGCTGAGTTTCTTTACATACGCTTTTTTTGCCGACCTTATTCCCGGTCAATTGCAAGGGCGGGCCATGGAGCCGGGTCAGTTTTTCTCCTTTCTTGGCATTGACACCACTGGAATTTTGGGAATTCCACTTACCATCATTACGACGGTGGTCATTATTTTCATATTCTTAGGCCAGGTGTTGCTGCGCTCCGGCGGGTCAGAATTTTTTACCGACATTGCTGCCGCCGTAATGGGTCGGTCCCGCGGCGGGTCGGCGAAAATTGCTGTTGTTGCATCAGGGTTGTTTGGTTCGATTTCCGGCAGTGCCGTTTCGAACGTCGCATCAACCGGTGTCATCACCATACCATTGATGCGCCAAGGCGGATATACGCGGCCGATAGCCGGCGCCATTGAAGCGGTGGCTTCCACAGGTGGACAGATCATGCCGCCGATTATGGGCGCCGCAGCCTTTCTGATGGCTGAACTGCTGGAGATCAGATATCAGGAAGTTATTATCGCCGCCATATTGCCGGCTCTCCTTTATTACATCGCGGTTTTTTTACAGGCTGATCTGGAAGCCGGCAAAACCGGTATCAAACCGGTACCCGAAGATCAAATTCCATCTTTCATAGGTGTTTTCAAAAAAGGCTGGTATTTTATTGTTCCTTTTGCCGTGCTGATCTATGCGCTTTTCTTTTTGAATTCACCACCCGAAACGGCTGCCCTTTTTGGCGCCGCTTCAATTGTCTTGCTGGGCATGTTGCTATCCTACAAAGGCAAGCGGCTTAATCTGCCGACACTCGTGATTTGTTTGCGCCGGACCGGTGAAATGTCGGTAGATATCCTGGTCATCGGCGCGACCGCCGGAATGATTATCGGCATTTTGGACGCCACGGGGCTGAGCTTCGGCCTGACATTTCTTTTGGTGCAAGTCGGTGAAGGCAATCTTTTCGTACTGCTCGGCCTGACCGCCATCATTTGTATCATCCTTGGAATGGGAATGCCGACGACGGCGATCTACTTTCTGTTGGCCGTATTGGCGACACCGCCTTTGGTGGAGCTTGGGGTCGAACCGATTGCCGCCCACTTGTTCGTTCTTTATTTCGGCCTGATGTCGATGATTACGCCGCCTGTTGCGTTGGCGGCCTTTACGGCGGCCAAACTGGCCGAAACCGGCCCGATGGGCACAGCGGTCGCTGCTTGCCGATTTGGTTGGCCGGCTTTTGTCGTCCCTTTCCTGTTCGTAGTAGCACCAAACTTGATTATGATAGGTGAGCCTATCGATATCACAATTGTTTTCCTCACCGCCATAGCCGGAATCTGGTTCGCCTCCGCCGGTATGACCGGATATTTCACGTCAAAACTATCGATTATTCAGCGTGTCGCCTATATCATCGGCGGGCTGGGCTTGCTCCTGCCTTCGCAGGCATTTGCCAGCGCCTACTTGGTCGAGATTGCCGGCGGTGTTATCTGCGGTATCGTTTTTGCGCTGGAACGCATAAACAACAAGAAAGTGGTCGTCTCCGGCGATGGATAAAAAACCGCCGGGTAGTTTAATAGGATTGTCTGCCCTTTGAACTGTCAAATGTCGGCGCACAATTTGTCTAGCGTCGATTAATCAGGTTCAGTGCTATGCCAGAAGTCGTTGAAATCTATATCTGCAAACCCGGTCAGAAACTGGAAGAAGGTCAGCTTGTCGTTTCCCGGGATATCGGCGACAAGGAAGCGGCCAAAGAAGACGCCGAACGCCGCTGCAAGATTAGCCCTTCGGTGGATCGCATCGCCTACTACGCCATCAATGACTCCGGGGATTTCAAACCTTATTTCAGTTACAAGAATCCGAACGTGGAAGCGGCGAAGCCAAAGTCCGCCGTATCCCAGAAACCCAAAAAACGAAAAAGAAAAAAGAAGCCGGTAAAAAAGAGTATATGGCAGAAAATTAAATCTGCACTTGATTAGATGGTATCAAGATTCAAAAACCGCCAGTACGAATGATTAAGATGCCTGGGCGCGGAACTCGTATTTTTCGACAAAGGACAGCAAGTCTTCGAGGCGTTTCATTTCAATCTGCGTTGTCTGCAGATCATCGAAATCCGCCGCTTCCAAACAACTCACTATTTCAGATATCAGGTTTTTACGATGATGTTCTGAATGAATTTTTCCGCCTGTTGATAAAAATACGTAGAGAGGTGAATGCCCGTCGCTATGCCAATCTGCGGCTGTTTTTATTAGTTCAATCATAGTCACTCCGAAACGCGCACTATATTTATGACGAAATAAGAGTACGTACATACCACTACAGTCAACCATAAAATGCCCGATAAATATTCCGGCATTTAAATTACTTTAATTTCAGTGGCAGTCCCTTGAATTAACGGGTTCTATGTAAAAGTTGAAATGAATTTTCTTTCTATCGCATTGGGGGAAGTGCCTAAAATACTGATGCAACACCTAGAGATCAGACTATTATCTTCGAAAGTATCAAGGAATCTTCCCGGCACTAACTACTTTTACGCCTGCCGAGCCGCGCACTTAATATCACCAGAGCAATACCCATGAACACCATGCCCCCACCGGCAAAATGATAGGGATAAAGTCTTTCGCCGAGAAAAAGCATTGCAAACACGATGCCGAATATTGGAACCAAATTAATAAAAATGGAGGCGCGGTTGGGCCCGACGGAACGAATTCCGGCATTCCATATTAATATCGAAGCCACCGAAACGAAAATTCCAAGAACCAGCACGACAACAACTGTCAGCAAACTAAACGGTACAGTTTTGAACACAATAGATTCGACGACATAGAACGGCGCCAGCATGATACTCCCCGTTAGAATAATAAAAAATAATGTCGTAGCCAGGCCCAGTTCCGCCGGCAGCCGATGCAAAAGTGCGCCGTACATCGACCAGCCGATTACCGCCAAAAAGGCAAAAATGTCGCCCAGATTTAAGTCCATGGCGGCGAGCATCTGCCACTTTCCCTGGGCCGTCATAACGACAACCCCCAGCAGCGCAGCAACAATACCGATTCCTTGACCCGCGTTAATCCGGTCTCTGGTAAACAACCATGCGGGAATAATCGTAACCACCGGCAGCGACGCGTTCATAATTGTGGCGTTAACGGCGGTGGTGAAATTAACCGCCAGCAACATGACCGTCGACGAACCCACTTGCAGAAAACCCATCAGCACGAGCAGCTTGGCGTTCTGTTTAATAAGCGGCCATTTTCTACCGAGTTCGCGCCATACCAAGGGCCACAGGACAATGAGACCGATCGACCAACGCCAAAACGACAGGCCAAAGGGGGGAATAACATCATGCACGCCGCGACCAATCACGACGCTCAATCCCCAAAGAAATGTCGCTACCACGATCCAGGCGTAGGCTGTCGAGTGGCTCGGTGTGAACTCTTCGATTTTGCTCATGGATTCACTATAAGTTTGATTACTTAGATATCAAACGTTCTCTGGGTCACAGTCCTTTTTCCAACTCTCGGCTGATCACCAAGCATTGAATGTCGGTAGTGCCTTCATAAATCTGACAGATACGGGCGTCACGATAAAGGCGCTCAACCGGAAAATCATTCAGATAGCCATAGCCACCATGGATTTGGATAGCATCCGAACAGACTTGTTCGGCCACTTCCGAGGAATGCAGTTTGCCCATGGATGCCTCCTTAATACAGGGCCTTCCTGCATCTCTAAGCTCCGCTGCATGTAGTACCATCTGCCTGGCCGACTCCACTTTCATGGCCATGCGGGCAAGACGGAACGATACCGCCTGATGCTTGATGATCGGTTTTCCAAAAGTCTCTCTCTCCTTGGCGTATTCGAGCGCCGCCTCCAGGGCAGCACGGGCAACGCCGACACCGAGTGCGCCGATGCCGACGCGGCCGCCTTCCAGATTGGACAGCGCTATCTTCAGGCCTTCACCTTCCTCGCCGAGACGGTTTTCGAGCGGCACTTCCAAATCCTCCAACGCCACCTGGCAGGTGTCGGAGACCTTCAGGCCCATTTTGTCCTCTATGCGGACGACGTTGTAGCCCGGACTGTCGGTGGGAACGATAAACGCCGAAATGCCGTTTTTGCCCGCGTCCGGGTCCGTTTTGGCGAATATCAGTGCGATATCGGCGTTCGATCCCGTGGTCACGAACTGCTTGGTGCCGTTGAGAATATACCGATCTCCCTTACGTTCTGCACGAGATGTCAAGGCGGCGGCGTCGGACCCGCAATGGGGTTCGGTCAGGCAGAAACAGGACAACAATTCGCCCGTCGCCATGGCGCTAAGATAACGTTCTTTTTGGTCCTGAGTGCCATATACCTCGATGGGCGCATTGCCGACCGTATTGTGTCCGCTCATCACCGTGGCCACGGCGGCGCATCCGGCGGCGACCTCCTCCATGGCCAAGGCGAGCGACACGTGATCGGCACCGGCGCCGCCCCATTCTTCGGAAACATTGATCCCCAGCAGGCCCAAGCGGCCCATCTCTTCATAGGCTTCTTTGGGAAAGGTGTTGTCCCGTTCCCACTGGGCGGCAAACGGAGCCAATTTTTCCTGGGAAAACCGTCGGGCGGTCTCTTGGAACATTTCCTGTTCTTGATTGAGGATCATGGAGAAGGCTCCTTAAATTTCTTAGATGAGCGTTTTTAGCATGGCGACATCGTAAGCCATGGGATCTCGGCCATCTCGTAACACGTCAACCAAATTGGGATTGGCGATAAACGGGCGTCCGAACGCCACCATGTCCAGATCGCCGCCTTCCACAGCCTGTTCCGCCGCATCAGGCGTAAAACTGCCGCAGCCGATTACGGTGCCCTTGTAGTGACGGCGCATAAAGGCGCTGACGCGGCCGCCGAAATCATCGAACGCGGGCCGGTCATCGAACATGGCCTCATGAATATAGGCAAGGTCACGGTTGTTCAGTTCGGTCAGTAAATACTGGATAACGGCGGCATCATCGGCGTGGGGTTCCAGATTCAGATGCGCGCGGGGTGACAACCGCATGGCCACCCGATCCCATCCCGCTTCGGCGGCCACGGCATCAACCACGGCCAACCCAAAGCGGCACATATTTTCAGGCAACCTCCCGTAGTCGTCGTCGCGCTGGTTGGTGTCATGGTGGAGAAACTGATCAATCAGATAACCGTTGCCGCCATGAACCTCAACACCATCGAAACCCGCGGCCAGCGCCTTCCGGGCTGCCTCCACGTAGGCCTCGATCAAGTCCGGTAGTTCTTCGACGCCGAGCGCCCGGGGGATTCCATATTCCAATCCTTTGGCCCTGGGCACCCGCCCCGCTAACGGCACGGCGGAGGGCGCCACCGGCAAATCGCCATCCAAATAGTGGGGATGGCTGACCCGCCCCACGTGCCAAAGCTGAAGAAATATGGTGCCGCCGTTCTGGTGCACGGCATCCGCCACCCGCGCCCAGCCGTCGGCCTGCTTCTGGGTGAAGATGGCCGGAGAGTTGGGGTAGCCGATGCTATCACGGCGGATCACCACAGCCTCGGTCAGGATTAATCCGGCCTCGGCACGCCTGGCGTAATAGGCAGCCATCTCCGGCGTCGGCGTCAAATCGTCGGCAGCAAAAAAGCGCGCCATGGGCGCCATGACAATACGGTTGGCGAGGGTCAACCGGTCGTTCAGCTTGATCGGGCGCAGGAGCGCATCCGCCGAAACATTCTTTGGATCGCTCAAATTTCCATCCATTCCTGATTTTGCCTCAGTGATGTCAACGCCCGGACGGTATATCTGAGCAGCGGCTCCGGCGGTAAGCCACTTGGATGCGCCCGCCGGCGGACAAATTCCAGGGCATCACCGCCGGCATCCACGACATGGGCGGCAAGCTGTTGACCGAACAATGTGCAAAGCGGCATACCGGAAGAGACAGCGGCATATACCTTGGGCTCTACCTTGCCGAACCAGCCATTGGCGCCTCTAAATAGAGACACCAAGCCGCTCCAACTCCACTCGAACTGGAAATTTCCCGCATCCGGAAAACGCCGCCTGAGTGAAAGCATCTGGCGTTCCATGGCCCGCGCCTTTAGCCGCTCTGATCCCCAATATTCCACACCGTAGGCATAGGTGCTGCGCACCAGATAACGGTTGTCGGAAAGCCGACGCATGCTGGTACCGAACAGACCAGAGGGCACCACACCCCATTGGGAATCGCCACCCGGCGCCAGGGCGCTATCCACTGGTTTGGTTATGCTGGCAAAGGTAACCAGCGGCACCAGCCGGGACCGGGCGCCTATGAAAGAACGCACAAACGTGTTGGTGGTCAGCAGGACCTCTCCGGCAGTCACGGTGCCGCTGTTTAATTCCAGCCGCGGTCGGTTACCGCCTTCGATCCTTTTGACCGGAGAATTTTCGTAAACGGTAACATTGTCGGGCATGTTGTGCGCCAGCGCCCGGATAAGCGCGAGCGGATTGATCTGCACCGTTCCCGGCGTATGAATCCCGGACCGATAATAGTCGGTCCCCAGCGCTTTTTTTAGATCAACCGGACCCAACGTACGATAGTCTTCACCCAGATTATCGAGACTTGCTTCGATGACCTTCAACTCGTCTGCGCCTTCGACGCTGACGGCCGCGTGATACTGGCCGATTTCAGACCAGTCGCAATTTACGTTGTGGCTGCTGACGAAGTCCCGCAATTCACTGATGATGGCCCGATATAAACGAATTTCCTGTCTTCCATCCTCTTCGCGGCCTTTAAATTCATCAGCGGGAAAAAGAAAAGGGAGATCATAATAGAAACCGGAATTTCGACCGGCGGACCCGTTTCCCAAATGCCCCGCTTCCAAAACAGCAATTCGGGCGTCGGGTTTGAATTCAGCAAGACGCCGCGCCGCCGCCAACCCCGTCCAACCGGCGCCGATAACCGCATAGTCACAACTCAAATCTTCGGATAAAGCGGGAAATTCCCCGCTGGGCTGATGAAAATGCCACCATCCGCAATCATTATCATCTCTGGGAAATTTCGACGTTTTTAATACGGCCACGATACGCCCGCCTTTCAAAACCGGGACGCTTGCCGTTGCGTAAAAACGACGGCCGCCCCCCAAGTGCTTATTCAGGGGCTTTTATATGGCATTGACTGACCACGAGTCCATGCGCGTCGGCTATCTTGCCAGGACAAACTTACCGGTGATTTCACAAGACCGGGAGGTGTTATTGCCTCCATCGGCCGATTCTGACAGTATCCCCGCCATGAACAGGAACTTCATTTTACTATCCATCGCCTATTTGGTGCTGGCCGGCGGCGCGGTCGGGTACCTGCTGTTAAGCGGTAAGATTTTGGAAGGATCGAAAATCGACGATCCGACGCGCATCGCCATGGGCGGCGATCTTTATCAAGCCAATTGTGCTTCCTGCCACGGCGCAGACTTGGAAGGCCAGGCCAACTGGCGAACACCCAAATCGGATGGCAAATATCCGGCCTCGCCCCTCAACGAAAACGGCCGCTCCTGGATTCATTCAGGCTTTCAGATGTTCGATATCATCAAAGTCGGCGGCGCCACCATCGCACCCCGCTCCATCGGTAGCGACATGCCCGCCTTCGAGAGCAAGCTGGACAATAAGCAGATCTGGGCGGTGATCGATTACATCAAAAGCCGCTGGCCCGCAAAAATCAGAGAGATCAACGAAACCGCCAACCTGTTCGGCGGCTTCTGTGTCTCTTCCCCTCTATTGGGACAGACCAAAAACTACGGTTCCGCACCCAAAAGCGCGGTCAAGAAAAGCGGCAATATTTAGAACGTCACCACGCTGCGGATCGATTCTCCTTCGTGCATCAAATGAAAGGCGTCGTTGATGTCGGCCAGCGGCATGGTGTGGGTGATCAAATCGTCGATATTGATCTTGCCGTCCATATACCAGTCGACGATCTTGGGCACATCGGTGCGGCCCTTGGCGCCGCCGAAGGCCGTACCCCGCCAGACCCGGCCGGTCACCAGCTGGAACGGCCGGGTGGATATTTCCTGGCCGGCCCCGGCAACCCCAATGATGACGCTTTCGCCCCAGCCCTTGTGGCAGCATTCCAGGGCGTTGCGCATCACATCCACGTTGCCGATACATTCGAAACTGTAATCGGCGCCGCCATCGGTCAGATCGACCACCGCCTCGACGATATCGTCCACTTCGGTGGGGTTGATGAAATCGGTCATGCCGAACTTAGTCGCCAACTCTTTCCGGCCAGGATTGATATCGACGCCGACGATCTTGTCGGCCCCCACCAACCGCGCCCCCTGAATAACGTTTAGGCCGATGCCGCCTAGACCGAACACCACCACGTTGGCGCCCGGCTCCACCTTGGCCGTGTTGATCACCGCGCCGATGCCGGTGGTGACACCGCAACCGATATAGCAGACTTTGTCGAAGGGCGCGTCCTGGCGGATTTTGGCCAGGGCGATTTCCGGCACCACCGTAAAGTTGGAAAAGGTCGACGTCCCCATATAGTGAAACACCTGATCGCCACCCAATGAAAACCGGCTGGTGCCGTCGGGCATCAGGCCCTGGCCCTGGGTCACCCGGATGGACTGGCAAAGATTGGTCTTGCCCGACCGGCAATAATCGCACTCCCGGCATTCGGGCGTGTAAAGCGGTATCACATGGTCGCCTTCGGATAGCGATTTGACGCCGGGTCCAGTTTCCACCACCACCCCGGCCCCTTCATGGCCCAGGATGGCCGGAAAAATCCCCTCCGGGTCCTCGCCGGACAGGGTAAAGGCGTCGGTGTGGCAGACCCCCGTGGCCTTGATCTCGACCAGAACCTCCCCTTCCTGAGGACCTTCCAACTGAACGGTTTCGATTTCCAGCGGGTCTCCCGCTTTAAAGGCGACGGCGGCTTTACTCTCCATGATGCTCCCCTATTTTGAATTGTTCTATTCTGAATTATTGGTAGGCAAGAAAGCCGCCAGGGTCAAGACGGGGGCAACTGGGATAGGTCCGGATGCCAAGCTCGGGGATACGCCAAAGGAACTAAGCACGCTACGTGTTCCCCGCGTCTTTACTATTAAGTTTTAAAATGAAAAAATGGAATTAAATTATTTTGTTCTTGACTTTATGAGTATATTTACGCTATAAGATACGCTTCCAGAAATTTATTTTATCCAGTATTTCTCGATAACATCATATAATACCACCAAATAATTTTCGGCTAAAAATTAGAAAATATTTCTAATTTAGAAGGAGTTAATACATGTTCATCAGACAACTTAGCCTCGCCGACAGCGTCGGTTCCGACCGACCTGTGGCCGAGGAAGATACTATCAACACCAAAATAGCACTCAATCAACTGGGCCGGTACGATATCCCGAAGTATGGCCTCACCCCCTATCCGGACGAACAGATGTTTCAGGAGATCGGCAAATTTCAAAAAGAGAAAAAACTCTACCAGGACCGCATCATGAACCCCAACGGGGAAACCGAGACGGCGATAAATAAGGAATTACAAAAGCTAACTAGGAACCCGTATGTCAGACCGATGGTCGGCCGACCCGGTGACAATCGATTGCCGAAACCGCCGTCTGATGACCAACCACCGTTAGAAATAATTCCAGAGAAATGTCAGTGGATTCAGGATGAAATAGACGATGTAAGGGAAAGTTTAAGAGAAAATCGAGATGATTACGGCAATGCAATCGATACCGCGTTGGGAACGAGACTCGTTAATCAACTAAAAAAACTTGAGGACCAACTCGCAGATTGCAAATGGAATAGAAAATAATTTTTTACACTATTTAGATCCAATAGAGGGGAAATGTTAATTAAAATTGTGGCACTCAAATTATACTCACAATATTCGAGCCAATTTTTTCCATCCAAAGTAATTAGCATTTCATAGTTTTGAATATCCCTTTTTATATGACAATCTATTTTTTCTTATCGATTTCTGAAATATATTGAACAGGATTGTCGACTATTTTATTTGCAATATCTTTTGACGATGAAATAGTTTTTGGTTCCGTGAGGTAATATAATGCATCTAACTCAATGATCGCCCTTTCGATGCCCATTTGCGCGGAAGCCATTAGCCAAGCTAGGGATTCTTCAGAGATCGAATTTTTCATCGTCGAATGGTCGGAAATTTGATTACTGATCGTCCAGAAGATGCGACCCAATGATTTCTTCCCCTTTTCATCGCCATCAGAGACGGCTTTTAAAAACCAGGGAACGGCGCCGGCTAAATCCACAAGTCTATTTTGATAGGTAATTCCGATCAGCCAGGCCAAAGTCGGATCTTTGCGGTAACTCATTTGGAACATACGTTCGGCTAATTTTGAATTTCGCTCATACTTGATTCCGAGCAATACTTTCTCGGCAAGAGAGAATAAATCAAACGGTAAATATTTATCAAACCGCTGCTCATCCCAGACCATTTGCTTCTTGGTCGAGACCGGCTTTTCGTCCGTTGGCCCTTCTGCCTGAACGGGATTTGAGATCACGAGGAACACCAAGAAAATCAACAAAAATCGCATCAAAATACCCGCATGAAGATAAACAACGATTATATATACACGAATGTTTGTAATCCAGCTGTGTTATGGATCACATTTTAACTACTTATTTCTACACGTGGGCTATGGCGGGGCTAGGGGTTGGTTTTCCGGAAGGGGTAAAATTTTCCTAATCCAGTATCCCATCGGCATGGAGGATCAGTTTGGTCAGCACCTGCCGGAGGTTTTTTTCCTCCTTCTTGTCCAGGCCGGCCATGAGGTCGCGGTAGCGCTGGTTGGCCATGGGCAGGAGTTTATCGTAGAGCGCTTGGCCTGTCTCAGTCAGGAGAAGATCGGTCACCCGGCGGTCTTGGTTGTTTTTTCTTTTTTCGATTAGACCCCGCTGTTCCAAGCTAGCGATGGCGCGGTTGATGGCCATCTTGTCCATGGCCCAACGGCCGGTGATTTCCTGACCCGACGCCACATCGTGCATGGCCAGAGTCAACAGCACCCGCCATTCGGCCACGGTGACCTGGTGGGCTTCCATTTCATTAACGAAGGCTCTGCCGATGCGGTTGGCCAGCATGTGGCACAGGGTCAGCACGTGATCGTCAGGACCCGGCTGCGCCGCTGATAATTGTGTTTCGCCAGTCATAAAACAGACCCCCAATAAAAATTGTTCATTTTCTTATAGCATAAATTAATATCATATGATAACATTATATCTTCGGTCGGGCAATATCGGCCTTCTTGATGCTGAGATGAGGAAATCCCATGTTGAGTTCTAAGCGCAAAAAACGACCTGTCGAATTAGGCCCCTATCCCCTGGAACGGTTGCGGAAAGACCTTTCGGTTATATCTGAGGAAGCCACCCGCCCGC
>CAZNLR010000029.1:0-4763 GCA_964574215.1 uncultured Rhodospirillaceae bacterium | reverse complement strand
AACGTCCATGCCAGTCGGCAGCCATCAGCATCTTGTCACGGCCACCAATGTTCATTTGGACGTATTGAAGGAGTTACGCGAACCGGAACCGTTTTCCCGTAAGGCGCCGGTACCGGACGATCTGGCCCGGCGCGTCCGCGACATCAAAGGCGCTGGTTTTTTCCTCGATGCGTCACAAATCGGCATCTGTGAACTGCCCGAAAATGCCTGGCTACAAAACGCCGCATCCGGCCACTCTCATGCCGTGGTGGTGCTGGTGGAATTTTCCAATCCCATCGATGCCGACAACAATGCAGCCGACTGGGTCGACGGCAATGAGCATTTGCTGGCCACCTTGCGTGCCGCCGAAATCGCCACGGATCTGAGCGGCCAGATTTCCTGCATGGGGTATGCCAGCCGCGTTCACTGGACGGACGCAACCGATATCGATTTGAATAAACTCGCCGTCCTCTCCGGGCTGGCGATCAGGAACGGCGTCGGCTTGGTAAACCCCTATCTCGGCGACCGGTTTGCATTGGCGGTAATCACCACCGACTATGAACTGCAAGTTGACCAACCCCTGCACGCTTCCGCCCGCGACGGCAAGGATTTCAACTATCATTGGGGACTGTCGGGCGCAGTTTCCGGGCGCGAACGGCAACGCCGCGCCAACCGGCCGTCTCACCTGGGTCCTTATCCGGTGGAAACTTTGAAACGCGTCAACCGTGTGACCACGGAAATTTTTGAAGACGAGGTTCCCCGGGTACCCAGCCGGGCCAATATGTATTTGCGGAATGCTTTCGGCGATCTCAGCGCCAAAGCCCGGGGGGAAGCTGCCCGCTGGTCGCAGAAACATCCTGTGTCCCAGGGACTGATGCGTCCCAGTTGGGCCTTCAAACCCTTCCAGGACGGCCAGACCGCTTCAAAAACCGCCGCCGGCTCTGACAACTCGACCGACAATTCCAAGGCGTTGAAGGCGCTCAGCCATTTTCTCGGCTCCTCCGTGACAGGCGTTTGTGAAATTCCCGACTATTGCTGGTATTCCCACGATAAGCGGGGTCAACCGATCGAGCCCTATCACAAATACGCCCTGGTGGTGCTGATCGATCAGGGGTACGAAACTTTCCTCGGCGGCACCGGCAATGACTGGATCTCGGGCTCCCAATCCATGCGGGCCTATCTGCGGGGCGCCGAGGTGGTCGGCGTCATGGCTGAACATATTCGGCAATTGGGATACCCGGCGCGGGCGCATACCAATTTGGACAGCGACGTCCTCCATGTGCCATTGGTTCTGCAAACCGGCTTGGGCGAACAAAGCCGCATTGGCGAAAGCGCCATCAACCCGTTCCTGGGCATGCGCTTCAAGACGGCGGTCCTGACCACCGATATGCCGCTGACGCCGGACAAACCCATCGATTTCGGGGTCCAGAGATTCTGCACCCTGTGTGACAAATGCGCCCGGGAGTGCCCGTGTTCGGCCCTGCCCTACGGTGACAAAGTCATCTTTAACGGCTACGAGACCTGGAAGCCCGACAGCGAACGCTGCACCATGTACCGCGCCACCAACATGAAGGGGTCCGCCTGCGGGCGCTGCATCAAAGTCTGCCCGTTGAGTAAAGACACCACCCTGGATGGCCCGATTTTGCACCGGGTGGGAAGCTGGCTCGGCATCAACGCCATGTGGCTGAAACCGGTTCTGGCACCCATCGCCATTTGGCTCGATGACGTTTTGGGCAACGGCAATCCGGTGGATGAAAAGAAATGGTGGCTGGATCTGGAAGTCATCGGCGACAAATCCTATCAGTATAATACCGAGAACCATGTCGACTTGGCCAAAGATGCCAACCGGCCCTATATCGATCCCAAGAAAAAGACCAAAGGGACCGATCATATCGCCCATTTTCCGGCTTCAACCTTGCCGCCGCCCGATTTGCGCGGACCGAGCCCAACCGATAGAAAGCTCGGTCTGGAAATCGCGGCCAACGCGGAAACGGTGGAGCAGGCTCTGGCCAGACGGGCCAGTGGCGGCCCAAGGCCCGAAGTGAGCATCCCGAGTTGGGAAAAGGAAGAATCGGCTTAATAATGGCCGCGCGCAGCTAAGAAGCAGCTCGACGGCGGGCTTCTTCAAATTCCTTGCGTTTTTTCCTTACAGCGCGCCTGAAATATTCATCGATGGCGAAACAAACGATGAGGCTGGCGACGAATATGACGACCAGTGTATTGTCGTAGTTGGCGCGGCCAATAACGCCCCTCAGTTCGGGAGATAGCGCAATGACGAAGGCAATCACCCAGGTGATGATCCCCGCCGTTACACCGTCAATCAGCAACCGTATGATAAAGCGGCGAATAAACATAAATACGGCAAACACGGCCATGCCGATTTGTTCCAGCAACGCCGAATCCAAAATCGATTTTCGCGCTTTCCTTTTTTTGACTTTTTTAACCGGCTTCACTTTTTTAACCGGTTTTGGCTTTTTGAACTTCTTCGCTGATTTTTTTACCGGCTTCTCTTTATTGTCGACCTCTTCGTCTCCGTAAGAAGAAATGTTACTCGCGGTCGATTCGACGCCCGTTTCCGCTTCGGCTTCAGCTTCAACTTTGGTTTCAGACTCATCTTTGGGTTTAGATTTCTTTTTGGGCTTTTTTTTAGATTTTTTGGGCGGCTTGGATTTGCCTTTAGCCTTTTTGCTCTCGGGCTTGCTTTCAAAGACGACATGCTTACGCACCTCGTCGGACCCCTTTTTTCTGCTTTTGCCGATAATTTTGATGGGCGCGGTCGGGTCCTGCGCCATCAATAGCTGTGCTTTTTCGATGGCGGCCTCGCGGGATTTGCCGCTGACTTTCGCCTGCAAATCCCAGCTGTCGTTCTGAAACAAATAGATCTCGTAAGAACTGACTTTAACGCTCATCTTTTTCCCTAGTTCCCACCGGAAATTCAGCCATGGATATCCCGGAAGAGAAACGATAGAGGGCGACACGCCTTGGCGTGCGAGAACAGCAGTTCATGTCCACGATTTTTCTTCGCAGCCAACACCTTAACGCCGCAGCCGTCTGGATACTAGAGTGTTGTCGACAATGGATGAACTATCCGTATTTTGATTTGGAGGGAATCGGCCTTAAGTCCATAATAAGGATTGCAGAAATAATGGCCGGATTTCCCATGAAACCGGAAGACCACGACTTCATATATGAGATATTTACCCGCCGCTCCGTTTTGGCGGGAATGTGCTCTTTAGGAATGTCGCTGGCGGTTTTGCCGCTAAACACGGCGCTCGCATCAACTCCCATTCGCAAAAGGCGAATAGCGGGAAGCGACGTTTCCATTCCCGTAATCGGCATGGGCTCTTGGCTGACCATGGATGTCGGCGACAATCCGGCGCTGTGGCGTCAACGTCAACGGGTTGTCCAGACCTTTTTCGATGAAGGCGGCGGCATGATCGATTCCTCACCCATGTATGGAACTTCCGAGAAGGTGATCGGCCGGCTTCTACAACGCATCTCTAACAGGCAAGACTTGTTCGCCGCCACCAAAGTCTGGACTCCCACCAAATGGCGAGGGGTGGAGCAGATGAAAAATTCGCTCCGTTTGTGGGGCATTCCCCGTTTCGATCTCATGCAAATTCACAACCTGGTCGACTGGGAAACCCACATGAAGACCCTTTTGGCCATGAAGGCGGCGGGCCGGGTCCGCTTCATCGGCGTCACCACCTCCCATGGGCGCAAGCATCGGACCCTCGAACAGATTATGCAAACGCAGCCCATCGACTTCGTCCAATTCACTTACAACTTTATCGACCGGGAGGCGGAAAACCGACTTTTGCCTCTTGCCAGGGAACGGGGCTTGGCGGTCATCATCAACCGGCCTTTCAGGCGGGGTGGTCTGTTTGACCGTTACGAGCGCAAACCGCTGCCTAGGTGGGCGCGTGATATCGATTGTGACAACTGGGCGCAGTTCTTTTTGAAATTCGTGATTTCCCACCCCGCCGTCACGTGTGCGATTCCAGCCACCACCAGGGTCGATCATATGCGCCAAAATATGGGGGCCGGGCGCGGTCGCCTGCCGGACGCAAGAACCCGAGATCGGATGATTAGATATATAGCTGAACTCTAAGAGGATGGAGATTTAAAGAATCGAAATTTCGTCTTTTATTTCATATCCTCGACGGACGGCATTTCCATGCCGTATTCTGCGAGGATCGCCGCCAAGTCGCCGTTACCATGCATCGCCACCAGTTCCCGGTTAAAATCGTTCACGAAGGCTTCTTGGGTCGCTTTTTTGGGAAAGGCGAAGTAATACAGCAATGATCTTTGGGTCCCGGCATAGCGGAGCCCTTTCAACTTTTCCTTTTTAATAATATCGCGCCCGGTTTCCCGGTTGGAATAGGCGGCGCTTTTATCTCCGAAACGGTCCCTGGATAGCATCCGGAACACAGTCTTTAAGGAAAGTTCCGTCGCTATTTTCGCGGTCCCGGGATACTCCTTGGTAAAGATTCGGTTGAGTGTGTTGTACATATTTGAAGGTGCCAGAGTCACGACGGTGTATCCCATCAAGTCGTTTGGCGCGGTAATTTTAATAGGGTCCTTATCCATAACGAAAAAGCCGTAAGCCGTCCGAACATAGGGTTTGCTGTAATACATTGTCGCGAGACGCTTTTCGTTTTTGGCCATGGTAAATAGTCCATTGGCTTCCCCCGACTCCGACATCCTCACCATTCTTCTGGTCGGTTGCAGAAGGAATTTACAGTCGACCTTCAACCGGACACAGATACGCTCCGCTATTTTTT
>CAZNLR010000028.1:0-64199 GCA_964574215.1 uncultured Rhodospirillaceae bacterium | reverse complement strand
AAGCAGGTTGCCGAAATTCTCGACATTCCAGTCGGCACGGTAATGTCTCGACTATCAAGAGGACGGGAGAAACTGAAACGGCTTATGGACGGAGAGGAAACCGGCCCCAGACTAAGGAGCGTCACATGACGACGCAGGAAACAGGTTTAACCAGACTTACCGACAGCGATCTCCATGCCTATGTGGACGGCGAGTTGGACAAAGACACGCTATTGGAGATTGAGCACTGGTTGGCGGATCATCCCGAAGATGCGGCCAAAGTGCATGCCTACAAGCTGCAAAAAGTCCAAATGCACCAACTTTATGATGATGAACTGGCCGCGCCGATACCGGCAGGTGTCGAAGAATTGCTGACCGGCACTCCAAGCACCAGTTGGTATGCCGGCTGGCGTCAACTGGCGGCGGGGCTGGCTTTGTTCATTGTGGGTGGTTTGAGCGGCTGGGGTTTCTTCTCCATGGATCCGATGGACCATCAGGTCGGCGGCAAGTTTGCCCGCCAGGCCATGAACGCGCATGTGGTCTATGCCCATGATACGGCGAGGCCGGTGGAAATGAGCGCCATGTATCAGAAAGACATGGTGAGTTGGCTATCGAACCGCCTCGGCCACAAATTGATGATTCCCAACATTGCCGGCGCCGGTTTCAAATTGATCGGTGGCCGTCAGGTTAATGACGAAGGTTCCCCCGCTGCACTGCTGATGTATGAAGACAGCCGCGCCCGCCGGGTGACGCTCTATGTGCGCTCGGGTGCGACGTTCAGCGACACCAAGTTTCGCTTCATCGCCGAACACGGCATGGTCGCCTTTTACTGGACCAACGGCCCCCTGTCCTACGCCCTCTCCGGCGAAATGCCGCGCGGCGACCTCCTCGACCTCGCCAATATGGTGTTCAAGGATATCGAACAGAAGTCGAGTTAAGAAAAAAGGGGACGGTCCCCTTTTTTGGATTTATCCGTGCGTTCCGTAGACCGCGCCCATCACCGTGATCAGGCTGAGGGTCAGAAGTATCCAGTGCATTCGCTGTAATATCGCCATGACGCGGCGTGGATCGGTTTCCGCCTTGCGCCGAAACCAGGCGTGAAGAAACAATGGCTCCAGAACAAACAGCACCATGGTGAAAATCGCCCAGATGGCCACCATGGCGTACAGCCACCAGTTTGACGGTTCCAGAAACCGCTCCCAGCCATCGGTCACGTAAATAATATAAAGCCCTGTGAGGCCGGCCAGCAGCGTGGTGAATTTCGCCTGTAGGGAAAACGGTCCTTCCAGGCTTTCGAATAGTTGCGGGCCATTTAACTCATCCTGGCGTTTTCTAATGGACGGCAGCAAAATGGTCGTAACGAACGCAACGCCACCGATCCAAAGAACAATGGCGAAGACGTGCAGGGCACGGGCTAAGGCGAGATCATCCACGATATCACTCAGACGAGGCTAGCTTTCCACCTGACTGACATCCCGGACGGCGCCTTTGGCGGCGCTGGTGGTCAGGGCGGCGTAGGCGCGGAGCGCGGGCGAAACCTTCCGGGGCCGGGGTGCGACGGGTTTCCAGGCATCGGCGCCACGGGCCGCCATGGCTTCGCGGCGGCGCTGCAATTCGGCGTCATCGACGGCGACATTGATGGTCCGGTTGGGAATGTCAATCTCGATGCTATCGCCCTCTTCCACCAGACCGATGGCGCCGCCCTCGGCGGCTTCCGGTGACACATGACCGATGGAGAGGCCGGAGGTGCCGCCGGAGAATCTGCCGTCAGTGGCCAAAGCGCAATCCTTACCCAAACCCATGGATTTGAGATAGCTGGTGGGGTAGAGCATTTCCTGCATGCCCGGCCCGCCTTTGGGTCCTTCGTAGCGGATCAAGACGACATCGCCGGCCTTGATATCCCGGCCGAGTATTCCCTTGCAGGCGTCCTCCTGGCTTTCGAAGATGCGCGCCGGGCCGGAGAATTTGAGATTGCTCTCGTCGACACCGGCGGTTTTAACAATGCAGCCTTCCAGAGCAATATTGCCGTAAAGAACCGCCAGACCGCCGTCTTTACTGTAGGCGTTTTCAATCGACCGGATACAACCGTTCTCACGGTCGACATCGAGCGAATCATATCGCTTATCCTGGCTGAAGGCTTCGGTCGTTACCACGCCACCAGGGGCGGCCCGGTAGAAATTTTCAATCTCGGGATCGTTGTTCCTGATAACGTCCCACCTCTCGATGGAACCACTGATGGTCGGCGTATGTACGGTCGGCGCCGCGCCGTGGATCAATCCGCCCCGGTCGAGTTCACCCAGGATCGCCATGATACCACCGGCCCGGTGCACGTCCTCCAGGTGATAGTCCGGGGTGCTGGGCGCGACTTTGCAGATATTGGGCACTTTCCGGGACAACCGGTCGATATCGGCCATGGAAAAATCGATACCGCCCTCCTGGGCAATAGCCAACAGGTGCAGAACCGTATTGGTCGAGCCGCCCATGGCGATGTCCAGCGTCATGGCGTTTTCGAATCCTTCTTTGCCGACGCTTCTCGGCAACACGGTCTCGTCTTCCCGCTCATAGTACCGTATGGCGTTTTCAACCACATGCCGTCCTGCTTCCAGGAAAATCGCCTTGCGGTCGGCATGGGTAGCCAGCATGCTGCCATTACCGGGCAAACCCAAACCTAAGGCTTCAGCCAAACAGTTCATGGAGTTGGCCGTAAACATACCCGAACAGGACCCACAGGTCGGGCAGGCCGACCGTTCGTATTTCAGGGCGAGTTCGTCACTGACATTGGGATTGGCGCCTTCGATCATGGCATCAATCAGATCGATCTTCATTTCCTTGCCGTCGATTTCGATATCGCCGGCTTCCATTGGTCCGCCGGAAACGAACACCGATGGAATGTTCAGCCGCATGGCCGCCATCAGCATGCCCGGCGTGATCTTGTCACAATTGGATATACAGACCATGGCGTCGGCGCAATGGCCGTTGACCATATACTCGACCGAATCGGCGATGATTTCGCGGGACGGCAGGGAATACAGCATACCGTCATGGCCCATGGCGATACCGTCATCGATGGCGATGGTATTGAATTCCTTGGCCACGCCACCGGCGGCCTCGACCTCGCGGGCAACCATTTGGCCTAAGTCCTTGAGATGGACATGACCGGGCACGAACTGAGTGAAGGAATTGACAATGGCGATAATCGGTTTGCCGAAATCTTCGTCTTTCATACCGGTCGCGCGCCACAGGCCCCGCGCCCCCGCCATATTGCGGCCATGGGTCGATGTTTTCGAACGTAACTCAGGCATAACTCAATTCCTCGTCTAGAAATGAAGGCGTATTCATAGCCATTTTGCAGGCGGATACAACCGTTCAATCTGTGTGGTTTTTACAGTTTTTCTTAAAGTATTCCCTTAGAGTTTTCCAAGGGGGCCTTTGTTCATTTCATCCAACGTCTCTTCCAATTCCTTGAGACGTTTTTCCAGATCAATATCCAATTGGGCCAATTGGCGGTCAAAATCGAACACGCGTTCGAAATGGTCTCGGCGGCGGCCAAATTGATAGAATTTGTCGAGACGCTTAATGCCCCACGTGCCGAGGATGGCGAACATAACGCCGCCGGCGATAATCAAAATAAGAGCCGCCGTTTGCCGGTCCGGCGCCGCAGCCGACGCCAGCACCGTTCCCCACACGCCGATGGTCACCACCGTCGCGGCGCCAACGGCCAACCCTCGGCTGATAAAGCGGTTATCTTTGCGCCAGCGTTTTTCGGCGTCGCGGATAGCGTTGGATACCTCATGTACCGCCAGCTCCTGCCAGCGTTTAAAGGATATGCCGCCCCGCTCGGTTTTACCGTCACGAATTAACTGCTCCAGCCTTTTGACGATGACGTCGGCGCGCTCCTGGGGGGTCGGATTTTTACCCATCCAATATTCGGTATTGTCGAGATTACCGAAATCGGGCTCGCCGGGTTCTTTCCAATTTGAAGGTTGCTCCGCCATAACTAGATTCTGCCGAAAACGTTACAAAAAAGAAAGCCGATGATAGGTATTTTATCGGCGTGAACTAAAATTAAATATATGCTCTCCTTCACGCTTGAGATGATTTACCATATCGTGCTACGCATAAAGGCAAGTAAGAAAAGAACACGAAATAGCTTATCAAACATTAAATATCTTCTAGGGAGGAAATTATGAAAAACAAACTAGTGGGAATTGTGTCGGCCTTTGGTGCTGCGACATTGTTTTCTTTTGCGGCAACTGCCGGAACTTTGGACAACGTTAAGAAAAAAGGCATTTTGTCCTGCGGCGTGACCACTGGCTTGCCGGGTTTCGCTGCACCCGATAAAAACAATAAATGGTCCGGCCTGGACGTTGACGTCTGCCGCGCTATTGCCGCTGCCGTGTTGGGCAGCTCCCAAAAAGTCAAGTTTGTCCCGCTGACGGCCAAGGAACGTTTTACGGCGCTGCAGTCCGGTGAGATCGACGTGCTGTCGCGCAATACCACCTGGACGCATACCCGCGATACCTCGCTGGGACTAAATTTCGCCGGCGTCAATTACTACGACGGCCAGGGGTTCATGGTCACCAAAGCTCTTGGCGTTAAAAGCGCCAAGGAACTTGACGGCGCCGCCGTCTGCATCCAGGCCGGCACGACCACCGAATTGAATTTGGCTGACTATTTCCGCGAGAATAAGATGAAGTATAAAGCCGTGGTCTTTGACACCTCCGACCAAACCCGGGTTGGTTTCGAGGCCGGCCGCTGTGACATGCTGACCTCGGATCAGTCGCAGCTCTACGCTCTCAGGACCAAGCTCAAAAAGCCGGGTAGCGCCATGGTTCTGCCGGAAGTCATTTCCAAAGAGCCGCTCGGCCCCGTCGTCCGGCAAGGCGATGATCAATGGTTCAATATCGTCAAATGGACCTTGAACGCCCTCATCAACGCCGAGGAAATGGGTATAACCGCCGCCAACGTTGACAAAATGAAGGGCTCGAAGAACCCGGCCCTTAAGCGTTTGTTGGGCACCTCGGGCGACGCCGGGCCGAAAATGGGCCTCGACAGCGATTGGGCCTATCGCGCCATCAAGCAAGTGGGTAATTACAGCGAGTCGTTCGAGCGCAATATCGGCCAAGGCTCGCCGCTCAAAATCGCCCGCGGCCTGAATGCGCTGTGGAGCCGGGGCGGCATATTATACGCGCCGCCGATCCGCTAATCGGATTTTAGAGAAACAGCCTCTGGTAAAGGACATTTTCTTTCCAGAGGCTGTTTGCTAACCGACCGGCTCACCATGACCGATCAGGCTCCCCACACCGGGACAGCTCCGGCGAAACCGCCTCCTTGGAACGATCCTGCCGTCCGCTCTGTCGTTTTTCAAATTATCGCGGTCGTCTGCATTGCCGCATTCTTCTGGTACATTCTGGACAACACCCTCACCAATATGGCGAAGCGCGGCATCACGACGGGCTTCAAATTCCTGGAAACGGAAGCCGGTTTCGGCATCTTGATGAGCCTGATCGAATATGACGAAAGTCACAGTTACGGCCGCACCTTTGTCGTCGGCCTGTTGAATACCGTTCTGGTATCTTTCCTGGGCATTATTTTCGCCACAATAATCGGCTTTATCATCGGCATCGCCCGTTTGTCCAACAATTGGCTGATCGCAAAAATCGCCACGGTTTATATCGAGATATTGCGCAATATCCCGTTGCTGCTGCAAATTTTCTTTTGGTATATCGCCGTCTTGCAGACCCTGCCCGCCCTGCGCCAAAGCATAAAAATCGGCGATTCGTTTTTCCTCAATAACCGCGGTTTCTACATGCCGCGTCCGGTATTCGGTGACGGCTTCGAGTATGTGACCGTGGCCATCATCGTGGCTATCGCCGCCATCGTCTATTTTCGGCGCTGGGCGCACAAGCGCCAAAACGAAACCGGTCAGCAGTATCCGGTATTTTATATCTCTCTGGCGATATTGGTCGGCTTGCCGCTGACCGTATTCCTGGCTGTGGGCATGCCGCTGGAATTCGAAACACCCAAACTGTCGCGCTTCAGATTTGACGGCGGCGCCCGCATCATACCGGAACTGATGGCGCTGCTCTGGGCGCTGACCATGTACACGGCGGCGTTTATCGCTGAAATCGTGCGCGCCGGCATTCAATCCGTCAGTCACGGTCAAACGGAAGCCGCCCGGGCTTTGGGGATGAGGAACGGGCCGACCTTGAGGCTGATCATCATTCCCCAGGCCATGCGGGTGATTATTCCACCCCTGACCAGCCAGTATTTAAACCTGACCAAGAATTCTTCCCTGGCGACGGCCATCGGCTATCCGGATTTGGTCGCCGTCTTTATGGGAACGACGTTGAACCAAACCGGACAGGCGGTTGAAGTGGTGGCCATGACCATGGCCGTCTACCTCACCATCAGCTTGTCCATTTCCTATGTCATGAACTGGTACAACCGTAAAGTTGCCCTGGTGGAACGTTGAGGCGGAACGGTAGGAAAATGCAATGACCGATTGGGCACCAAAACCCGACCTGCCTCCTCCGGCTTCCGAGACCGGCGTCATCGGTTGGATGCGGCAAAAATTATTTTCGTCACCGTTTAATATCGGTCTCACGGTCATCGCTCTTTATATAATTTACGCCAGTTTGATTCCGCTGATCGACTGGGCCTTGATCAGTGCAGACTTTGCCGGTTCCTCACAAAAAGATTGCTCTTCGGACGGCGCCTGCTGGGTCTTTGTCGGCGACCGTCTTAGCTTCTTCTTTTATGGCTTTTTCCCCAAAGCGGAATATTGGCGGATAAATGCCGTCTTTGTTATATTGGCCCTGCTCATCCTGCCGCAACTGTTCGATGCAACGCCCTATAAGAACTGGCTGGGCTGGTTTTTGATCACCGGCTTTCCGGTTATCGCTTATTTTCTGCTGATTGGCGGCTCCTTCGGCATTCCCCACGTCGAAACGGAAAAATGGGGCGGCGTTATGCTGACCCTGGTTCTGTCGTTTGTCGGTATCGTTGCCGCCCTGCCCTTCGGCGTCCTCCTGGCTTTGGGGCGCCGGTCTGAAATGCCGGTGATCAGGGGTATCTGTGTCGCCTTTATCGAATTGTGGCGCGGCGTTCCTCTTATTTCGGTCCTGTTCATGGCGTCGGTCATGCTGCCCCTGTTTCTGCCGGAAGGCGTCAATTTCAATAAATTGCTCAGGGCCCTGATCGGCATCGTTATGTTCCAATCGGCCTATATGGCGGAAGTGATCCGGGGCGGCCTGCAAGCCATTCCCAAGGGGCAGTACGAAGCGGCAGCAGCGTTGGGCCTGGGATACTGGCGCAGCATGGGACTGATCATTCTGCCCCAGGCCTTGAAACTGGTCATACCGGGTATCGTGAATACCTTCATCGCCCTTTTCAAAGACACGACCCTGGTCCTGATTATCGGATTATTGGATGTTTTGGCGTCGGTTCAGGCGTCGATTATCGATCCGGCCTGGAGTGACGTGGCGACGGAAGGGTACGTATTTGCCGGTTTCGTATTCTGGATCTTCTGTTTCGGCATGTCCCGCTATAGCCAAGCCCTGGAACGGAAACTTCATACGGGCCACAAACGATGACTTACACACCGGAGTAGAGCAATGCAGGAAACAGCTATGCCAGAAAAAGCTATGCAAGGGGCATCCGTAAACGAAGGCGACCTCATGATTCAGATGACCGGCGTCAACAAGTGGTACGGTGAGTTCCATGTCCTGAAAGACATCAACCTTACCGTGACCAAGGGAGAACGCATTGTCATCTGCGGCCCCTCAGGTTCGGGAAAGTCCACCATGATCCGCTGCATCAACCGGCTGGAGGAACACCAACGGGGTCAGATCGTCGTCGAAGGTACGGAACTGACCGGTGACCTCAAACATATCGAGATCATCCGCCGTGAAGTCGGCATGGTGTTTCAGCACTTCAACCTGTTTCCCCATTTGACGGTTTTGGAAAACCTTGTCTTGGCGCCCATGTGGGTTCGCAAGGTCTCCCGCGCCGAGGCGGAAGAAACGGGCATGATGTATTTGGAGCGGGTGAAAATTCCGGAACAGGCGCTGAAATACCCGGGTCAGCTTTCGGGCGGCCAGCAGCAGCGGGTCGCTATCGCCCGGTCGCTCTGTATGAACCCCAAAATCATGCTGTTCGACGAGCCCACATCGGCCCTTGACCCGGAAATGATCAAGGAAGTTCTGGACGTTATGGTGGAACTGGCCCAGGAAGGCATGACCATGTTGTGCGTCACCCACGAAATGGGTTTCGCCAAAACCGTCGCCAACCGTGTTATATTTATGGATGGTGGTGAAATCATCGAGGAAAACGAACCGAACGAATTTTTCGACAATCCCCAGCACGACCGGACGAAATTGTTCTTGAGCCAGATTCTGGCTCATTAGGACAAGAACAGAATTACTTTCCGTCGGTTTTTAGGAGGTAGTGATGAAACTTAGAGATCAGGCAGAAACTACTTTCGATCAGATTTGTTCGAGTTTGAACGTATCGCCAACCGAAGACCAGAAAAACGAAGCGGTAAAAATTATCGAACAAAAATTAATCGATACGACGGTTGATGCCAAAGGTGAATGCGCCGACCTGGCGAAGGACCACAGCCGAGGCGAAGACGATGCCGCCCATAAAATTGCCAAAAAAATTCAGCGGGATACCAACGTCTTGATCGCCAATTTATCGAGCCTTCGCTAGTTTAAATTACCGGTTCAGTTCCTTTTACTCTATTTTTTGCCTTCTCCCGGGCCGGTCGGCAGTTGTATTCATGTTTCATAATCACAATATTTTGATTAGGAGAATTCTGGACTTGCCGCCCATTACTAATTGTAGTTGTATTATTCGATAATAAGTTGAAGCTTGAGGACCTGAGCAGGCGATGCCAACGTCAGATAGCCAATTAAAAGGGGCAATACTACCGTCAACCGGTAAGGCGCTAAAATATCTAAATAGCGCAGAGACCTTGAAAACACTTCTCGAATTCATTCCCGATGCCGTCATCGCGCATCACAATAATACCATTATATATTGTAATCCGGCCGCCATTGAATTGTTTCGGGCCGATTCTGAAGAAGCGTTGGTCGGAATGGACCGAGATATCATCGTTCATCCCGATGAATTACCACTAATCGCGAAAAGACAAACCGATGCCATAAACAACAAAATTTTGGGCGGCAATAAGACACGCCGGCATATCAGACTGGATGGAACGGAATTTTACTCGCGCAATTCCTTTATCAGATTTGGCCCCACTGACTATTCGATTTTTCTGGTAATTTTCAGGGATGAAACCAGTTCGATTGAGACACGAAATGCCCTTGAATTTGAGGAAAATCAATTTCGCAGTTCGTTTGAAGATGCCCACATTGGCATGGCGATTATGGAAATCGATGGCAAGTTCCGCCATGTTAATAAGGCTTTTTGCGATAAATTGAATTATAGCCGGGAGGAACTGACCTCTCGCTACGCCTTTGACATTACCTTCCAAGAAGATATGGAAATTACCAGAAAAAATATCCAATTGCTGTTGGATGGCGATAAGAGCGCTTCACATATTGAAAAACGATATATCTCGAAAGACAATCGTATCGTCTGGTTCTCGTTGAATGCGGCGCTGGTTAAAACTCCCGAGGGCGATCCCTCCCATATTCTGGTTCAAGTCGAGGATATTTCAGACCGGAAGGCAGTTGAAGCGGAACTGAAGAAATATCAGCTTGGTCTTACCCGCCTCCATGAAATCGCTTTGGATCAAAAACTTACCCGCAATAGAAAAATCGAAAAAGTTATCCGGTTAGGAACCGAATTGTTTGAATTACCGGTCGGCATGATGGGACATGCCAGCGACAATCTTTACACGGTCGAGATGGCGGTCGGTCCAGGGTCACGTTCCCTGAAAGGTGCTGAAATCGCTTACGAGGACAGCTACTGTATAATGACCATCGAAGCCGATAAACCTCTGGGCTTTCACAATGTCAGCAGAAGTCCAATTGCCGGTAACTCCTGCTATGAAAAATTGCGGTTTGAGGCCTATTTCGGCGCCCCCATTCACGTCTCGGGTAAAACCTACGGAACTTTGTGTTATGTCAGCAATTCCAGCCGGAAAAAGCCGTTTAGTGAATACGAAGAATCCTTAATACAGCTTTTTGCCGAATGGATTGGCAATGAATTGATGTATGCCGGCATTGAAAAAGCCTTACGCGACAATGCGGATAAATATCATGCCGTCACGGAAAACGCCGGTGACGCTATTTTTGTCCACAAGAGAAACGGCAAATTCATTGAAGTGAACGAAGCGGCATGCAAGTCCCTGGGATATTCCAGAAGTGACCTTTTAAGTATGGGCACCGACGATATCGAAGTCGGCATGGACGAAGAAACCATTGCACGGAATCGGGTAAATTTTACCAAAGACGGATCGTTTATCACGGAAGGAATTCATAAAAGGAAAGATGGCTCAACTTTCCCGGTCGAAATTCGAGTATCTAAAATTGAAATAGGCGGATTGGATTGCAGTGTCGCCATTGCCCGTGATCTCAGTGAACGCATCCAAAACGAGGAGGCACTCAAGGAGAGCGAGGAGAAATTCCGCCGCCTGTATGAATATACTGGTGTCGGAATGATCATAATGAAATTGGATGGCGATATCATCGATCTGAATGATGCCTATTGTAATATCTTGGGATACGGGCGGAAAGAACTGGTCGGTAAAAATATTCAAATTGTCGTTCACCCGGATGATCGAGAGGAAACTCAGAATGCGCTCGACACCACAGAAGAAGGTACCGAAGTCGACAAATTGCTACAGCACAAGGATGGGCACACAGTTTGGTGTAAGCTAAACCGTACCGTCGTCCGCAATTCAAAAGGTGAGGTAATTTATCGGCTGGGTCAAATTCGCGATATTACGAAACAAAAACTTGCGGAGTTAGCCCTGGCTGAAAGACTTGATCTCCAAGCCTTGATGCAGAATTCGGCGATTGCCGTAAACGAGGCGATAACCGCCGAAGAAGCCATTCTAGAATGCCTCACGAGAGTATGTGAATTTATAGATTGGCCTCTCGGCCATGCTTTTATTCGCGATGAAAATAATCCGCAAAAACTGAATTCTTCAGGAATTTGGTATTTAGGCGGGAACGGTGATTACACGGAAATAAGATCATTCACAGAAAATCGCGGCTTGACAGCCGGGCAAGGTGTGCCGGGATTGGTGCTGGCTGAAAAACAAGCTATCTGGAATAATATTAGAACCGCACCAACCTACAAGCCGCGCTCGAAATTGTTACTGAAATCGGGATTGAAAGTTTCAATTACGGCACCGATTAAGGTCGGCAACGATGTCGTCGGAATCCTTGAATTTTTCACCGACGAAGACGTACCCGAGAACAGCACCTACGTGACGATGATATCTCAAATCGGCACCCAATTAGGACGGGCCATTGAAAGGGATCGGGCGCAAAAAAAACTGATTGAAGCCAAACTTACGGCAGAGTCGGGAAATCGGGTAAAAACGGAATTTCTCGCTAACATGAGCCATGAGTTGAGATCGCCGTTGACGGCTATCCTCGGTTTCACCGAAACCATGCAGGCTGAAATTTTCGGACCAATTGGAAACGACAAATATCGAGAATATTTAGACAATATATCCAACTCCGCCGAACATCTGCATGCCATTATCAATGATGTGCTGGACGTGTCGGCAATTGAAACGGGAAATTTGGTGCTCAACGAAGAAATTTGCGAAATTTCTTCCCTGGGACAAGGCGCCGTCAGGATGATCAGCAATCGGGCGGAGGAAAAAAAGCTACATATAGTTAACCGTTTTATCGATAGCGACATCAGGATCGTGGTCGATGAACGGCGCATGAAACAAATTTTCGTCAATATTTTATCCAATGCTGTCCGCTTCACCTCCGCCGATGGAAAAGTCACCATGGAGCCGAATATCACCGAAAGCGGCTGGTTGGAATTGTCTTTTATCGATACGGGCATCGGCATGGATGAAGAGGGAATTAAAAAGGCTTTGTCGAAATTCGGTCAGGTCGATAGTACCTTAGCACGAGAGTTTGAAGGAACCGGTCTGGGCCTGCCGTTGACCAAAGAAATGACGGAGGCCCACGACGGCGAGCTGAAAATCGTTAGCGAGATCGGTGTCGGCACCAAAATTGTTATTTGCCTTCCGCCCGGACGTATTGTTAGCTAAATGCATATTCCTGACCGCGCATGTGTGCGGTAACTTTCTGCTACGCTACGGGCATGAGAAATAAACTTAACTATCTGATTATTTTATTTGTAGCCGTCTATCTCATCTTCAGGTTTTCCGGCTGGATGGATGAAGACCGGAACCGGGGGCGGCTGGAAGACGGTATCGGGCAAAAAACCACTCAGGACGAAATTAAACTACCGGGCGGTCCGTTTACCCTGATAGATCACAGGCGCCAGATTGTCAGCACGCCGGATTACAGCGGCTCCTTCATGTTGATATTTTTTGGCTATACCAACTGTCCCGATATTTGTCCGACAGGCCTGAACGATATCGCCCAGACCATGGAAAAATTGGGTCCTCTGGCGAAATTTCTTGAACCCCTGTTTATTACCATCGATCCGGAACGGGACGATCCGGCGGCCCTGGCAGACTATGTCCAACGTTTTCATCCCAGGATCATCGGCCTCACGGGCAGCCCGAAGCAAATTAGAAACGTCGCAAACGCCTATCAAATCCGCTACGCCAAATCCTTCTCGGACAATGCGGAAGCCAACCATCCGTCGGATTACACAATGGACCATAGCGCCTTATATTTTCTCATGGGGCCCGATGGTGGATTTGTCGACATGTTCGGCCACGGTACTTCGCCGGACAAAATGGCCGCGAAGATACAAAAATATATCGAATTAGAGCGGAAAAAATAACTCCGGAAAAATTATGACCGCGGCTTTAGCTCCGCCATTTCGTAGGGCAAAATGCCGTCTTTCAACTTGGCCATCGTCTCGTCTTCTTTGGCTAATCGCGCCGTGCACTTTTCCATCAATCCTTCAATTTGATCCGGTCTGACCACCACGACGCCGTCATCGTCACCGACGATTAAATCGCCCGGATTGACCACCACGCCGCCGCACTGGATCGGCGTATTGATAGACCCGCCCTTGCCCTGATGCGGACCCTTGGGCACGGCTCCTCTGGCAAACAGGGGCAACTGCCCGGACCTAATCTCAGCGACGTCCCGCACAGCCCCATCGAGAACGATTGCCCTGAGACCGGCAACCTGCGCTGCCGCGTATAAAATGCCGCCAACCACCGCCGTATCGCGGTGATCCTTGGCGTCGGCGACAATAACCGCACCCGGGAAGGCGCGCATGAGCGCCTGTTGAATGGCGGCATTGGTGCCCACCAACAAATCGACGGTCAGTGCCAGCCCGGCAAACTGTACGTTTTCCTGGATGGGTTTGATGTAGGATCTCATTACGCCTTGACGATTTATGTCGTCGCTGATGACAGCCGGCGGGATTTTGCTCCATTCGTCCAGTTGGGTTTCGTCGAGTATCGGCGCGGGCGGCTCATTATAAATCAGTCTCATGGGTTTCCATTGTTTTGAAAAATTGAAGACGGAACACCGGGATTTAAATACCAATGCGGCACAAAAAAAGCGAGGCACATAATTTACCCCGCTCTTTTATCAAAGAGTTTAGCCTTATTAGAAAGCGACCGATATGCCTCCGATAACGGCCCAGCCTGTATTATTATTTGCATCGTTAGTCGATTCATCGTCCCAGTTGACGTGCGCAATGGTGCCGAGCAGGTCTATTCCGGGACCCATGGTATAGCTGCCGCCGACGGTCAGTCGGTCGACCGTGTCCTTGCCCGGTGTGGCGGTGGCGAAGTCCCGCCCTGCAGCAACGTAGGTTATGCCGACGGCCCAAGCGTCCTTGCTATAACTGGCGCCTGCCTCCCACGCGATCTCGTCGTTGCTGTTGGCCGTGCCGGTTTGGCCGGAATCGATATCGGTCATGTCCTTATATGCAGCGCCGACGGCAAATCCCGACGCTTCAATGACACCGCCGACTCGCCATCCTTTTAAGGACGAAGTCGCCGGACCATGGGTTTCCCAATAGGAGACGTCCGCCCCAATTGATACTGCACCCAGTTTTCCGGTATAGGCGATGCCGGCGTCATAGGTCTGGTTTTCAGTACCGGAATTACCACCGACCTTCGGTTGCGTACGAATTGCCGCGTCTGACGGGGTGTAGGAAGCGGCAACCGTAAACCCGTTGAATGTCGGAGACAAATAGGTGATTTTCACATCGGTCGCACCGCCGATATGGGTGAAAGGATCGCCGAGACCGATGGCCGCCGGCTTAATAATCCAATCGTCGGCGTCGCTGTTGTCCGCCGGAATGGCGCCGACATTGGGCGCATTGTTGGCAATCATTACCGTGGCGTGATCCTGGGTGCCGATCGCAATTCGTCCGAAACTACCGGTTAGAGCCATGAACGAATCATCGGTCGAGGTTGCTCCCGCTCCCGTACCGGACTGGTCGGCTTCTATTTCTACGACGACTTCAACAGTGATCCCATTATCGAGTTTGATACTGCCGATAAAATGAATTTCCGAATCGTTTTTAACATCATAATTGTCGTAACTGACTCGATTGGTTGCATTGGCAGTTGATTCAAAACTATCTTTTTGGGTCGCCCAGCCGGTCAGGACGGTAAAAAAACCGCCAACTTCGATTTTCATTTTTTCCACTTTGGCATGTGCATCGCCAGCCGTTGCGGCAACCAAGGCGGTGCTGGCCAACAGGCCGGAGAGAAATTTTGCTTTTTTACTATAGGTCATTATTTATCCTTAAGTTCTCGAAAAACGCTAATTTATTTATCTGAGAATATCCATATACAATTGATATGTTTATATGAATTATTTTAATTGCGATTGAGAATGTTTCGCATTTATTATTTATGCTGTCAAATAAAATGATTAAGTAAAAAAATCAAATGTCGTGTCCAAATTCAATTCTATCGATCTCAAAGTGTCGCTCTAGAACATCAACGACTATAAACAACTGTTGTTTCTGCCTATTTATTCAGCATATATTTTTTTGCATGTTTTTTAGCATTTTTCAATGCAGCATCATAATCTGAAAGAAACTTTTGGAAAATCATGTTGTAATTCCACAACATATTGTTCGGATCGCGATTGGCTCTTCAGACAACCATGCAAAAACAATAGATCAGTTCCGAATAGACGATTCTATCCATTAAAATATAAGAGATTTTGTCGAGATCTGATTGATCGCCTAAATCGCGGCAATACGATCCAACGCTTCAGCGACTTTCATTTTGGCTTGTTCCGCCGCTTCACGCCGGGAGCGTTGTTCTTCAACGACTTCCGCCGGCGCTTTTTCGGTGAAGTTTTTATTTGAAAGTTTTTTGTCGACGATCTCGATTTCGCTATCAAGCCGGGCGATTTCCTTGCCGAGCCTTTCCTTTTCCTGATCGATATCAATAACGCCCGCTAAAGGCAGCACCAGTGTCGTGGCGTCCAAGATTTCCTGCACCGCCCCTTTCGGCACATCACCGTCAGAGAGGGTAAGCTCTTCTACGCGAGCCAGGCGTTTGATCAGGGGTTCATGCCGGTCGACGCATTTTTGCGCCAAATCATCAGCATGGCGCAGCATCAGTGGAATTTTGGCGCCGGCGGGGACATTGAGTTCCGCCCGCACCGACCGGACCTGAGTGATCAGCTTGACCACCCAATCCATCTCGGCTTCGGCTTCTGCATCGGCGGCGGCCATATCTTCAGGCCAGTCCGCTAAGATCAGTTTCTGCGTCCGGTCGCCGCCTAACTTCTCCCAGAGTTCCTCGGTAATAAACGGCATAAAGGGATGCAGCAGCAGCAGCAGTTGATCCAGAACCCAGGCGGTCGCAGCCCTGGTCTCGGCTATTGCGTCGGCGTCGGCATCACCCTCTTGGAAAATCGGTTTGGAGAATTCGATATACCAGTCACAAAAGGTGCCCCAGGTGAATTGATAAATGGCCCCTGCCGCTTCATTGAATTTATAGTCTTCGATTCCCTTTTGGACGGCATCCGCCGCCTCAGCGACTTTGCCGACAATCCAGCGGTTTATTGTCTGCGTGCAGGCGCTCGGATCAAATGTCTCATCGACCCGGCATTCGTTCATCTCGCAGAACCGGGCGGCGTTCCAAAGCTTGGTGGCGAAATTCCGGTAACCTTCGACGCGGTTTTCCGACAGCTTGATGTCCCGGCCCTGAGCGGCATGGGCCGCCAAAGTCATACGCAAGGCGTCGGCGCCGAATTTGTCGATCAACGCCAAGGGATCGATCACATTCCCCTTGGACTTGGACATTTTCTGTCCTTTTTCATCCCGCACCAGGGCATGGATATAAACCGTGTGAAACGGCACCTCGTCCATGAAATGCAGTCCCATCATCATCATGCGGGCGACCCAGAAAAAGATGATGTCGAAACCGGTTACCAGTACGTCGGTGGGATAATAGCGTTCGACTTCCGGGGTATCCTCCGGCCAGCCCAGGGTCGAAAACGGCCACAGAGCCGACGAAAACCAGGTGTCCAGGACATCACCGTCGCGGACCAGCTCCACCTTTTTCCCGTAATGATTCTCGGCGGCCTTCTGTGCCTCTTCCTCGGACAGCTCGACGAAGAACTCACCATCCGGTCCAAACCAGGCGGGAATTTGATGGCCCCACCAGATCTGGCGCGAAATGCACCAGGGCTGGATATTGCGCATCCATTCGAAATAGGTGTTTTCCCAATGTTTGGGTACAAACTGGGTGCGTCCGTCTTCCACCGCTTCGATGGCCGGTTTCGCCAAGGTGGCGGCATCGACGAACCACTGATCAGTCAGCCAGGGTTCGATAACCACGCCGGAGCGGTCCCCATAGGGCACCGTCATCTCGTTGTCCTCGATCTTTTCCATGAGGCCCAGCGCATCCATTTCGGCGATGATTTTTTCCCTGGCCTCGAAGCGGTCCATCCCCCGGTAGGCATCGGGCACGTTTTCGTTCATGCGCGCGTCCTGATCGAACACGTTGATCATGTCCAGATCGTTGCGCTTGCCGACTTCAAAGTCGTTGAAATCGTGCGCCGGCGTGATTTTCACCGCGCCGCTGCCCTTCTCCGGATCGGAATATTCATCGGCGACGATGGGAATAGGCCGGTCGGCGACGGGCAGAATACAGTTTTTGCCGACCAGATCGGCGTAGCGTTCGTCATCGGGATGGACGGCGACGGCGGTGTCGCCCAGCATGGTTTCCGGCCGCGTGGTGGCGACGGTGATGAACTCGCCTTCTTTTCCTTCGATGGGATATTTGAAATACCAAAGATTGCCCACCGTTTCCCGCTGTTCGACTTCGAGATCGGATATGGCCGTGTGCAGCTTGGGGTCCCAGTTGACCAGCCGCTTGTCGCGGTAGATCAGATTCTGCTTGTAGAGATCGACGAAAACCTTGCGGACGGCGGCCGACAGGCCGTCGTCCATGGTAAAGCGCTCGCGCTCCCAATCGCAGGAGGCGCCGAGCCGCCGCAGCTGTTGTACGATGGTGCCGCCGGATTCTTCTTTCCACTTCCAGACGGTATCGATAAAGGCGTCCCGCCCCAGGTCGTGCCGGGTCTTGCCATCCTCCGCCAGTTGGCGTTCCACCACCATCTGGGTGGCGATGCCGGCATGGTCACATCCCGGCTGCCAGAGGGCGTCCCTGCCCTGCATACGGCGATAGCGTATGAGGATATCCTGCAATGTATTGTTGAGGGCGTGCCCCATGTGCAGACTGCCCGTCACATTGGGCGGTGGAATGACGATGGTGTAAGGATCAGCGTTTTGCTTGACGCCACTGGCGAACGAGCCCTCGCTTTCCCACTCGGAATAATGCTTTGCTTCCGCCTCACCCGGCCCGTACGTTTTGTCCAACATCGCCAATTTCTACTTCTATAAATTTTGGAAAGCGCCCGGACGAATCCACTCGCCGAACGGCGCGCACAATATCACGGCATTTCCCCCTGTAAATGCCGGAGTTGGGAGATCGTGGGTAAAGAGCTACAGATTGAGGCCTTCGGCGCCCAAACAGAAAAAGGGGAATAGAAAAAAAACGGAGAGGTTGGGGACATGTACTTGTTTCATGTCCCCGTCCATTCGAGCCAAAGGCGAATTCAAGCAGAAACTGATTTAAAGTCTAAAGATCCAGCCGTTCGGCCCGGTTGACCATGTGGTCGATCTCTTTCTTGACCAGACGTTCGATCAGGTAGGGCAGATTCTGGTCCAACCACTCACGCAACAGCGGGCGAAGAATTTCCCGGATGAGGCCTTCCAGGGTCATATCCCGGCTGCCGATGCCGATGTCCCGTTTGCTGAGCAGCGCCTTGGCCAATTCCTGCAAAGCGTCCGTCGAGGTCTGCGCTACGTTCTGTGACAAGATCGCACCGCCGGCGCCGGCATCGGGCGGCGGCTGGGCAATCATCTGCTGGGTCAGTTCCAGGATATCCTGCTCGATGGAGTCCGGTTCCGGCGCCGGAGGAGGAGGCGGTGGTGGCGGCTCCGGCGGCGCCATTTCCGCCATCATATCGTCCAACTCGGGTTCCGGCTCAGGTTCCGGTTCCGGTTCGGGTTCCGGCTCGGCCATTTCAATTTCAGGCTCGGGCTCGGGTTCAGGTTCAGGTTCAGGTTCCGGCTCTTCCATGGCCGCAGCCATGTCCATCTCTTCCTCGGGTTCCTCTTCCATGGCGGCGGCCATGTCGAGTTCTTCCTCGAGTTCTTCCGCGGGTTCCTCTTCCATGGCGGCGGCCATGTCGAGTTCCTCCTCGGGTTCCGGTTCGGGCTCGGGTTCAGGTTCCGGTTCTTCCTCCATGGCCGCAGCCATGTCGACTTCTTCTTCCGGTTCCTCTTCCGCCGCCGCTTCGGCAGCTTCAGCTTCCTCGTCCTCGGACAAAATGCGCCGGACAGACGCTAGAATGTCCTCCATCGAAGGTTCTTGTTGATCACTTTCGTCGGCCATCAGTCGATCATCAGCTCATTTGCATAACACAAGGTTAACATACGCCATTAATTGACGTTACTTTTTCCTGCCACAATTTGTGGCCCCTGGTGACCGGAGGGTGATTTTTTCTCTTCCCCCGCCATTTGTTTATTTCTCTCAATCCCAATTTACCTGCCGCCCCAATTTACCTGCCGCAAAGTTACTTTTTCGTTACCGGCGCATTTTCACCGGAACTAGAGTAACCAAACCACTTACCGCGCACCTCGTTATAGTGCCCGGTCGGGTCGTAATAATCTACCGCCAGTTTCAGTTTTCTGGCCGTCAAACCGCCAACGGCTTCTTTCAGCTCGTAACTGGCGACCACTTCGTCTCTTTGAGCCCGCACCAGATTCACCTTGGCGTCCAGCAGTTCCTGCTCGGCGTCAAGCACGTCCAGCACGGTTCTCGACCCGACGGCCGCTTCCCGCTGCACGCCCTCCAAAGCGATTTCCGCGGCTTTGATCTGAGCCGTAAACGACTTTATGCGCGCCTGGGCCGTTTGCAGGGACTCCCACGCCTTGGTGGTGGCTTCCGTCGTATCGCGTTGCTGATCGACGAGATTGATTCGGCTTTGACCGGCTTCCTGCTTGGCCTCGCGCAGACGCGACATAACCGATCCCTTTTGATAGAGGGGAACCGTCAAATCCAGTTTAACGCTGCCGGTGGTGAGTTGGCTGTCATTGGTGGATGATTCCCAGTAACGGTTCAGCGTGCCGACCAAATTGAGCGTGGGCAACAACTCGCCTCTCACCGATTTTACCGATTCGCGGGCGGACAATTCGGAAAATTTCTTAGCAACCATATCGGGATGATCGGCCAGCGCCGTCTTTATCGCTTCTTCCAACTGTGTCGGCAAATCGTTCAAGGCCGCCGGTTGAGACAAGTCTTTCGGCGCCTCGCCGATAACATTCAAATAATTGGCGCGGGAAATTTCCAAATTGCCTTCGGCTTGAATCCGGTCCGCCGTCGCGCCCGCTAAACGCGCCTCGGCCTGGCTGACATCGGTGCGCGTGATTTCACCGACGCGGAACCTATCCTGGGTCGCTTCCAATTGCCGGCGCAAAACCTGTTCGTTGTTAATATTGAGATTCAACTCCGCCTGATCCCGCACCACGGACATGTAGGCGGATACAGCGTTGAGCAGAATATCCTGTTCTTTGGCTAACAGAGAGGCGCGTTGCGCCAGAACATTGTGCTCCGCCTGATCGACGCCGGCGATCGTTCGGAACCCACGGAACAGCGGCTGGGTTATATCGAGAGACGTATTCCTTGGCGTCCGCATTTGATCGCGGTCGGGATCCGATCTGGTGTTGAGACGGGTATAGGCCCGGGCCAAATCGCCGGACATTTCGACCTTGGGACGCCAATTGGCCAGCGCCTGGGGGACGGCTTCGTCGGCGGCGCGTGTGGCCGCCCGTTCCGACAGAAGTTCGGGATTGTTCATATAAGCCGCCGCCAAAGCGTCGGTAAGAGTTTGCGCGTCGGCCGACTTGGCATCAAAACTCGCGCCGGCAATCAGACCGACAGCCAAAAGTCCGCTGAAATAAACCGCTCTTCCGGCAACCACCATCAGCATCGCGGGTGTCATTATTTTCATTATGTCCCTCATTTGGACCATTTTGCGTCCGCTCGTCTCCTGGACGCCCCGCAAGTGGTCCACCACCTTAAATCACCCAATCGGAAACCTTTATTCGACCCAATGGATCTTAAGAAATTTCCCATTTCACATTATTTAAAAAGTATTACTAAATCCTTGCGAAATTATACTTCCAACTACAGTGAAATCCCAAATATTGTATAATCAAAACCTAATTCACACTATATAATGCGACTTTTTAGGTCAACAGCCCTTTCCCACGTGAAACGTGTAATTTGAGCCTGACGGCACTTCACTCGTCTATTTTCAAGTATTTTAAAAAGTGAACGCGGATTTTTTAGCAAATCCGGGCAATACCGGCGATCCCGCGTCGAATAATTCACGTTCCAATACCGAATCGCCGTTTTTCACCAAAAGTGTACCGCGGCCGAGACCGTCGCCTTTAGCCAGGATGCAAATGAGCCGCCCGCCTTCGGCCAATTGGTCGACAACCGCCTGGGGTATCTCTTCTACCGCACCACTGAAAACGATAACGTCATAGGGCGACTGTTTACCATAGCCGCTGGTCAGAGGCGCTTCGATAACGGCGGCATTGTCGATCCCCAGTTCGGTCAGCAATGAAGTGGCTTTTTGGGCCAGATCGCTATCCTCTTCGACCGCCACGACGGTTCCGGCCAGATTGGCCAATACCGCCGATGAATAACCGGTGCCACAGCCGATATCCAAAATAACATCCGACTCTTCGATTTGCGCCGCCTGCAATAAGCGGGCAAGCACCATCGGCTCCATCAAATAACGTCCATCGCTGACGGCAATCGCTTCATCGATATAGGCGATGCCGGCTTTGTCATCAGGCACGAATTTTTCACGGGGAATTTCTTCCATGGCCGCGATGATCGCGGTGCTCGTCACATCATTTGTGCGAATCTGGCTTTCCACCATATTGTGTCTTACAGCGGCGTAGTCCATGCTCGGATACCTTTGTCGTAAAATGCCTTAAAATTATCCCGTTTTTTACCATCTCAGAGCGTTTGGTCCACCGAATTCGATAGGGGATCGTGAAAAAATTAAAGAACGGGTCAAACGCGCCTTGACCAGAAGTAGCGCAAAGTCTAATTTCGCCAGCCTTCCGGGCCGCATACCGTGGCTGGCCTGTGAAGATTGGCGCGACACCACTTTTTGGATCGTTTACCAAGGTGGCGCGGTGGCGGAGTGGCTACGCAGCGGCCTGCAAAGCCGTGAACACCGGTTCGATTCCGGTCCGCGCCTCCATTACTGATCGGGAGTAGCTCAGCGGTAGAGCTGACGGCTGTTAACCGTCCGGTCGGGGGTTCGAATCCCTCCTCCCGAGCCAACACGAAAAGGGCTGGTCCAATTGCGGGCCAGCCCTTTTTTTCTGCATCCAGGCGTTTCACTGGTCTTCGATCTCACCGATCAAATCGAGGACCCCGGGGACTTAGTTTATTGCGGATACCACGCGCTTACTTGGCAGTTCGACCCGAACGGTCGTGCCGACGCCGAATTCACTGTCGATATAAAGCTCGCCGTCATGGGCTTTCACCAGTCCCTTGACCAACGGCAATCCCAACCCCATTCCGTCCGAGCCGGCGATAAATTGCCCATCGGGCAACCGGTTGAATTTCTCCAAAGCTTCCGAGATTTCCTCATTTTTTATCCCGATGCCGCTATCTTCAATCTCAAAGGTAAAAGCACCGTTGTCCATCAACTTCACGCCGATTTCCACCAACCCTCCGGGATCGGTGTACTTAACCGCATTGGAAAGAAGATTAACCAGAATTTGTTTTATTCTTCGTTCATCGGCAAAAATGTTAGGCACCTTTTCGCTAACCGAATTCTGCAATTTTATATTTTTTTCCGTAGCCCTGACGGAGACCATGCTCAACGCCGTTGCAACGCATTCACTTGGGTCAACAACCGTTTCATATATTTTGAGGTGGCCGGTTTCGAGAACGGAAACATCCAAGATGTCATTTATTAATTCCAGCAGATGAAGTCCGGACCCGTGAATATTTTCGATGTAGTCCTTTTGTTTATCATTCTCCAACGGCCCCAGTATGTTTGATCTCAAGGCGTCGGAGAAGCCAATAATCGCATTCAAGGGCGTGCGGACCTCATGCGACATATTGGCTAGAAAATCACTTTTCGCCCGATTCGCGACCTCGGCATTTTGTTCAAGCTGCTTCAATTCGGTGACGTCGAAATGAACGGAAATTATGCTGCCGTCCTTTAATTTCTGGCGGCTGATACGAAGCCAGGAACCATCGACAATCATAATATCGGTAGGCGGCAGGTCGCCTTCCATTTCCCTAACGCGCTCTTCAATCCATTGGTCCGGATTGGGGTCCAGATGTCCATGTTCATTCCGGTGTTGAGCCAATCTGGTAATGTGTTCACGGTAGGGTGTGCCCCGCTTGAGCTGTTTACCGATATCTCCCATTTTTTCCGTATAGGCCTGATTAAAAAACAATAACTTTTTGTCGCGGTCCCAGACCACAACGCCCACATCCATTTGCGCCAAGGCATCGGCAAATCGCTGTCGGTCTTTTTCCGCATCCCGGAAGGCCGATAAATCGCGAACCATGCCGGAAAAATAATTACGTCCCCCGGCGGCGAAGGCGCTGACGGATAGATGGGCGGGAAAAATCGTACCGTCTTTTTTTCTTGCCTCCGTCTCGCGTCCGGCGCCGATAATCTTTGCCTCACCCGTTCGGATGAAATTGGCAATGTAGTCATTGTGCCGGGAATGATTGGGTTCAGGCATCAGAATACTCACGTTCTCGCCGACCAATTCCTCAATCCCATACCCAAACATGGTCTCAACTGCGGGATTAACGGATTCAATTCGGCCGGTTTCGTCAATGGTAATGATCCCGTCAACCGCCGTATCAATGACGGCGCGCAGACGCTCTTCATTGTCCCGAATTCGAGCCTGGGACTTTCTGCGTTCAGTGAGACGTATGGCAAAAAGAAATGCCGTCAGCCAAATGGCAACCAGCGCCATGCCGCGATTGGTCAGGACGACCCAGGCCGTACCGCCGTCGGGGGACCATAGAAACCCCAGAATGGTCAGTACCGACCCGCCCAAAGCCACGGCAAAAATGTATCTGCGTTTTGGAAACCATCCGCTAACGAGTACGGGCGCTACATACAATATGCCGGACGCGACGCCCAACGGTAGTGCCAAATCGGCAAGGAAAATAATCCCGCTGATTACAATAACGAGTGATAACAAATAACGTGAAATTGTTTTTTCCCGGGAAATCAATGCATCTAACTTTCTAAAATTGAAGTCTTATGCAATTGGATTTTAATCTTTAATAATAACAATTATATATTGGATTATTTTGGTAGGCAATTGAGATATACCCTTAACCCGTGAAAAATTTATCTATTGAATCCATAAATGGTTTCCGGAATTGGATGAAATGCGCTGGTAAAGAAACGGGTCATTTAGGGGTAACTAATTTTGTAGCCCTCGGAAATATCGAGCCATAGAAAGGCCGCCTCGATTCCCCGAAAAGGTTTTCTTTCGATCCCTGCCCCCCACCGTGCCGACACGGACCATCTGTGTGCATTGGCATAATCTTTTGCACTGCCCACGACCCACGCGAAGCGAATATTACCAAACCGATTACCAGTATCACCTGATAAACGCTTCGTGGCCTCTCTAAAATATTTAAATGTTTGCTGTTCCGGTAGATGGACCCGACGCGTATCACGAAGAATATTCATGCCATGACGAAACGAAGGATCTTCGGCAACTTTGAATACTCCATCGATTCCTTCGTTAAGCTCATATCCATCAAAATGCTCCATGAAGATACAGTTCGCGTCGTGATCGATAAGGTAACGATAGGCCATGATCAAAATGTACTATTAAGTTCTTTCGGTGATTTTCAGACGAGAATGGACGAAGTTAAAATTTTAAAGAGTATTGCCCGGCTGCCTCAGCTGTACATGGCCATGGCGACCAGCATTTCGCCGATGGCATCCTGATTGCCGGTGAATTTCAGGCCGGACAGGTTGTTGCGCCGCCAGGCGACCAGCGCAGAGAAATCTCCGAAGTTGTCGAAATGAAGGTCGACGTTCTGCTTGGCTTCAAGATCACAGGTCGTCTCGATCTTCGCCCCGCCCATGGATATATCCTGAACGGTGCAGGTCGCCTGCCCGCTTTCCAGAAAAAGTTTAGCGTCGGCGAGGACCGACTTTCGCTCGTGCTGACGATTATTATCCGACATGTCCCTGTCCATTCACGGTTGAAGTATAAGACATCCGAAATTCGAATGCACTACTTCTGATTACAACCACATCTAACTTAATCCACATAAAAGGTTAAGGGATAATTTATCGTGGCAGCGGATCAGAGGTGTCGGGGTTTTTGAACGCCATCATCTCTTGGAAGCTTTTCAGTTCCTGAACCCGCGCCCACCAGTTTGCGATTTGGGGCCGCGCATCTGCGCCGATTAATTGGGGGCGGTCGAGCACTTCGATCCGGTTGATATAGGACATCATGGCGATATCGGCGAGTGTGTGATGATCACCGACCAGCCAAGGGCCGGCCGTCAATCCCTCCTCCATCCAATCCAGAACCTGTTCGATTTTCTTATATGCGGCGTCTTCCTGATCCTCCGGCATGCCGTTTTTAAGACGTTCAGTGGTTGTCGCGGCTAGGTCCGAATTGCCGAGTTTCTCCAGCTTGTGCTGAACTTCGGCAATGGAATATTTCGCCAACATGCGCGCCCGGTGCCGTTTGTTGAAAGAGGCCACGGCAATGGCGTCATGGAGGTCTTCCTCGGATATAAGCATCCATTTGCGCATCCGTGTCCGGTCTTGGGCATTGGATGGACTTAGTTTTATTTCCGGGAATACTTCGTCCAAGTACTCGCAGATAATATTGGATTCTGTGACGATATGGCCGTCATGGTCCAGGGTCGGCACCACACCTTTATTGTTGAGTTTCATATACCAGGGCTGCAATTGGTCGAACTCGAATAAATCCAAGTGGTGGCTTTCCCAATCGGCTCCTTGGGTAAGTTTTTTTTCGGCCAGGACAATGCGGACCTTCTGCGCGCAGACCGAACTCCAATAGTGATACAATTTGAGCATGATTCCCCCCTTACCAACGTTTGCATTTTTTTCTGACGACGACGCCGTTTTCATCCAGATCGACCTTGCGGTTTACCCGACGCAAATCCCTTTCGAATGCGGCGTTGGTCGATTTCATGCCTTTGGTCAAATTGGCGAGAACGCGGTCCGACGCTATTTTTGGCGATGAGGCGGCAACCGGTTTCAGATGCCTGACCAACTGATTCAGCCGTTGGCGCATTTTCGGCAGATGGCGCTGCATCGCTTGCCGGGATACGGCAACGTGCCGGTTTTCGTGATGGTAGATAACTTTGTACTGACAACTGCCCGGATGGTAGTCCCGGGGCAAATATACGGTCAATTCCGTGAATCCCACCCAAAGACGTACCGTTGTGGCGACAGCGCAATAAATATTGCGGCGAATTTTTTGCACCCGGGTCTGGGTGTCGTAGCGGATTTGGTGGGCGTAGTTGGTCAATCCCAGTATCCGCGTCCCTTTTGCCGTCGAAATTTTTCCCGACTTCGCTGCAAATCTGTTGATCGCCTTAATATCGAGTTTTCGATTGTAAGTAACATTCCCCATATCGCTTTTGACGAAAATCTGAACCGAACCGTCATAGGCGGGGCACTTAACGGCCGCTTCGGCCGGTTTCGCCGTCAGCATAAATCCGGCTGACGATAAAGCCGCTACCAGACTCAATCTTATGGTTCGACGTACAATTGTTTCCGCGATTATTTCCATGATTCCGCTAAATGGGCGCGCAGCCTTCTGTCCCGTTTCAAATGCCACTCCCGGCTCATGGCTTCGCCCCTGGTGAGAAATTTTTCCGCATACAGCAATCGCCATGTCCTTCCCCGGGTCGACCGGGCGCCGGTACCCTTGTTGTGGGTCTCCAGCCGAAGTTCCAAATCGTTTGTCCAGCCCACATAAGTGCGAAAACCGCCCGTCCCCTTGCTGCCCAAGACATATACGAAACTGAATTTCCGACCCATGGTTCAAGCTATAACCAATACGGGTTGCGGCGGCAAATTTATCTCAGTTGCTGCTTCCTTTTTAGAAGCCATTGCCGTAGTGGTTGACGCAATGCCGGAATATCCAAAGCAATCAGCAACAGGCCCACCGGAATCATCCAAAATCCCAATATCGGTAAAAATCCGAATACACCGCCCATGATAAACAGAATGCCGGCAAGAGTCCGGATGCCGGGTTTTAGCTTTCGATGCCCCCAATAGTGAGCTCGTCGGAGCGCCATCAAAAGCAGCACCCGCCATTCCGATATTTTCGATTTTTGTGTCAATGATATGCGCTCTGGCTAAATTAATCCGGAATTACGGGACCAAGTTGGTTAATTCTTCATTTTCGGGAAAGCGCCCTTCTTTCTTCTTGGAGAAGGCCAACATGCCATCGACGGATATTTCAAAAACGCCGCCGCCCGATCGCACCAATTCGACGTCAACGCCGTATTGGTCCACCAGATAGTCTCTCACACGGAGAGCCCGCGGTTCGTAATTTCATTCTACGCAATATTCGATCGAAATTATCATTTCATTCGTTCCTATTGGCCCCCGTTCCCGAGTGTTGATAAATATGGCTTCATCATAGCAGATGAAAGCTTTTGTTTGTATTTTGCCTGACGAGATGCCATTTCAATGGCCTTGGGGATGGGAAAGCTATAATTTGCTTCCATATTAAATCGGTCTCCTAAAATTTGCCGTAATTGTAACGTAAGAAAAATGATGGCAGCGAAATTAATATTTAGAAAAATTGCAATAGCGCCATTGACCGCCCTGTATATTCTTTTACTGGCGGCGCCACTTTACGTTGCCGGCACCAGTTCCACCCTGGGCCAGGGAAAACCGGCGCTATCGGCAGAAGAAAAACAGCAGCTCATAAAACAGCTGTTTGAAGCCATCAGCGCCAACAATATATCTCTGGTCCGGTCGCGGGTGAATGCGGGCGCCGATCTCAATGCCGTCAATGAAGACGGCTTGACCCCCGCGGGACTGGCGATCGAAAAGGGTTATTTCGATCTCGCTCATTATTTGCTGGCCGCCCGCAATCAGCAACTAACCAATGAAACTGAAAGTAAGGATAAAAATCCGGTTCAGATCGCGCCGCCGCAACAGGCGCCGCTATCGCCGGAACCGGTAGTTACGACCACCGCGCCGCCTACTCGGAACGACACCTTACCGCCGCCGCCCCGGTTAAACCTGCCGCCGGGTCAATTGGATCCCTTCGATCCAAGGACAAAATCGGAAACGCTTCCGGTTGTGGGCCCCGTTCAGGCTCCCACTGTCAAACCGGACCTGCCGTCCCGGCCGCTGCGTTCCAATATCGACAAATTACCGGAAAAATCTCCGGCCGCGGCTGGCAAAGATGCGCCTCGAGTGACCGGACCGACGCCGATCATTCCCTTGGCCAAAAAACCGAAATCCACGGTCACCTCTCGCCCGGTTTCAAAATCAACGGCGCCGAAAACCAACGCTGCGGTTCGAGACAATACTACCGATAACGGCAATCAAAATGAAAAGGGCATTTGGGATAAGATGGTCGATGGTGTTACCGGCGTATTCAAATCCGACGATGCGCCTCCGGCGATCGAACCGACGCCCTCTCCTCAACCCGCTCCGCCACCGGTGACCACCACCCCACAGCCTCAGCCTCAGCCTCAGCCTCAGCCTCAGCCGAGCAAAAGCGTTCAAAAACAAACAAGCGACAAAAATAAAAAGGAGGATGAGGCCGGCGAGAAAGAAGGATTTATCGGCGGCGTCTGGAAAAAAATCACCAATATATTCTAAACCGGAACGGCATCCGGTTTTGTCCGGCACTTCAAATTATTGCGCGCCATTTGGGTCGCGAACTTATTTCCCTGTTAACCGTGCTCAATATACTCGCGCAGCATGCTGCTTTCGGATTCCAGTTCCATCAGTCTGTTTTTGACCACGTCGCCGATGCTCACCAGCCCGACCAATTTGCCGTCTTCGACCACCGGCAGATGACGAATCCGGCTATCAGTCATTTCCCGCATTAGGTCATCGACCTTGCTGTTCAGATCGCAGGTAATGACATTCGCAGTCATAAGATCACCCGCCGTTTGACTGACGAGGCTGCCATCATTTTCACAGAGTCCGCGGACAATATCACGCTCCGAAATAATGCCGGAAACGGCGCCATTTTCGTCGGTCACGACGATGGCGCCAATACGTTTGTTGGTCAGCAAAACTGCAATGTCTTGGATCGGAGTAGCGGCGCTGGTGGTGACGACCTCGGCGCCTTTTTCATTCAGAATTGTCGAAACTTGCATCAGATCCTCACAATTCAGCGAGGTAAATTCCCCACTCTACATATTTAAATATGCCCATCACCCGGCAATTTCCAGTTGTTGGACTCTACAAATCATAAGTCAGATTGGTCCAAAAACCAATAAAACGGTGCAAAAGTTGCGGGATCGGATGAGTTCTGGCAGAGTAAATTGCGAAAAAAATGGGGAGCGGACAAATGGATGACAGCCAAAGCCAGACGCCGAATCGGCAAGAAACTTCCAGCGAAAAACAATTCCGTATCAAAGAAGACAGTTTTTGGCTGCGCCGCAAACGCGACGTTTTTGTTTTTCGCTATCTGGCCCGCATCGTCTGGATGTGGCTGACTATTGGCGGGCGTATTCGCCGCACCCACCGGGAAGCCAAGAGGACCGGTAATATATACTATATCGACAATATTATGGGCGGGGGTGACGTCTGATGAAACCCAATGCCCCGCCGGCCGAATATGCCTTCGCGTACAAAAAAATACCCTACTCGGGCAATGACATAAATGGCCTCGGGTCCACTGAAAAAACCCGTCCCCGTCCCCCGTTTCACAACACTGGCCGCGGCGCCGGCCGGGAGGAAATTCCATGGGCTGCGTTAGACACGTTTTTCAACATGTCTAACCCCTGGAAGGTATTTTGGGTAAATATCAGGGGCCTTTGGGAACGCCGTAATGCCGCTGGCGCGGTTACCCGAGAGCCCATCGAAGTCTCCGATCCCAAGGCAATGGCCGACGAGATCAAAGCCAAGGCAAAAGAGATTGGCGCTGAACTGGTCGGTATCGCTCTTTATGATGACGACAGCCAGTATAAGGAAAACGCCTTTCCCTACAAATACGCCATAATGCTGGGAACGGTGATGGACCGTGACGCCATGGTCGAGGCTCCCCACACACCGGCCGCCAAAGAAGTTATGCACGGCTACCTCAAAGGTTCAAAAAGGGCCAACAAGCTGGCCGCATATATCCGGTCATTGGGCTGGCAGGCGGAAGGCTACGGCATCGGTGAAGACCTCATGCAACACCCCATGGCCATCGCTTCCGGGATTGGCACGTTGGGCAAGCACGGCTCTTTAATCAGCCGTGAATATGGCTCCAACTTCCGCATTACTTCGGTGCTGACCGATATGCCCATGGCTGTCGACGAACCGGTCGACTTTGGCGCCGAGGATTTCTGTAAGTCCTGCAAACGGTGCGTTACCGAATGCCCGCCGGGCGCAGTTTTCGACACCAAACAAATGGTCCGCGGAGTCGAAAAATGGTACGTCGATTTCGACAAATGCATTTTTTACTTTTCCGATCACATGGGGTGCTCTATTTGCATAGAAGTCTGTCCTTGGTCCGAACCCGGGACGGGGCCGAAACTGTCCGAAAAAATGTTGAAGAGACGCGCGGCGGCTGGGAATTCCTAGAGACAGTTATTATTTTATTCATTAGAAACCCATGACTGATTTCGATTTCAATAAGATCGGCGTAATGATCGCCGACGATGGTCGGCAGATACGCACCGAGATAAAGTCGATCCTCCACCGTGAAGGTTTCAGGGAAATGGTGGATACCGACGATATGACGGTGATCCGCGACGCCGTCGAAGCCAACGAAGTCGATCTATTGATTGCCGATCATGCTTTACCTAGCGGTGATGTCTGCCAATTGCTTCGCGATATTCGCAATCACCGCTTGGGAGATAACCCGTTCATCGTCATCGTTACGCTGGTTCAGGATCCCTCTAAAGAACAGATCATGTCGATCATTGACGCCGGTTCCGATGATCTCGTCTTGAAACCGATCACCGCCGATACATTGATCAAGCGTATGAAGTACCTGGTGGCGGAACGCAAAAAATTTGTCGTCACCTCAAATTATATCGGACCGACCCGCCGCAGCGCGCACCGCCCCGGAACAATGGAAATTCCCGAGTTCGACGTTCCCAATCCGGTCAAGATAAAAGCTTCGGGCGATGTAAAACCGGAAAGTTACCAAAAAGTCGTAGATAGCTTCATTAACGTGTTGAACGAACAAAAGATCGAGAGGAACGCTTTTCAGGTCACTTATCTGGTTGACGAAATCATGCCGCTTTATCAAGCCGGCGCCTATGATGAGATTTCAGACAAATTGAAACACCTGCTGTATATATCCCAAGATACGGGCCGGCGTCTCAAAGACACGAAGTATGATCATGTGGGTGATCTGTGCGAGACTTTGCTGACGGTGGTCAACAGAATCTGCCTGCGACCGAAAGAGCCGGAATCCAAAGATCTCGAACTGATGCAAAAAATGTCTCAAGCAATTTCCGCCGCCATCAACGCCGAGGGCGCCGACGCCGATATCGCCCGCAGTATTTCCGAATCGGTCAAGCGCGGCGGCTAACGAATAGAACTGGTATTGCAATAAAAGGGGACGGTCCCCTTTTACCCCTTTTATTGCAAATCAGTTAAACGCAGCGGCTAACATCTGGGTTGTTTCTGGACGTAACCCCAGCCGTAGGTCGGGTCTTTGCCCTTGCGTCCCAAATCCTTGATTTGCGATTTCAGGATGGACCGTAGGGTATCGGGACTTTTCGCCGCGCCTTTGGAAATCTCCAACCCCATGAGTGCCGTAATATAAGGCGTGGCAAAGGACGTTCCGCTTTGGTATTTGCCGCCTCCCGGTACGGCCGTCCACATACGCACACCCGGCGCCGCGAACTCGATATAGTCGCCTTTGTTGGCTTTTTTATAAATTCCCTGATAGGCGCCGACGGCCGTCACGGCGACAACATCACGGTACGCAGCCGGGTATGCCGGCTTGTCCGACCGACCCCAGTTGCCCGCCGCCGCAATCATCACCAGGCCTTTTTTTCGGGCTATTTTAAAGGCCTTGTTGACGGCTTTGTTGTTGGTACCGGCGATGCTGAGATTGATGACGTGGACTTTCTGTTTGGCCAGCCAGTTCAATCCTTTCAGCAGAGCGATAACGTTACCGACTTTTTTACCGATTTTATTGAGTTCAAACATGTTGGCGGCTTTTAATTCCGCGCCCGGCAGCAATCCGCCCCAACCTTTTGAGCTCGGCTTTCCCACCAACATAGCGGCAACCGACGTGCCGTGTTCGGACGGGCCGGGGCGACGCTTTTTACTGTGAAAAGATCTGAATTCGACTTTCTGGCCTCTCAGCGCCGGATGTTTCAGGTCAACCCCCGAATCGATCATGCCCAGCCGGACACCCTTGCCGCAGGTCGCAGAATTGGCCCAGCCGATGGCGTCTTGCGCTTTGCTGCCGGTTGCCTTTGCCGCCCGGCGCTTTTTCAATTGATCGGCGGCCGACCCGGAGCCAGAAGACGATCTTTTGCGGCGCGAACGACGTTCCTGGGACGGGTCGTATTGGTGGTTAGCGTCAATGATCAGACCCGGATAGCGGCCCAGAAGGGAGCGGCGGGCGGACCGAACATTCTGGCCCGAGGGGATGCGCACCCGAAAGACGGAAAATGACAATTCCTCCAACTGCACACGTTCCAATATCGTAAAGCCCAGCGAACTCGCCCCCTCTGCGAATCCGGCGGGCGGATCGACCACGACCAATTCGCCTTCTTCATAGCTGTTTTCAGGATCGAAGCTGCTGAACTGGGTGGGATCGGCCTTCTTTTCTTTCAGATCTTTCAACCGTTTGGCGTCAAAGGTCCGCTTTTTTTTCTTCGGAATCGCTTTTGCGGCTTTTGATTCCGCCTGCACTACCTGCTTGGGGTCTTTTTTGCTCATAAAAACGATAACGCCCCAACCGATACCGGCGACGACCGCGACACCACCTAAAATCATTGCAATTCGAAGCACTTTTCCGCCCATTCCTTATTAATTAAATTCTTCTTATATTAATCTTAATACGTAAACCCATTATCCGTTAGAAATCAATTCCGATCTAATGTCGTTTACGATTTTTTCCATTTCTTCAAGCTTATCAGCGGCCAGTTCACGGGACACTTCGTCGTCTTTGATAATTTTTTCCAGCCCTGAAATCCGTCTTTGCAGGATATCTATTTTATTTGCATTGTCGCTGATCGAATTACTCAAAGATTGCATTTGCATTTCCGCATAATACTTTGTTTTCATTTCAAGATTTCTATTGACGCTGGCAACCATCCAGAGCGCACACAAGGCGATAAAAACTGCAATGGCGCCGATAATTAGGCTCATAATTTATTCACCTTACCCTGGTACCCAATTTACTTTTATTTTTTAATCTAAGGATTTTATGTTTAATATTGGAATTTCTTAAAATATTAACACGACACGCAACAAATTATTTAACGCTCAGAATGGTAATAAACTTACAGGAAACGGTCGTTAGCTTTTATTTGAGAGTTTTTTCATCATTTACAATCAAAATATTATAAGATTAATAGATCAAACTTGATCAATGATATCAGTTCTTTAGGGTCCTGCGGAAGGTAAATGTCACAAGAGTATCAAATTGTTGAATCCGACGATGATGCGCTTCATCAAGCCGAGGCGGAGATTCGCCTGCTCAAAGACACCATCCAGGCGCTCCGGGACGAACTGGAACGTATTAAATTCGACAATGAGGACAACGTTCAGCAGGCGGTGTCCACGTCGGTCAATGAAGTTACTCAACTAAAGGGAACGATTTCTGCCCTTCGCGATGAACTGGAAAAGCTTCGCTTCGACAAGGATGAAGCCGTTCAACAGGCAATTGCCGATTCAGCCAACGAAATTACCCAGCTTAAAGACACAATTCAGTCCTTGCGCGATGAAATGGAAAAGGTGAAATTTACCTACCAGGATCAAATTCAAGAAATGGATCGTGAAATTCGTGACGAAAAATCGCATCTTCATGATACCATATCGACATTGAGGGATGAACTGGAAGAATTAAATGGCAAATGATTCAAGCCATAACAACGGTTCCGGCGGTGGGATGCGCGCCGATGCTGGCGGATCAGGCAGCAATGTGGGAAGCGCGGCCAAACGCACAAAAACCAGCAATAAAAAAACGACCGCCGACGCCAAACAGAAAAAAATATCCGAGTTGGAGAAAAAACTTCGCCGGTCGGAGCTTTTGCTCGGCGTATCCCGCCAGGTCGCAGGGTTTGAAACGTTAAGTGAAGTTCTCAACGAAGTCGTCCAAATAACGACCGAAGAAACCAATTCCGAAAGGGCGACATTGTTCCTAAATGATCCCGACACGGGTGAATTGTATTCGCGGGTGGCGCTCGGTGATCTGGTACGGGAAATTCGCGTCCTCAATGACAGCGGCGTCGCCGGCCACGCTTTCTCGAATAACGAAGGCGTCATAATCCTGGACGCCTATGCGGATAGCCGGTTTAACCGGACCGTCGATCAGCAAACCGGTTTTAGAACCAAAAGCATCATGTGCGCCCCCGTGCGCACCGTGAACGGCGAAGTTATTGGCGTCGTTCAGGCCCTCAACAAGAAAAAAGGCCGGTTCACCAAGGACGATCTGGGACTTTTGGAAGCTTTGGCGACCCAGGCCGCGGTGGCCCTCCAAAGCACCCAGCAGGTGGAACGCATGCGCATCTCGCGGACACGGGAAATGGAGTTTCTCGATGTCGTATCGGATGTCACCTCGGAAATCGAACTGGACAAGCTGCTGGGTAAAGTCATGGGAGAAGCAACCCGCATGCTCAAGGCCGAACGGTCTACCCTGTTTCTCAATGATGAAAAAACCAATGAGCTATTCTCGCGCATCGCCCAGGGTGATTCCATCGGTGAAATTCGCCTGCCCAATCATCTCGGCATCGCTGGGGCGGTTTTCACTTCCGGCGACACTGTCAACATCCCGCACGCCTACGCCGATCTTAGATTTAACCCGGCTTTTGACAAACAGACCGGATATTTCACGCGCTCAATACTGTGCGTTCCTGTGGTCAATAAAAACGGTAAAATGATCGGCGTCACCCAGGTTCTCAACAAACGCGGTGGCCCCTTTACGACAGAAGACGAACAGCGTTTGAAGGCCTTCACCGCCCAGGTTTCCATCGGCCTCGAAAACGCCAAACTGTTCGACGACGTCCAGAACATGAAGAATTACAACGAAGGCATGCTGGAAAGTATGTCCAACGGCGTCATTACCCTGGATGAAGACGGCAATATTGTGACTTGCAACGCTGCCGGTATCCGCATCATGGGAATCGAAGCCGAATCGATAGTCGGCCAGGCAGCGGCGGAATATTTCGTCGACGATAACGAGTGGATCATGGACCGGGTCGAGCGCGTCGAAGAAACGCAGGAATCCGATGTGATGATGGACGCCGAGATGAAATTCGGCGAAGAGACTTTGTCGGTTAATACCACGGTTCTCCCTCTGATCAGTGCCGAGGAAGGTAAAAAACTCGGCACCCTGATCATGATTGAAGACATCAGTTCCGAAAAGCGGATGAAATCGACCATGTCGCGCTACATGGACCCGGGCGTCGCGGATCAGTTAATGGACGGCGGAGAGGATATTCTAGGCGGCCAGGATACGGTGGCGACGGTCTTGTTCTCCGATATTCGCAGTTTCACGACTTTGACGGAAACCCTCGGCGCCCAGGGAACGGTTTCCCTGCTCAATGACTATTTCACCATTATGGTGGATATCATTACTGATGAAGGCGGCATGCTCGACAAGTTTATCGGCGATGCCATTATGGCGGCCTTCGGCGTTCCCTTCGGTCACGATGATGACGAGGACAGGGCAGTTCGCGCCGCCATTAAAATGCTGACCAGTCTAGAAGAATGGAATATTGAACGCGAGGCCAACGGCCAGTTGCCGGTCCATCATGGCGTCGGCCTTAACACCGGCAAGATCGTATCGGGCAATATCGGGTCCCCGAAACGCATGGACTACACCATGATCGGTGACGGCGTGAATTTGGCTGCTCGGCTTGAAAGCGCCTGTAAGCAATATGCTGCTAAATTGCTGATAAGCGAATATACGCATTCCGCCTTGAAGGGCACATACCGCACCCGGGACATCGACGAAGTGATTGTCAAAGGCAAGACCGAACCGGTGGGTGTATATGAGGTTCTAGACTTCCACACCGAGGAAACCTTTCCAAATCTCATGGAGGTGGTGAACTACTTCAAAGAGGGCCGCAAATCTTTTACTTCCGGCGACTGGGATAAGGCCATTGCCTCTTTCAATGAGGCGTTAAAGCTTAATCCCGACGATAAGCTGTCGGAAATCTATATCGGGCGTTGCGAGCATCTAAAAAAAGAAGACCCGAAAGACTGGAATGGCGTTTGGGTATTTGATTCGAAGTAATCGCCAAAATCACACGAATATTCACCGTCCATACCTTCCTCCCATAGTTCCTTTCGATCAATATCATCACTTAAATCGGACTTATCCACCGTTGCGATGTAAATCACTGTGGAAATTAATGTAATAACCTGTGGGAAACTCAATATCTTGTGGATAAACCCAAATGTTGCTAATAAAATACACTCGAACGCAAGATGTTGTGATAGGTTTGCTGAATTGATCGCATAATTCTTGTACGAGAATTCAGATATTTCCAGCTGTACTGGAAAATTGCTGAGGGAACATAGACGGTGATCAAGCGCGCACTAAGCATCGGTGCCTTTGTGGCAGCAGCAGCATTTGCCGAAGCTGCGGGATTCAGTGCGCAGTCTCAAACATTGACCGAAGCGTTGACGGACATGGTTCGCGATCATCCCCAAATTAAGTCCGCCTACAAGACATTTGCCTCAAGCCGCGAAGAGATCGATAAAGCGGCGGCCGGATTCCTGCCGACGGTTAATTTAGGCGCGGATATGGGACACGAACGAATCAACAGTCCATCAGAACGCGCTGCCGACGACGGTAAAATTTGGGCACGGTCGAAACAAACCTCCACCCTGACGCTTACCCAGAATATTTTTGAAGGCTATGCGACGACATCGGCGACCCGCACGGCGCAACTGAATAAATTGGTCAGCCAATCGACGTTGGATACGACCAGTCAGAACATATTGATGGAGGGCGTTTCGGCTTATGTCGATGTATTGCGGCAACTGCAACTGGTGGACCTGGGCACCCAAAACGAAGAAACCATCCAAATTCAGTTGAATCTCGAAGACGAAAGGGTGCAAAAAGGCGCCGGCATCGCGGTCGATGTGCTGCAAGCGAAATCACGGCTGCAATTGGCCAAAGAACGCCGCGTACGGTTCGAGGGTAATCTTGAGAACGCTTTTTCCCGTTATATCCAGGTCTTCAACAAACAGCCTGATCTGGACAAGCTGGTAGAACCCGTCCCGGCAGCCGACCTGATACCGGATACGCTGGAATCCGCCATTGATATCGCTCTGACGGAAAACCCCCAGGTACTGAATAGTGATCAACTCGTTGCTGTGGCGCGGGAACGCAAGCGCTCGGTCCGGTCCGATCTCTATCCGACGTTCGATATGGTCGGCACGGTAAACTATGAAAAGAACAATGGCGGCACCTTGGGGACGAGGCGCGATATGTCGGTTATATTACAGGCCAATTGGGATTTATTTACCGGCCTGACGTCCCGGGCCAACATTGCTCAGGCGGCATTTGACTACGCCGCCAGCAAGGACAACTATACCTTCTCCGTCCGGAAAGTGGTCGAATCCACCCGCATCGCCTGGCAAAACCTTAAAACCATGCGGCTCCGTCTGGCCCAGTTGGAAAATGCCGTCAACATCGCTTCCGAGGTTTTTGAATCCCGCAAGAAACTTCGCGCCGCGGGTAAAGAACAGGTACTCAACGTGCTTGACGCCGAGAGCGAGGTCACCAACGCCCGCATTAATTTCGCTTCTGCCTCGTTCGATGAACGGGAAGCCGTTTACGCGCTGCTCCTGGCCATGGGCCGGCTGGTCATTGCCGAACTCGAAACGTCAACCGAGGGTGCCGGCGATACTCTGCCGCGATAAAATTGATCCCGAAGAAATTAAGTTTGAATACCCTTAATTATTTGGTCGTGGCGATGAAAACGCCATTCCAGTCGGCGGGCGGCGGATTTTCTTCATACGCTGCAATGCGGCCTTCATAGAGTTCGCACAAGATATTCAAATTGAAGCGCACGCTGGCCGCCGCCTTGACCGCCAATTTCGGCCCGACGTCCGTCTCCGCCGCAGCCTCCGCCGCGGCACGGACTTCGTTGATCTTTTCACGCGCCTTGTCCCAGGCCTGTTCTCGATAGGCGGCGATCATCGCCGAGACAGCTTCTTTGACAGCAATAAAGTCCGTGTCTTTGGCGAGTTGTTCATCGCCCATAAGGGCATAGATAAGTAATCCGACGGTCTTACCTTTAACCTGGATGTTGTCGAGTTCGATGGTGGCGAAATCTTTCACTTGCTCGTAAGTGTTAGGTCCGATGACGATATCAACGCCGTACGTTTTGGATTGGCCTTCGAGACGGGCCGCCGTGTTGACCGTGTCGCCCAGCACGGAATAATCCATGCGCTGTGCCGTGCCCATATTGCCAACCACTGCTTCGCCTGAATTTAGTCCCAGCCCCACCTTGAGGTCGAGATGCTTACGCCCCTCTTCCTTGGCTTCCTGTTCCAGGCGCTCATTCAAAGGCGCCATAGCCGCCACCATTTCAAGCGCCGCCCGGCAACCGTCCTCGGCATGTTTGGCGTCATCCAGAGGCGCGTTCCAAAAGGCCATGATGCAGTCGCCCATATATTTGTCGACCGTTCCTTTACGCTCCAGGATGATATCGGTCAGGGGCGTCAGCAATTTGTTGATCAGCACCGTCAATCCCTCGGCATCGAAGAGCTCCGATATGGAGGTGAAGCCGCGGACATCGCAGAACAGCAGCGTCATGTCCCGCTTGGCGCCGCCCAAGGTCAACATCGTCGGGTCTTCGACCACCTGTTCCACCATGGCCGGAGACAGATATTTCGAAAAGGCGTCGCGGGTTTGCCTTCGCTGCGCTTCTTCGGCGGCGTAGCTGGTATATGTCAAGGTGACATAGAGCAGCATGATCGCCATCACCGCAAAGGCCGCATCAATTAGCACCCGATGTTCACTGAACATGTACCAGGACGTCCCAAGAGCACCCGTCGCGATAACTAAGAAAAACAACAATGTCCAGCGGGCGCCAATCCACGGCACCAGAATGATGATGAGCAGGCCGCCAAATAAGGCCAGCGACATTTCAACCGCGTCGGCGAACGGAGGACGGCTGAGAAAGGAATTGGTGATAACCGATTCAATAAGTTGGGCATGCACCTCCACACCCGGGATGAATCGTTCGGTGGGAACGGTCTTGATATCAAGGAGGCCGACAGCAGACGTGCCGACAATGGCCAGTTTACCGCGAATTTTTTTTGGATCGACGAGTCCTGACAAGACATCCTTAGCGGAGATATACTTGGCAGTATCAGTCTTGGAGAAGTAGGGCCACATACGCCCGGCCCGGTCGGTGGGAGCCTTTACCCATTCGGTTCTCACCTCAACGAACTTCGACGTATCGAGTTTGCCGCGAAGACGGCCGATACGGTATTTTTTGTTACCGGCCAACGCAGTTCGAGGCAACAAGAGTTTTTCTTTCTCGTTCACCACCAACTCAGCAAAAGCGAGCCGGTTGTAATTGGGATCGTAGGGTAACTTTTCAATTTTGTCGTCATTGAGAATTCCGCGCGGCACTGTCAATCGTCGGCGCGGACTTATGGTCACGTCTATGATACCGGCCAGTCCGCCTTTGGCCTTAACACTCGGGCGGCCTGTGGCTAGACGCATTATTTCCACTGACAAGGTGGGATATAACCTTTTACCGTTGCGGAAGAAAGCGGGCACCCGACGGACGATGCCGTCCGGTTCCGGCACCAAACTGAGGATACCGTGTCCACCGGCGAATTGTTCCAATTCCTTTACATTCCGCAAAAGTCCGGGGAAAATCGGCGCCCACGACTGCGGTTTCGGGGCGCCCTTAATTTGAAGTTCGAAGATGCGGGAACGCAACGGCTTGCGGCCTTCATAAACGCGCTCATCTTTGACGCCCGCCTGGCCAACGACAACCCGCCTGGCCGCCTTGATCAATTTACCGAAAATGACGTCGTTACTGGGCAAGGTTTTTAATTTTTCTTTGGTGGCATCGTCTAGACCCAAAAGATTGGCCGCCACGTTTTTACCGCTCATGCGGTCCGCCTCGGCAAAGACAATATCAAATCCCACCACGCCGACGCCCATTTGGAAAAGGTTTTGCACCATTTGGGCGACGATATTGCGCGGCCACGGCCATTGTCCGATTTCCTGCAAACTCTCTTCATCAAGATCAATGATGATCACGGGGCTATTATCCAGCACCTGACGGGGCTTAATTTGCTGGTAAAAATCGAAAGTCTTGAGCCGCAGCAATTCCAGTGCACCGGGATCCCAGTTCCGCACCAGCATGAATGCCGCTAAAATGACCAGGGCAATCCAGCGCGCTTTGCCGACTTTGAACCGACGTTCTTTTTTTGGCTTTGGTTGATCGGTCGCGGCTTCAGTGTCGCTCATTATCCAACTCCCCTGATTTCGTCGCCCAAGATTAGCTGCGGGCTGTACCTTGCGGTCTTCTGTGCCTAGCTTCGCCCGTGGCAGGGCAAATCGTCAAGAGGAAATCGCCGAAGGATATTGCCAGTTGAGATTGTTGTATCACGTGTGGCCTAGACTATTGAAAGTCAGTTATAATTGAGGAATTCAACACTTGATTTATTTCATTACATGCCACACACCAAAAATTAACAAAATACGCCATATAGATGCCATATAGTCATTTTAAGTGACATCGAAGCGCGCACATTGTCGGGAACCGGTTATAAGTACACATGGCAGAGTCCAATACGAATAAAGCATGGTTGCGGCCGTTCTTGAGGCCGTTGCGTAAAACCTTTGTTGAAATGCTGACCATGTCGGTGTTCATCAACTTGCTGGCATTGGTGGTGCCCGTCTTTACCCTTCAGGTATACGACCGGGTTATTTTCAGCGCCGGCATCAGCACCTTGTGGGGTCTGGTCATCGGGGTTGGCCTGGTTGTGCTTTTCGACTACATCATTCGGCAATCCCGGTCCCGCATTATGCAAACCGTCGCCTTGCGCCTGGATGTCGAAATCGGCCGGAAGTTGTTTGAAAAGGTCGTGGCCCTGCCGCTCGATAAACTGGAAGCCAATTCCGGCGGATTTTGGCAGGCGCTTTTCCGGGATGTGGATACGGTACGCAATACCCTGTCGGGACCACCGGCCATCCTGATGGCGGACCTGCCCTTCACCTTCGTTTTTTTCGCCATTATTTTTATCATCGCCAAACCGATCGTGCCGGTGCTGGCGGTAATATGGGTGCTCTATATGCTGATCGCCTGGCGGTCTTCCGCCGTGATGAGCAGCGCCAACCAAGAAGAAAGAAAAACCACCCAGAGCCGGGACCAAATCATTGCCGAAATGATCTCGGGGCGGACGACCATCAAAGCTTTGGGCCTGGATCGGGCCATGCGCCCGGTGTGGGAAGAAGCTCACGCGGACAATATCGAACAATCGTCGACGCGGGGCAGTAAAACCGACTCCTTCTCCAACTTCGGCGGTATTTTGTCCATGGTGACGACCGTCGGCATGACCAGCGTCGGCGCCATCGCCATCATTAACGGCGATCTGACCATGGGTTCTCTGATCGCCGCAAATATGTTGAGCGGTCGATTGCTGGGACCGCTCAACCAGTTGGTCGGCACTTGGCGCTTATATTCTTCCTTCAACCAGGCGATTGCCAGACTGGGCGATGTGTTCAATATCCCGTCAGACCGCATGGAGGCGGAGATCGAAGTCGACCGCCCAACCGGTGAGTTGGCCCTGGAAGATGTCACGTTCGCCTACACCGAAGAAGGCGCCAACGTGGTGGATGGCGTCAAAATTGGCATTCGGCCTGGCGGTCTCCACGCCATCGTGGGGCGTAACGGCTGCGGCAAGACGACGCTTATCAAGTTAATGCAGGGGCTTTACCAGCCGAAAACGGGACGGGTCATGTTGGACGGCGCCGACTTGGCTCAGTTCAGCCGCCATCAACTGGTCAGCTGGATCGGCTACGTTCCACAGGAGACCGTCCTGTTCCAGGGCACCGTGCGAGAAAACATCGTCTTCGGCGCACCGGACGCAACCGACGAACAGATTATCAACGCGGCCACCGCCGCCGGGGTGCACAAATTCATTATCGACCTGCCGGATGGGTACGGGTCGGAAATCGGCGAAGCCGGACAGCGGCTGTCGGGCGGGCAACGCCAACGTATCGCCATCGCCCGCGCGTTGGTGAGCGATCCGGTAATTCTGCTGTTGGACGAACCTTCCAGTAACCTCGACCGCCAGGCCGAAGAGGAATTGCGCGAAACGCTCAAAGTTCTGGCTGAAAAACACACCGTTATTTTGGTGTCCCACAGCCCCGTGTTGCTACAGGGCTGCGATAATCTGATCGCCCTTGACCGCGGCAAGATTGCCCTGGCCGGACCGGCCAAGGACATCCTGCCCCGGCTGTTTGGCATCAAGAAAAAGGAAGAACCCGAAAGCAAACCCGCAAAAGATGAAAAACCAAAGGCGCCGGCAGCACCGGCCGCCAAAGCACCGGCTGCGCCAGCCGCTAAGGCCCCGGCTGCGCCAGCCTCTAAAGCCAATGCGCCGCAAGGACCTGCTGCCCCTGCCAAACAGGACGCCGGGCCAAAACCGTCGGGTGAGAAAAAATCCTTTGCCGAACTTAAAGCTGAAGCTGACGACGCGGCCGGCGGCGAAGCCAAACCGGCGGCTCCGCTGAGCAATATCCCCAAACCCCAACCGGCTGCAAAACCGGGCGCCCCTTCGGGAGATGCAAATGCAACGGCGCCCAAAATTCCATTGAAAAAACCGATGAAGCGCCCGGCCAAAAAGGCCGCGGCGGCGAAGCCGGCGGCGGCACCAGCCGCGGACGTTCAGAACGCGGTGCCCAACCCGGCAGCAAAAAATCCGGCGGAAGCACCCGCGGAAGCGCCAATGGAATCCTCGACAGAAACGGATCCCAATAAGACCGACGAGAAACCCGCTGATGGGACGGATGAAAATTCAAAGAAAGCATTTTCCGACAGGCAAAAAGCGGATGCAGAATTCGAAGAGCCGGAAATCACTATGATCGGCGCCGCGCCACCCGCCGAAGACACGAACAAGAATTGACAGGATGATTTGAACGATGGACCGGCTTGGCGAATTAATTACGTCTCACCCCCTCCCGACATGGCGCAAATTTTCATGGGCCATCATGATATTTCTGACCGGCGCCTTATTCTGGGCGTTTTCTGCCGAGCTCGACGAAGTAACCGTCGCCGAGGGGGTGGTCGTTCCCAAGGGTGACCTTCGCGTTGTCCAGCACCTTGAAGGCGGCATTATCAAGAATATCAGCGTTCGTGAAGGTGCCCGGGTAATAGCCGGCCAAACCTTGCTGGAGTTAGACCGCGCCTCTTCGGGACTGAAAAAAGAGGATCTGGAAGTTCGAATGGACGGCCAGGTGGTGCTGAAAGCGCGTCTCGAAGCCGAAGCCGCGGGAAAGAAACCTAATTTCCCCGCTTCGGTTCGGAACCGCAGGCCGAAATTGGTCAACGCCCAGGAAAAGGCTTTCAGCGCCCGGCAGCGTGAGCTCAACACAACCATCAGCGTCCTCAACAACCAAATTCGTCAGCGCGAACTTGAGGTTCGCGAATTGGCGTCCAAGCAGAAATCAACCAGCCGAAATTTGAAACTGGCCCAGGAGCGGCTCAAGGATTCGGCGGATCTGCTGGCCCAAAAGCTGGTACCCAGGATGGAGCATCTCAAACTTGAAGCTGAAGTGGAGGACCTGGAAAGCGAGCTGTCGACCTTAAAAAGCGCCATTCCGCGGACCCAGGCAGGTGTCGAAGAGGCCAAGGAACGTCGCAACGAAACCAACACCCGCTTTCGCCGTGAGGCGCAGGACGAACTGGGCGCAGTTGAGGAGCAAATTGCCCGCTTGCAGGAGGAATTGGCCATCGCCGGTGAACGGGGCCGCCGCCTCGAAATTAAAAGTCCCATTGACGGCGTGGTGAAAAATATGCGCTACACGACCATCGGCGGCGTCGTCAAAGCGGGAGAACCGATTCTGGAACTGGTGCCGACGGGAGAAAAACTCATCATCGATGCCAAGTTAAATCCGGTCGACCGCGGTTTCGTCCGGGAAGGTCAGCCGGCAAGGGTCAAAATCTCGACCTATGATTTTGTCAGGTATGGCGCGTTGGAAGGTATCGTGACCTTGGTGGCGGCCGACTCCACGGAAGAGGAAGACGGTCCCTATTTTCAGGTTCAGGTCGAAACCGAAAAAACTTATCTCGGTGCCAAAGAAGGCGATTTACCGATTACCGCCGGTATGCAGGCGACGGTAGATATCCACACGGGTACAAAAACCGTCATCGATTTCCTGATCAAACCGGTGCTCAAGATGAAATCCGAGGCCTTCCGCGAACGTTAATTCAATCCGCCTCTGCATTTTTTTGCTGGAATCGGATAAAATCATCCAATGTTGCGCTTAAGAGGCGAATCGGAGTATTGCTTAAATAAGCTAGGGAAATGGCTATTTAGCAATAATTTGTAAACCTATTTTGTTGCTATATTAGTTATTCTTACGGGGATTATTTGCGGGGTCGTTAAATGTCATTAGGAACCATACTTGGTTTCATCGTTGGTATAGGACTGTTTATTGGGGCGATTTTTGTCGCCACCGATAATTTCCTCGTCTTTCTAAATTTGCCCAGCCTGATCATGGTGGTCGGCGGTACGCTGGCGTCCGCCTTCATATCCTTTGAAGCCCGCTACGTTTTGCTGTCGATGAGGATGATCTACCGCATCGTCTTCTCGCCGCAAGTCGGCCGCAATCTTTTGAAATCGGAAGTCGGCCGGGTCATCCGCTGGGGCTATACGGTACAAAAATCAGGCCTTCCCGCCCTTGAAGCCGAAGCCAGCAAGCTCAAGAAAACCGACCGGTTCATGGCCTTTGGCGTCGATATGGTAATCAGCGGCTATAGCGGCGAAGAAGTCCGCGACATATTAAATACGACCATCGAAACGAGTTTTGGACGAAATACGGTTCAGGCCAATATCCTCAAAACCATGGGCGCTATTTCCCCGGCCTTCGGGATGATCGGTACGCTGATCGGCCTAATCATTATGCTGGGTAATCTGAGCGAGCCGGAAAAATTAGGTCCGGCCCTCGCCGTCGCCTTGGTGACGACCCTTTATGGTGTGCTATTTGCGCGGCTACTATACATTCCCGCCGCTACGAAAATTCAGCAGCGCGAAGAAATTGTCCGCTTCCGCAACTATCTTGTGGCTGAAGGCCTGTCCTTGTTGGCGGAAAGACGCAGCCCGCGCTACATCCAAGATAAGATGAACTCATTCCTGGATCCGGCTATTCATTTCAACATCGATAAGATGAAGAAGTAAAACCGGCCCGCGGAGCCCCGTGATAAATCGAACTCCCGCAAGGAAGATTGAAAAATGGCATTGCCGCCGCCGCCGACCCAAGAAGACGAAGCTGAAGACTGGTTAACCACCTATGCCGACGCCATTACCCTGCTGATGGCGTTTTTCGTTCTGTTCTTTTCATTTTCCAAAGTCGATCTCGAAGTTTACGACCAGGTGGCCGCCGGTTTGCAGGCCAACATGGCGCGCGAAGACCGGGAAACGGAAGCCAAAAAACTTCAGGAAAACCTCAAAGACGTGTTGCTCCAGGAGGGCGCCCAGGACGCCACCAAAATGGGGACCGACGCCCAAGGCAGCATCACCTTGGAATTGGATGGTGGCGCCTTTTTCAAGCCGGGCTCCGCCGATCTGACGGAACAGGCCATCCCCGTGTTGACGGGAATTTTCCAGGAATTGAATTCGGAACTTTATTTCAATTTCAACATTTCCATCGAAGGCCACACCGATGACGACCCCATCAACACGCCGCGCTATCCGTCCAACTGGGAGCTGTCTTCGAATCGGGCGTCGACCGTGGTCCGTTTTTTCATAACCAACGGTATGAAGGACACGCGATTGCGGGCCATCGGCTATGCGGCGACCCAACCTAAAGTCCCCAACCGGGACGAATCGGGCGCCCCCATTCCCGACAACATGATCGCCAACCGCCGGGTGATCCTGCGGATCAACCGGAAACAAATTTACGAGGAAATCAAAATTCCGAAATTCCGGCGCAAAAAAGGCGGCAAGAAGGCAAAGAAAACGCGGATAAATTAAGGTTAAATAGTCGCTGTTCTTACTAATTTTATTACGTTCGAACCAGAAAACCAGCCTCTGAACACGCCATAGTCTTTTCATGGCGATGTTTGAATCTATATTGTCTTCCCTTTGTCGGTACTCGATACGTCATTCTTCTTACGGTCGAATTAATACCGTCTCATTGACCGACATGTATCTTATAAGATACAATGCATTTTATAAAATACGTACCGTGCAATGAAATCTTCCAAGAGAATTCCGGCGGTATTTTACCAGTCGGCAAAAGGAGGAGAACCGGTCCGTGATTGGCTTAAGAAGCTAAGCAATAGTGATCGAAGATCAATTGGTGGGGATTTAAAAGATATTGAATTTGGCTGGCCGATTGGTATGCCACTTTGCCGTTCTTTAGGAGATGGACTTTGGGAAGTCAGAAGCAATCTAGCTGATGGTAAAATCGCACGGGTCATCTTCTGCATCTGGCGCGGACGATTGGTTCTTCTACACGGGTTCATCAAAAAAACCCGTAAGACGCCGTCGCTAGATCGAAAATTGGCATTGAGGAGAAAAAGGGACGTTGAGATAAATGGTTAAACGTAAAACACTGAATTCCCGCCTCGGAAGCACCCTGGATAGTTTTCTGGAAGAAGAAGGAATCCTGGAGGACGCGACCGCCCAGGCGCAGAATAAGGTATTGGCCTATCAATTGGCGAAAGAAATGCAGTTGCAGAAAATTAGTAAATCAGAAATGGCGCGGCGTCTTCGCACCAGCCGTAGCCAAATCGATAAACTACTCAATCCCAACTACAACAAATTTCAGATTGATACGGCTCAAAAATTCGCCGCAGCGCTTGGAAAAACACTTCGTATTGAGTTGATTTAAATAATTTGCAGTTTCTAAGGCTGATTCCGGTGTTTTCTACTCGACCAGGAAGTCCATATTTTCCTGAATAACGAAGGTGCCGTCCCATTCCTCCTTGGCGTCGGCGGCCAGCTTATCCATAAAAATATCATCGTGCTCCGGGTCGTGGTGGAAAATACCCAGACGTTTGACATTGGCCATCTGGCATAGTTTCACACCCTCGTTCCAGGTGGAATGCCCCCAGCCGATGCGCGCTGGAAACTCCTCTTCCGTGTAGGTGGCGTCGTAAATAACCAGATCGGCCCCTTCGATCAGTTCCAGGATATTTTCATCCGGCTTTCCCGGGATATGTTCCGTATCCGTAATCAGGCACATGGACTTGCCTTTATAGTCGATGCGATAGCCCGTGGCGTCATTGGGGTGGTTGAGAAGCGCCGTCCTGACTTTGACGCCTGAATTTTTCTCGGCGATATCCAGATCTTCTCCAGCCCGGAAATCGGAGAACGTTAATTTGGCCTGCATGGCATCCAGCGGGATGGGAAACATGGGGTTTTCCATTTGGGCCTCAAGAACGTTTCTGATGCCGCCCTTATCCACCATATGGCCGGCCATGATATCGAAATGGCGTTTGGGGTCAAAAGCGGGCGCAAAAAAGGGAAAACCGTTGATGTGATCCCAATGGGTATGCGTCATCAGGATATGACAGTGCTCCAGGTCCGTCTTAATCAACTGCTGACCAAGATTCCGAATCCCGGTACCGCAATCCAGCAAAATTTTCTGATCGCCTGCATCGACTTCTAAACTGGTGGTATTGCCGCCGTATTTTAAATGGGTTGGCGCTGGACAAGCTATACTCCCCCTGCACCCCCATATTTTAACCCTTATTGACATTTATACCGTTCCCGGACTGAAACACTTATTATTAACGAATTTATAGCATTAGAGCCATTTTACTAGTGAATAATCTAGCATATGCCCCCATTTATTGCTCAATTCTAAATCCCCGATCTAAATTTAACTGTGAGGTTTATCACAAATTTTTACTTTTGTTCCGATTTTGATATCTAATTCTTTCGCTGAACTGCCTTGATTTACAGAGACTTCGACCAGACCGTTAGAGTTTTCATACCAAAAAGCACGACCGAGAGGAACCTCTGAATAAGTGCTCGCTCTTTTTAGATATACGTTATTTATTGCGATTTCATATGACGGATTTACACAAGAAGCGCGAAGACCGGTAATAGCGTTTCCGAAATGATCAATGTAGACGATTTCAGGCAAATCATCGGGCCAGTCAGGTCGCCGCATCCAGTCTGTAGGTCGCTCGGTTACCGGTGGCATATCGCCGTTGTATACCCTGGCCGCTACCGGAGCAAATATGTCCCGCCCATGAAAACTGGCCGACAAATTGTCCGGCCGCCAATCAATTTCCTGAACCCGGAGATTTTCCTCAAAACGGCGCATCACCAATTCAAATAAACCGTTTCCGGGACCAACGAACCAACGCCCTCCCGCCTCGACGACCGTGGCCGGCCGATCACCGCCGACACCGGGATCGACCACGCATAAAAATATAGCGCCGGGAGAAAACGCATCGGCATAGGCGGCAAGCAGGTAGGCGGCGGCTTTAGGGTTTTGAGCGGGTAAATCGGCGAACAGATCCACCACCAACGCATCCGGCGCCGTTTCATAGATTTTTACTTTCATCTGGCCGATATAAGGTCCGGCCAGACCGAAATCCGTCAACAATACGATCATGGCAGTAGATTATCCGATAGCACCCCCCGGCACCACGCCAAATCAACATAAAAAGCCTATGTTTTTCAACGACTAACTGCCACGAAACGGTCAAACGGCACCTAGGGCGTGACGTCGGCGATATTATCTATTAATATGCCCCGAAGAACACGTCGAGGAGGCGGAAAACCCGCCCCAAAATATCCGGTTGTCCCCGATACCCGAAAGCGGGTTGGACCCAAAAAAGGCCCTTCCCGGAGTGACGTATCGACCCTAACCGGTGGTTTTGGTGAATTTTGCCAAGCCAAACTCCCGGCAATGCCGAACGGCTTCTCCAGTTGTACGGAGGGAGGGAGACCTTTCCCATCGCCATGTTGTCGATGCGGAGTCACAATTTGGGGATCGGCCATGAAGTTGAAACGATGTGTAAAGTGCTTTTGAGTAAGAACAACGCGTAACGAGGTAGTATGAAAAAGGTGGGCCACCCTTCACTTCCAGGATTTCCGGACCGGCAGGGACTATACAATCCAACCAAGGAACACGATTCCTGCGGCATCGGCTTTGTCGCTAATATCAAAAACCGGAAAAGCCACGAAGTCGTCCTTCAGGGTCTCACTGTCCTGGATAATTTGACTCATCGCGGCGCCGCTGGTGCGGACCCTCTGGCCGGCGACGGTGCCGGTATTCTTATTCAAATTCCCGATCGATTCCTGCGCGAAGAAGTTTCCGCCATCGGCTTCGAACTGCCTGAAATTGGCGAGTATTCGGTTGGCATGGTGTTTTTGCCGCAAGATGAAAAGGCGCGCAAAGCCTGTGAAGGCGTCGTCGAAAAAATGGTCGAGGAGGAAAATCTGACCGTACTCGGCTGGCGGGACCTACCGACCGACAATACATGGTTGAGTGATGGCGTCCGGGAGATGGAGCCGTTTATCCGCCAAGTTTTCGTCGGCATTGGCGATTCGGGACTGGATCAAGACGCCTTTGAGGTGAAACTGCTGGTCATTCGAAAACGCGCCCATCAAATCGTCATTCAGGAAAATCTGGCAGGTGACGAATCCTACTATATTCCGTCCATGTCCTCGCGGACCATTTGCTACAAAGGCATGATGCTGGCCGGACGGGTCGGCAAATATTACACCGACCTCCAGGACGAACGTCTCGAATCCGCTTTGGCGTTGGTGCATCAGCGCTTTTCCACCAATACCTTTCCGTCCTGGCAGTTGGCCCAGCCTTTCAGGTATTTGTGCCATAACGGTGAAATCAATACGCTGCGCGGCAACATCAACTGGATGGCGGCCCGGCGTCACAATATGAAGTCGGAAAAACTGGGTGACGATCTGGACAAATTGTGGCCGCTGATCGCCGATGGTATTTCCGATTCGGCCAGTTTCGACAACGCTTTGGACCTGCTTGTGGCCGGCGGCTATTCGCTGTCTCACGCCATGATGCTGATGATTCCCGAAGCCTGGAACGACAATCCCTTGATGGACGATCAGCGGCGGGCATTTTACGAATACAACGCCGCCCTGATGGAGCCATGGGACGGTCCTGCGGCAGTGGCCTTTACCGATGGCCGTCAAATCGGCGCCACCCTGGACCGCAACGGGCTGCGGCCCGCCCGCTACATTGTGACCGACGACGACCTTTGCGTCATGGGCTCCGAAGTGGGTGTCCTCGAAATTCCCGACGAGAAAATTGTCGATAAATGGCGCCTGCAGCCGGGCAAAATGTTCCTGATCGATCTGGAAGAAGGCCGGATCATCGACGACGAGGAACTGAAAAACGAATTGGCGACGGCCAATCCTTACCAGGAATGGCTGAACGAAACGCAGATTCACCTTGAAGACCTGCCCGCCGATGTCGAGCCCATGCCTCTTGATCACCGCACGTTGCTGGACCGCCAGCAGGCCTTTGGCTACACCCAGGAAGACCTTAAATTCTATCTGTTGCCCATGGCCATCAGTGGACAGGACCCCATCGGCTCCATGGGACGGGATATTCCCCATGCCGTGCTGTCGGACCGGCCGAAGCTGCTTTACGATTATTTTAAGCAGGCTTTCGCCCAGGTGACCAACCCGCCGATTGACCCCATCCGCGAGGAATTGGTCATGTCGCTGGTCTCGCTCATTGGTCCGCGGCCCAATTTGCTGGATTTGAAAACCGGCGGCAGTCATATGCGCCTGGAGGTGCGTCAGCCCATTCTGTCCAATGTCGATCTGGAGAAAATCCGCCATATTGATTCGAGCGAAAGATCGTTCAATTCGATTACCCTGGACATGTGCTATCCGGTAACGGAAGGCTCCGAAGGTATGGCGGCAGCGCTGGAGAAACTATGTCATTCTGCTCAGGAAGCCGTTCTCGAAGGACACAACATTTTAATCCTGTCCGACCGGGCGGTCGACACCGACCATGTGGCGATTCCTGCCCTGCTGGCCACCGCAGCCGTTCATCATCACCTGATCCGGGAGGGATTGAGAACCGAATCCGGTCTGGTCATCGAAACCGGCGAGGCCCGGCAGGTCCATGATTTCTGCCTGTTGGCCGGCTACGGCGCCGAAGCGGTGAACCCCTATCTGGCATTCGATACGATTACCAACGCCCGCGATCAATTGCCCGATGATCTGACCTTGTCGGAGGCTCACGGCCGTTACATCAAGGCGGTCGACAAAGGCATCCTTAAGGTCATGTCGAAGATGGGCATCTCCACCTATCAATCCTATTGCGGCGCGCAAATCTTCGACGCCATCGGCCTGCGCGACGAATTCATCGAGAAGTATTTCACCAAAACCGCATCGGCCATCGAAGGTGTCGGCCTGGACGAAATTGCCGGCGAAACCGTTACCCGCCACATTCAAGCCTATGGTAATTCTCCGGTTCTTGCCGACGCGCTGGATGTCGGCGGCGAACTCGCCTATCGCCTGCGGGGCGAGGAGCATATGTGGACACCGGACACCATTTCCGGACTGCAGCATTCAGCCAGAGCTAACTCGAGAGAGATTTACGACAGCTACGCGGCGGCGGTGAATGACCAATCCCGCAAACTGAAAAACCTGCGTGGATTGTTCGAATTCGAGTTTGGCGACGACCCCATTCCGTTGGAAGAAGTTGAACCGGCGTCGGAAATCGTTAAACGATTTGTCACAGGCGCCATGTCGTTCGGCTCCATCTCTTTCGAGGCCCACACCAATCTGGCCATCGCCATGAACCGTTTGGGGGGTAAATCGAACACCGGTGAGGGTGGCGAGGAACCAGAGCGTTTCGTTTCGCTGGCCAACGGCGATTCCATGCGCTCCGCCATCAAGCAGGTCGCCTCGGGCCGGTTTGGCGTCACCACCGAATATCTCCGCAATTCTGACGAAATCCAGATCAAGATGGCCCAGGGCGCCAAGCCCGGAGAGGGCGGCCAGTTGCCCGGTCACAAGGTGGATGAAGTGATCGCCCGGGTTCGGCATTCAACACCCGGTGTCGGCTTGATCTCTCCGCCTCCCCATCACGACATTTACTCCATCGAGGATTTGGCTCAGCTGATCCACGATCTGAAGAACGTCAATCCCAAGGCGCGCATCAGTGTCAAACTGGTCTCCATTGTCGGCGTCGGCACCATTGCCGCCGGCGTCTCCAAGGCCCATGCGGATCATGTTTTGATATCCGGTGCCGACGGCGGCACCGGCGCCAGTCCGATCACATCAGTGATGAATGCGGGCTCGGCCTGGGAAATCGGCTTGGCCGAGACCCATCAGACGCTGGTACTCAACAAGCTGCGGGGCAGAATATCGGTCCAAGCCGACGGCGGCATGCGGACCGGGCGCGACGTGGCTGTGGCCGCCCTTTTAGGCGCCGACGAATACGGTATCGCGACGGCGGCCTTGATCGCCTCGGGCTGCGTAATGATGCGCAAATGCCACCTCAATACCTGTCCCGTCGGCATTGCCACCCAGGACCCCGAGTTACGCAAGCGATTCAAAGGCAAACCGGAACATGTCGTAAACTACATGTTCTTCGTCGCCGAAGAGATGCGCGAAATTATGGCCAAACTGGGTGTCCGCACCGTCAACGAAATGATTGGGCGTTCCGATCTTCTCAACATGAGAGAAGCCATCGATCATTGGAAAGCCAAGGGCCTGGATTTATCCCGGATATTGTACAAGCCGGATATGGGTCCCGACGTCGCCATCTACAATTGCGAAGAGCAGGATCACGGTCTCGACAAGGCGCTCGACAACAAACTGATCGAAGAGGCCAGGGATGCATTGGACCACGCCAAACCGGTTCAGATCGAAACGCCGATCATCAACATCAACCGCACCGTCGGCGCCATGCTGTCAGGCGAGATTGCCGAAAAGTACGGTCATGCCGGACTGCCGGACGATACCATCTATATCAAGGGACATGGGTCCGGCGGCCAGAGCTTCGGCGCCTTCCTTTCCAAGGGCGTGACCATCGACCTGGAAGGCGACGCCAACGACTATATCGGCAAAGGCCTGTCGGGCGGCCGCATCATTGTCTATCCGCCGAAAGTCTCCAAGTTCGTGCCGGAGGAAAATATCGTCATCGGCAATGTCGCCCTTTATGGCGCCATCAGCGGCGAGTGTTATTTCCGGGGCGTCGCCGGTGAACGATTCGCTGTCCGCAATTCCGGCGCCACCGCCGTTGTCGAAGGCGTCGGCGACCATTGCTGCGAATATATGACCGGCGGTGTGGTCGTCGTCTTGGGACAAACCGGACGGAACTTTGCCGCCGGTATGAGCGGCGGCATCGCCTACGTGCTCGACGAATCCCACGATTTTGATATCCGCTGCAACATGGCGATGGTGGATCTGGAACCGATCAGCGACGAAGACCGCATGCACGAGGACCATTCCCACCAGCGCGGCGATCTGGAAACCCATGGCCGGGTGGATATCATGAAAGATATGACCGGTTATGACGCGTTGAGATTGAGAAAACTGATAGAGAACCATTTGCACTACACCAACAGCGACCGGGCGCGTGACATCCTGGATAACTGGGAAGACAATCTCCCGAAATTCGTCAAAGTGATGCCCGTGGATTACCGGCGGGCATTGCAGGAAATGCAGGCCCGAACGGAAAAAACCGAGCAGTCCGGCATTGGCGTCGCGGTGGGAGATTGATCGATGGGTAAGGCAACTGGGTTTCTCGAGTATGACCTTCACGACCGCGGCTATAAACCGGTCGAGGAACGGGTACGGCACTATGGTGAATTCTCCATTGATTTAAAACAGGATGAGCTGCGGCGCCAGGCAGGGCGTTGCATGGATTGCGGTATTCCTTACTGTCACCAAGGCTGTCCGGTGAACAATATCATTCCCGATTGGAACGACCTGACCTTCAGGGGTGAACTGAAAAAAGCCAGCGAAGTCCTGCATTCGACCAATAATTTCCCTGAATTTACCGGCCGCGTCTGCCCGGCGCCTTGCCAGGAATCCTGCACCCTCAATTTGGAAGATATTCCGGTCACCATTAAAACCATTGAATGCGCGACCGTCGACCGGGCCTGGGAAAAGGGTTGGATTTATCCTGAAATCGCCAATCACAAAACCGGTAAAAAGGTTGCCGTTGTGGGCTCCGGCCCGGCTGGTATGGCCTGTGCCCAGCAATTGGCCCGTGCCGGTCACGATGTGACATTGTTCGAAAAAAACGCCAAGATCGGCGGGCTCCTGCGCTACGGTATTCCGGACTTCAAACTGGAGAAGCACCTGATCGACCGCCGTCAGGTTCAAATGGAACAGGAAGGCGTAACGGTTCGAACCAATATGAATATCGGCGTGGACATCACCGTCGATGATCTCAAGAAGAATTTTGCCGCTATCGTTCTGGCCGGCGGCTCTGAAGCGCCCCGCGACTTGCCGGTTGCCGGACGGGAACTGGACGGCGTCCACTACGCCATGGATTTCCTCACCCAACAGAACCGGCGGGTATCCGAGGAAACGATCAAGGATGTTGAAGAAATCCGCGCCGACGGTAAAGACGTCGTGGTTATCGGTGGCGGAGACACCGGGTCGGACTGTGTCGGAACCTCTTTCCGTCAGGGAGCCAAAAGCGTCACCCAGTTGGAAATCATGCCCAAGCCGCCCGAGAAAGAAGAAAAGCTGGTGACTTGGCCCAACTGGCCTATGAAACTACGCACCTCGACTTCCCACGAAGAGGGCGCCGAGCGGGATTGGTCCATCACCACCAAGTCCTTTATCGCCGACGGCGGCAAGGTTGCAGCGTTGGAAACCGTCCGGGTCGAATGGCAAAAGGACGATACCGGCGCCATGCAGATGGTGGAGGTCGAGGGTTCGGAAAGTGAAATTAAGGCCGATCTGGTTCTATTGGCCATGGGATTTGTCCACCCCACCCACGAAGGACTGATCGAAAATTTGAAGGTCGACCTCGATGAAGGCGGCAATGTAAATGCGGATACCAATGACTACCGTACCTCGGAGGACGGTGTCTTCGCCGCCGGTGATATGCGGCGCGGCCAGTCTCTGGTGGTGTGGGCCATCCGCGAAGGCAGACAATGCGCCCGGGCGGTTGACGAATTCCTGATGGGCCATTCCGTCCTGCCCCGTTAAATTACCAGCCATTCCCAAAAAGGTGCCCGGCACCTTTTTTTATCTAACTTATTGATATTTCACGGTTTTAGCGTGAAGGACGTGCACCATTCTGTTTTGAAATCACGAAAATATGATTTCACCGCTACCAATCCCCTGCCCATATAAAAAGGGGGACTGATGTTCAACTTTGGATACACAAAAATGTGATTTTTTGAGACCGGAACGTGTTTTTAGTCTGCGGCCAACTTAGGCTATTTAGAGACCTGACATATCGGTCTAATTTTACTTTTGCGTGACGGAGCACCCGTTAAATGTCCGCCCTCGGCGAAATGGTTTCGGCAAATCAAGTAACAATGGAAAGACAATCCTTTTTTCGCTGTAAATTGTGTTGGCGGATCGGCATCAGTATTTTTGCAGCTATTCTTTTTATTGAAGCCGTTATTTTGGTTTTTTCGGCGCAACGATTTGAAATGGACCAAATCGCCGAAATTGAAACCCGGGGTATCGCCTGGATCACCACCATTATTCGCGTCCACAACAACGTCATGGACGCCAAAGCCGTTGAGGCCGCCTCGCACGAACTCCCTCAACTATCCAAGATACTGGGTTTGACCCTATACAGTCTCAAAGGCGAAAAAATCGACGGGTTCGGTGAACTTCCAGATTTTAAAGACGTCATGCCGACGGAAGCCGGTCCGGTAAAGCCGATTCGCAGCTTGGACGGCAACCAATATCAGGCCGTTTGGGGACCCGGTGTCGTCGATTCCCCATTTATCGTCGCCGCCCGATTGGATATATCTGATGTTAAACCGGCACTAATCGCATTTGTTTGGCGCATCGTCGGATTGGTCATACTGATATCCGTGGTGGTGACTTTCGCCACGCTCATCGTCTTCGGCGTTTTCGTCCTGATGCCGATTATGAAACTGCGCAACCAACTCAATGCCGCCGGCGAGGACCCAGACAATCCGGAAGCCTATACCATCGACAATATACAGAATGACGAATTGGGTGAGGTTACCCAGGCATTTAATAATATGGTGCAAAGACTGGCGGCGGGTATCGCCCGCATCCGCGCCCATGAAGACGCCCTGCAAAGCGCCAATGATCTGCTGGAGGAGCGCGTAAACCTGCGCACCAAAGAGCTCAGCAACGTCAACCGCTCCCTGCGCCAGGTGGCGGTGGAAAGGGAAAAAGCGGAACAAGAAGTCAGCCGGCTTACCAATCTGCCGGGCCAGAATCCGGAACCTGTCCTCCGGGTCGATCTGCACGGGACAATCGAGTACGCCAACGAACCCAGCCAAGTCCTGCTCGATGCCTGGAATTCGGAGGTGGGAGACCAATTACCGGAAAAATTGTCGATCATCGTCAAAGACGTGGTCAAAACCAGGCAAAAGGCCGAAGTCGAATTTCCGGCTGCGGACAAAGTTTTCACCCTCGCTTTCCAACCCTCGGAAGCAACCAGTATCAACGTGTTCGGCCGCGACATCACTTCCCACCGGGAAGCAGAAGACAGAATGCAGCATTTGGCCAATCACGATCTTCTCACCGGCCTGCCCAATCGTACTCTGTTCAACGACCGGTTACGTCAATCCATCAGCCAGAATCAAAGAAAAAGAGGCAGAATGGCGGTTCAGCTGGTCAATCTCGACAATTTCCGCGAACTGAACAATACGCTCGGGCTTAAGAACGGCGATTGTCTTCTGCAGGAAACGGCGGAAAGATTAAAGCAGTGCCTGCGCGCTTCCGACAGCGTCGCAAGGTTGGGCGGTGACGAATTTGCAGTCATTCAGGCAGAACCGAAAGACGCCCACGGCGCGGCGACGCTCGCCCAGAAAATGATCGACCACTTGTCGGCCCCCTATCATATCGGCGGCAGGGAAATTCACAGTTCCGCTTCCGTCGGCATCACCCTCTATCCCGATGACGAAACCAACCCGGAGCAGCTGTTGCGCAACGCCGACCTGGCCTTAAATCAGGCCAAGGAGGAAGACGCCGGCAATTACCGGTTTTTTATTGAAGCCATGAACGATGAAATTCAAAAGCGGCAATCTATCGAAGCCGATTTGCGTATGGCCATCGAACGATCCGAATTTGTCCTGCATTACCAGCCGAAAATTAACCTGAACACCAATAGTGTTGCGGGAATGGAAGTACTCATCCGCTGGATTCACCCGGATAAGGGATTTATGTCACCCGCCGACTTTATTCCTGTCGCCGAACAAACCCGGCAGATAATCCCAATCGGAGAATGGGTGCTAAGGGAAGCCTGCAACCAGGCGAAAGAATGGCAGAATCAAGGACTTCCACCGCTCAAGCTGGCCGTCAACCTTTCGGCCGTGCAGTTCAGTGAACATGGACTGCCGGATTTGGTTTCCAAATGCCTGGGGGAAAGCAAGCTGGATTCCAACCAGTTGGAATTGGAGATCACCGAGACCGTGATCATGGATGACGTCAACATGACCACTGATATTCTTTCGAGCCTGAACAATCTGGGGCCGGCTTTATCCATTGATGACTTCGGTACAGGCTATTCGAGCCTGAGCTATTTGGAACGGTTTCCCGTCAACCGGATAAAAATTGACAAATCCTTCGTCGACGGTATCGGCAACGGTGCCGGTTCAGAGGCCATCGCCAACGCTGTGATCACGCTCGGTCACAGTCTGGGGATGGAAGTAACGGCCGAAGGCGTGGAAGAGGAAAACCAAGTCGATTTCCTGCGCCAACAAAATTGCGATGAAATCCAAGGTTATTATTTCAGCAAGCCGATCAGCGCCGAAGAGTTCCCGGATTTCGTAAGAAATTTTGCCAAAAACTAATTTCAAACAAAGAAAGTGATTATTTGCCTGGTACAGTAATCGTCATAGTAAAGGCCATTTATTTTCAATTAAAAAGATTCTGCGTGAATATCTGAACTGATCGTTCGTTCATCTGACAAAAATAAAGGAAATACCCCGCCACATATTTCTAATGGTTTAAAAACGTCGACACTTAAATCTTTGACGTTTATTTAGAACCACGAAGTTTTTTCTACAACGTTAAGGATTTCTCCCCGGTAATTCTCAGCGATTGTTTGCCGAGAAGCGACAAGTTTTACACAAGGCCGTTTCAGTACGTTCGTTGCCGCGATTGGCGCCGAACCGGAAAAAATCGCTATCAAATCTAAGAATAATTAATTTTATTGTTTTATTTCAATGACTTATTTCGTTCTCGTTAAAAGAGATGTTGAGGCTGAAATCACACGTCGAGTCATTCACCTCAGGCGGCTAAAGTTATCGACAGACTTATCCACAAGCGATAAGGCTATATCGTGACGCCAATGTCACACATTGGAGGAACGGCACAGGTATTGAATTAAATAGAACCCTAATTTGATTCAATCCGGTTGACCCGGTAGGAGTGATTTGCTGCAATCCGCTCCTAATTTATAAGCCAATCTATAAATTGACTGGGGGAAGACATGTCCGGCCAAACGATCAACGTTACGGCGAAAGAAGGCGGATCCTTCAACGCCTATCTGGCCAAATCCGCATCCGGGTCCGGACCCGGCATCGTTATGATCCAGGAAATATTCGGCGTATCCGACTGGGTTAGGAAGACAGCCGACCGTTTCGCCGAAAATGGATATACCGTTATCGCACCCGACATGTTTTGGCGGTTCGCACCCAACTTCGTCGCACAGCCTAGCAATGAGGAGGATTTCCAGAAAGCTTTTTCTTATTTGCAGCAGGTCGATCACGATACGGCAGTCGACGATATCAAAGCCTGCCTCGACCTGCTGAAAAGCACGCCCGAGTGCAACGGCAAGATTGGCGTTACCGGTTTCTGCCTCGGCGGTACCTTTACTTATTTGGCGGCGGCCCGCCTGGATGTCGACGGCGCCGTCGCTTATTACGGCACTCAAATTCACCAATATCTCGATGAGGGAAAAAACGTCACCTGCCCGACCATCCTGCATATGGGCGAACACGATGAAACCTTTACCGTCGAGGACCGCGGCAAAATCCATGCGGCACTCATCGGCAAGCCCAACGTGGCTATCTATATGTACGACGCCGGACACGCCTTCGCCAATTCGGACCGGCCGGATGTCTACAATGATGAAGCGGCTGAATTGGCCCATAAACGCACGTTCGAGCTGTTCGAACAGCTTAAGTAATTGAGGTAATAGATTTATGACCGATCCAGTGCAAGGTGCCGGTTCCTTAAGCGGCATCCGGGTATTTGACCTGACCCGCATTCTCGCCGGGCCGAGTTGCTCTCAAATTCTTGGCGATCTGGGCGCAGATGTTATCAAGATAGAACGTCCCGGGGCGGGCGACGACACGCGGAAATACGGCCCTCCCTTCGTCAAGGACGCCGACGGCGATGATACGACCGAGGCTGGTTACTATTTGGCAGCCAACCGCAACAAACGGTCGGTGACCCTGGACCTGACCAGTGAAAAAGGGCAAAAACTGGCCCGGCGAATAATCGCCAAGTGCGATCTTCTGGTGGAAAATTTTAAAACCGGCAACTTGGCGAAATACGGCTTGTCTTACGACGATCTGAAAGATGAATTCCCGAGTTTGGTCTATTGTTCCATCACCGGGTTCGGTCAGACCGGCCCGGCGGCGGAACAGCCCGGCTATGACTTCATGGCGCAAGGCATGGGCGGCCTGATGAGCATTACCGGCGACAAGGGCGGCGAACCCCAGCGGGTGGGTGTTCCCATCGCCGATCAGGTGGCGGGCCTGTGGGCGGCCATCTCCATCAATGCTGCGCTTCGCTACCGGGAGGTGACGGGCCAGGGGCAACATCTGGACATTTCGCTGCTGGACACCCAGGTGGCGACGCTATCCATCCAAGGCCTCAATTACCTGACATCGGGCGAGGTGCCGGGATTGCTGGGCAACGCCCACCCCAATATCGTCCCCTATCAGGTCTTTCCCACCTCAGACGGCAACGTCATCATCGCCGTCGGCAACGACGCCCAGTTTCAGCGCTTTACCGATTTTATCGGCGCGCCCGAACTGGCCGAGGATGAACGTTTCAAGGACAATTCGGCGCGCCTTGGCAACCGGGACGAACTGACGGAAATTCTCGACGCCGTCATCGCCGAAAAACCGTCAGCCTATTGGCTGTCGGAATTGGAGAAAATAAAAATTAGCTGCGGCCCGATCAACCGCATCGATCAGGTATTCGAAGAGCCCCAAGTGCAGGCGCGGGAGATGAAAATCGAGATGGACCACCCCCTGGCTGGTAGCGGTTCGGTCGATCTCATCGGCTGCCCCATCAAAATGTCCGGCACCGAAGTAACCTACCGCTACGCCCCCCCGACCCTCGGTCAGCACACGAATGAGGTGCTGGAGGAATTGCTGGAGTTGGATGCGGATGAGCGGGACCGCCTAAAGGAACAAGGGGTGATTTGACCTAGCTATTCGATGCTGACCAAGTAGATGCAAAAGGGTAGGAAAATCGGTGGTTGCGGTATCCCTACCTGGCAATCAACACGATCCTTCTATTTCAAGCTCTTGAAGGTCCCCTCCCAGACCGGACGATAAAAAATGTGCAATCAATATCGTCACAAGACCGACAATTGGTCCCTGCCACGGGACACTGGCCGTTGTCTCAGCTTGATAGGCCAAGGTCAAATAGATCGAAAGAACAAGATAGAACGATCCGATTCCCGACAATGCCCAACGTGACCAGATACGACCGTCTCGGTAAGGTATGATCAACAAGACGAGAATGGTGATAGCTGTCGCAAACATGCCTGCACCCGCCGCCCGATACAGTGTATGGATTACAATCGACTGAGCTGCCGTCAGGCTGTCGCGGGCAATTCCCAATGTCTCTGCATGATATGGCATTAACTCTCCGGCAAAGAAATAACGCCCTCCCAACGCAATCAAAACCAACGCATTAATCAAATAAAGAGCAAACGAGAATTTGAGTTTCAGAGTCATCTTACCTGGCCCCCTAGCCTTCGAGTTGCCTTTCCGAGTATTATAATATGTCGATGCTACCTCTGTTAATCTATGGCTGTAAATAACGGTTGAAGTACACTTATTAAAACGTGTACGGAAAACCCCCCTGAAATGAGGGAAAATGAGTTGTGGTAAAATTCGGTCGGCTTAGTTGCTCCGGGGGTACAGAAAAGAGTAGGATTTGGTTCAGGCTTCAAAATCCGTCATTGAGAGTAAACCAGATTTATCACGGCTATCTGACTCAAGTCCGTTTTTGACCCAAAGCTACCATTTACCGATCGCATCACCGCTTCAAGAATTCGACATATAATGCGCCAAAAGAGCCTTCTTATCGGTTTTATTGGCGGGCGTTTTGGGCAATTCCTCAAGAATAGTGACCCCCACCGGCCGTTTGTAAGCGACCAGATTGTCCGAACAAAATTGAAGAATATCTTGTTCTGATGCCGCAGCGTCCTTTTTGAGCACGGCATAAGCCCAGATGACCTCGCCTTTGTAGTCGTCCGGAACGCCGATCGCCGCTACTTCCTGCGTTGCCGGATGAGATAACAATTTCTCCTCCACTTCGCGGGGGTAAACGTTGTAGCCGCCGACGATCACCATTTCCTTTTTTCGGTCCAGCAGAAAGACAAATCCGTCTTCGTCGATACGTCCGATATCACCGGTATAGATCCAGCCATCGCGGATGGTCTCTTTGGTTTCCTCGGGACGATTGCGATAACGCTTCATGGCTTGCGGACCCCGTATCCGTATTTCGCCCGACTCCCCGATCGGTAAAATATTTGTCCCTGTTTCCAAGTCGACAATCTGCGCTTCCGTTCCCGGGGCACAAGGACCTACAGAGCCTGGCTTCCGGTCCGTACCATTTCGATTGCTGGCGATCGGGGCACACTCCGACATGCCGTAACATTCGAGGATCGGCACTCTGACGATTTCATCCCATCGATCGAGGGTATCTTGTAAAAATGGAGATCCGCCGCCGAAACAAAGCGTCAAATTGGATAAATCTGCTTCGGCTATATTTGGCGCATTGAGAAGTCCGTTGTAAAAAGCTGCCGGGCCGCCACTTAGTATGGTCGCCTTGCGGTGCTCCATTACCCTGATCATATCTTCCGGCACAAATCGGCGAATGGTCAGTGCGGTTCCCCGGTATAGTAACGGCACCCAATAGCCGGTCAGCATCGCCCAAATATGAAATACGGGCGCCGCGTTGATCCAGATTTCCTGATCGAGCCTCGTTGGTGTGGCTTCACAGACACTACGAACTGCAATAACGATTTCCCCATGGGTATGCTCCGCCGCCTTCACGACACCGGTCGTGCCGCCGGTATATATCAAAATTGCGGGATCCTCCGGCGCGGGGAACGGTTCCGTTATATTTAGGCTTTCGTCATCCCGCCACTGATCGAGGCTGAGACCATTTTCTCCGCCAAAAATTAGAAATTTAGAGATGCCCGCTTCGCGGGCAACGGGCAGTATGTCATCCACATAAGGGGCATGACAAATAAGGATATGCGGCTCGACGTCAGTGAGCTGAGGAAGCAACTCGTCCTTGGCGTAAAAGGGATTCAAATAGGAGGATTGCGCCCCGGTCGCCCAGATACCCCAGTTTGCAATGATCGCTTCGTTCGAGTTGCTCATGGTAATGGCAACCCGCTGTCCTGTGGCGCCAAGTACCTCCAACTCCTTTTTTAGTCCCGCGATACATCTCGCATATTCCTGAAAGGTAAGAACTTCATCATCGCAAATAAGCGCATCTCGATCAGGCGCGTTTATGGCTGCGTCGGCCAGCATATGCAACAGGGTTGGAAATTCGGGTCGTTCATGACCGGGCAAAGGTGCCGCGCCAGGTGCGCCGATTGATATTGAGTCCATGTTATCCACCTTTTTGGTCGGTCAAAGTTTTTGACTAAACGAGAATTATTCGAGACATCGATATATTTGAAAGCGGAACCATCTATATTAATAAATAAGAAATTGATTGCTCATTATACAACTCTATGATTACCTATTGGGAAGATTTATTCCAGCACAAATTTGGCATTTAGGCGTTACAAATCCAATTCAACCTGAGCTTTGAATTAGATCACCATTTGGTAGAAAGAACTGGACACGATGGATTTCGAATTTAATGAAGATCACTCCCTATTGCGCGAACAGTTAAGACGGTTTTTGTCCGAACGGTCCGGTTTCAGCGAAACACGAAACGTGTTGGACGGTAAGACCGACTATTCGGAATTAATCTGGGATGGGCTGGTTGAAATGGGTTTAACGGCTGTGTCCATCCCGGAAGAATTCGGCGGACTCGATTTGGGGCCGGTATTTATGTGTGTGGTTGCGGAGGAACTGGGCCGTTTCTGCGCCTCCGTACCGTTCGCTTCGTCAATCTATCAGGCTGCCGAAGCAATAAATTTATTCGGAAGTCACGATCAAAAACAAAAATATCTACCCGGCTTGGCAGCCGGCACGACCATCGGAACCTGGGCCGTTTCTGAAAAATCACTGCCGAACTCTCCGGCAGACATCCAATGCCGCCACGGGTCGAAAGGATTAATTGGTGAAAAATCTCCCGTTTTCGACGGTTCAATTGCCGACTTCGCCATCGTCCTTTCAGCCGATGAAACCGACACCGATAAAATAGAGTTACTTATCGTTGAATTGACGCAGGAAGCTGTCGAAATAAAACCGTTAAACAGTGTCGATAACAGCAGGCCCATCGCCAAAATTGAATTTTCAAACGCCGAATACGAAGTTCTTGGTGGGACCAATACCATCAACGGCTGGGAAGGGTACGAGGCAGCAACCAGGTGCTGCCACCATCTGGGCTGGCGCCGATATGGACATA
>CAZNLR010000027.1:0-67260 GCA_964574215.1 uncultured Rhodospirillaceae bacterium | reverse complement strand
TAATGGTGCCCGCGTCCGGACTTGAACCGGAACTCACTTACGTGAACAAGATTTTAAGACATGAGTATTCGAGGCCGCCACCAGAAAAAATTTGAACAAGCCATTGATTGCAAACAATTAATTTACTTGTAATCTTATAATCCTGGCCATATTTTGCGTCACAATGTCACGGATTAGTCACAACATTTGTCACAACTTTTTTTGTCATACTAGCCTTATTCTACTCTCTAATTACTCATCTTCAGGCGCTGGCAACGACTTTACTTCTTCAGCCTCGATTAACTTAGGATCGACTTCCGATTTTGCATCGGAAAATAGTTTCATTAAAGCATCAATGCGCTTGAACAGCGGGTCAACATTTTTTGCCGCCTTCCCTGCAGTAGCGCTTATATCTAGTACATTTGCCATCAGGCTTCCTAAACGCGTTTGCTCTCTATCTACTTCGTTTCCAAGAGCAGAAATTTTGTCGTAAATTAAGTCTTTTTTCTCTTGGGGGAGTTCAATATTTCCGACAATTTTTCGAATTTGATTTAGGCGGTCATGAATTTCTATTTTATAGCTGGAAGTAATCCTTAGTGTTTCTTGACCGGTTGACGAATTATCTTCCGATTGATCTAGCAGTGCCAAACGCGCTCTAAGTCCAGCCCGGAATTGGGTAACATCGCTTTGGAAATTTCTAAACTCGTCATCAAAATTGTTGTCATCTTCGGGAAACGATTTGGGGTTAAAGACCGGCAACTCCATATTCGCCTCTTCAACAAATCCTCTTACACCACCAACATACTCTCGCGCAGCACCAAAGTAATTTCTTTCCCCCTTGGCGGAAAACATTTCTCTTTCACTTTTTTCGAAGTCCAAAAATGCTTCATAAATTTTTCTATTACTCATTTAAGAATCCAGAACTAATTTTATGAATTTGACAGAATGATAATGGTGCCCGCGTCCGGACTTGAACCGGAACTCACTTACGTGAACAAGATTTTCGTACCAACTACAATTTTCACTGCCGCCAAAATTGGCGTTTGTGGTCTGGACTATCCCTTGACCTTGTCCGTTCGGATTTAGGCCCTGCCCGTCTAGTCTCTACACCTTCCCAATTTCTTGGGCTTGGCTCGGGATTGCCATTTGAAAGGTTTCCCCGAATTTGAGCAGTTCTACACCCGGCGTTTCCCCCGGGGCACTCAACATAACTTTAAGTCTTGCGTGTCTACCAATTCCACCACGCGGGCTATTTTTTTATGTTTTGCTTATACTATTGGAGTTCAGGCAACTTCAATCACAATGTAAGATGAAGACCAAATTTGTCTTACATCACTGCCTTGTATCCCCCGCTTTTAGTCACTTTGTGACTCATATTGGGCCGTTGTGACATAACGTAGCGTAACCTTGCATGATAGCGTAGAGAATGAATCACCCCGTATGCAAGGGTGGGCTTACAATATGATTGAAGAGATTTCGAAAGCGAAGAGAAGACAAACAAGATTTTAAGTCTTGCGTGTCTACCAAATCCACCACGCGGGCCCCTGGGATAGCAATATGCTCAAACGGCAGAGGTTAATTGCAGCGCGGTAGCGCGCCGCCGTTGAATATAGAGTCACTTGTTGAAAAATCAATTCTCCTAATCGGGGCGGCCTTCCATGCCCCGGTGCATTTCGTCATTGCTGCCGGGGACCCGCATGGTGAAAATGCTTTCGATCGAGGTGTAATCGAAATAGCCGAGCCGGGCGATGGGGCGGATTTTCAAGACATCCAACAGGCCGTCATCGGTCAGGGCATCATCATCGATATGAACCGCAATGACGCGGCCAATGACGATATCCACGGTTCCCATGGTGCCGTTGCCCGGCAACCGGGTGGTTGAATGATAGGTGCATTCGAAGTGAACGGGAGATTCGGCGACGCGGGGCGGTTTGACATTTTGCGATGGCGCTTTGGTCAATCCGGCAACGTCGAACTCGTCAACGTCCGGCGGCACTTCCTGGCCCGACATATTGACCGCGTCACGCAGATCATACGTCGCCATGTTCCAGACGAATTCCCCGGTTTCCTCGGCGTTCACCGTCGAATCCTTGCGCCGCCCGGCGGTATTTTGATTAGCCGAGAACATCACGTAGGGCGGATCGAAGGTCAGATTTTGAAATTGGCTGAAAGGAGCCAGATTGGGCACCCCATCCTTGGACACTGTCGATATCCAGCCAATGGGTCTGGGAATGACACAGGATTTGAACGGGTCATGGGGGAGGTTATGCGGTGTTACGCCGGGTTCGTAATACATGGGACAGTACCTTTTTTATAACGCTATTGATTTCAACTTCGAAGTCATACAAATGGATTGGAAACAACGATAAAATCACCTGATCGTCACCCGCCGGTAGTCATCCCGCTTAGTAATCCTCCGGGTTCTCGTCCTCTTCGGGCGTGACCAAATCCTCGTTGATGGGTTCGTCGCCGAGACCGCGGATCATCTCGCAAATTTCATCGGCGGTGATTTTTAACTCGTTCTCGTCGGTGCCGCGGGACACCAGGGTGCAGCCGTATTTGCCCGACCGGAAAAAGGGATAGGAGCCGATCTCGACCGACGGATGGCGGTCCTGGATGTCCGCCAGGGGTTCGGCCACGGTGCCTTCGGGCAGATAGGAGGCCACCGACACCGATTTGACCTTGTCGCCGCCGGTTAAAAGGGGCGCGATGCCCTCAAACATGCCCCGCATGATGGAGGGCACGCCGGCCATGACGAAGACGTTGCCCATGCGGAAACCGGGCGCCTTGCTGATGGGATTCTCCACCAGCTCCGCGCCCACGGGCACGTCGGCCATTTTGAGCCTGGCCTCGTTCATGCGTTCGGCCGGGATATAGGCCTCCAACAGCGCCTTGGCCTTGGGATCGCGATGGACGCCGACGCCGAACGCCTTGGCCACACAGGCCGACGTAATATCGTCGTGGGTGGGGCCGATGCCGCCGGTGGTGAAGACATAGGTGAAATTCTCGCGGGCTTCGTTGACGGCGGCGACAATGACATCCTCGTCGTCGGGAATCACCCGTGCCTCCTTCATGCGGATACCGAGATCGGTCAACCGTCCGGCCAGCCAATGCAGATTGGCGTCCTTGGTCCGCCCCGACAATACTTCGTTGCCGATGATAAGCACGCTGGCGGTGACGGTATCTTTTTCCGACATGATTTCTCCCTGAATTCTTGCTCTAGAAATGGCGGAAAAGCCCCCACTTGGCAACCTTCAAAAAATTGTACCAGGTACAATTTTCCAATATTTCTCCCTAATTGTACCTGGTACAATTTATTTACAGAAAATCCCGTAGCAGCGCCACCAAGGGTTCATCGGCGGGAGGCATGGGGTAGTCGGTGAGGTTTTCGATACGCACCCATTTCAAAACCTGGCCTTCCTGGGGCGTCGGCACGCCCTTCCAGACCCGGCACACATAGAGCGGCATCACCAGGTGGAAGTCATCGTACCTATGAGAGGCGAAGGTCAAAGGCGCCAGGCAGCTTTCGGTGATATCGACGGCCAGTTCCTCCTTAAGTTCCCGGATCAGCGCCGCCTCGGGCGTTTCACCCGTATCCACTTTGCCGCCGGGAAACTCCCACAGACCCGCCATGCTTTTTCCCGCCGGCCGCTGGGCCAACAGGATACGCCCGTCCACGTCCATCAGGGCAACGGCCGACACCAGCACCACCGGCAGGTCGGGCCGCGCGGCTTTCGCTTCCGCTTCTAAACAACTGGGGTCGGGTCCGGTGATGGCCATGTTAAAATATCGATTCAAATCCTTAACTTAAGTGTCTCCGCCGTACCACCTTTGATCACCCTCGGCCCGCCGGTGCTCAAAGGCGGTAAGAAAAAATTGAGTAAACTGTCACCAATATAAAGGTACCGAACATCACGTCCGATAGTCCGCGTTGATGGAGATGTAATCGTGGGTGAGGTCACAGGTCCAGACGGTGGCGCGGCCGGAACCGATGCCCACATCGACGGCGATGTCGATATTCTGGCCTTTCATATGTTGGGCGACCGGGGCTTCGTCGTAGCCTTCGGCGATCTGGCCCAGTTCCGCGATGGTGACGCCACCCATGGCGATGGTCAGCTTGTCCCGGTCGGCTTTTTCGCCGGATTTGCCCACGGCCATGACCACGCGCCCCCAATTGGCGTCTTCGCCGGCAATGGCGGTCTTGACCAGGGGTGAATTAGCAATGGTCAGGGCGATTTTTTTGGCGGCTTTGTCGTCTTCGGCGCCGGAGACCTCTATGGTGACGAACTTACTGGCCCCTTCCCCGTCCCTGACGATCTGTTGGGCAAGGTCGAGCATCACCGCGTCGAACTTTTGCCGGAAGTCGTCGAGAGCGCCGTCTTCGATCGACGATATGTCTCCGTGTTTAGCCCGTCCGGTGGCGAAAGCCAGCACCGTATCACTGGTAGAGGTATCCGAATCCACCGTGATGGCGTTGAAGCTCTGATCCGCCGAAGCCGCCAGCAAGCTTTGCAGGATATCCCGGGGCAGCGCCGCATCGGTAAAGACGAAGGCCAGCATGGTCGCCATATCCGGGGCGATCATGCCCGATCCTTTGGCAATGCCGTTGATGGTTACTTTGGTGCCGCCGATATCAGCCGTTGCCGACGCGCCCTTGGGGTAGGTATCGGTGGTCATAATCGCCTGGGCCGCGTTTTCCCAATCGGAGCCGAGATTGTCCTTCAAGCCCGGCAGGCCGGCGGTAATTTTCCCGACCTCGATAGGCTCGCCGATGACACCGGTCTGGGCGATAAAAACGTCTTCCTTCCGGCAATCCGCGGTATCCGCCGTCGCCGCCGCCATTATTTCCACCGCCTCGATACCGGCCCGACCGGTAAAGGCGTTGGCGTTGCCCGAATTGACGATCAGTGCCTTGACGCTATCGTCTTGGTAGGCGCCGCCGTCAAGCATGGCCCGGCACCAGTCCACCGGCGCCGCGGCAGTCTTGGATTGCGTAAACACGCCCGCCGCCGTGGTGCCGGCAGCCATCACCGCCAACATGACGTCGGTCTTGTTGACGTAGCGCACATTGCACTGGGCAGCCGCCACCTTTACCCCGTCAATAGACGGCAGGGCGGGGAAGGCGTCAGGCGCCAGAGGTGAGATATGGGGCGTGTCGTTACTCATGTTTAATGTCTGTTCAGCTAATTACCGGATTTTTCGGTGTTGACCGTGATGTCCGCTTTATCTCTCAACTCTGCGATTAATTTGCTTTTTATGTCTTGTGACATGGAACGCCGCAAATCAGGCTTCGCCTCATTGAACGTTGGTGGCTGTTGTTTACGTTTGTCCTCGACCTTAATGACGTGCCAGCCGAATTGGGTTCTCACGGGCTTGGCGGTGAATTCACCAATTTTCGTGCTAAAGGCGGCTTTGGAGAAAGAAGGCACCATTTTCTCGACGGTGAAATAGCCGAGATCGCCACCCGCCCGGCCCGAAGGCCCTTTGGATACCGATTTAGCCAACGCGGCGAAGTCTTCACCCTTTTTCAAGCGGGCGATCACTTCCATCGCCTGTTCTTCGGTTTCGACCAGAATGTGACGGGCGCGGACTTCTTCGCCGCCCGGGCTGTTTTTAACCAACTCCTGGTAGGCGGATTGAAGTTTCTCGTCCGTCACTTCGTCCTTCATGCGCCGGCTCATATATTCCTGTTCGAGAACCTGGCTTTCGAAACGCGCCACCCGTCGCAGAACGGCTCCTTCTTTTTCGATTCCCTTTTTTCTCGCCTCTTCAGACACTAAATGAGTGTTGACCAGAGAGTTGATGAGAAAATTCTCGATCACATGTTTCGGATACGACCGCGATTGCGGCGGCAGTTGACGGCGCTCACGGTCCAGATCCGACTGAAAAAACTTGTAGCCGTTCACCTCGGCAACCACGCGGTCGCCGTCCTCGGCCAGCACACTGGTATTTTGATAAACAGTGGCCAGGGCCAATACGCCCGCCGAAGCTAATGTCAGCTTTATAATATTCATTGTATCCTGCCTTTCATTATCCAGCAGTCATATACTCTCCCCCGCCCAGCCAAAAGCCCTAATTTCCGGATAACCGGGCGGATGACATAATTGTGTAACGTTTGCCAATTCCGGCCCTTATTCCGACCGGTGATCGTTGACAGACCGCACCCAGGGTTCTATCTCTTTGCCAAGGTACGAGGAAGCCCCCCCGCATTCCCGTTTATTATTGTTTTTTTTGAGGAAAATTGATGTTTGACGCCATCGCCCGGCGCCTTTTTGGTTCAGCGAACGACCGCTATGTGCGCGGTCTTTCCAAAATCGTCGATCAGATTAACGCCCTGGAATCTTCCGTCGAAGGTCTAAGCGACGATGAGTTGCGCGCCCGCACGGAACAATTCAAAGAACGCTACGCCGGCGGCGAAACGTTAGACGACATTTTGCCGGAAGCCTATGCCACCGTTCGGGAAGCCGCCAAGCGGGCCTTGGGGGAGAGACCCTTCGACGTTCAATTGGTGGGTGGCATCGTCCTTCACCGCGGCATGATCGCCGAAATGAAAACCGGTGAAGGTAAAACCCTATGCTCGACCCTGCCGGTCTATCTCAACGCTCTGACCGGCAAGGGCGTTCACATCGTCACGGTCAATGACTATCTGGCGACCCGCGATTCGGAATGGATGGGGAAAATTTACACGCTATTGGGTCTGACGGTCGGGTGTATCGTGCCGGGCCTGAACGATGATGAGCGCCGCGACTCGTACGGCCGGGACATCACCTACGGCACCAACAGTGAATTCGGCTTCGATTATCTGCGCGACAATATGAAATTCAGCCTCGAGGAAATGGTCCAGCGGCCTTTCAATTTCGCCATCGTCGACGAGGTCGATTCGATCCTCATTGATGAAGCCCGTACGCCGTTGATTATTTCCGGTGCGTCGGAGGACAGTTCGGAACTTTACAACAGCGTCGACAAGGTCATCCCGCGCCTCATCGAGGAAGATTACGAAAAGGATGAAAAGGTCAAAGCCGTCACGTTGACCGAGGCCGGCAACGAACACGCGGAGCAGCTTCTGGCCGAGGACGGTCTCCTGAACGAAGGCACCCTTTACGACATCACCAATATTTCGCTGGTTCACCACGTCAATCAGGCCCTCCGGGCCCATAAACTGTTCGAACTGGATACCGACTATATCGTTAAGGACGGTCAGGTGATCCTGATCGATGAATTCACCGGCCGTATGATGGAAGGACGCCGCTTCTCTGAAGGCCTGCACCAAGCACTGGAAGCCAAGGAAGGCGTCGAGGTTGAGAGCGAGAACCAGACCCTGGCCTCCATCACCTATCAGAATTATTTCCGCATGTATCCGAAACTGGCCGGGATGACAGGTACGGCCATGACCGAGGCGGGCGAATTTTCGGAAATTTACAAATTGGAAGTCGCCGAGGTACCGACCAATCTGGATTGTATCCGCGACGACCAGGATGACGAAGTCTACCGGACTGAAAATGAAAAGCAGGACGCCATCATTGCCCTGATCAAGGATGCCCAACAGCGTAAACAGCCGATTTTGGTGGGTACGGTCAGCATCGAGAAATCGGAAGTGATCTCTGACCTGCTCAAACAAGATAAAATCAAACATAACGTTCTCAACGCCCGCTATCACGAACAGGAAGCCCATATCATTGCCCAGGCCGGTGCGCCGGGCAGCGTCACCATCGCCACCAACATGGCCGGCCGTGGCACCGACATCCAACTAGGCGGCAACATCGACATGATGGTGCGCGAGGAATCCGAAGGCGTGACCGATGAGGCCAAATTGGCCGAAATTGAGACGCGGCTTCGAAAGGAAGTCGATGACGGCAGGCAGGAGGTCATCAAGGCCGGCGGCCTTTTGGTGATCGGTACGGAACGCCACGAAAGCCGGCGCATCGACAATCAGCTTCGGGGCCGGTCCGGCCGTCAGGGCGATCCCGGCGCCTCTAAATTCTTCCTGTCTCTGCAGGACGATCTGATGCGTATATTCGGGTCCGAACGCATGGACGGCATGCTCCAGAAGCTGGGTCTCGAAGACGGCGAAGCCATCGTCCATTCCTGGATCAACAAAGCCCTGGAAAAAGCCCAGCAGAAGGTCGAAGCCCGCAACTTCGATATCCGGAAGAACCTGTTGAAATTTGACGATGTGATGAACGATCAGCGCAAGGTCATTTATGAACAGCGCAAGGATCTGATGGCCGCCGAGGAGGTTTCGGAAACCATTCTCGATATGCGCCACAATGTCGTCGAAAATGCCGTCGCCCGCTGCATACCCGAAAAAGCCTATCAGGAACAATGGGACACGGCGGCCCTGCATGAAGAAATTCTCCGCCTCTTCGGGCTCGACCTGCCGGTGGCCGATTGGGCCAAGGAGGAAGGCGTTGCCGATATCGAAATCAAGGAACGCATTGACGACGCGGCGAACCGCAAGATGGCGGAGAAGGCCGCGACCTGGGGCCCGGAAGTCATGCGCGACGTGGAGAAAAATCTGCTTCTCCAAGTGCTCGATCAAGTCTGGAAAGAACATTTGCTGGGGCTTGACCATTTGCGTCAGGGGATCGGCCTCCGCGCCTATGCCCAGAAAGACCCGCTCAACGAATATAAAGGCGAAGCTTTCGAGACCTTCAACGGCATGCTGACGGAACTGGACGAACGCATCACCATTATCCTCAGTCACATGGAATTGCAGTTTACCGACGACGGCGGCGATATGTTCGAGCGGCACCAGGGGGAAACCTTCGAGATATTCCAGGATCCCGCTTTCGCCGACGCCGATACCGATCCGATATACGAGGACGCCGAACTGGCAGGCGGCACCGGTCTCACCGAGTTGCAGAGCACGCCACTTGTCTTCCGCGAGAGTGCCGATGTAATCGACCCGGACGATCCGACAACCTGGGGGAAAGTCGGCCGCAACGCGCCCTGCCCGTGCGGGTCCGGTAAGAAATTCAAACAGTGTCATGGCGCCCTTTAGGGCGCACTGTAACGGAGACCGATCCATGGACGAGTTGGAAGACGCACCCCCGGCAAAGGAATTCGGCCCTAGTTCCTCGTCGCGCAAAAGGCGGCTGTGGGGCATTGTCTGTTTGCTTCTGGTTATCGGTTTCCTTTATGCGGCCACCACCCTGTCCGGTGAGTCAAACATTCAACAAGGCGGCATGTCCTTTGGCCGTGATACGGCAGAAACGCCCCCAATCTGGGCGCTAGCCTTGGGTATATTCGTGGTTCTGGCCGTCAGCATCGGCGCGCCGGTGCTGGCCAACAAGTTGCCCAAGATCGAAGATAAGTCCGACGATTAAGGCTCTAATTCCTTATAATACTTGACTTATTTCTGACTAATCTTCTCTTTTCACCATTCCATTTTTAACTTGAAATAACAATAACAACATATATTTATTGTTATTTAATTTTATTTTACATTTTTTTTGTTGATTTATTATTTTTTTACACTAAATTAGGACATTAGAAATTACGGATATCGGTACGACAATGTTGGAACAAGCCGCCCGCCAAAATATGGACTCGCCCTTTCTGGATGCACCGCCGCATCAGGATATTGCGGCGGTATATAAAGATCTTGAGGGTAAGGAGTTGCTCTCTGCGGTATTGGGCGCCGAACATTTTGGTGAGATCGCGGCCGTTTCTTCATTCGGCGCCGATTCAGCAGTGTTGCTGTCCTTGATCGCCGAAGTAAATCCGTCGGTGCCGGTTGTTTTTCTGGAAACCGGCAAACATTTCCCGGAAACCCAGGACTACATGGAAACCCTGCGCCGGAAGCTGGGCCTCATGGAGGTCCGTTTGATCGGCCCCAATCCCGGCGACCTCAACCGGGCCGATCCGGACGGGGAACTTTGGCAAAGCTCGACCGATGCCTGCTGCGAAATCCGCAAAGTTATTCCCCTGGCCCGCGCCCTCAAAGGGTTCGACAGCTGGATCAGCGGCCGGAAGCGCTTTCACGGCAGTGACCGGTCGGGCATTGATTCCGTCGAATGGACCGACGGTAAGTTCAAAATCAATCCCCTCGCCCATTGGTCCCCCGACCAGATCAAGTCTGAATTCATCAGCCGTGATCTGCCGGAACATCCTTTGGTGGCCCAAGGCTATCCGTCCATCGGCTGCGCCCCCTGCACGCGGCCCGTCGCACCGGGAGAAGACGCCCGCGCCGGGCGCTGGGCCGACAGCGAGAAGACCGAATGCGGCATTCATAAAGCGCCCTGGTACGGCGCCAACATCTGATTTCAAATTTTTCATCTTTTCAATAGGAGCACGTCGTGAGCAAAAACTCGGCAAACAATAACGTTAAGTCAAAAAACATCTTCGCCGTCGATCATCGGGTCGACCTGGAGGACCGTTGGAACGGCAACGGCCACAAAGGCGGCATTCTCTGGTTTACCGGCCTGTCGGGGTCGGGCAAGACCACGTTGGCCCTGGAACTGGAACGTCAACTGATCAAGCATCGCTATCAGGCCTTCGTCCTGGACGGCGATAACATCAGAGGCGGGCTCAACCGTGACTTGGGATTCTCGCCCGAAGACCGGTCGGAAAATATCCGCCGCATCGCCGAGGTCGCCGCCCTGTTCGCCGACGCCGGACAGATCGCCATTGCGGCCTTTATTTCGCCCTACGAAGAGGACCGCCAGATTGCCCGCGCCCTCCGGCCCGACCTCTTCCACGAAGTCTTTATCAAGTCCGATCTGTCGGTCTGTGAACAGCGTGACCCCAAAGGCCTCTACAAGAAAGCCCGGGCCGGAGAAATCCCGGAATTCACCGGGATTTCTGCACCTTACGAAAAACCGGTAAATCCGGAACTGGTGATCGATACGGCTGAATATTCCGTTCTCGAAAGCGTTTACCGGCTGATGGATTACGTCGGCACCGAATTCACCCTTCAGGGCCAAGTCAGAAAGGTGGCGTAAACAGTCACAGATGAAAAAAAGTCCCCTCCCGAAAAGGAGGGGACTTTTTAATAGATAATTAGCTTTTGCTAGCCGACCAATTCTCGAAACTTGGCGTTGACTTCCTTGGCGTGGTGGCGGGCTTTTTTGCCTTTGGGGAGAAGCCCTTCTTCATAGAAGAAGGCCGGCAGTTCATCATCATCTTCGGTGAAACCGGCTTCTTTATTGAATTCCCATTCCATCTTCAACGTCTCGAGCCCGAACTCGTGAAGGAAGGATTCGTCGAAGTTGGTGCCGCAGGCATCATTGAGCGCCGTGGCGACCAGTTCACCGCTGACATTGGTTACCGACCGGCCGAACACGCAGAGGCCGATGGAATCGACCACCGCGCAGGAGACCTGAATATCGAGACTGGCCTCGACCAGTTCCTCGGTGGTTTTATCCTCGCATTTGAAATTTGGAATGTTACCGGCCGTGTGATCGGCGCCCATGGCGGTGACCATCATGGAGATGCCGGTCACTTCGATCTCCCTCGGATCATAGGCGCTGATGCCCTGGTTCTTGATCACCGGCACGCGTGCCACGTTGTAGTGCTCGCCTACCCGGGCAGCGCCCTGAGCCAGGATCTTACCCCGTTCATTGCCGTCGCTGATATCCTGAAGCGCTTTGGCCATGAATTCGTGATCGCCGAACTCGCCTTCGCCGGCCTCCATCAGAACGCCCAGCATGGCGCCGATTTCAATGGTGTCCACACCGAGATCGTTGGCCACATGGTTGAGGCGCGCCACATCATCCGGGTCGGTCAGGCCGCAATTGCTGCCCATCAGACCAAGAGTCTCGTACTCCAACGGCGAGCAAATTTCCTCGCCGTCCTCGTCCACATAGATATTGCTGCACTTAATCATGCAGCCGGGCATGCAGGCATGGGTGGTTTCCCCGCCGCGCGCCGAATTCCGTTCGGCAATGTGCGATCCGCCCAGTTCCAGAACACCCTCGTCCTTGCCGACGATGGTGCCGGAACTGAAATTCCGGGTCGGCAGGCCGCCAATCATGTTGGTGAAGTCACCGACCATGGCGGTGCCGAATTTCTGGAAGGCTTCGATGGCCGGGTCGTTGCCGATCCGGTCGCCGTATTCACGTACCGACCCCATGTATTTTTTGCGGTCGTGGAAGGGCGGCATTTTGTCCTTGTCGACGACGATGGCTTTGACCTTCTTGCTGCCCATGACGGCGCCGACGCCGCCGCGGGCGGCGATACGTACCGGGCGTCCTTCGGGATCGGTAAAGGAAATGCCGGCGGACAGTCCCAGATATTCACCCACCGGACCACAGATGCCGAGGCTTACCTTGTCGCCGTATTTCTCGAACAGCATTTCGGCGGCTTCCATATTGCCCTTGCCCAAATAAGGTTCGGCGCTCTCGAAGGTGATGTCGCCTTCCTTGGGAATGCGGATGACCACCCAGTCAGAGGATGCCCCATTGAGGGTGAAACCGGCGATTTTCAACTGGCCGAGGGCGAAGGCAAATGTGCCGCCTGTGTTGGCTTCCTTGACCCCGCCGGTCAGGGGGCTCTTGCAGCCGACGCTCAACCGGTTGGCGTTGGAAAAGTTCGACCCGGCAAAGGGACCAGCCGAAAAAATCAGCGGATTTTCCGGGGACAAGGCGTCGATCTTGGCGACGCCCCGTTCCAAAAGGGTCTTGGCGATCAGATGCCGCCCCGCACGGACAACGGCTTCACCGTCCAGTTCTTCTGATTCGATCGATTGGTCTTCGAGGTTGATATGATAGTAAGTGCGCATTTCGTTTCCACCCTAAGATACTGTCTCTACGTTCGCCCAAAACAAGCGACGTGATTTTGGTTTTGGATTATATTCCTGAGCATTTTCTCTCACCACGGATGGCTACTCAAGCACTGATTTGCGCCATCGGTTTAGACTGTTTTTTTAAAGATTTCTAATTTTGCTAAAATCGCATAATCTAATATTAAATCAAACGATTGATTTAATCATTTGATTGAGTTATAATAAGGGAGAAATGGAGAAATGATCCCGTGCCTGACCAAATGCGTGACACTTCAATAACCCGTGGCGACGAGACCCGCTCGCTCTTGCTTGATACGGCTTTACGGCTTTTCGCCACGCACGGTTTTGAAAACGTCTCCACCAGGCAACTGTCCAAAGAAGCCGGGGTAAATGTAGCCGCTATTGCCTATCATTTCGGCGGCAAGCGGGAACTTTACCGAGCCGTCCTGGAACAACTGGTAGCGGACACCGAGCCGAGTATGGGCAAGAACATGGCCGACATCCGCGAGCGAATTAAAGGCGCCGAGGGCGACCGCCAAGTCCTGGCGGAGATTATGGCTGGCTTAACTAAAAGCATTATATCGCTGTTCCTGGGGAGTGAATTTATGCATTGGCGCGGCCCCTTGGTCATGCGCGAATACGTACTGCCCTCGGAGGATTTTTCGATCATTTACAAGGGACGGATCGAACCCATGCATAAAATGATGACAAAATTAGTGGCCATTATATTGGATGAAAATCCCGACGACCCCGAATGCGCCATCCGTGCCCATACGATCATGGGTCAAATTTTCGTCTTCGGTATCGCCCGGATCGTCCTGTGGCGGCGGCTCGATTGGGAATCCTACACGCCGGAACGGGTGACTCTCGTGACGGAAACAGTAACCAAGTCAATATTGGCCTCGCTCGGCCTACCGGAAGGAACCGACCAGTGACCCCCCAACGCAAGAAAATATTGAAAAGACTGTTGGTCATTCCGCCGCTGATACTCGGTATTGCGGTGCTTGTGTACCAGGTTAAAAGCAAACAGGGGCCGCAGCAGGCGCCCGTTCAGGAAACGGCCAAGAAAGTTCGGATTATGACCGTCACGGAGCTTTCCGTCGTCCCGCGGGCCCTCGGGTTCGGCAATGTCGCGCCGGGTATGATCTGGGAGGCCGTCACCGAAGTTTCCGGCCGGGTGGTCGAGATCCATCACCAATTGAAAAAAGGCGCCATTCTGCCGAAGGACGCCGTTGCATTGAAAATCGATCCCACCGATTATCGCCTCGACTTGCAGCGCACCAAAGCCGATATTCGCGCACTGAAAGCACAAATCACCGAATTGAAAGCGCGCCGGAAGAACACCCAGGCCTCTCTGGCCATTGAAAATCGCAGCCTCAGACTGAACGAAAACGACCTCAAACGGAAGCAAACTCTATTGCGGCGAAAAACCGTCAGCCAGGCGGCCGTCGATCAGGAAGAACGAAATTTGCTGGCTCGCCATCAAAGCGTTCAATCGCTAAAAAACAGCCTCAATCTGCTACCGGCAGAGGAAGAGCGGCTCAACGCCCAGTTGGCGGCCCTGCAAATTCAACTGGAGACTGCCAAGCGCAATCTCGAGCGGACCACCATCGTCCTGCCCTTCGACGCCCGCATCGCCGAAGTGAATATCGAGCATTCCCAATTCGCCAAGCAGGGCCAGACGGTAGTAATCGCTGACAGTATCGACGTCGCCGAAGTCTCCGCCCAGGTGCCCATAGAGAAAATGCAGCGCTTGATAAGTACACGCCAATCACAGAACATCACTTCGGTTGCCGACATGGGCAATATCGAGAAAGTCCTGACCTTAACACCGGTGGTAAGGCTGAAAAGCGGCAATCTGAGCGTCGAATGGCGGGGAAAGGTCACCCGAATTAGCGATCAAGTGGACCCGCGCACCCGGACTGTCGGCGTTATTGTCGCCGTGGATAATCCCTACAATATCTCAGACCAACCAGACCGCCCCCCGCTGGCGAAAAATATGTATGTGGAAGTGGAAATCAGCGGCGCCGAACAAAATAATCAGATCGTCATTCCCCGTCAGGCACTCCATGGCGGCGGTAAAGTGTATATCGTCAACGATAAAAATAGGCTCCAAATCAAAGACGTCACAGTCAGTTTCCTGCAAGGTGGATTGGCAATTATCAAATCGGGCCTGAAGCCCGGCGAGCGCGTCATCGTTAGCGACCTCGTGCCGGCGATTAACGGGATGCTGCTGATTCCGGTTGAAGACAAGAAAGCAGCCGCCGCATTGTCACGCGAAGCCGGCGGCGAAGGACTGCTGCAATGATCCGTTATTTCGCCGCTCACCCCACGGCCGCCAATCTTTTGATGGCGGCGTTCTTGGTCGTCGGCATCATCGCGGCGCCCACGGTGAAGCGCGAAACCTTTCCGGATATTCCGGCCAGGAACGTGGAAGTGGCAGTGATCTATCCTGGTGCGACCTCGGAAGAAGTCGAGGAAGCAATCTGCCAGAGGATTGAAGACGCTATTGAATCAATAAAAAATATTGAAGAAATCAGTTGCGAGGCTCGTGAGAACAGAGGCACGGCAAAAATTAAAATGATCGAAGGCAAAGACTTCGATGATTTCCTCAATGACATCAAGACCGAAGTGGACGCCATCGATACTTTTCCCGACGAGGCCGAAGACCCCGTGGTCCGCAAGCTGAACCAGATCGATTTTGTCGCTTCGCTGGCCGTAACGGGTCCCATGTCCCCGACGGACCTAAAAGCTTATGCCGAGCAATTAAAGGACGAAATGCTGGAGAGCGACGACATTTCCCAGGTCAAGGTGACGGGATTTTCCGATCACCAGATTCGCATCGAAATTCCGGCGCAAACATTGCGGCAATATGGTCTGAGCGTTTCTGACATCGCCACCACCATCGCCAACCAAAGTATTGATCTCCCCGCCGGAACCATTGAAACCTCTGAAAGCGACGTCCTGATCCGCTTTAGTGACGAACGAAGAAATCCGTTAGAGTTCAATGACTTAGTAGTAATTGGCGCAGCCTCCGGCGCCGAAATTAGATTGGGCGATATTGCCAAGATCACCGATCTATTCGAGTTGAACGAGACGAAAATTATCTTCAACGGGCAGCGGGCCGCTATTCTTGAAGTCTCCAAAACCAAGGCCGAAGATACCCTGAACGTAATCGGCGCAGTCAAAGATTTCATCGACATTCAAAAGCAGACCGCGCCTCCCGGCGTGGTTTTTGAAATCACCCGCGACATATCCTCCATTGTAGAGGACCGCCTGAGCCTTTTGATCCGGAACGGATCTCAAGGTCTGGTCCTGGTGTTTCTGACTTTGTGGCTGTTTTTTAGTTTCCGCTTTTCTTTTTGGGTCGCCATGGGCTTCCCGGTCTCCTTCATGGGAACGATTGCGGTGATGGCCTTTGCCGGATTTTCCTTCGATTTGATCACCATGGTGGGGTTGCTGATCGCCATCGGTCTTCTGGTCGATGACGCTATCGTAATTGCCGAGAATATCGCCGCCCATGTGCGCAAAGGATCGGCCCCCCTGAAAGCCGCCATCGACGGCGCCAAACAGGTAGCGCCCGGGGTTCTTTCCTCCTATCTGACCACCATCTGTGTGTTTGGTTCGCTGGTTTTTATCAAAGGAAATATCGGCGCGATCTTGAAATTCTTGCCGATAATTCTGCTGGTGACGCTGAGCGTCAGCCTGGTCGAGGCATTTCTGATTCTACCCCATCACATCATGAAATCGACCGAGCACAATTTGAAGAAACAACCGAAGGCGTTCCGCCGCAAACTTGAGGCGGGCATTGATTGGCTGCGGGATGTCCTGCTGGCGCGGATCATTACCTGGACCATTGAGTGGCGCTATTTCGCTTTCGGCCTCACCCTGATGGTCTTTTTGGTGTCGATCAGCATGCCCGCTGGCGGCATTTTGAAGTTCCGCGCCTTTCCCGACATCGAAGGCGATGTGGCGGTCGCTCGTATTTTGTTGCCTCAAGGCTCGCCTCTTTCGCGGACAACCGAAACCGTGGCCCGAATCACCGAAGCCATGGGCAAGGTCAACGATGAGATGGCCAAGGACCAACCCGGAGGTCAGGCCCTGGTCCGTAATATCAATATCGGCTTTAACAAGAATATCGATGCTTATGAGGCCGGCCCCCATATCGCGACGGTGACTGTCGACCTCCTCGGCACGGAAAAAAGAACCGTCGATATGGATACCATCCTCAACCGGTGGCGGGAACAGGTTGGTTCCCTACCCGACGTGATCAGCCTTAAATTCACCGAACCCACAATTGGTCCTGCAGGTCGAGCTATAGACATCAGAATCAAGGGTGAGGATTTGAACGTGTTAAAGTCCGCCTCCATCGAACTGCTGGCCTGGCTGAACGCATACAAAGGCGTCATTGATCTTTCCGACGATCTGCGTCCCGGCAAACCAGAAATCCGCCTCCGGCTCAAGGACGGAGCGACCGTCCTCGGCCTGACGGCACAAACCATTGCCTCCCAGATGCGATCGGCCTTTTTCGGCAAAACCGCCAGTGAAATCCAGGTCGGCTCCGAGGCCTATGAAATCGATGTCCGGCTGGCGGACGAGGACAAGAACAGCCTGACGGATTTGGAATACTTCACCGTCACGTCGCCGTCGGGCGATCAGATTCCACTGGATGCAGTCGCCGTTCTCGAAAGCGGCCGTGGCTTCGCCCGCATCAATCGAGTTGACCGGCAAAGAACCGTTACCATCCAGGGCCAAGTGGATACGAACGAAGCCAATGTGGCGGAACTGACGACCGACACCATAAATAAATTTCTGCCGGGTTTGTACAAACGATACCCGGGCGTCACCGTTGCGTTCCATGGTGAAGTCAACGAGGGCGCCAAGACCCGCGGCTCCATCGGTCAGGGTTTTGCCATTGGCCTGATCGGCGTCTTCATGCTGCTGAGCTTTCTGTTCCGCAGCTACATCGAGCCGATCATCGTCATGATTACCATTCCCATGGGCGCCATCGGTATGATCTGGGGACACGTGCTGCTGGGTCTCGATTTGTCCATGCCGAGTATCGTGGGTTTCGCATCGCTGGCCGGTGTGGTCGTCAACAACGCCATTTTGATGGTCGAGTTCATCAAGATACAGCGCCGCGCCGGCGACAGCGTTATTGAAGCCGCCAAACACGCATCACGCATGCGTTTCCGCGCCATTCTCCTGACCTCATCGACCACCATCGTGGGACTGCTGCCATTGTTGACGGAAACCAGCCTCCAGGCTCAGGTCCTTATTCCGTTGGTGACCAGTTTGGCATTCGGTCTCTTGGCGTCGACGCTTCTGGTGCTGATCATGCTGCCGGCGCTCTATACCATCTTCGACGACTTCGGCTGGACCGCCAAAATCGTGCCGGACAAAAAAGAACCCGTGGGCGCCGTTCAGCCGGCCGAGTAAATTATCTCTAGATCAACCCTACGGTAAATTCAGTTTTATCGGTTGATCATCCCCCCACCCTAACCCTCCCCCGCAAGGGGGGAGGAAGATCACCAATCAGCAACGGTTCTTATAATACCCCTCCCCCCTCGCGGGGGAGGGTTAGGGTGGGGGGGGGCTGGTTGTCGCTGATTAAATGATTGGCACCCGGAACCGAAACACCTATTTCTTGGCCAGGGGATGGCTGCGGGTGACCAGGTTTTTGAGGCGCTCTTCCAGCACGTGGGTATAGATTTGGGTGGTCGATATATCGGCGTGACCCAGCAGCTGCTGGAGGCTCCGGAGATCAGCCCCGTGAGCCAGCATATGGCTGGCGAAGGAATGACGCAGAACATGGGGCGACACCCGTCTGGCATCGATGCCGGCCTCCACGGCCAGTTCCTTTAAAAATCCGGAAAAAGCCGCCCGCGTTAAATGACCATCCTTCGCCGATGACGGAAACATGAAGGTCGAGTTTTTGTTTTTGGGAATGAATACATGCCGATGTTCCAGATAGTCGGCAACGGCTTCCCGGGCGGGATCGCTGAGCGGCACCATGCGTTCCTTGCCGCCTTTGCCCTTCACCATCACCACCTGGCCATCCCGCGACACGCCGGCAAGGGGCAGGCCGACCAGTTCCGAAACCCTGAGACCGGTGGCGTAAAGGAGCTCCACCAAAGAAGTCAAACGCGCGCCATCAGGTCCGGGCCGGTCGCGGGCCGCTTCCAGCAGCCGATCGACTTCCTCTTCATTCAGATATTTGGGCAGGGCCTGGCCCAGCTTGGGTCCGTCGATTTGTGACGATGGATCATCGTTGCGATAATTTTCAGCGTAGAGAAATTGATAAAACTGCTTGAGGACGGAAAGCCGCCGCGCATGGGTTGTCGCCGCCCTGCCCTTCGATTTCAAACTCGCCAGATAGTCGCGAATGTTTTTCGCATCAGCCGCCTCGATGTTTCTTTTTCGCCGTTGAACGAACAGGGAAAAATCATCCAGATCGCGACGATAGGCGGCGATGGTATTGGCGGCGGCACCCCGTTCGGCGGCCATCATTTCCAGGAATATCTCGATTTGCCGGGATGGCTTTGGTTTCGATTTGGCCCGCGCAGGGTATTTGAACGGCTTCTCCATTGAGGAGCCCTACAAGCCCGCCGCGACCGCCGCCTCCAACGCCAGCGCCCGGGCCTCTGTCTCCAGTCCGATGGCTTGAAGGCTGATCACGACTTGACGCAAGACGGTGGAATCCACCTGCGTCGGTCCCGCCTGACCCAAAGTCAGCAACGAGAGAAGCACCGCCTCGCCGACATTGACCTGATCGGCGGCATTGATAAGGGACCGCCACAAAGCCGGCTGCGGCATGACCGTGGAAATCTGCGGCGGACCATCCAGCAATGGCGCCCAGATATCAGCGGGCACCTTGTCACCGAAGGCCTCCAGCAGATTGAACAACAGAGCTCCGCGGGCAACGGCAGTTTCCATATTGACGCTGCGTTCTTCACCTTCTTCATTGGTCGGCGACACCTGAGCCCGCCACCAGTCACGCAGTTGCTCCACCTTCCATTCCTCGTCGGACAGCAAACCGGTCAACCGCGCCAACGGCATCAGCTGATTACGCAATTTGGCTGCTTTTTCCTCGAAAATGGCGCTTGAGCGCAGGATGGTGAACCACTTCTGGGCCGCTTCCCCGTCGCCTGCCGCCAGCAGCGCCCGGGCGGCTTCGGGGGCAAACCACAGCAAGTCCTGAGTCGGTGTCACGCCACTAAGAATTCCGTGATAGACCCGCGCCAGGGATTGATAACGTCCGCCGTCGCGGGCCAAGGTCAGAGCCCGCGTCAGGACTTCGGCGGTCGCCGTCGGGACGCTTTCGACCAACGCTTTCCGGTACAGGAGAGCTCGGCTCAGGGGGTTTCGGTCTGAATCGGCGCGGCTGAGAGAACTGTCCAGCGCCTGCTGGGTAAAGGTGACACCGGCGTAAAGCTGCATCAATATATCGGTCTTCAGCGCGCCCATGGCCTCGGCGCGTTCCGCTGCATCTACTCTGATCTCGGGATTGGCGTTGGGGCTGGTGGCGATCGTTCTGAGCACCGCCGGATTATTGGATGAGGTAACGTCCCGGGGCAATTTCGCCTTGGCCGCGCGCACCATGGCGAAGTGCAGCGGTTCCGGGTCGACCAGACTTTCGACGGCGAATTTGTCGATCCCGGCAAGGGTTTCGATCAATCCGAAAAAGACGGGATCTTTCTCTTCCGTTTCTTTCAGTAGTTCGACGCCAAGCGCCGCCTTATCATGTTCACCCGCCAGAGACTGGCAGAAAATGAAAGCCTTTTGCCAGTAAGCGGTTTCCACATTGCTGATTTGACCGGCCACCAGGGGACAGGCGCGGGCATTGTCGTTGGACAGGAATAGGATGTCGGCTTCGCTTTTGAGAAGCGCCGCGTTCTGATCCTTATTGGGAGCGACTTTTAACAGCGCATCGACACCGGCAACATCACCCATAGCCGCCAGACGTTCGATACGCATGGCAATGATACTTTTATGCTTGCCTGCGGGGGCTCCCGTGGCAAACCTGGGCGGCGCCTTGGCCGTGCTCAAAAGTAACCGCCGCATCATATCCCGCATGGTCCGCGATTGCGAATTCACGGGGATTTTAGGCAGCAGCTTTTCAACCGTATCGCGGCTGGTACCATCCCACATATTGATGCCGAAACCGCCCTCGTCGCGGGTCATGATACCGACCGAATCGGGATCGATGGTTTGCAGTGATTCGACGCTGATACTCCCCGGCCGGCCAATTTGATCTGATGACACCGGATTGATACCGTCAACGGTCGCCCGGGGAACCTGCTGACCCTCGGTAGGAACTTGCTTATTTTCCGGCTGAACGTCTTTACCCGGAGGCGCCAATGGTTTCGGCGTAATGGATTTCGGCTGAAGGGATGTTTGCGCGCCGGCGGGATCAGCCAACACCATCAAAGCGCTTACACTCAACGCTGCGGCCAGACCGATCAAAGCGCGTTGGTATCGTCTATTTGGGGAAACGGTCATTGGGTATGACTTTTTCTACTTCTGCAACAGGCGCGGGAATGTCCCATGTCGATAGGAAAATCGCCGTTCCGGCGACCACCACGAGCAAGGTCAAAACCATTAAACGCGACAAGTTTCTCATTACGACGACGAATCCATCTTATGTTAACCTCCCCATAGGTAGATTACCGCTTATTAGGGCTCCAAAGCACCTTGTTAGGGTATTTGGCGGGTTTTGCAACCATTCTGGCGACGAACTGAAAAATTATGCTATTTATGAACTGTGGCTATTTTTCGGCAGTTTACCGCCTTGACTGTCACCTTTCAACGGCATCAAATCTCCAATAGAACGCGGAAATAGTAGTTAATTACCCGATTATGAATCAAAAAAACAGCAGCCAAACAGTTGAATCGCCGGTAACCCTGCCCAAAAGTCTGGAGGGCAGGTTTATCGTATTGGTGGGCCTTATGGGCGCCGGCAAAACCAATTTGGGCCGCCGCATCGCAGAGGCGACACTGCGTCCTTTTGTCGACGCCGACACCGAAATTGAAAAGGCCGCCGGCTGTACCGTACAGGAAATATTCGACCGTTTCGGCGAAGACTATTTCCGCGACGGCGAACGGCGGGTGATCGCCCGCATTTTGGGCGGCGAACCTGCCGTGCTGGCGACCGGCGGCGGCGCTTTTATGAATCCGGAGACGCGGAAACTGATCGGACGAACCAGTGTATCGGTCTGGCTGCGGGCCGATCTTGATCTGCTGGTCAAACGCACCGAACGAAGAGACCACCGCCCTCTTCTCAAAAACGGCAATCACCGGAACATTCTCTCGAAATTGATCGAGGATCGCTACCCAACCTATGGCGAAGCCGATATCATATTCGACGTCAGCGATGAACCGGCGCCGGAAACCGCCAAACGGATTTTAAATGTTCTTATGAGTTACCAATCGGATGATCAGAAATGAGCGATCACGACACAGTACATGTTGATCTCGGTGAACGCAGCTATGACATTATTGTCGGCGAAGGGCTCATCGCGAAGGCGGGCGATTTGCTGGCTGCCGCCTTCGACGGACGGCGCGCCGTTATCGTGACCGACAAAAATGTCGCGGATCATTATCTGAAGCCGTTGGAAAAATCTCTCAACGAAAGCGGGATATCAATGACGAGTATCGTGCTGCCCGCCGGTGAGCAGACGAAAGATTTCGCCCATCTGGAAAATCTCGTCTCGCAACTTCTGGATGACAAGATTGAAAGAAGCACGGTTCTGATCGCCTTGGGCGGCGGGGTGATCGGTGATCTTACCGGATTCGCCGCCAGCATCGTATTGCGCGGTGTCGATTTCGTTCAAATCCCCACTTCCCTGCTGGCGCAAGTCGACAGTTCCGTGGGCGGCAAGACGGGCATTAATGCCCAGCAAGGGAAAAATCTGGTCGGCGCCTTTTATCAGCCCAAAATCGTTCTGGCCGATATCGATACCCTGGATACGTTGCCACGGCGGGAGGTGCTGGCGGGCTATGCCGAAATCGTCAAATACGGATTAATCAACGATCCTTCGTTCTTCGAGTGGGTGGAGAAAAACGGCGACGCCCTGTGCAATGGCGACAAAGAGGCGCGCCGCTACGCCGTTGGGGTCTGCTGCCGCTCCAAAGCCCAAATTGTGGCTGAAGACGAGCGTGAATCGGGCGTCCGCGCCTTGCTCAATTTGGGTCATACCTTCGGCCATGCCTTGGAAGCGGAAACCGGCTTCGGCGCCAAGTTGCTCCATGGTGAGGCGGTGGCCATGGGTGTTTGTCTGGCGTTCGATCTTTCGGCACGGATGGGGCATTGCACCGATGATGACGCTGGACGCGTCCGCCGCCACTTTGATTCCATCGGCATGCCGACGGGACCGATGGATATCCCAGACGTTTCCTGGACCACCGAAAAACTGATCGGCCACATGGCGTCGGACAAAAAGGTCCAGGACGGCAAAACGACGTTTATCCTAGCCAAAGGAATCGGCCGGGCCTTCGTCACTCAGAACGTCGAAATGGAAGATTTGCAAAGTGTTATCGATCAAGCCCTAGCGGCCTAACCGGAAATCGAGATTGACCATGTTGACCATGATCGTTGCTATCCTCGCTCTGCTTGTAATTTCAGCCTTTTTCTCGGGCTCGGAGACGGCATTGACCGGCGCCTCCCGCCCCCTGATGCACCAACTTGAAAATAAGGGAAGCCGTCAGGCCAGGGTGGTCAACGGTCTGTTGGAACGCAAAGGGCGGCTGATCGGCGCCATTCTAATCGGCAATAATCTGGTCAATATTCTGGCATCGGCGCTGGCCACCAGCATATTGATCGGCCTATTCGGCGAAGCGGGCATCGCCTATGCGACGCTGATCATGACGGCGCTGGTGGTTATGTTCGCGGAAATTCTGCCCAAAACCTATGCCCTCCAAAATACCGACCGGGCGGCATTGGCCATCGCGCCGTTTATCCGGCCGATTGTATATCTGTTTTCGCCCATTACCTACGCCACCCTATGGGTGGTTAAAATGACGCTGCGGCTTTTCGGCATCAGACTGCTTGATCAGGAGGACTTTATTTCCAAGATCGACGAGCTGCGCGGCGCCATCGAACTACATCAAAGCGAGGGCGAAGAGGACGAAGAAACCATCCAGCACGAGCGCGCCATGCTGCGCAGCGTCCTCGACCTGTCGGAAGTCGATGTGGAAGAAATCATGATCCACCGCAAGACCGTCTCCATGATCAACGCCGACGACCCGCCGGAGGAGATCGTCGAACAGGTGTTGGAAAGCCCCTATACCCGCCTGCCCCTGTGGCGCGATCAGCCTGACAACGTGATTGGCGTCATTCACGCCAAGGAACTGTTGCGCGCGCTGCACACCGAAGGCGTCGATGAGAAAAGCCTGGTGGTGGAGGAACTGGCTGCCGATCCCTGGTTCGTGCCGGAAACCACGCGCCTGCTGGACCAATTGCAGGCCTTCCGAGACCGCCATGAACATTTTGCCCTGGTGGTGGACGAATACGGCAGTCTTCAAGGGGTGGTGACGTTGGAAGACATTCTCGAGGAAATTGTCGGCGACATCGCCGACGAGCACGATATCAGCGTCCCCGGCCTCCGGCCCCAGGCCGACGGCTCGTACCTGGTGGACGGCAAGTTCACCATCCGCGACCTTAACCGCCAGTTCGAGTGGAATCTCCCCGATGAGGAAGCTGCCACCATCGCCGGGCTGATTCTTCACGAATCGAGGCGCATCCCGGAGGTGGGGCAGACCTTCAGGTTCTACGGGTTCCGCTTTGAAATTATCCGCCGCCAGCGCAACCAAATCACCACCATCCGCCTGACGCCGCCTGCGAAGGATATGGCGATTACCTGAACCGGATAATAACCGATATTTTTCAACAGATTATAAGTGAATTGGGATGTCGGGCAGGTCCTTTGCCAATCGCCACCTACAAATTCAGTTTCGAATCGGCTATACTCTTCGCTGAGGGGGAAAATGATAACGACACCCAATTGAGGGAAATTGGGCAAAGGAGGTGTCATGACCGGTAAAATAGTTCCCGATATCGTCGATAATCAAACCCTTCACACCCTTTCGAAATCATCCAGTGCTTTTGAAGCGGCCAGCTTAATGGCCACCAATCGCATCAGCGCCGTCCTGATTACCGAGGACGACAAACTGGTCGGTATCGTGACCGAGCGCGACCTGACCGCCAAGGTATTGGCCGGTAAATTAACCCCCGAGGACACCGCCCTTGCCGATATTATGACGGCCAATCCGGACGTGTTGGAGCCTAACGATTCTCCCATCAGCGCCTTGGAGTTGATGCGGGTTAGAGGATACCGTCACCTGCCCGTCGTGGAAGACGGCAGCCCGGTGGGCATCGTCTCCATCCGAGATCTCTACGCCGCCGCCAAAGACCAGTTGGAAGAAGACGTCCGCCAGCGGGAAGCGTTTATTTTTGATACCGGGTACGGCGCGGGATCATAGAGGACATCTAATTTACTACGAACGAGAACGGGGACACGTAACAAGTACATGTCCCCCCATCTCTACTTTATCGAAATTATCGAAGGCTATCCGCCAAAATGGCGATAGTCCATTTTTGTCTCTGGCAGTCTTGATTATTTAATTATATGCATTAATATGCGTATGATATACCCCTATCTTTATATTAAGGAGAGTTCGGTGTCACCAACATCCGTCTTAAAGAAAGCCACCAATTTAACCCTGGATCAAAACCTGCTTGCCGAGGCGAAGGCGCTAAAGATAAATCTGTCGCAGGCGGCGGAGATCGGTTTGAGGCATGCGGTGGCGGCGGCCAAGGCCGAGATCTGGAAACGGGAAAACGCCGAAGCAATGGAGAGTTCCAATCAGTGGGTAAAAGCGCACGGCCTCCCCCTTGAACGGTACCGGCAGTTTTAATGGCCAAGCATGACGTTTATGCCAATCCCGATGGGCCGGGATACCTCTTGGATGTACAGTCGGATTTACTGGACCCGCTGAATACCCGCGTGGTCGTTCCGCTGTTTCCATTGGCAGAAGCGCCGCATCCGGCGAAAAGGCTCAACCCAATTTTCGAAATCGAAGGAAGTGACGTCGTTATGGTCACGCAGTTTATGGCGGCCGTCCCGGTCAATATTCTTCAGGAGCGTGTCACCAATATTTCGGCTCAATTCGCCGAAATTACTGATGCCTTGGATATGGTCTTCCAAGGATTTTAACGCATCAGAAAAATACTTTCGAATTGGCCTCAGGAGATACAGGTATCCGGAACAGGGCACCTCCCCGTTTGACCAAACCGACGGGAAATCATAACGTCGCCATTGTCACAAAATATCAGCAGTAGGAGCCACCATGCCGCTATCGCCGCCGGTCAAACGCGTTCATAAGCACACCAGAGAAGTCAAATGTTACGGCTATGAACGGGAGGATGGTCTTTGGGACATCGAAGGCCGGATCGCCGACACCAAGACCTACAGTTTCGAAAACCGGGACCGGGGCATAATCGCCAGCGGTACCCCGGTCCATGAGATGCTGATCAGAATCACGGTGGACGAAACTCTTGTCATTCATAAAATCGAGGCGACAACCGAGGCCGGTCCGTTCAATATCTGTCCGGAAATTATCGGCAATCTTAAGGCGCTGGAAGGGCTTAGAATCGGTCCCGGCTGGACAAGACAAGTGCATAGTAAAATCGGGGGCGTCAAGGGATGCACCCACGTCAATCAACTTTTGCTGGGACCGCTGGCGACAACCGCCTATCAAACGCTGGTGCCGCGGTGGGTGGAAAAAGCCAAGGGCAAGAAACCCGATAAGCGTCCGGACATTATCGACACCTGTCACGCCTTTGCCGCCGATGGACCGGTGGTCAAAAAGGAATGGCCGAAATTTTATACCGGCAGCTAGCCGGGAGGTTGCGCCAACTGGAGTTCAGTAGAGAATTCGCGGAGATCTAATTCAGCGCCATTCCATTGGCGACGTTTTCCAATTTAACGCCGATGGAACCTACGCATTGATCCTCGATGCAACGGGAATTCACCAGCCGGTAATAATTGACCAGAAACGTTCTGACCGCTGAGGTTCGGCTTGAACCATCGCGGCTCCTATCAATCAACGAACATAGTTGGTTGAACGTCATATTTTCCCGTTCACAAATTTCTTCCAGGGCCGACCAGATGGCATTTTCCAGGCTCATACTTGTTCGGTGACCCTGAATCGTGACATTTCGTCGTACATATTCGTTATTCATCATTTTATGAGGCCTTATCTTCCATACTCGTTATCAATTTTTGACTAATTAAAAGCATACAAGAAATTTCTAATATACATTATTACAGTCAAACGGTTAACTTGTTCAATAAATTTTTTTGATTCTAATGTTTCTGTCGTGTTTTTGTTACTCCATTTCAACGCTATCGATCCAACTGCCGAAAATCCATCAATCTCCCCCGTCATCGGGGCTCGACGTCACGAGAGCGAGGGCGTGTACCGGCCCGTCCAGCTCTTCTTTCAATATCGAATACACCAACCGCTGCCGGTCGACGCGTGATTTACCGGAGAAACTTTTTGACGTTACATTAACTTTAAAATGGGTCTCGCCCTGGGGCCGGGCGCCGGCATGCCCCGCATGCTGCGCCGACTCATCCACTACTTCTAGATGATCCGGCTGAAGAGCCTCTTGAAGCTTAGACTGAATCGTGTCTGCGACGACAGGCAACATTAACTCCATAACTTCTTGATCATTTGATCAACAGCTATCAAATCATTGACTCCTACGCCTTGTCCTAGGTCAAGAAATAGGAATCATTCTAATTAATATTTTATTCGCTTGCGGTCACAATCCCGGCATCACATATTGATTGATATGAAACGCCAGTATGACGAATTTGCCGGCAAAAATTCCGATCCTCCGGCCATTTCCGAAGCCAATTCGGCGGAGAAAATATGCGATTGGCCGGATTGCCCGGGCACGGGCGAACATCGGGCGCCAAAATCGCGGCAACGAATAAACGACTTTTATTGGTTTTGCCTGGACCATGTTCGCATTTACAACCGGTCTTGGAACTATTATGAAGGCATGTCCGACGATCAAGTCGAGGCATTGGTTCGGTCGGATACGACCTGGAACCGGCCCACTTGGCCCCTAGGAAGCCTGAACGAAAAGCCCGAAAATGGCGCGGGCGGCCATCGCCAGGGACCTGCGGATGTCGGAAACGGTTTTGAACGGATGAGCGACCCGTTCGGGTTTTTTGGCGAAGACATCGGCAACGGATACACGCCAGATGGAAATTTGCCGGCGACAGAAAGAAAAGCATTAGCGCTACTGGACCTCGATTACCCGGTCTCGGTTGATGAGGTGAAGACGCGTTATAAGGAATTGGTTAAACGTTTCCACCCGGATGCAAATGGTGGCGACAAAAAGGCGGAAGAAAGGTTCAAACTGATAAACGACGCTTATCGGACGATCATCGCGTTTTTATCCGCATGATGGCTCGTTTATTAAATTAGCAATCGGAAATAAGTTGATGAGTCAAATGGATACCACTTCTAATGAGGCGGGTGAGTTCCCGCTGAACGAACCGGACATCACGGTTTCGGTACGTCAAACCTTCGGCATCGACAGTGATCTCGAGGTCCCGGCCTTTAGCGAAGGCAACGAATATGTACCCGTGCACGACGACGCTTATCGGTTCGATCACGATACCACGTTGGCGATCCTGGCGGGTTTCGCACATAACCGGCGGGTGATGATCCAGGGCTATCACGGTACTGGCAAATCGACCCACATCGAGCAAGTGGCGTCCCGTTTGAACTGGCCGTGTATCCGCGTCAACCTGGACAGTCATATCAGCCGGATCGATCTGGTCGGTAAAGATGCGATCGTGGTGCGGGACGGCAGCCAAGTGACCGAATTCAGGGAAGGCATCCTACCCTGGTGCCTGCAAAATCCCACCGCCTTGGTGTTCGACGAATACGATGCCGGCCGGCCGGATGTGATGTTCGTGATCCAGCGCGTCCTTGAGGTCGAAGGCAAACTGACCCTGCTCGACCAGAGCAAGGTGATTCGCCCCCATCCCTTTTTCCGTCTGTTCTCCACCGCCAACACGGTGGGACTGGGCGACACCACGGGCCTCTATCACGGCACCCAGCAGATTAACCAGGGCCAGATGGACCGCTGGAATATCGTCACCACCTTGAATTACCTTGAGGCTGACGCCGAAGAGGAAATTGTGCTCTCCAAAGTACCGGCCTATAACACGCCGGATGGCCAGGATACGGTGCGCAAAATGGTGGAACTGGCGGATCTGACGCGGTCGGGCTTCATCAATGGCGATATTTCAACCGTCATGTCGCCCCGAACGGTCATCATCTGGGGAGAAAACACGCAGATTTTTAATGATCTCGGGTTCGCCTTCCGGCTGACCTTCCTCAACAAATGCGACGAACTGGAACGCCCGGTCATTGCCGAATATTACCAGCGCTGCTTCGGCGAGGAACTGCCCGAATCGGCGGCCAACGTGACCCTGGCCTAGCACCGGACCGTAAAGGAAGAGAGCCATGTCAGCGGATCAGGATACTCAAGACCTGATCAAGCGGGTGACCGAAGCAACGGTTAAAGCCGTTTCGGCGCGCGATGACGTATCGGTCGCCTTTGCACCGGGCGCCCATGGCCTCAGCCATACCGAAGAAGGCAGCCAGGCCCGCCTGCCCACCCCGACCCGCAAATTCAATCCCGGTGAATTAAAGATATTGCGCGGCGAAGCCGATGCGGCGGCCCTTAGGCTGCGCTACCACGATCCCAAGGTTTTCAATCGCCAAAGGCCCGGCAGCGCCAACAGTTCCGAATTGTTCGACGCCGCCGAACAGGCACGGGTGGAGGCGCTGGGCAGCCGTTTTATGGCCGGCGTCGCGGAAAATCTGGACGGCTTCCACGAAGACCGTTGCCGCCAGAAAGGCTATCACCTGGCCATGCAGCGGGAACAGTCCCAAATCGCCGATGCCGTGGGGTTGCTGCTACGTGAAAAACTAACGGGACAGCCCCTGCCCCCGTCGGCCGCGCCCCTTATGGAATTTTGGCGCCCCTGGTTGGAAGACAAGGCCGGCAACAAGATCAGTGAATTGAAAAGCTGTCTCCACGACCAGGAAGCATTCGGCGAGTCCATCCGTCATATTCTGGAGGATCTGGACATGCCCGCCGATTCCGAAGGCGAAGGCGAGAGCGAGGAAAACAGTCCCTCCGAGGATCAGGATGAAGAGCAGGATATGGATCACGAGGACGGCGCCGAGGACGAGGAAGGCGCGGAATCCGAGGAAGGGGAATCCGAGGACACGGAAACCGAGACCTACGATTCCGAAGACGCCGAGGATATGGAGGATATGCTGGACCTCCAGGATTCCGAGGATAATCCGTCAGATTCTTTGCAAGGGCGGCCCATGCAGCCCGATTTTCCCGATGGCGATGTGGATACCTACCGGGCCTTCTCCTTTGAATGGGACGAGGTCATCGGCGCCGAGGAATTGTGCGAACCGGAGGAATTGACCCGCCTGCGCCTGCAATTGGATCAACAATTGACCAATATGGAAGGCGTCGTCGCCCGCCTGGCCAACCGGCTGCAACGCCGCCTCATGGCGCAACAACAGCGCTGGTGGGAATTCGATCTGGATGAAGGCATCCTCGATGCGGGCCGGCTGTCGCGGGTGGTCACCAACCCTCTGCATCCCCTCTCCTATAAGGTGGAAAAGGAAGCCCATTTCCGGGACACCGTGGTGACGCTGCTGATCGATAATTCGGGCTCCATGCGGGGGCGGCCCATTTCCGTGGCGGCCATGTGCGCCGATATCATCTCCCGCACCCTGGAACGCTGCGCCGTTAAGGTAGAGGTATTGGGCTTCACCACCCGGGCCTGGAAAGGCGGCCAATGCCGGGAAAGATGGGTGAACGAGGGCAAACCGGCTAATCCGGGACGCCTCAATGATCTTAGGCACATTATCTACAAATCCGCCGATGCACCCTGGCGCCGGGCCCGCAAGAACCTCGGCCTGATGCTGCGGGAAGGCCTGTTGAAGGAGAATATCGACGGCGAGGCGCTTCTTTGGGCCTATAACCGCTTAATCGGCCGGCCCGAACAGCGGCGTATCCTGATGGTGATTTCCGACGGCGCGCCGGTTGATGACGCCACCTTGTCGGTCAATCCGGGTAATTACCTGGAACGCCATCTCCGGGACGTTATCCGGTTTATCGAAACCCGCACTCCCATCGAAGTAACCGCCATCGGTATCGGCCACGATGTCACCCGTTACTACCGCCGGGCCGTCACCATCAATGACGCCGAAGAATTGGGCGGCACCATGATGCAGAACCTGACAGAGCTGTTTGACGAAAAAGCCAACCGGCCCAAAGGCGTAATGGTCCATTGAACCCTTCCTGCGAACGACACCCAACTATTTTGTAATTTTATTTCATTTAATAGTAATTTTTCGCAATTTTATTACTTAATTTACCTCTATGCCTGCCTGTAAATGATCAGCTTTTTTCAATATGCTATAAGTTATTGTTATTATAGTGTTTTTATTACTTTTGTCATTTTGTTGACATTTATAAATTTATTGCTGACAAATCAAAACAAGTGCTAACTAATAATCATTTTTTAATTTCGAATTGATTATTTGTATACATTTGCGTAGCAATGACGCAGATTCCTGCGGCTGACAACATGGCAACCCAATAAAAGGCGCCCGCGCCGAAATTTCCATATAGATGCCCCGCCAGAATCATCATAGTTCCCATGGCCAGCCCCATGACCACAGCGGCATAGAGGCTCTGGGCGGTTGCCGACAACTCGGCGGGAATATTGGCGCCGATGTAATGTACCGCGCCCAAATGGGTGGCGCCGAAAGTAAAGGCGTGCAGGGTTTGAACGATGAGCAATACCGATAAGTCGTCGCTCGCGCCGGTCAGGCACCAGCGGATAATCCCTGCCAAACCCGCCAAGAGGATGAGCTTTGCCGGTCCCAAATTGCCGAGAATTCGGGCACCATAGATGAACAACACGATTTCAGCGATCACGCCCTCGGCCCACAAGAGTCCGATCACGGTGTCGGAATAGCCGACGCTCCGCCAATGGATGGTGGCGAAGCCGTAATAGACGGCGTGGCTGGACTGGATCAAAGCCGCCGCGATCATCACCAGAAGAAAGGGACGGTTGGCCAACAAAATCATCACGGGAAAACGGCCCATGGTTTCCCGGGAGGCCCGGGGCGCCCGTGTTCTCGGCAGGTAAAAGGCAACCAGTATTGTTAATACCAGGGCCACTGCGGACATGGGCATGATAATCTCCTGCCCGGTCTTGGACAGCACCCACCCGGCGAAGGCCGCCGACACGATAAACGACAGCGATCCCCAAAGCCGCACCCGCCCGTATTGAAAACCGTCCGATTTCGCCTTCATTACCGTCAAACTCTCCGCCAACGGCATCAACGAGCCCCAACAGGCGTTAAACGCCAGGGTGACGAAGAAAATCGGCCAAAAGGTCTCGAGCTTGAAATAGATCAGGAAGATGAAAAACGACACCACCGACAACGCGATCATAAACGGCTTGCGCGATCCCCGCCGGTCCGCCTCCTGGGCGATTAACGGATTGGCGATGACACGGATAAATGTGGCCGCACCGAAGATCAGGCCGATATCCTCGGCACTTATGCCCCGCGCCTTCAGCCAGACCGGCCAAAAGGGCAGCAAAACGCCCATCAGACAGAACAAGGCGGCGTAAAAGAGGGAAAGACGGAGGTGATTGGCCATGCCGGCAATCTATCCCGAGACGGCCAACGCCACAAACTTCTTGACCGGGATTATTAACTACCATGCTGCGAAATGATTTATTCAGTTCACAGCATGGCAAGCGCAAGTGCGCGTCGGCGCTTATGCGCCGTGAGCCAACGGTTCGGAGAACCCGCCCGGCGCCTGAGGGACAAAACTAATATTTTCCGATCCGCGGATCGCCGCCGTCGGCTGACTTACTGGGTCCGAACGACCGGTTGAGGGTCTCCGTGGAATTGTTCGCCAATTTGATGGCGTCGCTCAATAAACCCAATATTTTCATATTGTTATCGAGTACATGAAGGGCTTCCGGCCGATGGTCGTCGACCACTTTTTCGCAGCGGAAAAGCATATCCTTGCGGATGGCCATCAGGATGTCTTCCAACCTGAAACCGTCTTTATTGTCATCGGAAACGAGGAACTTGGTCATGCTGCACCTCCTAGGGTCAATGTTTCCCGCCCCATGCGGGAATTGGAACCTGCGGTGTCCCGGGACGGGGAGCGGTGCTTCGGGGGGAGAGAGTGCCGCTCTTAAACCCGCCTTGGGAGGACAACATGGATGGCGGTATTGCCGCCAAGCAAGGGTACTATAGGGGATGGGTGTATCGGGGTGATGACGGCAAGATGGCGGAGGTGTGAATGAGTGTTACAACACAAAAAAAGTGTACCAGGAATACTTTCCGGAAATTTTAGAAAAGTATTCCTGGTACACTTTTTTTGATTAAGCGGCTTTTTTGGCTTGGGCCTTTTTGATGCGGTTTTTGATTTTGAGGGCTTCGGGGGCCAGTTTGGCGTTGGCCGTATCCAAAAGATAGGCATCGAGGCCGCCCTTATGCTCGATCGAGCGCAGCGCGGAGGCCGAAACTTTGAGTTTCACTTTCCCCAGTGTATCGGAGAACAGGGTCATTTTCTGAACGTTGGGCAAAAACCGCCGACGCGTCTTGTTGTGCGCGTGGCTCACATTATTGCCGGCTAGAACGTCCTTTCCGGTGACATCGCAACGGCGCGCCATGATCTTAATCCTTCAAATCTAAATACTTACTACAAACGGGCCTTCATTTCGGCCCGCTTCGAGAGGCGGCTTTTTACGGCTCCAGAGCCCCTCAGTCAAGTGCAAATAGGTAAAATGGAGACACACAATCTGAGTGCCTCGGGTTAATCAATCACCCCATTTTTGCCTGCAGGTTCTCGTCCAGTTTGTCGAGGAACTGCTGGGTGGTCAGCCAGGGCTGATTGGGGCCGATGAGCAACGCCAAATCCTTGGTCATAAAGCCGGATTCGACGGTCTCGATGCAGACTTCTTCCAATTTGCTGGCAAATTCCACCACATCGGGAGTTTCGTCGAAAGTGCCCCGGTAATAGAGCCCACGGGTCCAGGCGAAGATCGACGCGATGGGATTGGTCGAGGTTTCCTTGCCTTCCTGGTGCTGCCGGTAGTGGCGGGTCACCGTGCCGTGGGCGGCCTCGGCCTCCACCGTCTTGCCGTCCGGTGTCATCAGCACCGACGTCATCAGCCCCAACGAGCCGAAGCCCTGAGCCACCGTGTCGGATTGGACATCGCCGTCGTAGTTCTTGCAGGCCCAGACATAGCCGCCTTCCCACTTCATGGCGCAGGCGACCATATCGTCGATCAACCGGTGCTCGTAGGAAATGCCTTTGGCTTCGAACTTGTCCTTGAACTCCTGTTCGTAAACTTCCTGGAACAGGTCCATGAAGCGGCCGTCATAACGCTTGAGGATGGTGTTCTTGGTCGACAGATACACCGGCCAGCCCAGATCGAGGCCGTAATTCATGCAAGCCCGGGCGAAACCGCGGATGGAATCGTCCAGATTGTACATGGCCATGGAAACGCCGGAGGAAGGCGCCTCGAACACTTCATGTTCGATGGGTTCGCCGCCATCATCAGGGATGAATTTCACCGTCAGCTTGCCCGGCCCCGGGAACAGAAAGTCCGTGGCCCGGTATTGATCGCCGAAGGCGTGACGGCCGATGACGATGGGCTTGGTCCAGCCCGGCACCAGACGCGGCACGTTTGTACAGATGATGGGCTGGCGGAAAATGGTGCCGCCCAGGATGTTCCGGATGGTGCCGTTGGGCGAACGCCACATTTCCTTGAGATCGAATTCCTCGACCCGCGCCTCATCGGGGGTGATGGTCGCGCATTTAACGCCGACACCGTATTCCTTGATGGCGTTGGCGGAATCGATGGTAATCTGGTCATTGGTCTCGTCGCGTTTTTCGACGCCCAAATCGTAATATTTCAAATCCACGTCCAGGTACGGCAGGATCAATTTGTCCTTGATGAACTGCCAGATGATGCGAGTCATCTCGTCGCCGTCGAGTTCGACGATCGGATTGGCAACCTTAATTTTGCTCATTTATTGAACTCCAGTGTCATGGGACCATTTTCATGGGGAAGCGTCATAAGAGAACCGACTGTTCTTCACTGAAAGTCCGGCGGGGTGTGCCCCTGGTGATGTTTAAATCTCGGACGGGCCGGAACATAAGGGCCAACAACCGAAATAGCAAGGTCCGTTACAGTTAAATCGCTAGGTATTGGTACGTATTTCTAAAGATGACTTTCCAGCACCTCCCGGTCGGGTTCGGGGGCGGTGGCGATGGCTTGGAAGATATCGTCGACCGAGGTGACGACGGTGAACAGGTCGCGGGCCTTGGGATGGGCGAAGCCGCCCGCAATAACATCTTCTACCAGAACCATTAATGATTTCCAGTAGCCGTCGACATCCAGGATGACGATGGGCTTGGCGTGAATATGAAGCTGTTTCCAGGTGATAATTTCCAGACATTCATCAAGGGTGCCGAGTCCTCCCGGCAGGATGACGAAGGCATCGGAGCGCATGAACATGGTGTTCTTGCGCTCGTGCATGGACTCGACGGCGATCAGTTCCGTCACGCCGTCATGACCGACTTCCAGATCGTGCAGAAAATGCGGGATAACACCGGTGACTTCTCCGCCGCCGGACATCACTTCATCGGCGACGAACCCCATGATGCCGATGCGTCCACCGCCGAAGACCAGCCGGACCCCCTTCTCCGCCATAGCACGGCCCAGTTCCCGCGCCGCCGCTTCGTAGGACGGAGATTCCCCCGCTTTGGAGCCACAGAACACGGCGATCGCCTTTGTATCTTTCATGTTGTGATTTTCCTTAACCCAATTTTTACCGAGGGGCACCTTATACGGATTTAATTTGTTTGTCCCAGTGAAGCGGTTAAATATATTACGTCCAGCGTTTATTTCACCGGCGAAAAAAAACGGACTGGGAAATAGCCCAGCCTATCAATTGAAAACATCCGCGAATCGGGCTAGGCCTTTTTAATCGCCTTACAGCTGTTCTGACTGGATCATGACGGAAATCTTTAAAGAACCCTGGTTCGGATTGTATCTGGCGCCTTTTCTGGGCGTCGCCGTTCTAACCGGACTGATAAAACTGACCGCCAAAGGCGGTACCGGATTCGATCCAAGCCGGTCCCTACCGGGCGCCTCTGTGGGTATTGCTTTTGCCTGGGTTTGTGCTGTGGTTCTTGGGACCCCGGTCTTTCCACCGGTCCCGGGCAGTGGCTCAATCATCAGCATTACCGCTGCTATGCTGGTGTTAGGCGTGTGTCTCGATTTTTTCCTTCCCATCCAAAATCTTAACTTCCGGCTGTGGGAAACGATCATTGTGATTATCGCCGGGACCGCGCTGATCGCCTGGCTGCGTGCCGGGTTGGATTTGTGGGCGGTATTTCTGCTGTTGGGATGGGGAATTTTAGCCTTCCGTCTTTTGAAAGTGGGCGCCCGGAATCGCATCGGCATGTCTTCGGCGACTGCCATGATGGTTATGGCGGCCATTGGAATTGCCGGTGTCTCGGCCATCGCCGGTCTGCCCGCCGACAACGATATCGCCCTCGGTTTGGCGGCATCCGTCCTGGGATTCTTTGTCTGGAATTGGCCCAGATCGCGTTTCATTTTCGGTTTCAGCCTGCTACTCGCCGGTGGCGGCGCCTTGCTGATTATGGCGGTGCGCATGCTGGAACAAAGCGCCGCTTTTTCGCCATCTTTAATTCTGGTCGGGTTTGTCTTTTTCGCCGATACGGCGGTTGACCGGATCCCGCTCCCCGCCATTTTAAAGCGGCAGGCCGCGATTCCGCTGACGATTGCCGTTTTTTCAATTCTACCCATATCCCTGGCCGCCGTCGCGGCACTGATCAGTGTCGAATATTTAGGCGGCTAGAATACCGATTAACCTTTTTACCGGTGATTGTTGCCTCTCGATGCGCCACGTACTACTCTGACCGACGTGAAATTGCGGCAAGCAATCACCCACATCAAAGAATGAGGCAAACGTGACAAAATCGGCACTATTGGCCATTATCGGCGGTATCGTCGTTGCGGCTGCGATAAGTTTGAATTTCGTTCTCGACGACGCTGACGACGCTCCGCAGAACAAGGAAACCGCCGCCCAATCATCGGATCAGGCCAAGCCTAAAACGCCGGTTAAAGCGAAAGTCGAAACGCCGCAAGTCGTCCGTCCCAGTTTCGATATCGTCCGCATAAATCCCCAGGGAGATACCGTCATGGCCGGCCGCGCCGCGCCCGGTTCGAAAGTGGAAATTTTTGACGGTGACAAAAAAATAGGCGAAGTCACAGCCGACAAAAGGGGAGAGTGGGTCTTCGTCCCCACCACGCCACTGGAATCCGGCAGTCACCAGTTGTCTCTTCGCATGGTCGGCTCCGGCGAAAAATCGGTGCCATCCGAATCGAATGTCGTCCTAGTTGTGCCGGAAAAAGGCAAGGATATCGCCGGACGCGTGACCAGTGATCCAACCCAGCCGTTGGCCATGAAGGTTCCCAAGAAAGGCGGCGGCGGTGTCAAAGTACTGCAGAAACCGTCGCCCGGGTCATCCGCCATCGATTCGATAGCCCTTTCCGTCGAAGCCATCGATTACGATGAGGACGGCAAACTTGATGTCACCGGCAAAGCGCCGCCGGGGTCCGTAATTCACACCTACATCGACAACAATTTCTTCGGCCGCAGCACCACGGGAAAAAAGGGTTTGTGGCTGCAATCGCCGGAAAAACGAGTGAAGCCCGGAGTCTATACGTTGCGCGCGGACCAGGTGGATAAAAAGGGCAAAGTGCAGGCCAGGGTCGAAGTGGTATTTGCCAGATCCGTTCCCCTTACCGGTGTTAAACCCGGCAGTCTGGTGGTCGTCGAATCGGGCAACAGTTTGTGGCGCATCGCCAGACGCACCTACGGAACGGGCTTTAGATACACCGTTATCTACGAAGCCAATAAGGAACAGATAAAAAACCCCGATATGATATTTCCAGGTCAGGTTTTTACACTGCCGTCGATCAACTAGACTCGCCGGTGAGTTGGTCTAGGGAATTGCGGGTGTCGTAACTTTCATACCAATAATTACGGCGGATGATGTGAAACTTCTCGAAAGGCCGCAAAGAGGTGGATGATAAATCTTACCATATGATCGACACCGATCAGGATTACGTTGATAGCGACGAGACCGCTCAACGACGGGAGGATATTCTTAGTCTTCTGGCGGACTGGACCTGGGAAATTGGCAGCGATTTCAAAATTACCGAAATCGCCGGCCGGTTTACGGAAATCCTTGGCCTAAAAACCCGAGACTTTATCGGCAAGAAAATTGACATACTGGTATCCCCGGACGAATTAATCCAAGGAGACCTTAGCGGGTTATTCCGCCAGCCATTCCGCGACTTTACCATCGGCATCGATGACGAGAACGGTGTCACCAGACATTTTTCAATGAGCGGCACGCCAATGTTTGAATCGGGATCCGGTCATTTTTCGGGAGCCCACGGCGTTGCCGTCGACATCACCGCCAAATTGAATGCCGAAATCACCTTGCAGGAAAGCGAGGCCAGGTACCGCATCTTGATCGAGACATCGCCGACCGCGATCGTCGTCCACAGGAATTTTGTGGTGAAGTTCGCCAATAAGTCTGCCCAGATACTATTTGGAGCGAATTCAGAAACGGAATTACTCGGCAAAACATCGCTTGAACTTTCTCACCCGGACTACCAAGACATCATCAACAACCGCCGCGAAGAAGTTGAACAAAATGTGCGCCCCTTGGAACCGGTCAAAATCCTTCATTTAAAACTGAACGGCGAAAGTTTTTACACAACCGATATCGCCGCCCCGGTGATCTGGGACGGTGAAAATTCGGTTCTGGTGACCATGAGTGATCTTTCAAAAATTGAAGCGGCGGAATCGGCTCTTGCGGAAAGCGAACAAAGGTTCAGAGATTTCGCCGAATCTGCTGCCGACATATTCTGGGAGACCGATGAAAATCACCGTTACAAGTTCGTAACACCACCGGTGTCGGAGCTAGAGGATTTCGATTTCGATTATGTCAAAGGGAAAAAAAGGTGGGAACTTGAAATTCTTGATCGTGACAACGAAGCGTGGAGTCGACACCAAGCAGATATGGAAGCGCACCGGCCTTTCAAGAGCTTCAGGTATTCCACCTACGACGCCAATGGCCGGTTAAGATATTTCAGCAGCAGTGGCCGGCCCGTATTCGGTGAGGACGGAATATTTCAGGGTTTTCGCGGCACCACCGTCGATGAAACTGCCGAATCACTCGCCCGGCAAAGCGCCGAAAATCTACATAACCGCTTCTTCACGGCAATTGAGAACATTTCCGAAGGTTTTGCCATGTGGGACGCGCAAGAGCGATTCCTGTTCTGCAACAGCTTTTTCAGAGATTCGCATCCGGAAGGACAGGAATTTCTCGCTCCGGGAAAAAAGTATGCCGACTTCATCAGGTGCCTGGGATTGCATGGTAAACGTCCGGGATCCAAAGAACTGATAGAATCCTGGATCGAAGAACGCCTGGAAAGCTTCCGCAAGCCAAGCTCCGTACACGAAGATCGGCTCGGGGACACCTGGATGCAGGTGCGGAAACACAAATTGGATGACGGCAGTACCATCGTTCTATTCGCGGATATAACAGAATCGAAAAAACGCGAAGAGCGGTTGAAAGCAAGTGAGGACCGAATCCGGTTAATCACCGATACGATCCCGGCTCTGGTTGCCTACAACGATAAAAATTTAAAATTCCAATTCGCCAATAAATATTTCGAGACAATCGGCCTCAAGCCAGATGAGGTTATCGGCAAGACCTATAGTGAAATATTCGGTGACGAGATTTTTCAACGGATCAAACCTTACACCGACCGGGCGTACGACGGTGAAATCGTAATTTACGAAAATCAACTTCCGTCAAAAGACGGCGGCGTCATTGATACCCAGGTGACGATAACTCCAGATTTCGGTGACGATGGCGACGTTATCGGCCTTTTCGTACTGTCCATGGACATAACCATTCTCAAAAAGACCACCGATTTATTAAGAAGCAATCAGATCAGACTGGATAACGCGCAACGGATCGCGAATATCGGAAGTTGGGAGCGCGATCTGCTTGACAATTCAATTACTTGGTCAAACGAGAATTTCCGCATCTTCGGCTTCGACACGGAAAATGATCATCCGACCTATCTTGATTTCTATGAAACCGTTCATCCCGAAGACCGGGAAAAACACATAAGAATAATGGACGAATGCATGCAAAACCGGGAAACCAGGTTTTCAAATGACTTCAGGATTGTTCGCAAAGATGGGACAGAACGGGTCATCAAGGGCGAAGGGGAAATTACCTATGATGACCGAAATGAACAATCAAAATTTCTGGAACTTCCCAGGATATAACGAAGCAGAGACGAACCGAAGAAGTTCTCGAAGACGCGAAAAGCATGGCCGAATTTGCCAACCGGGCTAAATCTGAGTTTCTGGCGTCTATGAGTCATGAACTCAGAACACCCATGAACGCTATTCTCGGATATGCCCAGTTGTTGCTGCAGAATAAAAAGGAGCAGTTGAGCGAAAGACAGACGAAACAAGTCAACCAAATATTGAAGAGCGGGCACCATCTACTCAAACTCATCAACGATATTCTGGATCTTTCGCGTATCGAATCCGGTAATATTTCTTTGGAATATGATGACATCGATCCCGATCTCATCATTGATGAAAGTATCGGTCTTTTACAGTCACTGGCAGAACGGTACGAAATAAAGATACATCATGTAAAAAATAAATCGGCTCTTCCGAAATTTCAGGCAGACCCGACACGGGTCAAACAGGCGCTCCTCAATCTTCTTTCTAATTCGATTAAATATAACCGACCGGGCGGTTCTATCACCGTCACCTGCCGTGATATTCCGCCCAGTGAACTTGAGATCACGGTGGAAGACACTGGTATCGGAATTTCAGACGACCGCAAGGCGGAAATTTTTGAACCGTTCACCCGTCTGGGCGTGGAACAAAGCGGAATCGAAGGTACCGGCATCGGTTTGACCATTACCAAACAGCTGGTCGAGCTAATGGGGGGACGGATTGGCTTCGACAGCGAAATCAACCAAGGCAGCAGATTTTGGTTTGCTCTCCCTTTGCAGCATGACAATCAACAAAAGGGCGAATTTGGTAATAGCGATGTGGATTATGCAGACGGCACGCCGGATCACTTTAAATCCGGAAAATTTGTAATTCTTTATGTCGAAGATGACGAATCGAACTTAAACCTGTTTGAGGAAGTAATCAGCCACTATCCCAATCTAGAGTTATTAACGGCCAGAAATGCTGAAACCGGATTGGAAATCGCTCGCGACAAAGTTCCTGATTTGATAATGATGGATATTAGTTTGCCCGGTATGAATGGGTACGACGCCTTAAACTGGCTCAAGAATGACGATAGGACCAAATCGATCCCGATAATTGCTTTGTCCGCCGCCGCCCTGAAATTAGATGTCGACCGTGGAATTGAAGCCGGATTTCACGAATATTTGACCAAACCATTTGAGATTAAAGATGTATTGAATACAATTGAGCGTACTCTTAAAAATGATCCTCAACAAAAATCCACAAAGAACCTAGCCGAATAGTTGAAACCGACGTATTAAACTCATATTCTATTTGTAACGAATTGGCGCGAGGGAGGTACATACGTGCTCGACGAACCAACGGTTTATGTTGTCGAAGACGATGAAGTAAATCGGGAACTGATGAAAGATCTGTTTGAATCCGTCGATCTACAAGTCGAAGTTTTCAATACAGGCAACGATTTCTGGGACGCCATGCCGGTTGAAGCACCGGGATGTATTTTGCTTGATGTCCGCATGCCCGGTATCAGTGGCTTGGATTTGCAGGAAAAACTATCTGTAGAGCCCTCCGGTTTACCAATAATCATCGTGACCGCTCATGGCGATACGCAGATGGCCGTAAGGGCAATGAAAGAAGGCGCCTTCGATTTTGTCGAAAAACCGATTAACAACCAGGTACTGCTGGAAACGGTTGATAAGGCGATCGCCAAAAGCAAGAGTCTCATCCAAGAACTTGATTTTCAAGGCGATATCCAGAAACGTCTGGATCTGCTGACACCCAGAGAAAGAGACGTGCTCGATATGATTGCGGAAGGTAAGTTGAACAAGCAAATTGCCTTTGATCTTGGCATTACCCAACGCACCGTTGAAGTCCACCGTGCCCGCGTGATGGAAAAAATGCAGGCGAAAACCGTAGCGGACCTTCTAAGAACCGTAATGTCATTAGATACTTTTACGGGAAAACCGTAACCTTAAATCGGCTCACCACAATTCAGAACAACCGCTACTTCTAGTAGCGTTCTAAAAAAAGCGCCAAGGTATTCGCGTCCGAGAATGGATTCAAAATATTTGGCTTAGTCGCCGACTGCCCCGTCACGGCTCTGTTGAATCCTCATCTTGAAAAGAAAACCAGATAATAAAAGAAAATTATAAAAATGTTCTCGCAACTCAGGAGAATAAGCCGTGACGATACCCTACGACTTTGATTTCTATCGCAATCAGGGAAATCTTTCCGTTTTTCTCAGGAAAATTCGCCAGTACCCCATGTTGTCCCTGGACGACGAACGCCGCTACATGACGGCCTGGCAGAAGCATGAAGACAACCAGGCGCTAGAGGCCCTTATGACCAGCCACTTGCGTCTGGTTGCGAAAATAGCCAACGGTTTTAAACGGTATGGCCTTTCTCAAGAGGACCTGATCTCGGAAGGTACGATCGGTTTATTGCAATCAATTCACCGTTTCGATCAAAGCCGCGGTTTCAGGCTATCCACCTACGCCAAGTGGTGGATCAGGGCCGCCATGCAGGAATACATCATGCGCTCCTGGTCTTTGGTGCGAATCGGTACCACCGTCGGCCAGAAAAAGCTGTTTTTCAACCTACGCCGCATGAAAATGGAGTTGAGCGACGGCGTCGATAGCCATCTGTCGAACGATGACGTTGAATTGATTATGAAACGCCTCAATGTGGCGGAACACGAAGTTCTCACCATGGAAAAGAGAATGAGCAATCAGGATTCATCGCTCAATGTAATCGTCAACGATGAAGAAACCACGGAATGGCAAGACCGTTTGATGGACCCCTCGGACGATCAGGAGACGAGTATTGGCGACATGCAGGAGCTGGCCTTTCAAAGAAAGTTGATCTCCCAGGCTCTTGAACAATTTTCCGAACGTGAACGTCAAATTTTTATCGACCGGAGAATACAGGATGACCGGCCGACGCTTGGCGAATTGGGAGAAAGATTCAACATTTCACCTGAGCGGGTGAGGCAAATCGAGCATACGGTGTTTAATAAAATAAAGGAAATTGTTCAGAAAGAAGCCGAGCGCCTCCAGGAATTGACCGAATTACCTGCATAAATTAATTACCTCAAACTCAGCACTGCACTGTACTAGTCCGTTAAACCCGGTTAAAACCCGGGCTTAACGGATAAGTTCTTTCAGGAGCAAGCGTATTTTTCCTGAAAGCAACCGGATGCAGAAAGGATCGATTATTGTTGAAGTCGGTATTGGTGCCTATTAATCGGGCTGGCTGGCCGTTTATCGGAGTATTTGCGGCCGTCACCGCAGTTGTGGCCTACTATAACGAACCACTGGGATGGATCGGCGTAATTCTAACCCTTTGGTGCGCCTATTTCTTTCGCGATCCCGACCGGACGACGCCGATCCGGGACGGTTTGGTGATCAGTCCCGCGGACGGCGTCGTCCAGGGCATTGGTCCGGCTGTTCCGCCCGAGGAAATCGGCCTCGGCGATTCGCCTCGCAATCGGATATCAATATTTATGAATGTATTCGATGTTCACGTGAACCGAATCCCGATTGCGGGCACGATTAATAAACTGGCTTACCGCCCCGGGAAATACTTCAATGCTTCGCTAGACAAGGCGAGCGAGTTCAACGAGCGCCAAAGTTTCCACCTGAAGACGGAGGACGGCGCCGATGTGGGGGTCGTGCAAATTGCCGGATTGATTGCCCGGCGGATAAAATGCGATCTGACGGAAGAGCAACCGGTATTAGCCGGAGAGCGATTCGGGTTGATCAGGTTCGGCAGCAGGGTCGATGTCTATTTGCCCGATGGAGTCCCTCCCATGGTCGCCATCGGCCAACGGACAATTGCGGGCGAAACGGTTATTGCGGATTTTCGAGCCCAGGAACCGCCGCGCAACGGAGAAGTAAGGTAGGTTAAAAAAATGCTGGGAACACGGCGTAAAAGGTTAAAGGAATTATCTTTTAACAAGATGATACCAAATATTCTTACCATGCTGGCGCTATGCGCCGGCCTTACGGCCTTGCGTTTCGGTCTTGAAGAAAAATGGGAACCGGCCATCGTATCACTGGTCATCGCCGCGGTGCTGGACGCCTTGGATGGGCGCTTGGCTCGGGCGCTTCAAGGCACCAGCAAGTTCGGCGCGGAACTGGATAGTTTGTCCGACTTCATCGGATTTGGCGTTGCGCCTGCTCTCCTGCTTTACCTATGGACTATGAAAGATGCCGGGCCGGTTGGTTGGGTGCTCGCGCTATTATTCAGCGTTTGCTGTGCCCTCAGGTTGGCCCGCTTCAATACCGATATCGATGCTCCGGACCAACCCGCCTGGACCAAGAATTTCTTCACCGGCGTTCCTGCGCCCGCCGGGGCGGGACTGGTGCTGTTGCCCATGATATTGTCGTTTCAAATCGAAGCCGACTTTATTCGTAAACCTTTCGTCGTGGCAATATTTATGATCGCTGTCTCGGGTTTGCTGGTCAGTCAGTTACCGACTTATTCATTCAAAAAACTTCGGGTCCAACATCGATTTGTTTTGTGGACCATGCTATCGGTCGGATTGCTGGCGGCATTGATCGTGAGCGCCCCTTTTCTGACTCTGACCGCCATTTTAGTCATCTATATCGTGACGTTTCCTTTTAGTCTCCGCTCATATCGATCCCAGGAAGCGGAAGCGAACAAGAAACAGGATAGCGGGCAGGATCAAAACACTGCCGAAGAAGTTGAGGACACCTTGACGGATTGATTTCATTCCGCCGGGTTGATCTCGGCGGCCAGCTTTCTGTTGGCGCGCCTCTCCCGCCAGCTATGAACGTTGGCGCGAATCATGAGCGACGAAGGCGTAACCAGCAACGTCAGGATCGTCGCAAAACCCAAGCCAAAGACAATCGCCGTCGCCAGTTGCGTCCACCATTGAGTGGAGGGCGCGCCAAAGGCGATTTCCCTGGTGACAAAATCGATATTGACCCGGAATACCATGGGCAGCAGCCCAAGAATGGTGGTCGCCGTCGTCAACAAAACCGGCCTCATACGTTGAGCGCCGGTTCTAAGGATAGCCTCTGTCGGATCGCCAAATCGCTTTTTCATCCGGTCAAACGTATCGATCAGAACGATATTATTGTTGACCACGATCCCGGCCAGAGCAATAACGCCGACCCCGCTCATCACAATGCCGAAGGGCTGGCCGGTTACGAGCAGACCGATGAATACACCGATGGTCGACATGATTACCGCCGACAGGATCAGCAGAGCCGAATAGAAACTGTTAAATTGAGTCACCAGGATGATCGCCATAATGAACAAGGCAACGCCAAAGGCTTTGGTTAGGAATTCGCGGGCTTTTCGCTGTTCTTCGTCTTCGCCCTTAAACTTAACGCCTATACGTGAATCGATACCCGCCGTCTTCAGCCAGGCGGTAATTTCCTGCACTTTGTCATCGGCCAAGAGTCCAGGTTTCAGATCCGCTTTCACCCAGAGCACCTTTTTACCGTCGACGCGGTTGACGGTGCCGATTTTCGGTTCCGCTGTGCGTTTGACGAAATTACTCAGCGGCACCAATCCCCGCGCCGTTCTCACCCGGATGGCATCAAGCTGCTTTATGGTGCGGAATTCAACGGGATAACGGACGCGGATTTCCACCTCATCATCGGTATCGTCCGGCCGGTATTCGTCGACTTTTATACCGCCGGTCACCAGGCGGATCGCCTGTCCGATGGTTCGAATATCGGCGCCGAACTTAGCTGCTTGGGATCGGTCTACGGAAACTTCCCAAGTAATACCCGGCAGCGGTCTCGAATCCTCGAAATTGAGAAGACCGTCCATGGTTTCCAGTTTAGTTCTGATTTTGAGGACGGCTTCTTCGAGCAGGCCCGAATACCGTGACGTTAACTGTAATTGAATTGGCTTTCCCACGGGCGGACCGTTTTCTTGTTTGCGAGCATCTATATATATCCCAACCAAGTCTTTCGTTTTGGCCCGTACTTCATCCAAAATTTCGCTGGCGGGCCGACGCCTATCCCAATCAATGAACTCAAGGGATATGGTGCCGATGATATCTTCCGCTTCCCGGCTGTCCTCGTCCTTGCCGGTTCTGGTGTAAATGGTCTGAAATTCGGTCATGCTCAGGATGCGGTTTTCCACTTGTCGCATCAGCGCATCTTTTTCGTTGACCGATAGATTGCCCCTGGCCCGCACTTGAAGCTTGGCGTTTTCCGGCTCCACATCGGGGAAGAATTCCACACCTTTACCGAATGTGGCGTAGACAACTTGGACCCCTACCAACATGACGATCGCCGCAATTAAAACCTTCGCCGGATGACGCAATGCAATCTTCAAAAAATGAATATACTTGCCGGTAAAGCCGCCGACATCTTCAATATCTCCTGATTCACCGGCGCCGATCGCTTTCATGGTTTTGTCGTCCATGGCGCCCGGCTTGCCAAATAAGGAACCCAGTGTCGGCACAAAAATAAGAGCCATTAACAAGGAGGCGGCCAACGTTACCACCAGGGTGATGGGAAGGAATTTCATAAACTCGCCCACCACGCCCGGCCAAAAAAGCAGAGGCAGGAAGGCTGCGAGGGTGGTCGCCGTCGAGGCGATGATCGGCCACGCCATCCGCTTGGCTGCCATGCCATAGGCGAGACTCCGCGGTTCTCCCTCGATCATTTTTCTATCGGCGAATTCAGTCACGACGATGGCGCCGTCAACCAACATTCCTACAGCAAGGATAAGTCCGAACAGCACCACGATATTGAGAGTGAATCCGAAAGCGGCGAGGGTCAGAATGCCGATCAAAAAAGACCCTGGAATGGCGATTCCCACCAATCCGGCTGTCCGCAGACCGAGCACCGCAACAATTACGACCATGACCAGAACAATAGCGCTCAGCACATTGTTCTGGAGATCGGTGAGCATATCCCGAATGTTATCTGATTTGTCCTGGGAAAAATCCACACGGACAGCGTTTTGCAAATCGACCGGCCAGTTTTTTCGTTCTTCCTCGACCACCCGACGGATTTCTTCAGTGGTCTCAATTATATTTTCGCCCGTCCGTTTTGATACTTCCAAGGCGACGGCGCTTCTTCCCCCAACCCTGGCAAATCCTTTGGGGTCCTTGAAGGTGTTGCGGACCTCGGCTACGTCTTTGACGCGAACGGCAGCATCGCCATCAACGACTACAGGCATATTCATAATATCTTCGACGGTTTCAAAAATGCCGGGCACTTTTACCGAGAAGCGCCCCTTGCCTGTGTCTTGGGCGCCGGCCGCCACCAACAGATTGTTGGCGCTCATCACCTGGGTTACCGTCGACGCCTCAATGCCATAGCTTTCCAATTTTACTGGGTCGATTATGACTTCAACCATTTCGTCCCGATCGCCGGCAATCTGGGCCTTCAACACAGCGGGTATGCCTTCGATTTCATCCTGCAGACTATTGGCCAGTCCGATCAATTGCCGTTCGGGCAATTCCCCCGACAGGATAACCACCAGAACCGGAAACAGGCTGAAGTTCACTTCATGGACCGTGGGTTCTTCGGTTTCGTCGGGCAATTCGGGTTTGGCTAGATCGAGTTTCTCCCGCACATCGTCCATCGCCTTATCGGCGTCGAAACCAGCATCGAACTCCAAGACGACATTGGCGCCGCCTTCAAATCCAGTGGAGCGCATTTCCTTGACGCCTTCGATAACGCGGAGTTCCTGCTCAATCGGCCGGATGATCAACCGCTCGGCATCTTCCGGCGAAATGCCGTCAAGCTTGGCGTTTACGTAAACGATGGGAATGTTGATATCGGGATCGGCTTCTTTCGGAATCTCGACGAAGGCGACGGTGCCCGACACCAAAATCAGGAATAGTGTCGTGATAATGGTCCGTGAATGGGTAATCGCCGCATCAATAACATTAGCGGTCATGATTTGTCGCCTTTTAAGGCCGATACTGCCAGGTCACTTTTTTGATTTGGGCGAGGTGCTCCCTCGGGAACGGCAATCACCTTCTGACCGGTATTCACGAATTCCTGGCCAACGGTAATCAATGTTGCCTTTTCGGGCAAACCGCCGAGCCACATGCCATCAGGCGTATCGGCAATCAATTCGATGGGGTAAAATTTCACTGTCCCATCGGCATCGACGGCTTTAACGCCGACCACGCCTTTTTCGGATAGTGTCAGCACTGCCGGCGACACTTTGTGCGCTTTCACCTCATTAAGTTTGAGGCGCATCTGCGCCGTCATGCCGGAAACGATCGAAGCGTCCAAGTTTTCGTTTTCCATTTCCACTGTGAAGGTTCGCGTGGTCGATAAGCTTTCCGAGGAAACGTAGCGGATACGGCCATCGAACTCGCGGCCACTCACCAGTCGCGCTTTTGCCGGCTCACCCTGTTTAATCATATCGACTTCCCGCTCCGTCACTTCGCCCACGACCAATATCGGCGACAGGTCGATGATGGTGGCAACGCGATGGCCGACCGATACGTAGTCGCCCAATTCAACGGGACGGTCATCGAGTATGCCATCGAAGGGCGCACGGATAACCGTGTGCCGGATATCCAACCGGATTTTCTCCAGAGCCGCTTTGGCGGTATCCAACTCCGTCTGGGTGCCGGCCAGCTTGACTTTGGATCGGAAGTTCCTCGCCGATAGTTCCTTGGCCGCTTGAAATTCGATTTCCCGTTGACGCAACAAAGCTTTAGCAGCGGTCAACTGAGACCGCCGGTCCTCCATGGCCAGTTTGACAATAACTTCTCCCTTTTTTACCCGCTGGCCTTTTTTGACCATAAGGGAAACGATTTTACCCGAGGTTTCGGATTTGAGTTCGACCTTCCGGGATGCTTCGGTTTTGCCCAGCATGACCAATTCGTTGATTCTGGTTTGGGCCAGCGACACCCGCACCCGTACTTTGGGCAGTTCGGACGCAACACCCGCCTTTTGCTTCGACTCCGCCGTCGATGAGGCCGTTTCAATTGATGGGTCGTCATTGGAAAATTGACCGGAAAGTATCCAACCTGCAACCAGAAGCGCGAAAATGATCGCGACTAAATACGAGCGTCTCATGCCGCACCTCCCGCCGCCTGTCCGACTTCGGCCACGGTTTTCACTTCTTTGATTTCTCTTTTTTCTTTTTTTGGTTCTTCGCCTGATAAAAGCAATTCCTTGTGCTCCTCCAAATATTCAATCGCCGCCTGGTAAACGGCGTTGCCGAGACCACTGACAAACTGGTGCCCGAAAGGATGGTCTTCGCAGGCGGCGTTTTCGATACATTCGATACCGGTCCGATAGTAATCGATATAAGCGTTTAAAACCGAGGCCCGATGGCCGGGGTCAATCAGGTGGGCGAAAAACATCATCACCAAACTGTCTGAACGCACCCGGTCACGGGCCGGCGCTTGTTGCAGGCTGGCCTTCAACGCCAGGCGACCTTCCTCCGTCAGGCTATAGACTTTCTTGACCGGACGGCTTTCCTGCTCCATTTCCACGCAGGTAACCAGCCCGTCCTCCAACAACTTGTTCAACGCCGGATATATCGATCCGTAACCGGCGTCGTAGAAGTGGCTGAAAGCGCCTTCTTCAAACATTTTCTTGATTTCATAACCGGAGGCCTCGCCGATGCTGAGCGCCCCGAGACAAAGGGATTTTGTATCCATAGCGTACCTGCATAATATATGATTTCTATATTGGTCTGATATATATTAAAGCGATATATATCAAAATAACATAATGTCAAGGAATTATATCGGATCGATATAGGGTGCGCCGATTGCCCTATCCCAGTTTCAGCTGGTTGAGCATAGCTGCCCGCAAAGGACTATCCGCCGCGACGAAGGCATTAAACATTTCGAAGTGGTTGTGGTCTTCAAAGACAAATTTTTGAACATCGACGCCCGTTTTTTCCCAGGTTTCGGCCATGGCGCGGGATTGACGCTGGAATTCGTCCAATTCCCCCCCACCCCAGGCAAAGAGCGCCGGCGGAACGTAATGTCGGTCCATTTTCGGCAAATACCAATGAGCGCTATTGCGCCGGGCCGCGTCGTCATCCAAATGTAAATAGTCGTTTCTGGCGCTGAGGCGAACGGGCTCCAGATCATAGGGACCGCTGACCAATGTAACGCCTTTTATAATGTCCGGCGGACAGCCGAATTCTTGTTCCCAGTCGGTTACGGTAATCATCGAAGCCAAATGCGCCCCTGAGGAATGACCCGACAGGTAAATCCGGTCCCGAGTTCCGCCGTAATTTTCAGCATTGTCGTAAACGAATTTAACGGCGCGGCGAACTTGATTGACGATTTGGTCTAAACTGGTGGCCGGCGCCAAAGAGAATTCAGGCGCGACGTATACAGCACCTGCCTTGGCAAATACCAACGCGGGATTCCCCAAATCCTCCTTGCTCGATCCCCGCCAGGCGCCCCCGTGTAAAAAAATAAGAATGGGAGCGGACGCCGTCTCGGCGATTTTAGAAGGCAGATAAATATCCAGCCTCTCATCCTCATGCTCCCCGTAGGATGCGTCGAGAATGTTTTTGACCTGCCGCCGGGCCTCTTCTGTCCCTTGCCGCCAGGATCGTGAATAGGGCTCGATATCCGGCACCAATGTCCGTTGATCATACTGCCGGTCGAGTTCTTCTTTGGTATAGTCTTTGTATATCTTGTCCATGGAAAGCCGGTGGAAAAGAGGCGGTTATTCCGTTGATAGGTTCAGCAGTTTGGCCGCATTGCCACCGCAAATGGCGGCACAGTCGTGTTGACTGAGCCCATCCACCCGATTGACGAGACCCACCGGATCGCTCTCTCCCATATCGTAGGGATAGTCGGTGCCCAGCAAAACATGATCGGCGCCGTACTTATTAATAAGGAAATCAAGCTGATCGGGCTCGAATACCATGGTGTCGAAATAAAACCGCTTGAGGTATTCGCTGGGCGGGTTGGGCAAACCTTCGCGCACATCCTTTCTGGCTCGATAGGCGTGATCCATGCGGCCGGCATAGGCAGGTAGGTAACCACCGCCATGGGCAACGACAATTTTGAGACCCGGGTGGCGCTCCATGACGCCATCGAATATCAGATGGCTGATGGCCAGCGTCGCTTCCACCGGATGACCGATGAGATTGATGAAATAGTGCTCGGTAAAGCGATCCGGATGGGTAAATCCGGCGGTATGAATAAAAATCAGCGCGCCCAGTTCCTCGGCCTTGGCGAAAAACGGTTCCAGGCGGGGCGCGGAGAGTTCCTCTCCAGCGACTTGGCTGTTGATCTCTACTCCCTTGAAACCCAATTCCTTGACGCAGCGCTCCAATTCAACCACCGCCAATTCGGTGTTTTGCAGCGGTATGGTTCCAAGCGCCACAAACCGGTCGGGATGGGTCGCCACGGCGTCCGCCAGATCGTCATTGATTACTTTCGAAACGTCACGTCCGATACCGGCCTCCGCCCAATAATAGTATTGGTACGGAGATACCGAAACGGCCTGAATATCCACCCCCATTCGATTCATATCGGCAATCCGCTCATCCAGGGATTCCATCTTGGGTTTGATGTCCTTGAGCTGCTGCCGATTGACCTCTTTGGTTAGCTCGCTGCCGAAAGAGAGCGCGGCGTAACCGACCTTCTCGGCCTCCACCTTCATCATTTCGGTGGCCGGTGCACATTCGCGGTGGCAATGGATGTCGACAATAAAAGATTTAGAGCCGTTGGATACGGTCTGGCCGGCGGCCTGGTCGGCGGCGGGAGCACGATGGGCGCACTTAAAAAACATGTTTGATCTTTCCCCTTGTTATTCCGTCAATTTTTTTTGAGTGACGTCGCCGCCGTTTATGGCACAGCCGTGCACGGCCACCAATAACAATCGTCAATGTCGGTAATATGTTCGATTGAAATAATTAGAAATACTTTAGAAATATTCTGAAACATGAATACTTAAAAAACAAAATCAAAGGTAATTCATTTTTGGATATTTTCTACTAATCCTGCATAGATAGCTACTTTCCCTAAAAATCCCACAATTTTTTTCCTGGAATATTAGCTCATCGTACCAATATTGAATTTCATGCATAAGATATTCTTCAAAATTATTAATATTAGCATTCATTAATTTAGTGTTTTTTACCTGAATATTATGCAGTAAGGAAAATAAGGAGCCTCATATGACCATCAAACTAAAAGTCACCTTTATGCTTGCAGTGTTAGGATTGGTATCGATCGGATCCGGCATTTATCTGTTTCAAGCTCTTGAAGTTGCCAGAAAAGACGCCAGTATCGTTGAAATATTGGGACGTCAGCGGATGCTGACCCAAGCCATGGCAAAAAGCGTGCTCGGTACGACAACGGCCAAAGACGTTTTCGATAACACTAAAAAGCGTATCGACTTCTTGGACAATTACATAACCAAGATGAGGGGCACCTATACGAAATCCATCATCGGCACGGCCAAAAAGGCCAAGCTGGGTATCTCCATGACCCCGGAAAAAGAGAGCCATCCCTCCGTACCGTTCCCAGCTACTTTTACACGGCTGGTCAACAGTAAGGTTGGAGACGGATCGGACTTGTCGGTCGCCATCATTTCGGACAACCCGATCAATCCGGTTGCCGGTTACAAAAACGAAATGGACAAAAAGGCCGGCGCGATACTCGCTAAAAATCCAAAACAAACTATTTTCTTCCCGGAAGAAAAAGACGGCAAGATGAAGCTGGCCTTTTATACGGCCGATCTGGCCGTGGCCAAGGGTTGTGCCGATTGCCACACCAAAATGGAAGGGCGCCCTTATAAAGTCGGCGACATGCTCGGCATTCGTCGATTTGAAGTGGCGTTCGCCAAAACCGTTCCATTGGGTAAAAGGCTCCTTAGCCCCAGCCTGGACGAATACAAAATGGCGAAAACGATATTCTCCGAATCGCTTTTGGCAATGAAAGCAGGAGGCAAATATTCCACCGACTTGGCCCGCAAAAACTTTGTCGAAACCCAACCCATTGACGATGCGGAAGCTCAGGAAATCATCGGCCAGGTAGAAACCAAGGCAGCATCTTTCTTTGCTACCGTTCAGAAGGTCTTAAATGCCTCCGATGCGGCCGACCGGGCCGTCGAAGTTAGCGCCATGATGACGCTGTCTAACGATTTACGAAAAGTCAGCAACGACTTGGTCGTCAGATATGCCAACCTCGCCAGTGCTACCCAGGATGGTTTGAGGCTGGCCGCCATTATCTCGACGATAATCATCCTGCTGGCGGTCGCCGGTGTTTACGTCTTCACATCTATTTTCGTCCTGGGCCGGATGGCGAAACTGTCCGATGTTATGGGCGTCCTCGCGGGCGGCGATAACGACGTCGATATCGCCTATGTGGACAGCACGGACGAGTTGGGCGATATGGCGCAGGCCGTTCAGGTTTTCAAGGAAAACGCCATAGAGCGGGTAAGACTCGAGGAAGAGTCCGAAACGCAGCGCAAACAGACGGAAGAAGATCGCGCCCGTCAGGCGGAGCTGGATACCAAACGGCAACAAGAAGAAGTGGAACGCCAGAAGCAGGAAGCCGAAGCGGAAGCCGATCGCCAGCGCCAGGATATGGAACGCGAAAAAGCCGAAGCCGAAGCCGAAGCCAAGCGGCAGCAGGAAGCTCAACTTGCCGAAGAAAGGCAGAAGGAAGAAGCCGAAGCCGAACGCGAACGCGCCATGAACGAACTGGCCGATACCTTTGAAAACCAAGTCATGGGTGTGGTGAATTCGGTTTCGTCGTCCGCCGAAAATATGGAATCTACGGCGACGGAAATGGTTCACAAAACCGACAGCGCCAAAGCCAAATCGACAAGTGTGTCGGCAGCGGCGGAACAGGCTTCCGTCAACGTGCAAACCGTGTCGGCGGCGGCGGAAGAATTGTCGAAATCCATTTCCGAGATTTCCCAACAGGTCAGCCAATCTTCCAATATATCGGCCAACGCCGTCGAGAAAGCGCAGCAAACAAACGAAATGGTGCGTGGCCTGGCGGAGGCTGCCGGAAAGATCGGCGAGGTTGTCGAACTGATCAACGATATCGCCAGCCAGACCAATTTGCTGGCCCTCAACGCCACCATCGAGGCGGCGAGAGCCGGTGAGGCAGGTAAGGGTTTTGCCGTGGTCGCTTCGGAAGTGGGTAATCTGGCTACCCAGACGGCAAAAGCCACGGAGGAGATCAGCAGCCAAATCGCCGGTATTCAATCAGCCACCAACGGTTCGGTGGAAGCGATTCAGGGGATCTCCGATATTATTGGCGAGATCAATCAGATCGCCTCTGGTGTCGCCGCCGCCGTCGAAGAACAGGGCGCGGCAACGCAGGAGATCGCCCGTAATGTTGAACAGGCCGCTTCCGGCACGCAGGAAGTGACCAACAATATTACGACGGTTGCCGCGGAAGTGGACGGCACCGGTGAAGCCGCCGGCCGGGTCCAAAATTCCGCCGGCGATTTGACGGAACTGTCCAACCAGTTGGCCAACTCGGTCCAGTCGTTTCTCTCGAACGTTCGAACGGATTCGGACGACAGCGGCAACGATGACGACCAAGACCAACTGCAGGCCGCCGAATAGCTATTTAGCGGAAAGTCAAATTTTAGCGGCCCGTTCATCGGGCCGCTTTTTTTTGATCCAGTTTTTGCCAACCTGCTTGCTAATCCATAACCGCCTCGCAGATCCATACAAATTCATTGCCTCCAAATGTCTCAACAAAGGCGGAAATTTTTCCGGATTGATTTGGCGCCGGAATAGCCTCATGGTACCGGACATAAACCGATAAAAATGAGGAAGATATTATGACGCCGGACGATACCGCCGATCTTGCAGAGATAAAAGAGGACGCCCAGTCTGATTCGGAAAACGCGGCCGCGGAGGAAGTTCCGTACCATGTGGACATTGAGGCCGTGCGGGCTCAGGCCGGTCTGCTGCCCGGCCCCGGGCCCCAGGCAATCAACGCCATCAGCGTCGCCGCCTCGATCCGCCCCCGCAAATTCGTCGTCGAGGGCGGCGATGAAACACCCACCGCCATGCCCCGGACCGCCTACCAACTGGTCTACGACGACGGTACCGTCATGCTCGATTCCGGGCTCGACCTGGAGACTCACGAATCCTTCGGCAAGGGCGAGGCCGAACCCTATTATCCGGAACAGTATGACCTCCTGCAGACGGCATTGGATCAAGCCAAGGTCATTTTTCTCAGCCACTATCACGGCGATCATTCCGGCGGTGTCCTACAGTCACCCAACTTCAAGGACTTGGCGCGGAAAACCATCATTTCCCGGGAGACGGCCCGGTTGCTGGTAGAGGAGCCGCACCGGCCCCATTTGCAGATTTCCCAGGATGACGTCGAAAACTTCATCATCGTCGATTACCCTGTACACTATCCCATCGCGCCCGGTGTCGTCGCCATCAAGTCACCGGGTCACAGCACGGATTCACAAATGGCTTATATCCGCATGGCCGACGGCCAGGAGTTTCTGCATTCCTTCGATGTCGCTTGGAACATGGATAACATTACCCTGATCAAGAACAAGGCGGCCCCCTGGGTGCCCGAGGACAAATCCTTGATCCTGGGCGAGCTGCGCTGGCTCAACGGTCTGATGAAGAGTCACCCGGAGATCAAGCACCTGGTGGCCCACGACGACCATTTGCTGGACGAATTCGAGCAAACGGGGCAGGTGGGTTTGAGCTTGGTGGTCTGATCGTCAAGTTCTTGGGCGCTTGCCGGGACGCGAGGGCGAGACTTCACTCCGAGTCAATGCGTTTGTCACTGGCTGCAGTTTGAACTTTGCTTTGCAGTTGTCCGCATCCGGATCGGAGATCGTCCTGTTGCCTGAAGCCGCTGCGCGATCCGAGTTGGATGCGGGTAGGTTGAGACATATTCTGACGGACTACAGATCGCCTGAAATCTCTCTCTACGCCGACTACCCAGGTGGCCGTAACCTGTCTCTTAACGTCCGGGTTCCTGGATTTGGCAATAGAGGATATCGAGAAGCACGGATGCTGAGTGTGCAGCCTAATCCGATTGTTTGGCTGGGGGACCCGGATTTGAACCGGGAATGCGCGGGTCAGAGCCGCGAGTTTTACCGTTAAACTATCCCCCAATCATGGGGCCGAATACAATTTTTATTTCGCCTTCTCGTCTCGGCGCGGCTGTTTAACACTCCCCAGGCAACGATTAAAGAACATTTTTACAGTGTTTCGTGATCCGTTCACAAATTTTATAAAAAAATTTGATTTTTTTCCTTTAAAATCATCGGATAAATACCCATTTCAGATACATAAGGAAATATATTGAAATAATTCTAATGATTATTATCTATTCAGGTTAAGGCTCGCTGGTGGAGCCGGAAAAGTATAATTTTTAGTTTTGATTGACCTTTTTAATCAACCTGGCAAATGGATTTAAATGTTAGGAGCCAATAGGGTGGAAAATAATGGATGAGTTAACGGCGGTTGCCGAAACCGAGGCCCAGTCTCCTGTATCCGGTGAGCACGTTCAGTCGGTGCAGGAATCTTTCGCAAAAGTGGAACCCATCGCCGAAGACGCGGCAGTCATGTTCTACAACCGTCTTTTCGAGATGGATCCGAAATTACGGCCGCTATTCAAAGAGGATATGGCAGATCAGCGCAAAGCGTTGATGTCGACGTTAAAAGTGGCCGTCAAAGGCCTGACCAATTTGCCTTCCATCGTACCCGCCGTTCAGGAACTCGGCGTCCGGCATGCCGGTTACGGCGTTAAGGAAAACGATTATGACACTGTCGGCGCTGCCCTGCTTTGGACCTTAGAGCAGGGTTTAGGAGAGGATTTTACAGACGCGGTCAAAAGCGCTTGGTCCGAAGTCTACAATCTTCTCGCCAATACCATGATCGACGCCGCAAACGCAGCCCAATCGGAAAACACATCTCAGGAGAGCACAATGTTACAACAAACCCCCGCAGGCACGCTGAACCAGTTCGAACAAATGGTCGACGATATGCCGATCAACGTAATGACTTGCGACCTTGAAGAATTTAAAATCACGTACGCCAACAAAGCCTCGTTGACGACGCTCAAATCCATCGAACATCTTATTCCCTGCACCGCCGAAGATCTGGTAGGCCAATGTATCGATATTTTTCACAAAAACCCGCAGCATCAACGTCAAATGCTCGCCAATCCGGCAAATTTACCGCACAACGCCATCATCCAGTTGGGAGAGGAGAAATTGGATCTCATGGTCAGCCGGGTCAATGATGCCGACGGCAACTATATTTCTGCCATGGTCACCTGGTCCGTGGTAACGGAAAAATTGAGAAAAGAGGAGGAAGCTGACCGTCTCGCGCAAATGATCGATAACATGCCGGTCAACGTCATGACCTGTGACAAGGACACATTGGAACTGAACTACGCCAATCAGACCAGCATCAAAACCCTCCGCAGTATTGAACATCTCCTGCCCATAAAAGTCGACAATCTACTGGGTCAGTGCATCGATATTTTCCATAAACATCCCGAACATCAACGCAATCTTCTGGCCGACCCGTCCAATTTGCCGCATACGGCGCGGATTAAATTGGGTGATGAAACCTTGTCTCTGGAAGTTTCCGCCATTCGCGATCAACAGGGTGAATATCTGGCGCCGATGGTCGTGTGGTCGGTCATTACCGGTCAGGTCCAGGTTGCCGACAATTTCGAATCCAACGTCAAGAGCGTGGTCGAAACGGTCGCCGGCAGTTCCACCGAACTGCAAGCCACGGCAGAAACCATGGCGGCGGCGGCCGAAGAGGCCAGCGCCCAGTCAACCGCGGTCGCATCGGCAACCGAACAATTGTCCAAATCGATCGAAGAGATATCCGGACAGGTTGCCCGGTCTTCGGAAATCTCCCAGGAAGCGGTTACCGAAGCCCAACGGTCCAATGAACAAGTCCAAGGCTTGGCGGAAGCATCGCAAAAGATCGGCGACGTCGTTAATTTGATTAATGATATCGCCAGTCAGACCAATCTGTTGGCGCTTAACGCCACCATCGAGGCGGCCCGCGCCGGTGACGCCGGCAAGGGATTTGCCGTCGTTGCGTCGGAAGTCAAGAATTTGGCCAACCAAACCGCCAAGGCGACCGATGAGATCGCATCGCAAATTTCCGACATCCAGAGCGCAACTCATTCAGCCGTCGATTCGATCGAAGGCATCACCAAAACCATCAACGAAGTCAATGAAATCGCAACCGCCATCGCCGGCGCCGTCGAAGAGCAAAGCGCAGCAACCGGTGAAGTTTCGAATAATATTGATGGCGTTACCAAAGCCTCGGCCGAAACCGGGCAATCCGCGACCGAAGTCCTGGCCGCAGCTCAGGAACTCTCGAAACAATCTGAGAATTTGGGCGAACAAGTGGACAGCTTCCTGGTTGAAGTCCGCAACATGTAGTTCAAATAGCAAATTAAGACCCACACAAGTTGGGCGGTCTCGGGTGCAACATCCGGACCGCCCTTTTTTTTGCCGAAAAATATTGTTAGCCTATAGCCAGGGAATACATAAAAACGAACAACGAGCATAAAAATGGGCAATCAGGCGGTCTCAGACGGCGGCGCCAGGAATGGTAAAAGACGACGGGGAAAATACGGTTTCGCCCGCCACCGCAAGCCACGTTTGTATGGCGCGCTCGATCTGGGCACCAACAATTGCCGCCTCTTGATAGCCCGTCCTACCGGGCAAGGCTTTCGCGTCATTGCATCATTTTCCAAGATCGTCAGATTGGGTGAAGGACTCAATGACCAGGGGTTTCTGTCTGAAGAGGCCATGTCCCGGACCATATCCGCGTTATCGATCTGCTCCGAGAAATTGAAAGCTTTTGATGTCACGCGCACGCGGAATATCGCCACCGAGGCCTGCCGCCGGGCAGCCAACTGTGATGGGTTTTTAAGCCAGATCGAACAGGATACAGGTTTGAACTTCGAAACCATCACCAGTCATGAAGAAGCCCGGCTGGCACTAAAGGGCTGCCAAAATCTAATCGGAGATCACATCAAACACGCCTTGGTGTTCGATATCGGCGGCGGCAGCACGGAAATTGTCTGGGCGCATCGGTCCGAAGCGAATGGAGGCAGAGAGTTCAATATCACCGATGTAATATCCTTGCCGCTGGGCGTGGTTACGCTGGCCGAGGCGCATGAAGGCGAGGAAATCTCGTCTTCGCTATACGAAAAAATGGTAACGGATATCGGGGCTCAATTGGATGGGTTCTGCAACAAGAATGACATCAAAGAAAAAGTGGCCTCGGGAGACGTTCATATGCTGGGAACATCCGGCACCGTTACGACCCTGGGCGCCGTTCATTTAAACCTGCCGCAGTATGATCGGTCGAAAATCGACGGACTGCGCATAAGTTTCGAGGAACTCGGCAAAGCGTCTCAAAACCTGACGGGACTGAACTATCAAGATAGATCGGCCATACCCTGCATCGGTGCGGAGCGGGCTGAACTGGTCGTTCCGGGCTGCGCGATCCTGGAAGCCATTTGCAAGACTTGGCCAGTGGGTCAGTTGCGTATTGCCGACCGCGGCCTGCGGGAAGGCATGCTGCTGGAATTAATGGCGGAAGACGGTATTCAAGTAACCGGTAATCCAGCAGCCAACAGCCTCCAAACCGAACATGCCAATCAGGTAAATGAGACAGGCTCCAACGGCACCCCCTCCATCGGCACCCCATGAGCAAACCGAAAAAACCAAAAAAATCCGGGACGTCGCGGGGCGGCCGCGACCTGACGGTCAGAGTCAAAACCGCCAAGGGACGAAAGTCCTCCTCGACGCGCTGGCTGAAACGGCAATTGAACGATCCCTACGTAACGGCGGCCAACCGGGCTGGTTTCCGGTCCCGTGCCGCCTTTAAGCTCGAAGAACTGGACGATCATTTCGTCTTTCTGAAACCGGGTATGAGGGTCGTCGAATTGGGAGCGGCACCGGGCGGCTGGACCCAAGTGATCGTCAACCGGGTCAAGGCCGGACAACCCGGATCGAAGGGCAAGGTTATCGCCATCGATATATTGGAAATGGACCCGGTACCCGGCGCTCAAGTTTTGCAATTGGATTTTCTCGATGACGCCGCGCCGGGAATTTTGATGGAGGCTCTCGGCGGACAGGCGGATGCAGTATTAAGCGACATGGCGCCGAACCTTTCCGGCCACACGAAGACCGATCACCTTCGGATCATGGGACTGGTCGAGGCCGCCTACGCCTTCGCCGAGGAAATCCTGGCGTCCGGTGGTTGTTTTGTCTCCAAGGTCTTTCAAGGCGGTACGGAACAGACATTGCTGGTGGATATGAAACGCTCGTTCGATAAGGTGCGTCACGCCAAACCGCCGGCCAGCCGGTCTGATTCGGCGGAAATATTTGTTATCGCCCAGGGGTTCAAAGATCCGCCGTCCTGACCATTGTTTCGGCGGAATAAGGTTTGACCCTTCCCAACTCAGTTGGAAATATAAAGTATGAGTGAAATTCCAGACACCAGCGAAATCAAAACTACCCTTCGGGACTACGCGCTTAAAAGGGGCGCCGCCGCTTTCGGCATTGTCGAAGCAGACTTGGTCGCTAAATTTACGCCGCCGGGTCATGCTCCGGCGGACCTGCTGCCCGGCGTGAAATCGGTGATATCAGTAGGTGTCACCGGTCCCACCCAGGGAACCTGGCGTGCACCGGCCAAGGTGATGACGTCGGTAGGCGCCAATGTGGGACGCATCTACCGGGTCGCGGTCGGACTCTCCTTCCACATCGAAAAAGCCTACGGTTACCGCTCTATATATTGTCCGCCCCACGTAGATCCTGAATTCGGCGCCAGGCTGCCACTGCAAAGCGTCAAGCTCCACGCCGAATTGGCCGGGATCGGCGCACGCTCGCTGGCGGGAGACATTTTACTCCATCCCGAATTCGGCATGTTGTATTTCGGTTCGGTCTATACGGAACTGCCCCTGCCGCCGGACGAGCCCATGAAGGAGAACCCCTGCCCGGCGCCCTCCTGCGTCAAGCTTTACCGGGAGTCGGGCCAAACCCCCTGCCAGAAATTTTGCCCGGTGCAATGCCTCAGCGGCACGATTGATGACGACGGGAAACAGGATGAAATGACCTTCGATATGTACCGGTGCGCCGAACTCTGCCAGCAGTATGAAAACCTGCCGAGCATCATGGAACAAGCCTTTGAAAGCGGCAACCAGTTGGACCGGGAGGAAATTCTTTACGGCGCCGAGGCCCAGTCGTTTTTTTACAAAGCCACCGCCGGCGTCGATACCAATGCCCAGTGCTTCGAATGTATGCGGGTTTGCCCCATCGCCACCCAGGGACCGATGGTCGATCCCATTCGCCGCGCCGAGACCATGCGGGCTCAAATGGAAAAACAGGGAGAGTAACTTATGCCCTATGGCGTCACCCCGCACATGATCGAAGCCTACGGCGATACCATTTTTGATCTCAGTTTGAACAAACAGGTCAGAAAGGGCGATCCCGTGCGCAACCTGGACCCCGATGCCTGGGCGGAGCAACGGGACGATACTGGCCTGACGGATATCGAAATTGCCGACCGGATCGGCCTGGCTGTTCCCCAGGTGACCTTCATCCGCTGCGCCACTGAGCGCCGCCTGTTCCGCCTTAATCAGTACCGCAAGCTTTATCGTTTGGGCGGCGGCCTGCGCTACCGGGAAGACCGTTATATCGATCCTGAGGAATCCTATGAATTCAGTGCCGATGCCGCCCTGTTGCGCCGCTCCATCCGGTTCGAGGCCAGCGAGGTGCGGAAATATATCGACGCCGGCTGGTGGTCGGCAGATACACTTCAAGACTGGCTTGACCGGACCGACCCCGATCGCCCCGCCGTTGTCGATCAGACCGGCACGCTGACATTTGGCCAGTTGACGGAACAGGTGGAGACCTGGTCTTACGCGTTGCGGGCGCTGAATATCGGCAAGGGTGACGTGGTCGCCGGCTGTCTGCCCGGCATGGACCGGGATTTCCTTTCTTCTTATCTCACCGTAGCGGCTATCGGCGGCGTATTTCAGCCGCTAGAAACCACGATGGCGGGACAAGACCTTGCCTTGCTGATCCGCCACAGCCGGGCCCGGGCTGTCATCTGCGGTGAAACGCCGGACAACCCCGCCCTCGCGAAAGAACTCCAAGGCCTGGAGGGCTTAACGGTGGTGGGCCCGGACGATCTGACAACAGGTTCGGCGGACCGGGAAAGTATAAGAATCTATCCGCCCGTCGCTGCCGACCCGGTTCTTCTCCTTTCCACCATCGCCGAAGACGCCCGCCCCAGGATTGCTATCCTGACCCAGCAGAACTTATTGAGCAACGCGGAAGCGGTGGCGAAAACCCTGAAAAACGATATCGACACAGTTGTCGGCATCGACGGCTCTGAATACGGTTATTTGGGATTCGCCTCTTTCCATCTGGCGCTCCTGTCGGGCGCGGCAATTTCCACCGTTGGAAACGCTGATATAACCATCATGAACGAAGCAATCGGTCTTTGGGGCGCTCCGGAAACTCAATTAGTATTGATCGATGGCCAACCTCTAGAGGGCGTCGAAATCCGAATTGTCACCGAAGACGGCAGTCTTTTACCACCTGGCGATGAAGGTAATCTCCAAGTGCGCGCACCTTCAATGTGCGCCGGATATTTCGATAATTTTGTCGCCAACCGGTCCGCCTTTACTGCCGACGCCTGGTTCCGCACGGGCCGCCGCGCCCATTTGGACAAGAACTATAAAATTCAGTTTGCCGATTAGCGGCCCAAATGAATATCAATGCCATTCGCCCCTTGGCTTTAACCGTTAATTCTGTATGATGCGTCGCCAACTCGATTAGTGGAGATGGCATGGAAATTCGCGACGGCCTTACCTTTGACGATGTCCTGCTCGAACCGGCAGCATCAGACGTCCTCCCGGCTGAAACCAACACTCAGACAAAATTAACCAAGACCATCGATCTCGGCATTCCACTGCTGTCGGCAGCCATGGATACGGTCACCGAAGGGCAACTCGCTATCGCCATGGCCCAGGCGGGCGGTATCGGCGTTGTCCATAAAAACCTGGACCCGGAAGAACAGGCCGCCGAGGTGAGGAAGGTCAAAAAGTTCGAATCGGGCATGGTGGTCGATCCCGTTACCATGGAACCCGAGGCGACTTTGGCCGACGCTCTGGCGTTAATGGAACGCAACGGCTTTTCCGGTTTTCCCGTGGTCGAGAACGGCAGTGGACGGCTGGTCGGCATCCTGACCAACCGGGATGTGCGATTCGCCACCAACCCCACGCAAAAAATATATGAACTGATGACCCGTCATACCGACGATACGCCGTTGGTTACGGTCAAGGAAGGGGTCGATCCGGAAGAAGCAAAACGCCTTTTGCACCAGCACCGTATTGAAAAGCTTGTTGTCGTCGACAACCAATTCAATTGTACAGGCCTTATTACAGTCAAGGATATGGAGAAAGCTCAGGCCTTCCCCGACGCTTGTAAGGACGAAAAGGGCCGCCTTCGCGTGGCGGCGGCAACCGGCGTCGGAGACACCGGTGTTGCCCGAACGGAACAACTGCTGGATGCCGAGGTGGACGTCATCGTGGTCGACACCGCCCACGGCCATTCCCAGGGCGTTCTCAGTTCCGTCGAACGTATCAAAAAAATCAGCAACTATACCCAGGTCCTGGCCGGCAATATTGCCACCGCCGACGGCGCCAAAGCACTGATCGACGCAGGCGCCGATGCTATCAAGGTGGGGATCGGTCCCGGCACCATCTGCACCACCCGCATGATCGCCGGTGTCGGCATGCCCCAATTCAGCGCCATCCTCGAAGCGGCGGAAGTCTGTAACAAGTCGGGTATTCCGGTGGTGGCGGACGGCGGCATCAAATATTCCGGCGACATCGCCAAGGCCATCGCCGCCGGTGCCGATTGCGTCATGATCGGCTCCCTCTTCGCCGGTACGGAAGAAAGCCCAGGCGAAGTCTTTCTCTATCAGGGCCGGTCGTACAAATCCTACCGTGGCATGGGTTCCCTGGGTGCCATGGCGCGGGGCTCTGCTGACCGTTATTTCCAGGAAGAGGTTTCGGATAATCTAAAGTTCGTGCCCGAAGGCGTCGAAGGACGGGTGCCCTTCAAAGGCCCCGTGACCAACGTGATCCATCAGCTGGTAGGCGGTCTCAGGTCATCCATGGGCTATACGGGCAACGGCACGATCGCCGACATGCAGAAGAACTGCCGGTTCCGGCGCGTCACGGCGGCGGGTTTGCGGGAAAGCCATGTCCACGATGTCACCATTACCCGCGAAGCGCCCAACTACCGGATCGGCGATTGATCGGGGTTTCGATGACCCTACTGCAACTTCCGATATTGATTAAGCTTCCCCCCCACCCTAACCCTCCCCCTCCAAGGGGGAGGGAAAAATGTTTCGAGCCGCAATTATTCCCTCCCCCCGCCGAGGGGGAGGGCTGGGGTGGGGGGGCTGTTTCCCAAAGAGTCCGTTCTCTAAACCTGGGTTCCCTGTTATGACACCGGGGGCGCGGATAGCCGCTACCATTGAAATCCTGGAAAAAATAGAGCGTTCCGGATCGCCGGCGGACGATGTCGTGTCCGCTTATATGCGGGGACGCCGCTATATCGGTTCCAAGGACCGAAGGGCGATTAACGAAAGGCTGTTCAACTGTTTGCGGCGGCAGGCCCGGCTGAATTGGTGGTGTGATCAACAGTCTCCCCGTTTTCGCGTGCTGGCCGATATCGTTCTCTCCGAAAATCTGGGGGTGGCGGAAATTGCCGAGCTGTTTGATGGCCAAGGTTACGGGCCGCAGGCTCTTAGCGATGAAGAAACGGCGTTGGTCGATAAGCTGACGGGCAACGGGTTGGAAAGTCAGGATATGCCCGATTGGGTGAAAGCCGAAACACCGGAATGGCTGTGGCCGGAAATTACTGCCCGGTGGAGCGACCGCTCGATTGACGAAATGACCAGGCTGAACCAACCCGCTCCCATGGACCTGAGGGTGAATATTTTGAAGGCCGACTGCGGGCGGGCATTGGACATTCTGAAAAAAGACGGTTTGCAGGCCGAACCAACGCCCTATTCCCCCATCGGATTACGTATCCGGGAACGGGTCAATTTGCAGGCGAGCACGGCCTATCGGGGCGGCTTCGTCGAAGTTCAAGACGAAGGCTCACAGCTCATCGCTCTTTTGTGCGATGCCACGGCCGACCAAAAATGCATCGACCTGTGCGCCGGGGGCGGTGGTAAAAGCCTGGCGCTGGCCGCTCAAATGAAAGACGGCGGGCCGCTGGTGGTGTGCGATACGGATCAAGCCCGCTTGGACCGGATGAAATCCCGCTTGAAACGGGCGGGCGTCTCCAATGTCACCCGCCATTGTCTGAAAAATGACGATCAGGCGTGGTTCGACGAAAACGCCGATACGGCGATGCGTGTTCTGGCGGACGTTCCCTGTTCCGGCAGCGGCGCCTGGCGGCGCAACCCGGCAGCCAAATGGCGGCTGACGCCGGATAAACTCAACGGGTTGCTTGACGTTCAGCGCGGTATACTTACTCAGGCGGCATCTTTGACAGCACCGGGCGGACGCCTGATCTATGCTACCTGCTCCATCCTTCCCCGGGAAAACGCCGAGCAGGTGAATTGGTTCCTGGAAAAGAATGAAAACTTTTCAATCATTCCCGTTTCGGACGTATGGCGCGATACCGTTGGCACCGACTGCCCGGTGGAAGGCGATTTTCTGGAGATCACCCCCGCCGGTCACGGAACCGACGGGTTCTTCGCCGCCATTATGGAGAGGCGGTCATGAGCCTGATCCGTCCCGCCGAAAAAGACGACATCCAGGCCATCGCCGATGTATACGTCGAAACCTGGCGCTCCACTTACGCCGGGACCTTACCCGACAAGGTGTTGATCAATATGTCGCCGGAGCGTCAGATGATCATGTGGGCCCGCGCCATCGACCGCGCCAGTCAGAAAAACAGCGAGCAGATACTGGTGGTGGAGGACGAAGCCTCAGGTGTCGTCGGCGTGGGCAGCGCCGGTTTCAACCGCAACCGGGAAGGCCCCGCCCGCGACAACCAGTACGGCGGCGAGGTCTATACGCTCTATGTTCTTCCCGACTATCAAAACCAGGGGCTGGGTGAAAAACTGCTAAAGGGCCTGTTCCACGTATTGATCTCCCAAGGATACGACAGCGCCGTCATCTGGGTTCTCGCCCTCAACCCGTCCCGCTTCTTTTACGAGGTCATGGGCGGCAGGCGGGTCGGCGAACGCGACGAAAAACTCTGGGGCACCACCCTCAAGGAAATCGCCTACGGCTGGAAAGAATTGAAGACGGCGGTGGAGTAATTAAAAAAGGGGACGGTCCCCTTTTTAACCCCTCTTTTCTTTACAGGGCGACTCGGGTATGAGTCCGGCCATGACGGACCGAATACTCATCATCGATTTCGGCAGCCAGGTAACCCAGCTGATCGCCCGGCGGGTGCGGGAATCCGGCGTCTATTCGGAAATTCATCCCTTCAACAAAGTGACCGAACAGTCGATCCGGGCGTTTAATCCCAAGGCGCTGATCCTGTCTGGCGGACCGTCTTCCGCCACCGACGACGACGCCCCGATGGCCCCGGCCGAAATATACGATATGGGCCTGCCTATCCTGGGCATCTGTTACGGTCAGCAGATCATGGTGGAACAACTGGGCGGCAGGGTGTTTCCGTCGGACCATAAGGAATTCGGCCGCGCCATGGTGGATGTCACCGAGGACTGTGCCCTTTTCCACGGTTGCTGGGACGTGGGCGGAAGAGAGCAGGTCTGGATGAGCCACGGCGACCGGGCGGAAAGCCTGCCCGACGGGTTCCGGGTGGTGGGCGTCAGCGAAAACGCGCCCTACGCCGCCATCGCCGATGACGACAGGAAATTCTACGGCGTGCAGTTCCACCCCGAAGTGGTCCACACCCCCCACGGCGCCAAGCTGCTGGAAAACTTCACCCACGGCGTCGCCGGCTGCGGCGGCGACTGGACCATGGCCGCTTTCAAGGATCAGGAGATTAATAAGGTGCGGGCCCAGGTGGGCGACGGCAAGGTGATCTGTGGACTGCCGGGAGGCG
>CAZNLR010000026.1:0-68668 GCA_964574215.1 uncultured Rhodospirillaceae bacterium | reverse complement strand
ATTCATGCTCGCTAAGTGATTGATTTTCTTATGTGGAGAGGTGCCTGAGTGGTTGAAAGGACTGGTCTTGAAAACCAGCGTGCGTGAAAGCGTACCGTGGGTTCGAATCCCACCCTCTCCGCCATCTTTCTAATTTCACTATTCCAGTTCCCGCACCAGTCTGAATCCGGTGTCATCGCTGCGTCTGGTGGGGAAGTCGCGCCAGCGGTTGGCGGAACGCATTTCCTTAGGCGGGAAGCTCCAGGCGCCGCCGCGAATGACTCTTTTACCACACCCTTTCTTCTGCAGGGCGCTGCCGTCGGTGGGAAAGCCGGACAGTTTGTCGTGGTAGCAATCTTCCATCCATTCCCAAACATTCCCCGCCATATCGTAGAGGCCAAATGGGTTAGGGGGAAATTTTCCCACCGGTGCGGTTTTTTCTCCATCCCATAAGCTGCCACATTGCGAACAATTAGCCATCAGCCTTCCCGGTTTGTCGCCCCAGAAATAGCGGGTTTGGCCACCGGCCCGAGCAGCGAATTCCCATTCACTGTCGGTAGGCAGGCGATAGGTATAACCCGTCTTCCGGCTCAACCATTTGGCATAAGCGACGGCATCCTCCCAGGAGACGTTGATCACGGGTCGGCGTCCTCGTCCCCAACCTTCGTCCGCAGGCCTAGCGCGGCCGAACTCCTCGCTGAAACGATCATACTCTTCGAAGGTTACCGGATGCATACCAATGGCGAAGGGTTTGGAAAGGCGCACGGTATGAGTGGGTTTCTCGTCACTGTCCCCGGTACCTTGCAGGTCGCCCCTCCGGTAAGATCCAGTCGGCAACGCGATCATTAGTGGACCTGTTGTATCGTCATCGAAGCGGTCCTGGATGAATTTCCCATTTTTACCGGCAGAAGGTATCGCTGGATTAAACGTGACCAATTGATTGAAGACGACGCTCTCTATCAAGCCCAAACGCGTACTCACGGCCTGGCCATAATGATTACGCAAATTAAGTGATGTGTTGAGCATGGCGCCGATGTAAATTTCCCGGTCCTTGTTTAGGCGCACCTGGACTCTGATCAGGTCGCCTTCTTCATTGGCGTCGAAATCCAGGGCAGCTATGTCGCCAATAGGAAGCAGTTTTAAACCGTCACTGGTTTTGATCATAATGTCACCGGTCAGAAACTGCACTTTGAACCGGTCGCCGTTCGTAAACAGCACCATTTGTTTTGTGGCAGCTAAATTTGGTCGCAATTTGCGCGGAGCAAACTCGATGCGGGCGATATCGTCGACGGACACGGGCAGCGACGGCCCCAGCACATCCCTGAGCACAAACAGCTCTCGTTCGCGGATCTTACCTGTGAACCGTTCACCGAAAATTGTCACCAGCCGGTCCATCCGCAGCTTTTTGCCCCCGAAAAATATCCGAGCAATTAAGCCGTAAGGTATTTCGACCCGACCATAGGCGGTTTCCAATCCGAAAACTTCCTGGGCAACGGTCCCCGCGTGAATATCACCATTCCGGAGTACAACATCATCGTTCAGGCTGGCACCCTCGGCCGGGCGATCAGCCAGAACCAGAAAAAACAGGCTAAAAAACGCAAAAGCCAGACAGCGCGTCACCAACAATCCCCCAAATATTTCGCACTAAAACCGTAAGCCTTCCGGTTCACTCAAGTCAAGAATGCTTCGCCAAATACCTACCGGGCTATTCACAACGTCACACACAGGTGGACAGAAACCGTTACATATGTGATGAGTAAATAATCTGATTTTGCAACAGGAATGCCCGACCATGCTTGAACCAACCGCCACAGCTTTTGGCGGAAATTCAGCCGGAAGAATTGTCAAAAGATATTTCCGGGCGACTCGTCCGCGTTTTTTCCAGGCCTCTGGAATGCCTGTTTTGATCGGCAGCAGCTTGGGATATTTGGAAGCGGGAAACTTCGATTTAGTTGCCTGCTTGCTCGCCGTGATGGCGACCTTATTGGTGCATGCGGGCTCCAACGTCACCAACGACGTGTTCGATGATTTAACGGGAAATGACGCTGTGAATACGGATCGGATTTTTCCCTATTCCGGCGGCTCGCGGATTATCCAAAACGGTGTCCTCAGCCGATCACAAATGGCCCGTTGGGCGGTTGTTCTTCTGAGTGTCGGCGTTGTTGCCGGTCTGGTGTTAACCCTCCTCAAAGGTCCTGCCGTTATCTGTTTCGGACTGATCGGTATCATCTTGGGCATCGGCTATTCTTTACCTGTTCTCCGGCTCAGTGCCCGGGGACTCGGTGAAGTCGTTATCGGTATAAATTTTGGTATTTTGCCCGTCGTCGGCGCGGCCTGGCTTCAGACCGGAAATATTACAACCGAGGCTTTTTTGGTGGCCTTGCCCGTTTGCATGTGGGTCATGGCCATACTTCTGATCAATGAAGTTCCCGATGCAAATGCAGATGAATCGGTCGGCCGTCGGACGTGGGTGGTTCGTACTGGACTTGGCGGAACCCGGGGGATTTATTTACTGTTGAACGTCGCCGCCTTTATGATATCCGCTTATTTAAGTTGGCAAGGCATCCTTCCCTGGTGGGGATTTGCATTACCGGTTTTGTTGATGGCGAATGCCTACAAAGCGTCCCTCGGTATTTTGGCAGCCCGGCGAGACCGCACCGCGTTGCAAGTGAGCATTGAAAACACCCTCAGAACCCATGCTCTCGGGAGTGTATGGTTAATTGCCCTGATCGTCTGGCAGGCCGCGTAGGATTAAAATAATGAAAGTCGCCGCCAGCCGGCCGGCGCCGGGATATACGCAAAAACAACTTTTCCAAATCGCCGCCGATATTGAATCCTATCCGAATTTCCTGCCCCTCTGCCAGGCGACCCGAATTTTGGAGCGTGACGGCGCCCGGATGAAAGTCGACAATGTCTTTCGCCTCGGCCCCGCCCGTGTTCGCTTCATCAGTCAAGCGACTTTTTTTGCCCATGAACGCATTGAAATCGTTTCCACCGACGGTCCCTTCGAGCGGCTGGAAATCACCTGGCGTATCAGCCTCTCGGAACAAAATAACTGCCGGGTCGACTTTGAATCGGATACCCGTTTCAAATCGCGCGTTTTTGGAAAATTGGCGGAATTGTTCGGGGCCGGTACGGAGGAAAGCATTGTCGATGCTTTCATCAAAGAAGCGGCACGGCGCTTCAGTCGTCGAGAATAGACAGATAAGCGTAAAGGTCCTGCAGGAGTTCAGCGCCCGGTTTCACGAATAATTTTTCGGCTTGAACATGCCGCCGTTCTTTCGAGATATAGAGTTCGATCTGCTTGGACATATATTTGATGTGCTGACCGGCTATAAGCGGGCCACGCGCGTTGCCCTCTCCCGATTTTCCATGGCATTTAACGCAGGCGGATTGATAAAACGCCTCCCCTTTTTTTATGCTCCCCTTTTCAAGCGGAATATTCAGCACCATTTTTGCCTGTTTTAACCTCTCCAATCCGTCAATCACTTTGTCGGTTTGAGGTAACTGGGTTGCCAGCTTGATGGACATGAGATAGGCGGAGACATCCTCGATATCCTCCTCCGGCAACTCCCGCTCCGTGGCATAAGGCAGCATGGGTATATTTTCGCGCTTTCTGCTTTTGAAGGCCTCCAGTTGATCGGCGAGATATTCCTCATCCATGCCTGCCAACCGAGGATAGACGCCACCCCCGCCGCCTTGCCCGAACGGTCCATGACACCCGGCGCACACCTCGTAGATTTCCTCCCCGTTTTCCAAATCGGCGGCAGATAATGGCGAAATGACCAGCAACAGGGCGATACCAAAGAGCCGCGCGATCATGGCAGATCGCCTCGCCTGAAAATGAGGAATCCGAGGACGGCTGACAAACACCCGACCACTATGGGGTAGAGGAAACCGTAAACCAGAAATCCCGCCCGGCCAAAGGCGTCCAGTATGATATGCGCGGCGGGGCCCAACAGGACCAGTTGCGGATCAAACAATACCATGGTGGCGGTTCTGAAGACCTGCATCGGATTGATTAGCGCGACCCCGACGACCAAGGCCGGCGGCGCCTGCTCTTTAACCAAAGCGCCCAACAGGATCAAATCTAAAAACAGCAATAGCGCCAGCCAGACAACAAAGGCCGCGCCCTGGGCCACATCGGGCGACCGGGTGAGGGTCGAAATCAACATGCCGACACCAAGAAAGCACCAGGCGAGAGACAGCAGCATCAAAATTGCGAAAACAAACTCTACCCACGGCACATCATGTCCGGCCAGAAGGGCCCAGATCGCCGCCGCCGCCATGGCCAGAAAAACCGGCAGGAACACGACCGTAAATCGGCCCAAAAACTTACCCCAGTACCAGGCGGAAAGTGTTACAGGAAGGGACAGCAAATATTCGAACACGCCGGCTTCACGGTCGCCGGCGACGGACCGGACCGTGGTCAACATGATGAACACCGGCAAAACCGCCATACATAATTGGATATAGGTAATCAGCGTTCGGGAAAGTCCGGCGAAACCCAGAACCCGCGACTCGGTCAGTCCCGACATCAACATCAAGATCATCGACACACCGAATACCAGCACATAAACCAAAAACCACCGGGACCGGATGGATTCGGTAAAATCGAGATTAGCTGTATGCCACAAATGTTTCATGGTGCTACGTTACCTAACACCAAATTCTACAGGGCAGGCATCCCCCCACCCTAACCCTCCCCCGCGGTGGGGGGAGGGAATTGAATCGGTAATACCTCCTCCCCCCTTGCGGGGGAGGAATGAGGTGGGGGGATTATTTGAAAAATAGCCAATCGGATTCATCTAGCAATATTCCTAACTACCCGCTCTGCCCGCGTCATCCGGCGTCCGGCATATATGGTTAGGGGCATTGGCCAGGATAATGTTGGTCACGGCGACAAAATCGATACTGCCGGGGATACTGGCGGCCACGGCGCCGAAACCGTAGTTCATGGGTGTTTGTTCGCCTTTGACGTAGCGGGCGTCACGGGCTTTCAACCAGGTTACTTTTTCACGGGTGCTGGATTTTTCCGCCACCCAAATTTCCGTTTCCGGATCGCCAGCCCATGGCTTTTTGTTGAGCCAGTTGACGGCGCAGCCGATGTCATCGAACTTATAAATGTTACGTTTCGGTCCCCCCCTCACCTGGGCGGCGAAACGGGCGTCGCTGATGATCATGTTGCACAAGGCGCAGCTATCCCGGTCCCAGTGAATGTCAACCGGGCCTGTCTTACTGTCCTCGAAGCAACCATTCAGCACCAATGGCAGAGACGCAAGCAAAAGGATCGAGTGGCGGCGCGTGCACTGCATCATTTCTCGCCGCCCTTGCTTTCTTTCAATTCCAGGTCCGTCACCAATCCGGCGTACCGCGATATCAATCCCAGAAAACGCAAGCGGTCGGGCCCGGCCACATCGCCCCGCCAAAATAGACCGCTGTCTTCATCACGGAATCCCCATTGGGAGATGGCCTTGGCGAACGCCTCCTCGGTCCGGTTTATACGCACCGTGCAGGCGAGCAGGGAATCCAATTGCACCTCATCGGCCACATGATCGTCGAGCACCACTTTACCCCGGTCCAATTCGACGACCCGGTTGACCAGTTCCGCCACTTCGTCCAGCCGGTGACTGGAGATCAGCATAACCGTATCGTCCTGCCGCTCGGCCAGTAACTTAAAGAATATCTGGCGGGATTCAGGGTCCAAATTGGCGGCCGGTTCATCCATGATGAGAACGCCGCACTGCCGGGCCAGGGCAATACTGATAAGCAATTTTTGTTTCTGACCGCCGGAGAGTTTGACGAAAGACTGCCTCCTGACGGAACTCAAATCCAAGCCTAAGGCATCGGACATGGCTTCGATATGTTTGGGGTCGTCATCACAAACCTTGGATGCGAATCGGATGAGCTCACCCACCGGCATTTTCAACGGCGGCGGCAGTTGAGGAACGAAACCGATTCTATTCAGCACCTGCCGCCGGGCTGCACGGGGTGCCAAACCCTCCACGTTAATTCGTCCCTGATAGGTGTACTCACCCAGCAAGCACCTGATCAGTGTCGTCTTGCCAGCGCCGTTGGATCCTACCAAAGCCACACGATTGCCCCGCTCGATATCAAGATCGACACTATCGAGCACGGGCCTCCGTCCGAAGTTCTTGGAGACGCCACCTAATTGAATCATCGGGCCGGTCATGGAATCAGTGTTCATCATCATTTAAAGAAACTTGTCCAATCCCTTGATATTGAAATTCAGGGAATTCGTCGGGCAAATATCTACACACATGCCGCAGCGGGTGCAATCGGGACCGATCCCTATTTGGATTTCCTCTGCCCTGCCCTTTTTGGTGATCTCCAGCACATGGGGCACCATGCAGACCTGGCGGCAATCCCCTTCGTGCAGACAGTTTTCCAGATCGTACTTGACCTGAACCGGTGAAGTCGTTCCCACAAACCCATAGGTCAGGCCGATGGGACAAATATACCGGCACCAGGCGCGGCGGGAGATAAATATTTCAAAAATCAGTATGCCGGCTACCCAAATCATCGCCAAACCGGGCCCGTAGATCATGGCGCGGCTGAGAATTCCAACCGGGGAAATCGATTCAAACACCGTATAGCCCGTAATCAGCGCCAGTAAGGCGAAAATGACATAGAGAACGGTGCGGGTTTTCCGGGACAGTTTAAAATCGTGGATGATGTTCTGCTCAGCCAGCCTCAAATGCAGCATTTCGCCGAATTCGGCTAATAGATGGTAGGGACAGACCCAGGAGCAGAAAGATCGACCGCCCAACAGCCACCAGAGAATCAAGACGGTTACCGTGCCGATCACCAAATTGATCAAAATGACCTTGTAGGCCAGCATGACCTGCAAGGCCGAATTCAAATCGGCGAAATGAAATCCGATGACCCGAGACGCCGTTAAGGCCCCTTCCACCAATTGCACATCGAATTGGAAGGAGAGAACAAACAGTAGATTGACGATGATGATTGATGCCCACCGCCGCCACAGCCATTTGTTCGACCGTGCTTTATCACGCTCCGCCTTGATGGCGGCGGCGCGTTCATTTTTACCGTCGATATCCCGCTTGGCGTGATGAATATTCGCTGCCGCCTTGCTGATTTTATTGGGGTCGGGACGGCCGCGGGGATCGGTTCCGAGCATGGTGGCGATGTTGCGGAAGAAGTACATCAGACATCCTCCCACTTCAGACGTTCGATGACCTGAATGACCGGCGGGTCGACCGGGCACATCATCTCACATACACCGCAGCCGACACATTTATCAAAGACGGTGGGAGAGCCCCGGAGGTCCGAAAGATCGATCATCAGACGTTCAATGGTGATCGCGCCTTCGATGGGACAATGGCGCGAGCACAGATCACAAAGATCCAGATCGTAGGGATACTGGTTGAGAGACTGCGGAACCCAGCGATCAATATCCTGATAGCGGAGCAACCCGTCGAAATCCGTCCCCCGGGCCAGACCGCGAAAGCCTTCGCCCTTTCGCGCCAAACAGGCGCTGGGATGAACCACCCGGGCCAACCCCATGCGCACTTGTTCTTTTTTATCGATTTCATGAGTCAATGCGCCGGTCGGGCAAGCCAGAATACATTGCACGGCATCGCAGGAAAAATCGCAGGCCTGATCACGGGCGGCAATATAGGGAGCGCCAACACCGAAACCTTCATCCAAGTCGCCCAGCTTGATGGCCTCAACGGGACAAACCTGGACGCATTGGCCGCATTTGATGCAGGAAGCCAGAAATTCTTTCTCTTCCAAGGCGCCAGGCGGACGCAGGCGTTTGGTCCACCCTTTTAAGACGGGAAAAAAACCCAAGACGGATGCACCGACCACGCCGACACCGACGGCGACGGAACGGAGAAATGTTCTCCGGTCCCGGCGCTGCCTCTTTGTCAGCTTGCGTTTTTTCTTGGGATTGTTCGGTGCTGTCATGGTCTAAACTATTAATCCTTTTGGTAAACGCGTTTCTTCAAACCGAAGGGATCAATCTTGCCGTCGCCTGCTTTTTCATCTTTTGGTACTGCCGCAGACGCGGATACTGTTTTCGGCTTCGTGTCCCGAAGCAGCATGATCGGATCGGAAAACGGCGCCAGCCTTTCGAGGAAATCCAAAACACTGAGTACCGGCGAGCCTTTAAAAAATGAGGCATGAGGAACGTCCATCCAAACCCGGTCAGCGTAAACCCTCATTTCATGCGGTGTGTCGCCGACGCCGTCTTTATCGCGGTCGAATCCCTTATAGTCATCCCAAAAATTTCCCGTCCACTCGTTACGCATGGCCGACGCCAACGCATTAACTGACACCTGAACGAAATTGTTCTTAAAGCGGTTGCTGTCAAAAATATTGCCAGTCCAGTCGTTGTGGAACAAAACGCCGATGCCGTTAAAGGCGATGCGATTGTGGCGGATACGGTTGGTCGTGTCCGGCTGGAATGGCGACACGTCGAGATATATACCGGTCGCGCAGTAGACGATATCATTCCCCGATATCGTAACGTTACTGGTCTCCTTCAACCCGATTCCCATCCCCGTGGCGCCTTGGGCATGAGATATGTGGTTGTTTCTGACGGTCACGCTGTCGCTGTACATGAGAAATACACCCACCGAATTTTCTTCGAGCCGGTTATTCTCGACCATGTTGGTCAGGGCATACATGAAATGAAAACCGTAGCGTCCATTGCGGATCGTGTTATTGGCGATCACGTTGTCGCCCGAATACCAGAACACCACATCGCGGGCGCCGTCGATAACATTGCGCTGGATGGTGTTGGCATTGCTGTACCAGAGCCTGATGCCGTCGCCCCTGACACCCAAGGCGAACTGTTTGGATTTGATTTTATTGCGCCGGATGACGTTGTGGTCCGATTGCTGCAAATCGATGCCGAACAGGGCGTCTTCTATTACGTTGTCTTTGATCACATTGTAATCGCCCCGCACCTGAATGCCGGAATCAATATCGTTGTGGGATTCGCCCGTGTTGACCAGCCGTAAATTTCTGATGACGGCGCCGTCGGCCTCCAGGACGATAACACTGCCCTTACCGTTGCTGTCGATGGTCGCTTTACCACCACCGTCTAATGTGATCGCTTTGTCGATACTGATTGGACCGGCGTAACGTCCCGGTTCAAGAGATATAACATCGCCTTCCTTGGCGGCGTCAATCTGCGGCTGCAGGCGCGCCAAATCGGCCGCCTGCACCGATGTGATCAGAAAGGTCGTTATTAAGAATGCCAGAATTAATTTAATCACCGGCATAAGGTGCGTCCTCTTACGCAGCGTCCCGCATCTGTTTCCGGCGGATCAACATCGCCAACAGAAGACATGCCGATGCCGCGGCAAACAATCCAAACCCGTAATGAGGATAAGAGAATGTGGAGAATTGCGCCACCTTCCCCTGCCCCAATACCGTCGGCATAAAAGGTTTGACCGTAAACGCCGCCATTTGGTGGAGACTGTGACCGAACCACCAAAGCCACGCCGCATACTCGATAATAAAGAATACAGGCAATGCCGCCGGAACCAATCCCAGCAGCCAGTAGGCGATGGGCAATTTCCACAAGGCGATGACCAAAGCGATCAAACCGATAACAACCAAACCATAGACAACGTGCGTTGCCGTCAACATGATATCAACCCGGCGCGCGATCTGTTTCATGTCACGGAAATAGCGGCCCAGGGCTTCATTGTAGCTTTCATTAATGGTTTGATAGCCACTCCACTCGGCATACTCTTCCGGGTCCAGATCCATGGTTCCCGCCATGTCAGAGATATAGTTGGGACTGAGGGCATTGATACCGCCTTTTCCGTAGATGCCGTATGACATCCAGGCGGAGATGGCGATACCTCCGGCCACCATAAGCATAATTCGCCGCTTTTTATCAACCACCATAAAGGACAGCATCATTAGCCCCAGCAAACTGAAAAGGAACGGCGCATAGGTGCGTTCCACGGGCCCGCCTGCCGCGATGGGATACATGCCGACGAAATGGTTGATGGCATCCATTTCGTGTTTGCAGTTGAGCGCTTCGCCTTCCCGCTTTTCCTTGCTTTCAATTTTTTGACAGCCGTTGGTAACGCTATCCACATGAAAGTGGATGCGGATGCCGTCCGGAAAAGCAGCCGCCGGATACTGTGGCGCTTTCAATGAAACCCACCATATGGGTGAGAAGTACGCCAAGCCGATGCAAATCAGTGCCGCCAGGGTCAACACCCGGAAGGCCAGCAGTTGCTTTGTTTGCGGGTTGTCCGTCATGCCGAACGACACACAAACTTATTATTGTTGTTCATTGCGGATTTACTTTCTTAAATCAATCGAAGTCCGGGTTTTCCCAGCCCTTGGGGGCCAGCATCTTCTTCGGCGGTTTCTGGCGGGATACGTAATCCATGACAGCCCGCATGTCCTTGTCGGAGAAGCCGGCGATCTGTTTCACCATATCCGGATTGGCGTTACGACGTTTTTTGTCGCGAATCCACTCGAACTGACGAACCAGATACTTGTAATGCTGGCCCTGGATGCGTGGATAATATTTTTCAGCGATACCTTCGCCGTTTTCGCCGTGACAGCGAACGCAATTATCCTTGTAGAGCTTTTTACCCAACACCAGATCGTCGCCGGCACCCACGCCAGGCTCGGGGTTCATGGGAAGTTTCGCGATGTAGGCCGAAACGTCAGCAATCGACTGCGCACCGCCGATGGATTTGGGCAACGCGAAAGGATACATGGTGGGGTTATCCCGGTTCAGCGCCCGAATATCGGCAAGTTGCTTGATGATGACGTTCTTGTGCTGCCCGGCCAGCATCGGGAAGGTGCCATCCGGCTTTCCCCAGCCTTCCGGCAAGTGGCAGGCGGCACAGACTTCATACACTTCGAGACCGTTTTCCAGATCTGGTTTCAAAGTTAAAGCGGCATCTTGTTCTCCGCCGCCTTTATTCCATTCTTTGGCGGGGCCGGCAGCTTGGCTATCGGAAGCAATTGCGGCGGTAAACAACAAGGCGGCGCCAATTGCCATAAATTTTTTAAATTTCATTTTTCTCTACTCCAATCTTGAATAATTTCGCGGTCAACTATTTCGCAGTCCGGTCGATTTGGGACAAATAGTCAGCGAGAGATTCGATTTGATCGTCCTTAATTTTCTTGATGACGGGGAACATGGTGTTGCTCTTGCCGCTTTTGCGCGCCTTGCTCTTCATGTCCTTCATTTGAATTACCAGATAGGCTCGCTTTTGTCCCGCAACATAGGGATAGCCTTTTTTAGGTTTCTTACCCTCTTTACCATGGCAGACTTTGCATTTCTTTTTATAAAGCTTTTTGCCCGCAGCTACGCTTTTAGCGTCAAAAGGCTTCTCCGGCGCAATCGGTTTTGCCGGCTCGAGTTTCGCCAGCCACTGGGCAATTGTCTTGATTTGATCAAGGGTGATGCGTTCCTTGCCGTCCGGCGTCACCATGACGCCCTTCATGCCGTAACTGCGCGGATTGCCTGTTGCGTCGGGACTGCCCTTCCGCTTGCCCTTCATGATGTCCTTGATCTGATTGACCATGTATTTTTCGTCCTGCCCCGCCAGGTTGGGATAATCCATGATCGCCTTTTTACCGTTCTTGCCATGGCAGGCAATGCAGGTGCTGCGAAGGTACAGGCGTTTGCCTGGGTGGCGTTTTTTCTTCGCGGCTTCGGCGGTCGACGCGACCAGGGCACCGGCCATGATGACGATGACGAGAGCGGACACGAGGCGAAATACAAAACGGGCTGACATTAATTAATTCTCCAGTTTATTTACGAGGATGGGGGAGCATCGTTTAATGCTCCCCCAATATTTACCTCGAACGAGAAGTGGTTATTTTTTCTTTTTAACCACTTTCGCACCATGCTGATCAAGGTAGGTTTTGGCCCTTAGACCAATATCCGCTGCCTTGACCTGGTACTGCCACCATTGGCCGGCCCACAATGTGGCCTTATGCCAATCTTTCTTGGCAGCGAACCCTTCCGCCTTCTTACGTGTGTCGGCGGCAAAGTTCAACTGCTCGGTGGCGTCTTCAACAAGGGCGACCACAGCCGGGAAGTCTTGGTAGTTCCGGGCGGTGATGTAACCGACAACAGTGTTGATAACCCCTTGAGTAGAAAGGTTGGTCTTATGCTGTTTGTCGTAATCGGCCTTGGCGTAGATAGTACCTTCCACACCCTTGGTGGCAGTGGCTTTGTAACCTTTCGGTTTGACCAAAAGGTAGCCCTGCATTTCCAAGTGCAGCGCCGAGCAGAACTCGGTGCAGTAGTACGGGAAGACACCGGGTACGTCAGCTTTGAAAGTAGCGGAAGCGGTTTTACCCGGTTCCAGCGACAAGTTGACGTTGGTGCCGCTGATGGCGAAACCGTGGGTTTCGTCCTCGGCCCGCTCCAAGTTGGTGACGTGGATCGATACATCGTCGCCTTCGTTGACTTCGATGATTTCAGGCGTGATGTGAGACCGGATGGTCGTTGCAAAGACGCGGACCTTGTTGCCATTACGCTCGACCCGTTCCTTACCCGGACGGGTACGATATTTATGGCGTTTGTCGGTCCGTGAGTTCCAACCACTGCGGTAACGGACGATCGGCTTCATCTTATCGGCCTTGATGGCGACCGCGTAGTGCGGCTCACCCAGCGGCACGGGCATGTCATACAACAATTCCATTTTGTCGCCGCTGATGTCGATCAACTGGTGGTTCTGCGGGTGCAGAGGACCAACCGGATTGAAACGGTCGATAGCCAACTTGTTCAAGGACACCAGATACTTACCCTGCGGCGTTACCGAATCACCTTCCATGGTCATCAGATGACCGATGTTATAGTGGATGGAGATCTTGTCCAGAACCTTACCCTTACAGTAGTCCCATTTGGTGACCTGGGAGTCCACATAGATCGAAGTGAAGACTGTGCAGGGCTTGGAATCATACTGGGTGTGAAGCGGGCCGAGGCCAACCTGCACCTGGGTATGAAGTGATTTCTTGAGGTCAAGAATGGGGATACCGTACGGATCTTTACCCGCGAAATCCTTATTTTTGATCAGGTTCATCATTTTTTCAAAGCTGTACACATAGGTGTGACTGTCCAGCTTACCGGCAACGATCATGAATTTACCGTCTGGGCTGACATCCATACCGTGGGGACTTTTGGGCTCCGGCACGAGGTAGAGGATGCCTTCCTTGACGGCCGTGTCCATCATGATGACGTTATGACCGTTGATTTTTTTGGCTTTGCCCGCTTTGACCAATTCAGCGGCTTTACGCCAGTTGACCATGTGGAAGAAGTCGGTGTCCTTTTGGGAGCAACCGGCTTCAAACGGCGGCCGCCCGCGTTCGATACCACCGACATAACGTTCGGAACAAAATGAGTTGGTGAAGGACCAACCGTCGGACGGACCTTTGCCGAAGTCAGACAAATCCTGGCTATATGGGGGCATTTCAACCGAGAAGGATTCTTCCGGTTTCAAGCGGCCGTGTTCTTTGTCAAATTTCCAGTAGGTGACGGCGCCACGGTATTTCTCGTTGAATTGTTCCAGCGGAACGAATTCTTTACCGAAGGGCGCGGGATATTGCGCCGCTTGGAGGACATATTCCGTATTCGGCGTCACAAACGGACCACCGTGTTCCGATTTCATGATTGGATTGACGACGATCTGTTTGGTTTCGAAATCGGCCAAATCGATAACCGCAAGGCGCGGGTTGTTTTTGTCGTTAATGAAGAGATATTTACCGTTATAGACACCGTTGGTTTCGGAAATAGCCGGATGGTGGGTATCACCGAACACAATGTCTTTGCCGTCGATTCGGCCTTGCGCCAAAACGGCTTTTGATTCGTCGTCAAACCCGTAAGCCTGCCAGGGCTCCGGCGTGAAGACGGCGATATATTTCAGAATTCTCATGGACGGAATACCGTACACGATAACTTGGCCACTCTGGCCACCGGAACTAAAGGCGATAAATTCGTCGCGCTTGCCCGTTGGGACATAAGTCTTGGCGGCAGCCAAAACGTCCTTCTGGGTAAGATTACGACGCTTCATAACCTCGTCGAGGCTCTCGGACCAGGCGACGCTCGCCGCAGTCATCCCGATCCCAATGGCGGCAACAGCAAGCGCCGCGCGTTTAAAAGCGATCTTCATTTAGATTGTCTCCTTGAGGGACTGGAGTCACAAGCACAGGCCACCTCCCCCTGTAATGGCCCAGGAAAACAGTGCGCGACCTATATACCTCACATGTTCGTGAGAGGCTTTGACCTTGATCAATGAAAATCTAATATACGAGACGTATTACTTATAAAGTCGCAAACAAGTTCTGCGACTAACATATTACTCACAGGCGAATATTATACTACTCAACATGAATACTGTGTTACTCAACCGTTATCTGAAGTTGGCGGTCACTGCTTTTGTGGCGGTTTTTCTCCTCTTTTCCGCCACCGAGGTGATATCAGCGAACAAATCCTCCCTTCCCGGCGGGCGTTTCATCCTGCAGAACCACAAAGGCGAGTCGATTACAGACCGCGCCTATCGCGGACAGTTTATGCTGGTGACGTTCGGCTATACTTATTGCCCGGATATCTGCCCGACCGGCCTCACCACCATGAGTGAGGCACTCGACCAGTTGGGCAAGGACGCCGTTAAGGTGACGCCGATTATGATAACCGTGGACCCGATGCGGGATACGGTGCGGCGTTTGCAGGAATACGTCAAATATTTCCATCCCCGCCTGACCGGATTGACCGGCGCCGAACCGATGATCGCCCGCACGGCAGCGCAGTACAAAGTTAAATATGTAATTCATCCGCTAAAGGACAGTGATAGAGACGATCCCAACGGGTATTCCGTGGACCATACGGCGTCCATTTACCTGATGGGGCCCGACGGGAAGTTCCGCGTGAAATTTACCCACAATATGGACCCGGCGGCGATGGCTAAGCGCATCCGAGATTTTTTTTGATCTGAAATCAGGTCCCGCCAAAAACAGCCGTACTGAAAGCGGAACCGGTCTGCCGATTGGGCAGATTTATTTCAGATATTACGATGGGAACGCTCTCGATGTTGACCGGCGCCATCAAATGAACACCGGCAATGCCATCGATATCAGCGATCTCTTGAATCTGTTCAGTACAGATTTTTATCCCTTCGGCTCTTTGGTCCTCGGCGGTCTCCATGCGATTCAGAATATGATCCGGAACGATGACGCCGTAGAGGTGATCCCGCATCCAGCGGGCGGATTTGGCGGAACGCAAAGGACCGTTGCCAACAATGAAGAACATGTGCTCGGTCAAGCCTTCTTTAACCAGTAATCGGGCGTAAGCACGGATTACATCCATGTCGTAACACAGTTGGGTTTGGATAAAGCGTGCCCCGGCGCGATGTTTTCGTCGTAAGTTTCCAGCCCACTTGTCAGAAGCCTCCGCCGTAGGCATATCAGTCGCCCCGACAAAAAAATTGGTGGGCGTTTGGAGCGTTTTGGTATTTGGCGAAATACCCTCGCTGGTCACTTTGACGCTTTTCGACGGGATCGTGGCATGGGTGGTCATTTGGTGGGCGATGGCGATCAACTCATTGCATTGCAAATCGAAGACAGGTTTGGCCTCGGGCTGATCACCCGCCGTCGGATCATCGCCATTCATCAGCAACAGATTATGGACCCCCATGGCCGATACGCCCATTAAGTCACCCAACAAGGCAATGCGGTTGCGGTCCCGGCAGGTGAACTGCGCGATGGGCTCGATGCCGTTTGATTGTAAAATAGCGGCGCTCACGACGCTCGACATATGGACATTGGCGTTGGGCCCGTCGGTAACGTTGACGGCGTCAACCAACCCTTTCAAGGGAGCCGCTTTGTCCAGCAGATCCTGCGCCGCCCCGGATACCGGCGGCGTGATTTCCGCGGTGATGGCGAACTGGCCGTCAAATAGCCGACGCACCAACCCACTTTCGAAAGGAGGAATGTAATCGTTTTCCATAACTTGCTTCCCTCTACCCTCTCTTTCTGGACACGACATAGGATTCGTCATTGAACCACAGGCCTTGAAATTTGGCGAGCACATCCCGCGTCGCATCAAGATAGGAATGATCGCTCATGACATTCTCCAGACGTTCATCTTCGATTTGAGCCACATAGGTCGCCGCATTCCAAGCCGCCAAAAGGGTCGAGGTGCCGATGCGGTTGCCGTTGCTCTCCACCTCGGTCGGTAAGGTATGCATATCGTAGCGGAACAGCGACCGCTTGTCTGAATACGTGTTGAAGTTCAAATCCCGATGAGTCTTGCCAATATCCTTTTTCAATTCCTTCAGCAATTCGTGCCGATTGGTGATAAATGGATTTTCCCCCGGCCAGACCCGTCTAATAATTTCCAGTCCGGGATCATTGCCGAATGAATGGACTCCCAAGAGACGACCGCCAAGCGCCAAAGACCGCGCCAAGGGAGAAATCACCTTGGTTGCTTTGAATTCTACGGGCATGCGGGCACGGTATGGCTGGGAGGCGATTACCAGATCATAGTCGGCCCGGTTCTGACCCGGACGCGGGATCACCTGATCCAGCATGAATTTGTGATCCTCCCGGTAAAGGACCAGAACCGACGGCCTGACATATTGCGGATTGCCCGTTTTTTCGCTGGCCCGGACCTGCCAGCCATCGGATAGGACGGGTTGCAGGTCTTTAATCTGCTCATGGAATTCATGAGCGGAATCTCCTGCCAGGGGAACATCCATCCAGTTCAGGGTTGCCGCCGACTGCATTGACCGAGGTGTCAACCAAGGCGACTCTGTGTAGTAGAGATTAGTCACCACCAGAACCGTCGCCGGGTGCTCGTAGAAACGGTCGGACATTTTCTCCAGGCTGAGGCGAACGTCCTCAAGACTGATCTCCTTGCCGACAATAAAAAACGGCAAATTTCTATATCGCCGATGCATTTCCCGCATGACGCCGGTGAGTACCGTACCGTCACCCATACCGGCATCGAACACGCGAAGAGCCGGTGGCCGGGGATGAATGTGCGCCAACTCCATGCCGGCCCGTTCCGCCACCACCCACTTTTCACTGCAGGTATTTACGAACATCAGATATTTCTGGCGGTTGTCGTAAAAACGGAAAGTGGATTTTTTCTGTTCGATCTGCTTTTTGGTTTTCGACTTGTCCCCTTTTTTCGATTTTGTTGGCTTACGTTCAGATTCCGCCAGGACATCGTTTGAATTATAGCCTTGCGAGTCCGCAGCACCCGATTCTATCTCAGACAAATATTTACGGACCCGTGATACCGTCGCCGTCGTGACACCACCGCCTTCTCTGAGCCGGCTGACAAATTTTCCGTCGTTGACGGCCCTGCGGCCGAATGTGCTTTCCGCTATCCCGGTATTCCGGCAATAGGTTTCAATTTCTGATATGAATAAAGATTGCTCGTCCACACGCGCCTCCAATGCTTCTGTTCATTGGAATTATTCGAATCCAGTATCGTTCCAACCTGATTTAGCGTCAACAAAATTTCCCAATTTTTTTCGTTCTTCAATTGTTGGGATTTTTCCCAATATTACTATTAACATTTAGACAAATGTTGGGATGACCACGAGGATTCGACGGAAAGTGGGATTCTTCCCACCACCCTCCTTTTCAGCGGGAGCACCTTTCGCTGCTTGAGCAATCCTTTTTTAAAATTTAAAACAGGACGGACACAAACTTGGGGGAAATCATGTCAGAAAATACTCAGGACGAATCGGTCAATCTCGGCCCCGATGCCGAATATCACAACAGGTTGGCCGATGGGTCGTTTTGCCTGCAAAAATGTCAAAGCTGCGGCGCCCATATCTTTTTCCCTCGCCTGATTTGTCCCGCGTGTGGCTCGGATGATATTGACTGGGTCGAGGCGTCCGGCAAAGGCACCGTTTATTCCACCAGCGTCATCCGGCAGAAACCGGAACGGGGCGGCGATTACAATTTTGCACTCATTGAGTTAAAGGAAGGCCCCCGCATGATTAGCCGCGTTGAAAATATTCCGCCCCATGACGTCGCCATCGATATGGCGGTACAGGCCCGGATTACCGAAGATGACCAAGGCCTCTATGTGGTCTTCGATCCTATCAGCGGGGAGGATTGATCATGGCTGATACTCTACGCGGCAAAGCGGCAGCCATCGGCATCGGCCTTTCCGACTGCGGCATGGTTCCCGATCATACCGAATGGGATTTGATGGCCCAGGCTACTCACCGGGCGCTGGCGGACGCCGGGTTGAAAAAATCCGACATCGACGGCGTATTCTGCGTTTCCATGAACAGCGACCTGCCGGTTCTGTCGGCCTGCGAATATCTGGGCCTCAAGCCGAAGGTGATGGAAGGCACCATGTTGGGCGGTTCGTCCTTCGTCAATTTCATACAATGGGCGGCCTTGGCGCTTGATGCCGGCTTGTGCGAAACGGCACTTATCCTTTACGGCAGCGACCTCAGAAGCGGCGCCGGTAAATTGAAAATCGCCGTCCATCCCTGGGAAATCAAGTATAAGCCCCGCAATCCACCGGTCGCCTATGCTCTGGCCGCCGCGCGGCACATGCACGAATACGGCACCACCCGCGCCCAACTGGCGGAAGTCGCCGTCGCCGCAAGGGGCTGGGCACAGAAAAATCCGCGCGCCATGATGCGCGATCCGTTGACCGTCGACGATGTATTAAGCGCCCGCATGCTGGTGGACCCCTTGAGCATCCTCGATTGCTGTCTGGTAACCGACGGCGGCGGTGCCGTAATCATGACCAAAGCCGACCGGGCCAAGGATTTTCCCAATCCGGCGGCCTATCTGCTCGGCGTGGCGGCGGAGCATTCCCACAACACCATCGCCCAGATGGAGGATTTGACCACAACGGCCGCCTCCCGCTCCGGTCCGCGGGCTTTCGAGATGGCGGGGATGAAACCGAGCGATGTGGATGTGCTCGAGCTCTATGACGCCTTCACCATTAATACCATCATGTTTCTGGAGGACTTGGGGTATTGCGCCAAGGGTGAAGGCGGACCGTTCGTGGAAAGCGGCGCCATCGCTCCCGGCGGCTCCTTGCCGGTCAACACCAATGGCGGCGGCCTCTCCTGCGTTCATCCAGGCATGTACGGCATGTTCCTGATCATCGAGGCCATCGAACAGTTGCGTGGCCAAGCCGGTGACCGCCAGGTTACAGACGCCAACACCGCCCTGGTCCAGGGCAACGGCGGCAGTTTTTCAAGCCAGGTAACGGCGCTATTGGGAACGGAAGCGGCGCTTTAATCCAGCACGTCGTTGAGGGTCTCCAGAGGCGTGAGCTTATCCTGGATGGCAGTGTTGAATTCGTCGGCGACGGATTGGGGAGTCCAGCCGTCTCGGTATTCGTTGACCACCGGGCGGGGCTGGCTGAGAAGATAATAATGATTACCGCTGGTGGCGAACATCTGGCCGGTGATGCCTTGGGCTTCGTCGCTGGCCAGGAACACCACCAGGGGCGCGTTCATTTCGGGCTTCAGCTTTTCTTTCAGCAATTCGAACTCTTTGGCCTGTTCATCGCTGGTGATGGGGATAGAGCCGATCATGCGGGTAAAACCCGACGGCGACACGCAATTGGATCGCACGTTGGACCGCGCCATGTCGATGGCGATGGAACGGGAAAGTCCCGCCACACCCATTTTTGCAGACGCATAGTTGGCCTGACCGAAATTGCCGATCAATCCGGATACAGACGTCATATGGACGAATGCGCCCGATTCCTGTTCCTTGAAATGGGGCGCGGCGGCGCGGGCAACGTTATAACACCCGGTCAGATTGACCTGGATAACCGCGTTCCAGTCGCTTTCCTCCATTTTATGGAAGATCTTATCCCGCAGAATTCCGGCGTTATTGATCACTGCGTCGACCCGGCCCAACTCACCAACCGCTCCGGCGATCAGGTTCTCTGCTCCCGCTTTGGTCGAGATATCGTCGGTATTGAAGCCGGCAGCACCCCCCGCCGCCTGAATTTCAGCTGCGACTTCGGCCGCCGGTCCCTGGTCGGTCCCGTCGCCGTCGATGGCCGCACCTAGATCATTGACCATGACCTTGGCGCCTTCTTCGGCCATCAGGAGAGCCACCTCGCGGCCGATACCCCGGCCGCCGCCGGTCACCACCACAACCTTGTCCTGCATCATACTCATCGAGATTCCCCCTACTCCCAAACTTATTCCGCGTTTAACGCCGCCATTTTATCGAGATGAAAATCCATGTTGCCGAATTGGGTATCGATCATGGTCAAACGCTTGAAGTAATGACTGACCGGCAGTTCATCGGTCATACCCATACCGCCGTGAAGCTGCACGGCCTGCTGGCCGACAAAGCGGCCGCTGCGGCCAATCTGCACCTTGGCCGCAGATAAGGCGAGACGACGTTCCTTGGCATCATCAGAGTCCAGTTTCAGACTCGCCATATAGGACATGGAGCGGGCCTGCTCCAGTTCCATATACATATCCACCATGCGGTGCTGGAGGACCTGGAAGGAACCGATGTTGGTGCCGAATTGTTCCCGGGTCTTGAGATATTCCAGTGTCGTATCGCAAAGGGCATCCATAGCCCCGACTGCCTCGGCGCATATGGCGGCAATACCGTGGTCGATCGTCAATTCGATTTCGCTGAACGCTTGACCGACCTCACCCAACACAGAATCCTCACCAACGGCGACATTGGTGAACACCATTTCCGCCGCCTGCAAACCGTCGATGGTCGAAAAATCCCGGATTGAAAGCCCACTGGCATCGGCACCCACGATGAAGAGCGTAATACCCACCTCATCCCGCGAGTCACCATTGGTGCGGGCGGAAACGATTACCTGGCCGGCGCTGGCGCCATGAATGACCACCGATTTATGACCATTGAGTACATAGCCATTATCGGCTGCGGAGGCCGTCGTTTCGACGTCCGCCAAGTTATACCGCGCCTGGGGCTCGGCATAGGCAAAGGCGAGTTTCAAGCTGCCGTCGATCAACCCGGGGAGAATTGCCTCTTTTTGAGCCGCCGTTCCCAGCCGGCCGATCAATCCACCGCCAAGAACTATTCCCGACATGTATGGTTCGACCAAGAGCCCTTTTCCGACGGCTTCCATTAGGATCATGGTTTCAACCGACGATCCCCCGAAGCCGCCGTCTTCCTCATCGAACGGCAGGCCGAGCCAGCCCAGTTCGGCCATCTGTTCCCAGACGGCCTGATCGAATCCCGTCGGACTGTCCAAAATGCCGTGCCGTTTGTCGAAATCATAATCCTGCTGGACAAACTTCTCGGCGCTGTCCTTGAGGAGCTGCTGTTCTTCGTTAAGCGTAAAATCCATGGTGATCATACCTAACCTCCAGGGACCGGTTTGACCAGGAATTTGCGATAACAAAATGGCTTATCTCGATAACCGGCGAGACAACGTGATTGCCTGCTTATCTCCTATCGATACAATACAGGTGTCTTTTGAAGGACAGGCGACATTCGGAGGGGCGACATCAAATGACTGAAAAAAACGGAACCGAGACCACATTGCCGTCATTGGGCGACCGGCCTCCCTCCAACTACACACGGGAACCCGAATATGACGGCATGATCAAGGATGTCGACGTTCTCGTACCCATGCGTGACGATGTTAATTTATGCATTGATATCTACCGGCCCGAGGCCGAGGGAAAGTTTCCGGTTCTGCTTGCTTTCGCCATCTACAATAAAGACCTACAGGGACCCGATGTCGCTGAAAGCCTTCCCGCCCAACCGGCGTGGTCTAAATTGTGGGCGGGCCCGCTGGAAGCCGGTGACACGAAGTTTTTCGTCGCGCGCGGTTATATACATGTCATTGGTTGTCCCAGGGGGATCGGTAAGTCCGAGGGCGGCGGCTCCCGCGAATGGGACTGTTACGACCTGATCGAGTGGATTGCCGGGCAACCTTGGTGTGACGGCAACGTCGGCATGGTCGGCATTTCCGGCTTCGGCGCCGAACAACTGGCGGTCGCCAAACAACAGCCGCCTCACCTCAAAGCTATCTTTCCGTTCGATTCCCGCGGCGCCTTCGGCCCCATGGGCGGTTTTCGGGACGAATATCCCGGCGGCGTCATTCACCTGTTCCGCTATCTCATTGGTCATTTTTCGGCCTTTCACCAAAATCGGGGACAGCCCGGTGAATTGCCGCCGGAAAGGGAGGCCATGTGGCAGGAAGCCATGCAAAATCCCGATTACAGAATGTATCCACAATTGTTCAATGTGCTCTCCCAAAAAGGTCAGCATATGCCCATGTATTTTGACCTACTGATCAATCCTTATGACCGGGAGGAATGGGTAAAATACAGTGAAGAGAGTTTTGCCGATGTCAAAGTACCGACCTATACCGGATCGGGCTGGTACGGTTATTCCTACAAGACCCATCTCAACGGCTGCCAGACCTGGTTCAAACGTATCGAAGCGCCGACCAAGCTGCTGTTAACCGGACCCGCGCACTTGGAACGGCCCTTCCAATCCTTCCACAACGAAATTCTTAAATGGCATGACAAATGGCTCAAGGACATTGATACAGGCATCGAGGAAGAGCCGCCGGTGCGCTATTGGGTGATGGGCGAAAACAAGTGGCGGACAGCCGAAGATTGGCCGGTTCCAGAAACCCAGTGGACGAAATTCTACCTGCAAAGCTGGGAGCGCCTGTCAACGGAGGCCATTGAGCCTGCCAGCGCGGCGGAAAATCAGGACCCGGACGCCTTCGTGCAAATGCCACCGACCCAAACCAACAACATCGAAAAACTTCGCTACCTCAGCCCCCCCTTGTCGAACGATATGCTGGTGGCCGGTCCGATGGTTTTAAACCTGTTTGCTTCAATCGATCAGGAGGACACAAACTGGATCATCATTATCAAAGACGTGGGACCCGACAATTCGATCCAGACCGCCCGGGAAGGCGAATTCGATATTCCTGGTGATTTGCCGGAGCGGGAAGTGACCCGTGGCTGGCTCAAGGCATCCCACCGGGCGGTCGATCCAGAGCGTTCGGAGCCTTGGAAACCCTGGCATCCTCTCACCCGTGAAGCTCAAAAGCTGGTGAAGCCGGGAGAAATCGAGGAATATGCAATAGAAATCATGGCCACCGCGAATTTATTCAAGCGGGACCACCGAATTTGCGTCGAAATCTGTTGTATGGATTTACCGACGGGTGTCGCCGGGGCGACAAACGTCGAATACATCCCCTATCACATCTGCAGCAGCAAAACGACGTTGCACAAAATTTACCATGACCGGGAACGCCCGTCTCACCTGTTGGTACCCGTAGTACCGAATTAGAATCTAGAGGTCAGGCGGAGATACCGCCGTCGATGGGAATAACGGCACCGGTGATGTAGCTTGATGCGGGCGAGGCCAGGAACAGAACCAGACCTTTTATTTCATCCGGCGGCGCCACGCGGCCCAAAGGTACCCTCTCCTCCATCATGGCGACGCTTTTTGGCTCTTTCAGCCGGCCGTCGGCAATATTGGTCAAAAACGGCCCCGGCGCGATGGCATTGATCAAGACGTTGTGGGGGGCAAACTCTTTTGCTGCCTGGCGTACGAAGTTAATGACCCCCGCTTTGGTCGCCGTATAGGCATAACCCACCAGATCGTCGGACGCCAAACCAGATACCGACCCGGTCACGACAATACGCCCTTCCTTTTGCCGTTTCATATGGGTGGCGGCAGCCTGGACGGTGGCGAAAACGCTGGTCATGTTGATGTGAACCACGCGTTCCCACTCTTCCACGGTCACAGCGTCCAATTGCCCCGATGGATGAAGATGGCTGGGTCCGGCGCTGACACCGGCATTGGCGAACACGGCATCGATCCGGCCAAATTTTTCCACCGTCGTATTGATCGCTGCGGATATCTGCGCCGGGTCGCCGACATCCAGTTTTATCTGATCTATTTTACCGCCATCCTTACTCAAACGCTCTGCCTGCGTATTCAGTTCATCCAAATTGATATCAGCCATGGTTACCCTGGCGCCATTTTCGGACAATACCTCCGCCATGGCCAAGCCCAGGCCGCTGGCGGCGCCGGTGATGAAAACAACGCGATCCCGAACGTCGAATAGTTGCTCGGCCTTCATTAAAATTTCCTGTTTAATGAGATAGATAATATTGTAATTCTGGATTGATATTTATTGAAGGCTCGTGTGGCAACTGATTTTTGGATTAGCTGTTTGCTGCTTGGTCTTTTTGTCTATCCCACATAAATTTCCAGGCTCTTTTCCTCCATCCCTGGGTTTCCCGGTCTTTGACTTCCAACTTCATGTTCAGGTCGCTGATTTGACGGTTCAAATCTATGACGGTCTTATCTTTATCCACCAATTCATGGTTTTTGCGCTCTAATTCTTGGTAAAGATTCGCCAGTGTTCTCTCCAGTTCACTGACCCGGTTACCGCCATCATCGGAAGGCTTATTTAGCAAATCCGTCAACGATATCCCGGCTGAGGCGAGTTGTCGGCGCGCTATTCTGAAGGCCGATAGCGCTTCTTCTTCATGGCTTGATCCGGTAAGAGCCAGAACCTTGGCGAGTCTAGCGGTGTCAATTGCAGCACTCTGCATTGATAGTTCCCTCTGGCACGCCCTTAGGTTTTAATTTCTTAGTTTGAGTTGGAAATTGCCCCAATCCGATGAAAATTGTATTAACGTTTGTTTTTACAGCAAATTTTCCCCAATAATTTGTAAATTTGAGTGCTGATTTACTTGTAATACAGTTACGGTGGAACAAGATATTAAAGTAGAATTTGACCAGTGAAAATTCATGGATGAAAAATTCAAATTTGCCGAGAAAAAGGGAAATACGGAATTGTCGCTTGGTACTATGCTTGATGCCGGATCGGCGGCCGAGTTTCACCAGGCACTGAAATCGGCCCTGGATACTAAAAATAGCTTGGTTCTCGAGGCTAGCGACGTCGACCGCATATCAACGGCGGGTCTGCAGCTAATTCTGGCCGCATCGGTGGAATGTGCTGGAAACAATAGACGTTTTGAATTGAAAAATCCGTCAAACAAACTTCGTGACGGCCTGAATGATCTCGGCCTTGCCGAACAGGTCGATAGCTGGGTGGCATGAGCGACAAACGAAAAATACTGGTTGTCGATGATTCCGAAACCATGCGCGACATGGTTTCTTACACGTTGGAAAATGAAGGGTACGACGTGGTTGTTGCCGTTGACGGATTGGATGCTCTCGAGATGATAGAGCAAAACAATTTTGATCTCATTATTACGGATATCAATATGCCCAAGCTCGATGGCATAGAGTTGATTAGAAACGCCAGAGAAATTCCTAAATTAAAGGGTGTTCCCATCCTTTGTCTTACGACCGAAACAGGCGAGGATACGAAATTAGCTGCTCGATCAGCGGGAGCCACCGGTTGGATACAAAAGCCATTCGACCCGGACCGGCTTATCCACGCTGCCCGAAAAATGTGCCTTTAGCACCGGGATCCACAAATATGGCGAAACGAACCCGTAAGGCAGGCAAACTCGATAAGTTCAAGAATACTTATTTCACGGAGTGTTCTGAACGTCTTGCCGATGTCGAAAGTGTGCTCGGCGAGATCAAAAAAAACGGTCTTGGTGACGACGAACAGTATCACGAATTGTTTCGATCCATTCATTCGATCAAAGGCGGCGCCGGGGCCTTTGGTTTCGACAATATCAGTTTGCTGACTCATTCCTACGAAAATGTTCTCGGTGCCTTGCGGAACCATGATTTCGAAGCCACCGGCGAGGTCGTCGATTTATTAATTGAAGCCGCCGATAAATTGGCTGAAATCGTCGATTTTTACCGTGAGGGGAAAAAATCAAAACCGAATGCGGGCGAGGAGATAATCGGCAAACTCGATTCTTTACTGGGAGAAGACGATACGGTCCAACAAATTGCAGACCCTGATTTAGAAGCAGAGTTCCGAGACGTATTCATTCGCTTCTTTCCAGACGAAAAATTGTTCGAATCAGCAAACGATCCGCTTTTTATTATTCGCGAACTTCAAACCTATGGTGATTTAAAAATTGAAATATATGCGGATAATCTGCCGTCGATTGAAAACATCAATCCGGAGATTTCGTATCTCGGGTGGGATTTCGTGCTGCAAACGGATCGCTCTGAAGCTGATATTCGCCAAGCTTTCGAATTTGTCGAAGATGTCTGCGAGCTTGAAATCAGCGATGTTCCGCTAGAGCCAATCGAACCTGCGGCAGCAGTTGACGGGCCCGATAAATCCGATCAACCCGAGACCATCGTCGACACCGGTATGGATGGTAAGCCTTCTCCCGCACCGGAACCGAAATCGACCGCCCTCGTTCAACCGAGCGCCTTAATCCGTGTTGAACTGGATAGAGTTGATAAACTGGTCAACATGGTTGGTGAGTTGGTCATCACCCAAGCCGTTCTTGAGCAGAACATAGACGCCTCGCAATATCAGGATGAGTCAACCGTCCGTAATTTAGGCGTACTCAGCAGCCACATGCGGGAAATTCAGGAAAACGTGATGGAAATCCGTATGCAGCCCGTGCAGTCGGTTTTCGCCCGGATGCCTAGGCTGGTTCGTGAAATATCCCGCTCACTGGGAAAAAAGGTAAAACTGGTAACTTCCGGTGAAGCAACGGAAGTGGATAAAACCATTATCGAACATCTGACCGACCCCCTCACCCATATGATCCGAAACGCCATCGACCACGGCATCGAATCCCCGGAAGAAAGAGCGTCACTGGGAAAACCGGAAGAGGCTATCGTGTTTCTTTCGGCGTCGCATCGCAGTGGACAGATCGCCATTGAAGTCACCGATGACGGTCGCGGCATTGATACTGAGAAAGTCTTTCAACGTGCCGTGGAGCGCGAAATAATTGCACCCGATGCGGACATGCCGGATGAAGCTATTTGCGATTTGATATTTATGCCTGGATTCTCAACCGCGGCCGAAATTACGGATGTATCCGGGCGTGGTGTCGGCATGGATGTCGTCCGCAGAATAACGCAAGAAATAGGCGGCCGGGTCATCGTCGATTCCACCAAGGGCAAAGGCAGCCGTTTCATCATGTCATTGCCTCTGACATTGGCCGTCATGGACGGCATGATCGTAGAAGTTGGCGAAGAACGATTTGTCATGCCATTGGGCTGTATCATCGAAAGCATACGGCCGACCCAAGCCGACATATCGGAAATCGCCAACAAGGAAAAACTCGCCCGTTTTCGTGACGACTACGTACCTTTGGTATTCCTAAGCAAACTATTCGACATCCGGGATGGGGTTGACGATCCGTGCCAAGGACTAATCGTCTTTGTGGAAACCGATATCGGAAACGTAATCGGCGTGGTGGTCGATGACCTTTTGGAGGAACGCCAAGTGGTTATCAAAAGCCTGGAGGAGAACTTCATGCCGGTAGATGGCGTTTCCGCCGCTACAATTCTCGGCAATGGGAGAGTGGCGTTGATCCTAGAGGTCAACGGCCTTCACGATATGTATCGAAAACACGGAAAACCGGCCTTGCCGCATCGACCACGGTCGGACAAACCGGCAAACGGAGAAATGCATACATGACGCAGAGCGATGAACCGAAACTGTCGTTGCCGGTCCTGCCTACCGAAGGAGGCGAGCTTACCGAGGCCTTAGAGGATCAAGAGCAATTCATTACCTTCCAGATCGGTAGTGAAGAATATGGCCTGGACATTCTTACGGTTCGGGAAGTTAAAGCCTGGACCGAAATTACGAAGCTGCCAAATACCGCCGAATTTATCCTCGGCGCCGTCAATCTGCGGGGAATCATACTGCCAGTCCTGGATCTTCGCTGCCGCTTCGGTATGGGAAACACCCAACCAACCAGCCGGCACATCAATATTATCGTTCGCGCCAACGACAAATTTATTGGCATTTTGGTCGACGAAGTAAACGAGATTTTGACCTTAACCAGCGGCGACATTCGGCCTGTGCCGGAAATGGGATTTACCATTGACGGAGAGTTTCTGACCGGTTTGGTGACGGTAGAAGACCGCATGGTCGCCCTTATAGATGTCGAAAAATTATTTGATATGAACACCCTACTGCACGGTAACGCGGCCGAAAACGCCGATCCCGTTGGGTAGTCCAACCTATTTTGGAGACGAAAAATGGCAAAAATTAAGCTCGTAACCCTAGGCGTCGTAATGTCCGTCGTTCTTATCATCGCGACTGTTATCGTGATTGGCGGCGCAATCGTTACGATCAACAACGTCAAGGAAATCGATGTTGCTTGGACAAAGTTTTCAAACGGCGCCGTTCAGAAGGGTATTTATCTCGCGGATATGGATACTGCTTTGGGCTATGGCGGCATGATCCACCAATTTAAAAATTACGTGTTGCGCCGCACCCCGGACCGCATCCAAAAAGCCCGCTCCTCCATAAAGTCATTTCGTGAGTCAGCGGCTTTGTTTGCAAAACAAGGTATGAATGAGCGCGAAAAATCAGCCATGAAAGAGATTTCGGAGGTGGTCGACAAGTATGAGAGCAATATGAATACCGTGGAAAAACTGGTGGCCGATGGCCTGTCGACCAATCAGATCGACGGCATGGTAAAGGTCAGCGACAAACCAGCCTTGGATGGGCTTCACACGCTGCGGGAAGAATTCGTAAAAGCACGCGATGAGCAAACGACAACTCTCGGAGAACTGACGAATGGGATCGTCAATCTAACTACGTCCGATGCGATCATCACCGGCGTTATCCTGATTCTTGTTGTGGCGATGTTGATTTGGTTCACCCAGTTCCGATTATTGCGCCCCATGCGTCAAATGGTGGATTGCATGAATGATCTGGCCAAAGGTGATCACACTGTTGAAATTCATGCCGTCGGACGGGGCGACGAAATAGGCGAAATGGCCGACGCCGTAAATGTATTCAAGGCCAACGCGTCCAGTCTGGTTTCGATCACGGATACCATCATCAACGTCTCCCGCGAGGTCGCCAACGCGTCAAAGGAAATATCGGCGGGCAGCCAGGACCTTTCGCAACGAACGGAGCAACAGGCAGCGAATATTCAGGAATCGTCCGCCTCCATGGCCCAGGTTGCGGCCACGGTCAGGCAAAATGCAGAAAGTGCGGAAGACGCCAACCGGCAATCGAAAACGGCCCGCGACGTAGCGGAGAAAGGTCAATCTGTCGTGGAAAATACCGTTCACGCCATGGGAGAAATCGAAGGGGCATCGCAAAAGATATCGGATATTATCGGAGTCATAGACGAAATCGCCTTCCAGACAAAATTGTTGGCCCTCAATGCTTCGGTCGAAGCCGCCCGCGCAGGCGATGCGGGAAAGGGTTTTGCCGTCGTGGCGACCGAAGTCGGCAACCTCGCCCGCCAATCCTCGGAAGCCGCCAAGGATATCAAGGACCTTATCGTATCCAGTGAATCCTATGTGCAGAATGGCGTAACCTTGGTTGGAGAAACTGGTGAATTTTTGACGAAAATCGTTGAATCCGTTCAATCGGTTGCCGGACTGATCTCGGACATCGCCGTCGCCAGTAAAGAACAATCGATCAGCATCCAAGAAATGAACGAAGCGTTCTCTCAAATGGACGAGATGACACAGCATAATTCGGCGTTGGTCGAGGAAAGCGCCGCAGCGACACTGGCGCTTGAAGAACAGGCTGCTTTTTTAAGCCAATCGGTTATTTCATTGGGCCAGGCGGAGTCCCAGCAGGCTAATGAAATTTCGGCCTATGGCAGAAGAGACGCAACCGGAACGCGGTCTTACGAATTCCAGCCACCAAAGCCACCCGCAACCAGCAAAGTTGAGGGAAAAACGGCTCGAGATTTTTCATTCGACGACAAGGATTGGCAGGAATTTTAAATCTGAATCTGCTTGTTCTTAGATTGATTCATTAAATTATGCCTCAACCGAAAAAAGATCCTCGTGAATTTCCGTTCACCGAAAATGATTTTCAATACCTTGCCAGGTTATTGAAGCATCATACGGGAATTGATCTATCGGATAAAAAGTCGGATTTGGTGTATTCGCGGTTGGTCAAACGCATTCGTCTTTTGAACCTGGATTCCTTCAAAAGTTACATTGAACATCTATCCGATCCAGGCGGAGAGGAAGAGTTGGGCCATCTGGTCAATGCGTTGACGACCAATCTGACCCGTTTCTTAAGGGAACCTCAGCACTTTAGACACATGCACGATATCGCCCTTCCCCACTTTATCGATGAATTGGAAAGCGGAAACCAGGACCGGCTAAGAATTTGGTCGGCCGGATGTGCTAGTGGAGAGGAAGCGTATTCGATTGCTCTGACACTCAGTCAAAAGTTCGACAATTTGAACCGTGTGGATATGAGAATTCTCGCCACCGATCTTGATACCGATGTGTTAACCAAAGCGGCGGAGGGTCAATATTCGGCAGACGCCGTCAACGCAGTACCGGCGAATATTCGCAGTAAACTGGCTCAGCCACTTGGCAGCCCTAAAAAGGATGATTGGCGCATTCGGGAAGAGCTTAAAAAGCTGATCGTGTTTAAGCGTCTGAATTTACTCAGAGACTGGCCGATGAAAGGCCCTTTCGACATCATCTTCTGTCGCAATGTGATGATTTACTTCGATCGGCACACCACCAATCAGGTCCTGTCACGATTTGCCGAAAAATTGCGTCCCGGCGGTTGGCTGTATATCGGTCATTCGGAAAATATCCTTGATCTTACCGATCAGTTTGAGCGGGTAAGTTCGACGACCTATCGGAGGACCAGTTGATGGCGCCCGATGGGAAAATACCTGGAAAACGGTTAGAGAAAGGAACTGGAAACCGCCCGTGGGGGGCACGACAGGAAACCCGAGGTAAAGCCTTTACCAGACTAAAATCCCGCGCCAACAAAGCCGACGGAATTCGTATCATGCCCGGAGGTTTCTACGTCACGGAAAGACCGAACGAAGTGCTGATTACCGTTCTCGGGTCCTGTGTCGCCGCCTGCATACGGGACCCGGAGCTCGGCATCGGCGGCATGAACCACTTCATGCTACCGGAGAACCCCACCGGCGATACAAGTCCGGCAAGCGAGGCCATGCGGTTCGGCAGCTACGCCATGGAAGTCCTGGTCAACGAACTGTTGGCTTCCGGCTGTATAAGAGAGCGTCTCGAAGTTAAGGTGTTCGGCGGTGCCGATCTTAGAAAAGTTTCCCAGATCAGCAGCAACATCGGAACCAACAACACGGAATTCGTTATGGAATATCTTAGGCGGGAAAAAATGAATGTGGTCGCTCACGATTTGGGCGGGGCGCTGCCGAGACGCATTCATTACTATCCCTCAATCGGGAGAATTAGAATGTTGTTGCTCGACAAACCGGAAATTAAGAAAGTTGCGGAGGAAGAATTTTCCCTTCAGAAAAAAATTGCTGGAAAACAATCCAAGCCAAATACCAAAAACACATCAGATAATGACATTGAATTTTTTTAACGCGGTTAGGTAGCGAATAAAATGAAAAAGACAACGCGCGTTCTTGTTGTAGACGACTCGCCAATCATGCGTGAGCTGCTGACCGATATCTTAACGGAAGCACCGGATATCGAAGTGGTCGGCGCGGCATCGGACCCGTTTGAAGCGCGCGAAATGATCAAATCCTTAAACCCGGATGTCGCCACTTTGGATATCGAGATGCCTAAAATGGACGGGCTCGATTTTCTCGATAAGATTATGCGACTACGGCCCATGCCGGTCGTGATGATTTCCGGATTGACTCAGGAGAATTCAGAAGTCGCTTTGCAGGCGCTTGAACTTGGCGCCGTCGATGTAATCGCTAAATCGAAAATAAATGTAGACATGTCGATTGCTGAAAAATCGGCCGAAATCATCGATAAAGTCCGCCAGGCGGCGAGCGCAAAATTACAAGGAAAAAACTTTAATCACCGCAATGGTCGAAATGATAAGGCGTCGGCAAAACTACCCGGCGATTACGATCCCACCACGAAATTGGTCGTCGTTGGGGCATCGGCTGGGGGGGTCGAGGCAATTTTCCAGTTGTTACAACGTATGCCGGCCAATTGTCCGGGTATGGTGATTACTCAACACATGCCGGCCACTTTTACGAAAAAGTTTGCTGAGCGGCTCAATAGCAATACTGCGGTTGCCGTAAAAGAGGCAAATAATAATGAAGTGGTGCGCACGGGCCACGTCTATATCGCCCCCGGCGATCAACATTTGGAAATTCGAAAATCACGCAAAGGCTTCGTCTGTAAATTAAGTGACGGGCCATCAAGATCAGGCCATAAACCGTCAATCGACGTACTTTTTGACTCCGCAGCCAAAGCAGCAGGCGAAGATAGCATTGGGGTTATCCTCACAGGCATGGGACAGGACGGCGCCGAAGGATTGTTGGCCATGCGGCAGTCAGGCGCCGTAACGTTGGGCCAGGATGAAGCATCCTGCATGGTCTACGGTATTCCGAAAGTGGCATTCGAGAAAGGCGCCGTCAGCAGACAATTGCCACTCGACAGGCTGGCGCGTGCTATACTTTCGTATTGCACACCGGAAAATATTCGGAAAAAAAAATCCAAGGTTAGCGTCCGATGAGCGACGGGAAAAAAGGCGGCGACTTGGGAAATTTTCAAAAATCGGAGGTGTTGGATTTACTCGAAGAGATGCGGGGACCGTTTCTGGACGCGTCAAATCAAAAACTCGAACGTCTTAACGAGTTGATCGACGCCCTGTGGGCGGACCGCACGCAATCACCTAAATATTTGACAGAGTTCATCGGGATCGTTCACAGCCTCAAAGGCGGCGGCGGTTCTTTCGGCTATCCGCAAATCACGATGATCTGCCATCATTTCGAAACTTATCTCGAAGATGTCGCCACGCCGACGGACGATCATCTCGCCGATTTCCAGGCATTTTTGGATAAATTGACCGAAGGTATAGAAATATGGCCGGCGCCATCCGATGACACGATCGATCAAATGGTCAAGGCGCTTCCACGCAACCAGTTACCAGAAGCGGAAGTCGGAAATACCGATACAGAGATTTCCGTTCTGCTCGTTACTCAGACCAAATCAATATCTCAACTGGTCCGGTTTTTTTTGACGGATTTTGGCTGCGATGTCCAAGAAACCGCCGACCCGTTTGAGGCATTCAAAACGGCAATTCAAATGAAACCCAGGCTACTGATCTCGTCTGTCGTACTGGATGGCATGTCTGGGATCGACCTTGTCGCCGCGTTACAGGCGACGCAAACGATGGCCGATTGCCGCTTTGCCCTTTTGTCCAGCACGACTGATTTTGAAGCGATATCGAAAGACGCCTCAAACGATGTTTCGGTCATCTCCACCAATGATATTGAAGCCGGTATTGAAGAAATATTGGAGCAATTCGAACTCGAGTAAACAGTTAGAAGCGCAAGCGGGCTCAGTTCAGCGACGCATCAAGATTACCACGGATTTTGTTGATCAGCTTTTGAAAGGTCTTGACTTCGGCCTTGGTCATTCCGGTTGTCGCAATTTTGTTTACATCCACTGCGTATGATATTAACGCTGGTTCCAGATTGCGCCCTTTTCTGGTCAGGTGAATGGTATTGGCCCTTTTGTCTTTGGCGTTTTTCTTACGAACGATAATGCCCTGTTTTTCCATCCTCAGTAAGGCGCTCTGGGTCGTCGGCTCGGTCGTCGCCACTCGGTCACTGAGTTCTCGTTGACTCAACCCTTCTTCGTCCCAAAGAACGCGCAGCAAATACCATTGCGCCGTGGAAATATCGTGCTTCTGCAAATTAGACCGCAATACCTTTTGCAGTTTCATCACGGTATCCCGAATCATGAAACCGGTACTTTGGGAAGTCGGTAGTGGAGATTTGGATTTTCTATTTTTTGAGGTCATATCTCTTAAACAATCCAATACATTAAAATATCGTGAAATCTAACTTTATATCATGTTTTCTAAGCTTGGCTATTTTATTTTGGCCACCATGTTTTGTTCGGGAAGTTCCCTTCATGCAGCGAAATCTGGCCTACAACCGGTATTGAACTGATCCCAGGATTGCTGCAATGTCATTTTCGATTTTGGATCGTGCCGCCGTGAAAATCAAAACCATGAATGTCGCCTTTTACGCCACCATGAAACCACCCACGTCGAACGTGCCGTCCGGTGATCGGCGCATGGCCCGCGCTTTAATCAAGGCCCTCAAACATGCCGGATATAAAGTGGACTTAGCGTCCAAGCTCAATAGCCGGGAGCCGCACGGCGACGAAAACCGCCAAATTCAATTGCGCGACAAAGGGTATCGTCTGGCCGACCGGCTTATCAAAAAGTATGCAGCTTTGTCCGACGATGAGCGTCCTGATCTTTGGTTTACCTATCACCTTTATTATAAAGCGCCTGATTGGATCGGCCCACGGGTGACGGCGGCCCTCAACATCCCGTATGTGGTAGCCGAGGCCTCATATGCACCTAAACGAAAGGACGGCCCTTGGGACTTTAATTTACGATCGGTGGCTGACGCCATCAGACAGGCTGATATCGTTTTCAACATTAACTCTGCCGACGAAAAAGAGGTCCGGCCGCATCTCAAATCCCCGGATAATCTCGTCGTCCTCAAGCCGTTCTTGGAGACACCTCAATTCAACGGTCAGAAATCGACGATCAGAGAAAAGCTAGCCGGCCAATACGGCCTCGACCCGGCGGTAGCCTGGCTGATAACGGTTGCCATGATGCGAGAAGGTGCAAAGCTCGACTCGTACAAAATGCTGGGCCGCTCCCTCGGCGATGTCCGCGCAAAAGAATGGCAGATGCTGGTCGTCGGCGACGGTCCTGCGCGGGCTCAGGTTGAAACCGTTCTCCCCAGGGACCAGGTCGTGTTCACGGGTCAAAAGACGGGTCATGACTTATTTGAATGCCTTTCCGCCGCGGACATATTTGTATGGCCGGCAGTCAGCGAGGCTTACGGTATGGCTCTGCTCGAAGCCCAGGCCATGGGGCTTCCGGCGATTGCCGGAAAAGAAGGCGGCGTACCCGATATCGTACGCCACCGGAAAACGGGAATTCTGGTTGAACCGGGTCATCCGAGGTCGTTCGCAGATGCCATTGACGAACTGCTATTGCAGCCCGAACTTATCCTTGAATATTCGAAAGCTGCACGAATTACTGCATTATCGGAACACAGCCTTGAAAAGGCCGCCCGAACCATGGACCAGGCCATCAGGAACGTTCTTAAATGACCCCGCCCCGCGTTCTCCTCTACGTTCAACATCTTTTAGGAATCGGGCATCTCCAACGGGTATCCGTATTGGCGCGCGCCATGTCGAAAACAGGCCTCGACGTCCATGTGGTTTCCGGCGGCGATGAGGCGTCATTCATCGAATTTTCCGGTATCAGCCTTTACCAATTGCCAATCATCAAAGTCGAAGACGCCTCTTTTGGACAATTGGTGGACGGCGACGGTACACCCGTTGATGCCGGCTACAAGGAATCCCGCAAAGAACGATTGCTGGAAATATTTAAGCAGATCAAACCGGCGGTACTTATCACTGAGCTATATCCCTTTGGCCGCCGCCAGTTTCGGTTCGAACTAATTCCTTTGCTGGAGGCCGCCCGTGCGTCTTCCACGTGTCACCGGATCGTCAGTTCCATGCGCGATATCATGGTGGAAATGAACCAGCCCCACCGCGAACAGGAAATGATCGAAAACGCCCTGAAATATTTCGATGACATTTTGCTCCATGGCGACCCGGATATTGCACCGCTGGAGAAAACATTCTCCCGACACGCTGAAATCGATCATTTGATCCGCTATACCGGGTATGTGGTGGACGATAGAACCAAGGCGCCCCCCGCGGGCGATCAGGGAACGGGAGAAGTCATTGTCTCCACTGGCAGTGGCGCCGTCGGTGAAATCATTTTGGAAACAGCATTGAACACAAGGGCGCAATCGGTTCTGTCAGACATCCCCTGGCGATTTCTAACCGGGCCCCGGTACAGTGACGAGAATTTCATGGTGCTTCGGGCGCAGGCCGAAGACGGCGTTATCATCGAGAGATCCCGGGAGGATTTCAAAACATTATTGCAAAATTGCCGCCTATCCATATCCCAAGGCGGCTACAATACGACCATGGAAATTCTCGCCGCCAAGACGAACGCCATCATCATTCCCTTTACCCGCGGGCAAAGCGAACAGTCGGTGCGGGCGGGTTTGCTGGCTGAACGCGGGCTCATCCAACAAATACCCGAGGACAATCTGACAATTGACAATTTGGCGGAGGCCATATCCACCGGAGAAACACGATCTCGGAAGGCCGAAGAACAGGTTGATTTGGACGGTGCGGCGGCAACGGCGCGGCTGGTAAAGGAGTGGGCGGTTGGTGGCTGAGTTTAAACCTTTGCTGAAACTCCTCGAACAGGCCGCGGGAGAAGGCCGAAGCCACCGGTTCTGGTGGCGGGACGACGATGCACAGACGGGCGGTCCCGAACTCAACCGTCTATTGGGCTTTTCTCGGCGCTACCGTGCCCCCATCGTGCTGGCCGTGATACCGGATCAGGCGGAGGCGTCAGTTCTTAGCGGCAAAAATACCGATCTGGCCACGGTGGTTCAGCATGGGGTCGATCATCAACCGCGCCAGCCGTCGGGCAAGAAGACCGAATTCCCCGGAGACCGTGATGCGGAAGAGTCAGCGGCGGCGATCGCCGGTGGGCGCGACCGGCTTTCAGCCTTGTTCGGCGACCGGTTTCTGCCGGTATTTGTTCCTCCGTGGAACCGCATGGACGAAATCCACCACCAGAGACTGGTTAGTCTCGGCTTCCAGGGGTTCAGCGGATATGGGCCACGCGGGGACAAGCAATCTGCCGGCCTTCTCGAGGTCAACACCCACATCGATCCCATCGATTGGCGGCAGGAAAAACGTTTCCTAGGCGCCGATTTTGTCATCGGCCAGTTGGTTAAACATTTATCCGATAAAAAAGACGGCCAAGCCGACCCGGATGAACCCACCGGCCTGCTTACTCATCACCTGGTCCAGGACGAAGCTAGCTGGGTATTCATCGAGGAACTCCTCGAAACCCTCAGCGCCCACCCCGGCGCAACCTGGGTGGCACCGTTCAATCCTTAATTTATCGACAGTCGATTAATTCACACGCGTTCACATCTTCGTTAATTTATCGACAGTCGATAAATTAACGGGCGCCGAAAAACCTAATTCAAGGCCCGCCAGATTTTTTCCGGGGTGGCGGGCATTTCCACATCGGTGACGCCGGCGGCGGCCAAGGCGTCGACGATGGCGTTGACGACGGCGGGCGGAGCGCCGACGGTGCCGGTTTCCCCGGCCCCTTTCACACCGAGCGGATTGGTCGGTGTGGGCACGGCATGGTTTATGATGTCGAAATCCGGCAAATCATCGGCCCGGGGCATAACGTAATCCATAAATGACGCCGTCAGCATCTGGCCGGACTCGTCAAAGACGATGTCCTCCATCAGGGCCTGGCCGATCCCCTGGGCAACGCCGCCTTGAATTTGACCTTTCAGCAGCAGCGGGTTGATGACGGTTCCCACATCGTCCACCACCAGCAAGCTATCGAGCCGCACCGTGCCCGTCTCCGGATCAATCTCAACCTCCGCCACCTGGGCGCCATTGGGATAGTTGCCCATGCCGGCGCTGAAATCACCCACTCCTTCAAGCCCGATACCCAGATGGGGCGGCCACATCATAGGCGTATAGGACATCTTGGCGACCTCGACGATGTTGATTTTCCTGTCGGTGCCGGCGACGGTGAATTCGCCTTCCGAAAATTCAATATCGCTTTCCCCGGCTTCCAACAAATGGGCAGCGGTTTTCTTGCCCTTCTCGATGATCACGTCGGCCGCAATTTTCAGCGCCGAGCCGCCCACGGTCATGGACCGGGACCCCACGGTTCCCCGCCCGATGGAGACTTTATCCGTGTCGCCCTGAATGAGCCGGATGGAATCGAACGGCACGCCGAGAAAGTCCGAGACCATCTGCGCATAAATAGTGGCGTGGCCCTGGCCGTGGGAATGGGTGCCGGCGACGACGGAAACCGAGCCGCTGGGATCGAATCGGATTTCCATACGTTCATTGAAAGGCGCCGCCGATTCCAAATAGACCGAAAGCCCCCTGCCCCGTCTGAAGCCACGCTGCTCCGATTGCAGCCGCCTGCTCTCGAAATCGTTCCAATTCGACGCCGCCAGGGCCTTGTCCATTACGGCCTCGAAATCGCCGCTGTCGTAATTGTAAGCAAGTGCCGTCTGATAAGGGATTTGATCGGCCTTCACCAGATTCCGCCGCCTTATTTCGATGGGATCCATATCCATTTCGCGGGCGGCGGTGTCCAGCAACCGCTCCAAAACAAAAGCCGCTTCGGGCCTGCCGGCACCGCGATAAGGCGCCGTCGCCTGCTGATTGGTGAAATAGCAGTCGGTTGTCACGCTGATCGCCGGAAAGGCATAAACCCCGGACATCAACATGGTAAAGAACATGGGCGATATGCCCGCCGCCGGAGTTAGGTAAGCACCCATATTATAGGCGGCGTTCACCTGCACGCCGGTAACTTTACCGTCCGCATCCAAAGCCATCCGGCAATCGGCCACCACATCCCTGCCATGGGAATCGCTGAGAAAGGATTCCAAACGATCAGCTACCCATTTAACCGGCCGCCCCACGACTCGCGCCGCCCATAGGACGAGCACGTCTTCGCCGTAGAAACCGCCTTTTAATCCAAATCCTCCACCCACATCCGGTGCTATGACCCGCAAGCCGTTTTCCGGAATTTGCAGAATGTCTTGGGCGATTTCGTTGCGCACGCCATGAGGATTTTGATTGCTGCTGTAGAGGGTGTACAGGTCTTCCGCCGGATCGTACTCGCCGATGGAGGCGCGGGGCTCCAGAGCATTGGTGGTAACGCGGTTATTGGTGATGGTCGCCCGGGTTACGTGATGGGCATTGGCCAAGGCCTCCTCGACGCCGGGACCGTTGCCGATTTTGAACGTAAAGCTTAGATTGTCCTCGCTTCCCTCCCACACCTTCGGCGCGCCGCTTTCTTTGGCTTTTAGAACACCGGTAACGGCGGGTTGTATATCGTATTCAACGTCAATCAATTCGGCGGCGTCCTTGGCCTGGGCGAGAGTCTCGGCAACGACAAAAGCCACCGGCGCGCCGATGCACTTAACGCTGTCTTTCATTAAGGCCGGGTGCGGTTGCTGGACCGGAGCGCCGTCAAGCAGCATCGGATTCATGGTATGGCAGGATATGCGGCCTAATCCGGCGGCTTCGTAATCGGCGCCCGTGAGCACGGTGATCACACCGGGCGCTTTGATCGCGGCGGACGTGTTAATCGATGTGATGAGAGCGCTGGCGTGGACCGAGCGCAAGACAAACCCGTAAGCCTGTTTGGCCAGGGAAATGTCATCCACATAACGCCCTCGCCCAGTTAGAAACTTCGGATCTTCTGTTCGAAGAACCGACTGACCAATGCCGAATTTCATATTCTCTTCCCGAATGTATTGTTTTGATTTTGATGATATCACATCAGTCCGTATTGTCACCGAGAAGCCGGGTTTTCAACAGGTGCAGCAGGCTCAAGATAGGCTTTGAATTGTCCTTAAAATTTAAACTTTGGATGGATTCTCAATAATTCGGAGTTCACAAAGTTTACGAAGATATCTAACTTTGATTAAGGATATAATCTTCATTTTTGCTTTCTCAACAAATTATATTATGTAATCCTTGACTCGGTGTAGGCACCAAATAATAGGAAATTAATCAACAAAACTAGATTCGTAGAAATTTAAAAATCTGTCTAATTCTCTGCATCTCTCCCGAGCGGTATTCTCGAATTTTAATAGACGAGTTAAATAAAGAGGATTTTCGTTATACATCGTGAATTCTTTGTACATTCTTTCTGGCTTCGCATTGTCCTTAACGTAACCCTTCTCAATTAACATAGCTTCAACCTGTTCATATCGCTCATAATCTGAATTCTCAATTTCAGTGTCATTTGGGAATCTGGATTGATCATATGTCGCCAACAACCAAGTCTCGATTTGAAACGTGGGAAGCAAGTATTTAACGTCTGGACGCATCCGCGTGAAGCCAAGCCAACTATTAATTGCTTTTTTGCACCAATCTCTTCTACTTTTGTATGAACCTTCAAATTCTTGGCCGCCGATCATAATTTCCTGTGCAACATCGGTATCCAAATGAATTAACAGAAAATCTGCATCGCAAAAAACTAAATATGGATCGATGGCTTTTTTTCCGTAAAGACCGTGTTGTTGACACCACGATTCTATATTTGACCAACCAAATTTAGAATATTCTCCACTCGTTGCATCTACTTTGGGCTCCAACAATTTTGCTTCGAAAGTCTTTTTCGATATTTCAGCAATGTGCGCACCTAATCCACTGATAAAGGCAAAGTCACTTGACCCCTCGCAAACAACTAAACACCGAAGATCAACGTCATCAGCCATGTTTTAAAAACCTTCCGGAGATGCAATTCCTTCGATAATTCCTGATAGCCATATGTCTGATAATTTCATGTGTTTAAATTTGCTTTGCCACTTTTTCTTTGTAAATCCCTTGGGCGGCTTAATTCGTTCAAATACAGTTTTACCTTCTTCACTTCTTTTCACAACAAATAGCCGATGTTTGGAATTAAATAAATCTATTGAATCCAACGTTGTTGGATTATGCGTGGTCATAAAAATTTGGTAATCTGAATTTTTTTCAATTACATTTCCAATGTGTGCTACCAATTCTGTCACTAGACCTGGATTTAAGGCGTTGTCAACGTTATCCAGCGCAAATATTTTTGGGGCATCGTTGTGACCCAATAATAGAAGTACAAATAAAACATAGAGTGCACCTTCGCTAACGTCATAGGCCAGCAATTCATTGAATGACCTAGGCATAAATTTATCCGTAAATGCGACGACGTGAGTTCCCGATTGAACGTGGCTTGATTGTAATTCTGCGGAAGGCTTCTTGTATCCGACAGTCCGATACCAATCAAAAAGTGAGAAGAATAAATTTAATTCTTCGAATGACTCTGAGCGTATAACATCTGCCATCGCACCGGCCATTCCACCACCATATAATCCTAGAGGTCTTTTATAACTTTCGTCATTGGTAATGCCCCTTAAGACTGGAGTTGACGGAGAGTAAATTGCAAAATCTTTTAACGCTTCCAACGCAACTACTTCATTTTCTAAGAACCCACCTAGTGCTTGAATGGAAGAAACAATACTTTCATTCCGTTTTAAACTTCCACGATCAAAATCAGAACGACCTGCGATGCCAACTACCCGATTGCTTCTTCCTCCAATTGGTTCGTCTAATTTTTTACCTCTCCTTAATTTTTCAGCATGAAAATTCCAGGGATTGGGATTAACTCTTTCTGGAACAGACGAAATATTTGCGTCATACAGGAAATTCTCAAATTGGCCTTCAAGCATAAATGTAATTTTACGATTTATATTTCTAAATGCTGACCGAAACACCTCAGGTGAGGACAGCCTTACGCCTCGCTCAGCAAGTTTTGCATAGTTAATTTCACCTGATACAGCTGCGGAAAGCATTCCTACAGCTTCTAAAAAGTTACTTTTACCCGCCCCATTTTCACCAACAAAAATATTTAATTGACCCAAATCTAAAGATTGGTCGACAATCGATTTAAAGGACTTGATTGTAACTTTTTGAAGTATTGGCATTAAATTATCTTTGGCTCGATTTCATTGAGATGGTTGCGGGTGATATACCTAATACCAATTTGTGGCTGGGTCCAGATAACTTTATTATTGATGATTTTTGCGATTATATTATCGTAAAATTTACTAAACACATCCCTCACACCGCCATAGCCCTGCCGTGCAACACCGGCATGAGATCGAAGTATGGACGAATGATGGATGACTCGGAGTTTCTGAACTCTTCATATGAGCCATCGAAATAAACCCGACCGTCGTAAAGCATGACCGTCCGGGGTTGGAGCCGGGTCAAAAGATCCTTGTCGTGGGTAATAATAACGGTCGTCGTGCCGGCTTCGCCTGGTTCCGAGTCCGGTCTGGGGTAAGAATGGGTCGAAAGGATCAAATCATGGATTTGGTTGGCACTGGTAGGGTCAAGCCCGGTCGTCGGTTCATCATAAAACAAAACCACCGGGTCCATCGACAATGCCCGGGCGACGGCCAGTCTTTTAGCCATGCCGCCGGAAAGACTCTCTGCTTCTGTAGACAAAAAATCGTCGTCCGTGGGGAGACCCACGGCGGCTAAAACCGACCGGGCGACCGGCTTCACGTCGGCATCGTCGAAATTTTTTACCTCGTGGAGGAAGAGGCCGATATTGTCGAAGACCGACCCGGAAAAAAGGGCGTTTCTTTGAAACACGACTCCCCAATGGGTGTGGATACGGTCGATTTCCAGCTGATCCTCGAAGGTGGACAGATCAACAATGGGTTTTTCCGGCATGGCGTGGTCCCGCACCAATACCCGCCCTGAATCAGGTGCGAACAATCCCAGAATATGATTGAGAAGAACCGTCTTGCCGCACCCGGAACTACCGACGATGGCAACAAAATCTCCGCGATTGATTTCCAAATCAACGCCGCGCAGCACCTCGTTCCCGTCGAATTCCTTGCACAGGGCTTCAACGCGGATTTCGACATCCGATCCTATGGCGATTTCGCTAACGTTGGACATCTTTGCGTTCTCTTTATGAATTGGGAGTGTAGCAGCACCGAAGCCAATTCAACGACCAGATTCAGGGTCTAATTTGATGAATATTATGGTCAGAGAGTCGCCTCATATTATATGCATTTGCATATTTATATCGATTTTGCTATAATTAGACGCATAAGACAGTGTTTATTTTCTTGTCGCAGAACATTGAAATACAAAGAGAAATTGAACAAGTTCATCCTGTTAATTGGTAAAACGATACGGAATTGCGGATTTTTATTGACAAACACCTTAAAACCACATTTTAATTGTAATTATTACAATTACTAACTGATAGAGACGGTAAATCCGAACTCTATATGTGACGCACTCCTCTTCCGTCATTTTTTAAAAGCAGGAAACAGAGATGGCCATTCAGGAAATTACCCAGGACGATAAAGCGAAACCGATCCACGCCGCCAGCATGGTGGGAGAAAACGAACTCATTGGCCGCGGTGTCAAAGAGGGCGCTGAACTCTTCAGGGTTTGGTTTAACGAACTCAGCAATGTCGCCGAAAATGGTGGCGGGGCGGCTTATGTTTTCGTCATGGGCAGCATGAACGAGGTGCTCAAAGCCTTCGACATGCCGGTCAGCTTTCCGGAAGTGAATTCCCTGCAAACCGCTATCCGGCGGGTGTCCCGGGACTATTTGAATGAAGCCGAGGATTACGGCTATTCGCCGGACATCTGCGGCTACGTCAAAGCCGATGTGGCCATGCAACTGGCCGGCGGCAAACACCCCATGGGCACCATCCCCAAACCCAGCGTCGCTGTCCTGACCAACGCTTGTAATACGTATATTAAGTGGGCGGAAATCTGGGAACGCCTGTACGATGTGCCGATTTTTACCATGGATATCCCCGGCACCCGCGCCTTTGCCGACAAAAGCCAGCCGGGCAGCGATGATTTCAAATTCGAAGCCAAGTATGTGCTGGGTCAGGTCAAGGAACTGATTGAGATCTGTGAAAAGGTCAACGGCAAGAAATTCGATATCGATAAATTCCGCGAAGTGCTCGGCTACGCCAACCGCATGAGCGAAAAGTGGGATAAAATTATCAAGCTCAACGCCAACCAGCCCGCCATGTTCAACGCTTTGACCGATGGCACCGTGTATCTTGGTATGGCCAATGGTTTCCGCGGTACCAAGGAAGGCGCTGAATATTTCGATCGGCTGCACGAGGAAATGACCTTTCGTGCCGAGAATGATCACGGCATTCAGCTTAAAGGCGAAGATGGACCCTACAGCATGGATCAGCAATTCCGCCTCGCTTTTGTCGGCGTGCCCTGCTATCCCATTTTCAGCCGCTTCAACAATATGTTCACCGATTGGGGCGGTGTTTTCGTGACCTCTTCCTACCTCTGGTTCGCATCGGGCGGCACCTGCGCCGGATTCCAGTATGATTTGGACAATCCCCTGGAAAGCTTCGCCGAAGGCCAGCTTCTGATGGTCCGGGAAGCCATGGACAGCATGTTCCACCAGGCTTTGACCATGAAGCAGGCGTCTCAGGACTTCGCCCTTGACGGCGTCGTCTATCATCCGATCAAGAGCTGCCGGACGGTGTCCACCGGATTGGCGGATCAGCGGCGGTATGTCTCCGAGGAATTGGGCCTGCCCACATTGTTCTTTGAATCCGACCTGATGGACCCGCAGGTTGTCTCCGAAGCGCAGATGAAAAACCGCGCCGACGCCTTTTTCGAAGGGCTGATCTCGCGGCGCCAACAGGCTGCTGTGTAATAGGCGGCAGTTTAATTTTAGTAGCAATAGTGAAAGCACGAACATGACCGACAAACGTTATTTCACCGAATGGGAAGGTAAAACCCTCGAGCAGATTTTTCATCTGGCGCGGGAATTGGCCGAAGACCCCACCTACCCCACCGTTGCCGAATGGCGGAAAGACGGCGGCAAAGTGTTGGGCCATTTCCAGGTCTACTTCCCGGAAGAAATCGCCCATGCGGCCGGCATGCTGCCGGTCAAGATCAAGGGCGCCCAGTCGGACGGTACCGAAGCCGAGTCCCGTTTCGGGTCTTACTTGTGTTCCATTATCAAAACGTCCCTCGATATCGCGCTTACCAAGGATATCGAGCTGGATTTGTTCGTCACCCATCCCATCTGCGATGCCGCCCGCAATCTAGGCGCCATCTGGGGCCGGAATTTCGACTATAAGTGCCAAATTTTGTATCTGCCGCAAAACCCTAACTCTAAATTCGCCCAGGAATATTTGTGTAACGAATATCAACGCGTCATTCGCGATATCGAAGCGGCAACCGGCAAGACCATCAGCGAAGACGATCTCAGGAATTCCATCGAAGTTTACAATAAGGGGCGGAAATTGTTGCGGGATCTCTATGACATCCGCCGCGAATCCCCCTGGCTGATCGGTGCCGACGATTCACTGGCTTTGATCTCTCTGGCCGCATTCCTGCCTAAGGAAGAATTCAACGATCTCCTGGAAACGGTTCTCGATATGATCCGCGCCCGCCCCGTTAAGAAACAAGACAAGATGCGCGTGGTCTTCGAAGGCGGATTCTGTGAGATGCCGCCAATTGATCTTTTGCAGACTGTCTCCCGATCCTGTTACGTGGTCGATGACGATCTGCTGATCGGCCTTCGCTACATCTTGGACGATGTACCCACGGATGGCGATCCATTGGATAACCTGGCGCACGCTTATATCGAAAATTCCACATACAGCCCGGTACAGCATGATTTGCGCAAGCCGAAAGAGAAGATGCTGCTGGAACGGGTGAAGGACTCGGACGCCGAAGCCGTCATTCTCGCTGCCGCCAAGATGTGCGAACCGGGATTAGAGGAACAGGTCGCCTATTCAAAGGAACTCGACGAAGAACACATCCCCTACTTCATCAGCGAGTTCGAGGAAAATCAAAGCACGTTCGACCATTTGGCCATCCAATTAGAGACCTTTGTCGAAAACATCATGTTCGACTAACAAGCCATAGATACAGGGCAGTTGAGACAGGAGCAAATAGCATGAAATACACTGCAGGCGTTGACGTCGGGTCCACTCAAACCAAGGCTGTCATCATTGATGAAGAGAAGAATATTGTGGGACGCTCCCTGATCGATACCGGAGCTGACGTCATCAAAGCTGCCGAGAATTCCTACCAGATTGCTCTGGATGAAATGGGCATCAAGGACGAAGAGGTCGGCTATGTCATCGGCACCGGATACGGCCGCTACAAAGTGACCTTCGGCGACCGCCAGGTAACCGAAATCAGCTGTCACGGACGGGGCGCGGTTCAAATGTTCCCGGACACCAAAACGGTGCTCGACATGGGTGGTCAGGACAGTAAGGCCATTGCGGTGGAACCCACGGGTGAAATCAAGGATTTCTGCATGAACGATAAATGCGCCGCCGGTACGGGCCGGTTCCTGGGCGCTGCTTCGGTAGCGCTGGATATTCCCTTGGGTGATTTGGGTCCGGTAGCCTTGAATTCTGACAAACCGGTCCGCATCAGCACCACCTGCACCGTTTTCGCCGAAGCCGAGGTCCTGGCCTGGCTCGGTAAAGGCAAGACAGTTGAAGATATTCTTTGGGGTGTTCACCAGTCCATCGCCGCCCGCACCTTCGGATTACTCCGCCGGGTCGGCATCAAGGACGAAATCACCTTTACCGGCGGTGTCGCCAAAAACATCGGCATGATCAAGGCCATGGAAGACAAGCTGGAAATCAAAATGAATGTGAGTGACGATTCTCATTACATGGGCGCACTCGGCGCCGCCCTCTTTGCGCTCGACAGCATGCACGCCGGTGAACCACGGAAAACCCAGATGGAGGTCGCATAATCATGGCTTATACAATTGGACTGGATATCGGCTCCACCTACACCAAAGGCATCATTCTGGATTCCGACCACAATATAATCGGCCGCGCCATGCGGGCGACCGGCGCCCGGCTGCAGGAAGCTGCGGTTGCCGTCGTCGATTTGACCATCGATGCCGCCGGCTTGAAAAAAGACGAAATCGACTATTGCATCACCACCGGTTACGGCCGCCATATGTATGATGAGCGCGACCTTCAGGTTACCGACCTGACGGCGACCGCCCGGGGCACCAGCTTTCTCTTTCCCGGCACGCGGACAATTTTGGATATCGGCGGTCAGACCATGAAGGCCAGCAAGATCGATGAATTGAGAAAAGTTCAGACCTTCCGGCTCAACGATAAATGCGCCTCCGGCACTGGCATGTTCCTGGAAAAAACCGTTCGCTATATGGGGTACGAGACGGAAGACATCGGCGGCCTTCTGGAAACCGCCGAAGAGGCCGTACCCATCTCAGGCGTCTGCACGGTATTCGCCGAATCCGAAGTGATCAACCATCTGTCCAACGGCGTGCCGCCGGAAGATATTATGTACGGCGCCTCCATGTCCCTCACCCAGCGTTCGGTCCAGTTGCTGAAACGGGTCAAACCGGAATCGGAAGTCACCGTGGTCGGCGGCATTTTGCGCTGGTCGACCATGGCCAAGGCCATCGCCGAGGAACTCAAGCTCGACGTCAACGTGGCCGAAGACGATTTGCCGCAATTTACCGCCGCCCTCGGCTGCGCTATTCTCGGCCATATCCGCTTGGACAAGATTAAAATGGAAGGCCCCAAAGGCAAAGACAGTGCCGAACAACGGGACGCCGCTTAACCAACTATTTGAGAATTTATTATGGATGATTTGAAACATACCCCCATGGAGCCCCAAGGCTGTTCGGTTCCCCTGGAACACGAAGGGCCGCAAAAATCATATACCGGCTGCGATATTCCCCACGATCCGGCGCTGGTTGCCGAAGGCTGGGAATTCCGGTGCAACACCGACGACAGCCGGCTTAATGACGTGGTCGATACCTATAAGGAACTGGGTTACGAAATTCGCCTGCAACCGGTCAACCTGGAAGGCCTCAGCTCAGACTGCGGCGGCTGCGCCGGCCTGCTGTCGAAATTCCAGGCGGTCTATACACGGAAATAGTAATAGGCGACTGACGCTTTTTTTGAATTCGGATTACGGGGATATGTACTTGTTACGTGTCCCCATTTCCGTTTCTGCATAGGGATACGAAAACCCAGTGTTTTCGGTACCCCTAAGGATGTTCGCTCTCAACCCAAAACCAAATATTATCCAGAATAGCTTATATTTTCTGAATATTACTTACAGCGGACAACGTCGTTAAACTCGAAATCCGATGACAGAAACGTCATCACGCCGAATTTGTTCACCCTGATATTCAATAAGGGTCCGATAAATAATTTCTTTCTGCTCAGCCAAGGGTCTGTCCTGAATACCCAGCAGCATTTCTCGAAACCGTTTCTTACCGAACATACGGCCTTTTTCACCACCAACCTGATCAATAAGGCCATCAGATGTCATATAAAAATTCTTATCGGCTAAACTCGGAATACGATGTTCATCGAATTCCTGATCATGAGGAATTCCTCGATACCCGATACCGCTTTTCGTGCCTTTGAAAACTTCGATTTCACCGTTCTCCACTGTAATAAGTTCAAAACGAGCGCCGCAAAAAATAATTTCATCCGTTTCCGGATGGAGATAACAGATACCCAATTCCATGCCGTCATCAGACTCACCGCTGGCGCCATGTTGGCCAAGAGTCACTTGCACAAGTTGATGAATGCGTTGAAGAAGACGACCAACCTGTCCGTGTGCTACGTCTGAAAGAGCATTGTCCAACGCGCCGGTAGCAATAAGCGTCATAAAAGCTCCTGGAACACCATGGCCAGTGCAGTCACCCAAAATTATGAGCATACCGTCACCCCAAAAACGGCACCAATAAATGTCGCCACCCACCCTGTCTCTAGGTTCCCATAGCACCATGTGATTCGACAGCATTGCGGAATAGACGGACTCATCTGGCAAGACCGACCTTTGGATCCGACTTGCATAATCGATGCTGCTGGAAATGACATTGAAAGCGTCAGTTAGCTGATTTTCGGCTTCTTTGCGGTCAGTGATATCTCGGACAATTCCGGTAAAAGATCTGATATCATTGACAAAAGATTCACCCACTGCCAAGTCCATGGGAAACTCTGATCCGTCCTTGCGAAGACCTATGACCTCCCGGTTATTGCCGACTACTTTTGCTTCACCAGTCATATAGTAATTACGCAGATAGCCGTCATGTTCGCTTTGGTAGGGATCAGGCATCAGAATTTTGACGTTTTTACCTGTCACCTCCTCAGCAGCATAACCGAATATTTCTTCCGCAGCCGGGCTGAAACTTTGGATCAGGCCATTTGTATTGATGGTAATTATTCCGTCAGTTGCATTTTCGATAATACTCCGGATTTTGGCCTCGCTTTGCTGCACCCGATCGAGAGTATCCGCCAACTTAGTGCGCTCCTTATGCAACTCCGATGTCCGTTCCTGAACTCTTTGTTCAAGAAGATTTCGGTGTTCCTCTAGTTCTTGCACGTATTCCTTAACCTTCTGGTTGAGCAGTATTTGCTCCTGCAAGGAAGCTGTTTGAGCTACCATTATCGAAAAAGAAGATATGTGATGTTCTTGAAGAGGGACAAAAATTCCCTCACCTTCGCTTGTATTGCCGCCGACGATTGCGCCAACGAGTTTCGAGTCCGCATTGATAATATTGGAGATCACACCATTCGTGATACCCAATCCCTCTCCTATTTTGGAAAGCTCAGGTTCATCCTGAATAAGCAAACTATTTTGGTGAGTTAGCAGCTTTTCCGGGCACGGCAGCAAGTTTTCAAAAGACTCTCCGTCAAAGGAATGAGCAACCTGGAAAGCATTTAACTTCTCATCAAAAACTAAATAGGCAGCTGTTTCACACTCAAAGGCTTCGACAATTGTCTCGAGGGATAATTCTGTTAATTCATCTGAATCATCGATTTTAAGAGCCAGTCCTACGAACTCATTGATGGATTTCATTCTCAGGAGTTCGTCGTCCACACGCTTCTTGGCTTCGGCGACAGCCAATTCACCTTTCAGACGCTTGTTCCGTTCACCCTCAAGGTTTTCAATGCGGGCGTGAAGATCTTCGACTGTTTCTTTTTTTTCTGAGGAAGGGCTCACTAAATGATTCTCTATGTTTCGCGCAAAATTGCCGATAACGAAGTTGTATAATTGTGGAATCGGTTCTTGCCATTCAAGGTGCAAAATTCGGCGAAGCCGTAAACTCCCAGCCACGGCAAACTGTCAGCGTTGGCAAAGGAGCCTTGAAGTTGAGAGATGATTTCTGTCTTGTCGACAACATCATGGCCAAGTCTACCCCGGGCCATGCAATCAGCTTGAAAGACGGCGATCGGAGTCTTACCATCGATTTCTTCCATCATTCGTTCGGCGAGGTGATCACTTCCTGAGAAAAGATAATCTTCGTTTCTTTGGCATGACACCAGTTCCGTGCCTTCAGGCACGACGGACTGCAAATACATAGACTGACCATCATCGCTGAGCATTAATGGCGCACGCAGAATCTGCTTGTTGTCATATTCTTCCGCATCCTTTTCAGGCAGATCGATGCCAATGCTCAATAGTAGGATGATATCCAGGGGAGAAGTATCAGGCGGCATTCCCAATGAACCAATGAAAGTTGGCCAGGCAGGTTTGCCATCAAGTTCGTCGATACGCACGCCTTCGGATTTGGTGATGGTGAAACGGTAGTTGTCTTGAGGTAAGCAACCGTGATGAGTTTTCTGGGCCAAGGAAAGGCTAGAATCTGAAAATCCGATCAAGAGCAATCCATCTTCGTAAATTTTTTCCCTATGGAATATAGGTGTTCGAGGCGTCGTGCCACCAAATCCGCCCAGCGCACCGAACAAAGGGACATCGCTTCCGAAAACGGATTCTATCCCCTTGATAAAGCCGTCGCCATTGACGTTCAAACCTGGTCCCATGACCAGAATCATATTGATTTTGCCGTCTTTTTCTTTCAACTCTTCGGCACATTGTTGGGCGATTTCTTCCGAATTTTCAGCCGTCACGCCTGCACAGGATGTGGCAGCATATTCCGTTCCGGTGACGGCCATAGCCGCCATCGCCCGCATGGCTTCGCTCACCCAACCCGTACCAATTACACCGCTGCCGGTGCAGCCGACGATTTCCGCTTGGGGACACATTTCATGGGCCGTCGAAAGCATTTGCTCGAATTTGTGCCCCAAGGTCGAATGAAAAATTAATAGGCTCGCTTCAGACGCTTCTTCCCCCAAAGCCAAGTCCAGGCACTCTCGTGTTGCCTTTGCGGTACTAACTGATTTGCTGGTCCCCGATCGGAAATTTAACATCTAAGTCACCTCCTAATGCTCATAGGCGGGAAAATTGTAGCCGTTATTCTTGAAAAAAGCAGGTAAAATCAGCGGAGGCGATTCAACGTCGAGACCAACCAACGAACCGCAGTTTTCCGAACCTCATTTTGATTTGTTTCAAGGAGGTTTTCCGTATCAACTGGGTTTCAACAGTAATCGCCTGAATACGCTGTCCACTTAAGGATACCTTAACGGGGACTCTTAAGCTGGGACACGAAACAAGTTCATGTCCCCATATTTATGCATCAAGAGGCACACAATCGTGTCCTCCAAAGTTCTACCCCGACGCCAGTTTCCTCAACGCCAGTTTGTCGATCTTGCCTACCGTTGTTTTCGGTACTTCGTCGACGATGTCGATGGCGGCGGGGACTTTGTATTTGGCGAGGTTATCCCGGCAGTAGTCCAAGAGATCATCGGACGTCAGGTTGGCGCCCGGTTTCAGGACCACCACGGCTTTGATGATCTCGCCCCGGTAGTCATCGGGCACACCGACGGCCGCCGCTTCGTGCACGGCGGGATTGGCGTAAAGGACTTCGTCGATTTCCCTGGGGTAAACATTGTAGCCGCCGACAATGGCCATGTCCTTCTTGCGGTCGCGGATGAAGAGATCGCCGTCCTCGTCGAACTCGCCGATATCGCCGGTATAGAGCCAGCCGTCCCGCAAGGTCTCGGCGGTTTCTTCGGGCCGGTTGCGGTAGCCGGACATGATCTGGGGACCCCGGGCGCGGATTTCACCCTGCTCGCCGGGCCCGAGTATTTTGCTTCCCGTCTCCACGTCTACAATTTGAAGTTCCGTGTCGGGTATGGGTTTGCCGACGGAGCCGGGGCGGATTTCCTCCCCTTCGCCGATATAAGTCAACACCGGCCCCGCCTCGCTCTGGCCATAGCCTTCCAAGATCGGACAGCCGGTCAGTTCCTGCCAGCGTTTCAAGGTCTCCTCGGGCAGCGGCGCCGAGCCCGAATAGGCCGTTATCAGGGACGAGAAATCCCGCGTTTCAAACCCCTCATAGCCCATCAGCCCATTGAAGACAGTGGGGCCGGCGGGTAAACGGGTGATGTTTTCGTTTTCGATGGTGCTCAGCACCTCTTCCGGATGATAGCGCGGCAGGATCACCAATCGCCCCCGGCAATAGGCGGTCAGGTGCAGGCACATGGAACTGGCGAACACATGAAACAGGGGCATGATGCAAATCACGGTCTCGTTGTCCGGCCGGGTCGGCAGCACGGCTTCCCGCTGGCTGATATTTACCGACATCTGGCCGTGAGTGATGTTGACGCCCTTGGGCAGACCCGTCGTGCCGCCGGTATATTGCAGGGTGGCGAAATCATCGGGACCGGGTAGCGGCTCGGGCAAGGCGGCGCCTTCATCATCTTTCCAGGTATCCAACAAGCGCCCTTCCTTGCCGCCAACCAGAATTCCGTTGGCGATGCCGATTTCAGAAAGTAGAGGCGCAACCACGTCGGCTGTTTCCGCGTCATAGATAACCACCGTCGGATCGGAATCCTTCAGAATGTGAGTCATTTCACGGGCGGTATAGATGGGATTGATGGGCACCGCTTGCGCACCCGCCGCATGAACGGCGAACAGGGCTATGCCCATTTCTATGGAGTTGCCGCAAACCAGGGCAACGCGCCCTCCCCTGACGCCCAAGCCGACGAGTTCGGAAGCGAAGCCGCCGACGCACCGGACATACTGGGTATAGGTAAGGTCTCTTCCCTCGAAACTCAGCGCACATACATCACCGGCTATTTCGCCGGACTCGGCCAGCATATGCACGACTGTTTCATGAACTTTCGGTAAATCAGTAGTCACTGCATCCCCCTGATAAATCAGATTTCCGGATAAAGCCCCCCCATCCCGGCCTTCCCCCTCAGGGGGGGAAGGAGAAAGAGACTTCCTCCCCCCTGGAGGGGGAGGATTGAGGTGGGGGGGATGCTGCGATCAAATCCATTGATCGCCACGTTCCGCAATTACCACCCCGGAGGACGGGAAATCGTCAGATGGGCATGGACCTCTTCCTCGGTCGGAATACGGCTTGGCTTGATATCCTTACCATGCGGATTGACCTGGAAAGCGGCCGTGCCTTCCGGGAAGCCTTTCTGACGCAGAACATCCCGCGCCACTTTGGTCTTCTCCTCGTCGATTTCATATTCAGCCGCTTCGGCGTCAATTTCATTGATCACCACACCATAATATTCCTCGGCCGCTTCCGGGGTCAGCCATTCGTCGATCACGTCGGCCAGAACCAGTTCCGGTTCACGGTCCAAAGGATCGCCAAATCCGCCACCACCCGACGAACCGTAGAAGATCTTATCACCTTTCTTGAGCTTAACGCCCGTGGCGTACATACCGGCATTGAACTCTTCGTCGGTTCCCTTGTTGATGATCAGGGTCGACGCGCCGCCATTTAGGCCGCCCGAAATACCGAACGGCGTATGGATTTCACGATCGCCGTGAATGGTCATGGTGACGTCGGTCTGGATCACCAATTCACGGATCAGGCCGAAACCGCCGCGGCGGAAACCATGACCGCAACTGTCGGGCCTGGCTTCGTAGCGGTCAAAGATGACCGGGAACCAGCGTTCTTCCAGTTCCTGGGGAATGGTCCGGGCGTTGCAGAAGCGCATGAAGATCAGGGATTTACCGTCCTTGAACGTCCGTGCGTTTTCACCTCCCACGGCCCAGGTGTATTGGATGAAATCCTTCTTGGTCCGCGGATTGTAACCGCCCATGCAGAGGTTGGTCAGGCTGACCGCCGCCGGATAAACCCGCCAGGGCTGATCCTTGGCCATCACGCCCGCCAAGCAGGCGATGGTCACCGCTTCGATCTTATCGAACGCACCCGAGCAATACCCGGTGGTCGGCGCGGGGAAAACCACATCGACGCACGTACCCGGCTTGGAAACGATCTCCAGGTTCCGAATGATGCCGTGATTAAGCGGGAACAATTGCGGGAAGCAGATCATGAAACCGAGATAGTTGCCGCCGATCAGCGTCGCCCGGCTGCCGCCCCATGACGCTTTCGGCTGGGGATCGGAATCTGACCAGTCGAAGGACAGCTTGGAGCCCTTTTTGGTCAGTTTGCAATGGACCCGGATCGGCGGTTTGCCGTCGGCCATCACATCCTGATCGCCATAATCCTCGAATTCCCATTCGCCGTCCGGCAGGGATTCAAGTTCCGTCAGCATCATACGTTCGGAGTAATTGAACTGCTCTTCATAGGCCTGGAACAATGTTTCCTTGCCGTATTTCTCGCACAGTTCGACAACCCGGGCGTCGATCAATCGGGCGGCTTCGAATTGCGCCTTCATGTCGGCCCGGCGTTCCACGGCGCCCCGAATGTTGATTTCGATCATGCTGAACAGTTCTTCGTCCAACTCGTTGTTTTTAAACAACCTAATCGGTGGGATACGGATACCTTCCGCGAAACAGGTGGTCGCTTCCGGGTTAAAGGTACCCGGCATCGGGCCACCCATATCGGCCCAGTGGATCACCGTGCACGAGAAAGAAACGATTTCACCTTCATAGAAAATCGGGCGGATCATGCGCACGTCGTTGACGTGGGAACCGGTGCGGTAGGGATCACTGAAAATGTAGGTATCGCCAGGATTCATGGTATCCATGGGGATATCTTTGAAGAGTTCCTGCACCGAAGGTTCAAACGACGCATAGTGTGCCGCCGCATCCGTATGACCATGAGCCACCAAACGGGCGTCCTTGGTCAACAGGGCATTGGAACGGTCGCGGCCCATACCGATCACCGGGTGGTAGGCGATGCGCTCGATGGTCGTTGACGCTTCATAGCACGCGGCCACAAAAGCGTTTCGTAGCACCTCGAAGGTGATCAGATCCATCTGAAGACCTTCAATGTTCGACAGTTTTTCCCTGACGTCGATTTCTGCAGAATCTGGCATTTTCAAGCCTCCTTATTGGTCTACTTTGATGACGAGATTACCGTATTTGTCGACCTTGCAATGAGTGCCCGGCGGCATAACGGTTGTCGTATCCGGCTGTTCGATAATCGCCGGCCCGTCGAATTCCGCTCCCGGCGGTAAATCACCGCGCTCGTAAATATCGGCATCGAGGAAATCATGGTCCTTGAACCAAACCGAACGGGTCGCCTTTTTGGCCAGTTTACCGCCAGTTTCAATTTCCGGCAGATCAGGTTTGATGATCTCACCTTTTGCCACAACCCGCAAGTTGACGAGTTCCACCGGGGCATATCCCGGCGGCAGATTATAGCCGTACTCGGATTGCATGGCATCCATGAAGTTCTGAGTGATATCGTCGAGACTGTTAAGATCACCTTCGGGCATATCGACCGTGAAGAAACGGCTTTGCGAGAAATATTTCACGTCGACATAACGTTCGACCGTGACCATGTCTTCCTCGATGCCTTCCTTGGCAAGAATCGTATGGGATTTTTCGACCAGATTTTTGACTTCCTGATTGAGTTCGTCCCAATTCAACTCATCCTCGGTTTTATGGATCGGCGTGGTGAACTCGTGTTTCACGTCCACGCGGATGGCGCCGAAGGCCGAGGCGTAACCCGGCAGCGGCGGCACCACGACAGTGGTTGAACCGATTTCACGGGCCAAATCGCAGGCGTACAGCGCACCGCCCCCGCCATAAGGCACAATGGCGAATTCGCGCGGGTCCCAACCGCGGGACACGGTCTGGATACGCATGGCCATCATCAGGGCGCTCAAGGCCACCATATAAGTGTTGGCGGCAGCTTCCTGGACACTCCAACCGTAGTGGTCGCCGACTTTTTCCTGGACCGCTTTGACCGAAAGATCGCCGTCCACCTTCATCTCTCCGCCCAGGAAATATTCCGGATCGATCCGGCCCAAGACGATTTGACTGTCAGTGTTGGTGGCTTCTTCACCGCCCTGGCCGTAACAGGCCGGCCCCGGCACGGCGCCCATACTTTGCGGACCCACGTTAAGGATACCGCCGTTATCGACCCAGCTGATGCTGCCACCGCCGGAACCGATATAGACCGTATCCACCGAAGGCAGGCAGCAAGGCACGTTCCACAGAATTTTCCATTCGTGGGTAATGGCGGGGGATCCTTCATAAATCATCGACACGTTATTGGTCGTACCGCCGGTCTCGAAAGCAATGACGTTGTCGTAATCGGCCAAAGAACCGATATAACCGGCCATGCCCACCGCGCCGGACACCGGCGAGGAATGGAAGGTCTTGGCCGGGAACTTAACGGCTTCGTCCATGCCGATAACGCCGCCGCCGGATGTGGTGATCAGCAGCGGTCCGTCATATTTCCAGTCGTCCTTCAGCCGCTTGGCCAAGCCGCCCAGATAGTTTTTCAAAATCGGCGAGATATAAGCGTTCAGCACTGTCGTACAGGTGCGCTCGAATTCCAGCATCTGCGGCAGAACTTCGTGGCTCAAGGTCACGTCCACATCGGGCAGTTCCTTGGCCAGAATTTCCCGGGTGCGCAGTTCGTGCACCGGATTCATGAAGGAATCCATATAGACGACGGCGATGGATTCGATGCCCCGCTTTTTACATTTGCGGGCCGCCAACAGCACGTCTTCCTCGTTGATTTCGGTGATGACGTCGCCGTAAGGACCGACCCGTTCCCGCACCGGCATGACATTGCGCCGGGGGATGATCAATTCGGGCGGGTCCCAATCCAATTCGAAGGCGGAAATCCGTTCGGCCCGGCCACCGCCCAGCACATCACGAAAACCTTCCGTCGTAATCAACGCTGTCTGGACGCCTTTGCGTTCCAAAATGGCGTTGGTGGAAACCGTCGCGCCGTGGCGGAAGGACAAAACTTCGTCTCCGGAAATACCGGCCCGCTTCAAGCCGTTGATCACACCATCGAAAAAGGTCGGCGGCGTTGACGCCACCTTACCGAGCCGCTGCTCGCCCGTTTCCATGTTGATGCAGATTACGTCGGTGAATGTGCCGCCGATGTCGGTACCGACCACCCATTGTTTCTCACTCATTTTAGCCTCGAACCTCCCATTGCTGAAAAGAGAATGTCATTCTTTATTGGGATTCTTACCAGAATGACGCCACTTGTCAACGGATAGTTGGGGCAAAATGCATTTTCTTTATTTTTGACGCTCTACCCGCACGAAACCGAGGTTTTCCTGAGCCGCGCGGTCGGTCACCAGGAAAAATTCAGCATCACCCCCAATGGCCTTGTGGGACGCCCAGGTCCAGTGAGGCACCGTAAAGACGTCATTCTTTTCCCATTCAAAGGTTTTTTCGCCGACGGTTGAGGTGCCCTGTCCTGCGGTTACCAGACAAATAACGTTATAGGTGGCGCGGCGTGGTGTCGTGCTATCTGACCCGGTGAGCCGCATCTTATACAAATCCAATGTCCTCATCACCGCACCGCCGGTCATGGGATCGGTGTAGCGGAGAATTTTGACACCGTCCGGCCCCGGGTCCATATCGTCCAGCGTCGCTTTCGTGACCTCGCCCGCATACCGATATTTCGGCGAATGAGGCGCATCATACCGGTAATCCATGGGCGATAATCCACCGCCGGCCCAGACTTTTTCGTCGCCGGCGTCGACCTGCCAAATGGCGTCCTCTTTGGTGTTACCGTCTTCACCGGGTTCGAAAAAATTAGCATCCCAACCCGCGATGAGCGGCATATCCGCTGCATCGAACCAGACCGTATCATTGTCTCCTTCGTTGATATGGCCATGCCAGCACATGCCCGGCGTCAACACCAGATCGCCCTCGTGCATTTCACAGCGCCTTCCGTTGACGATGGTGAGAGCCCCCTCGCAGCGGGTGGCGTAGCGGATGGCGGCAAAGGTATGACGATGCATGGGCGCCCGGTCACCGGGTTTCAGCATGGTGTAGGCCGCAATCATGTTATTAGTGGTCAGGGTCGCACCCCCGAAATCCGGATTGTACATGATCATGGCGCGGCGTTCCGCGTGTTCCATGGGCACTTCATTGACCGCCTTCCTGGTCAGGGGCTCCACGTCCTGCCAGCGCCAGATGCAGCTGGAATCATTGGCATCGGGAGCCGCCGGCGTAATTTCCATAAAACGGTCCCACACGGGATGAAAATTAGCCTGGTCCAGGGCCGCAATCAGTTCTGCCTCCGGTCGTTCATTCGCGGTTTCCGTATGATCCATTTTTCTTCTCCCTATCCGCCCCTGCCTGAGGCACCTATTTTACCTTAATTCCTACTAGGGCGCTTGTTTAATCGCCTGCCAGATGTTTTGCGGCGTGAGCGGCATTTGCACATCGTCGACCCCGAGCGGTCTCAATGCATCAAGGACAGCGCTGACGACAGCCGCCGGAGAGCCGATAGCGCCCGATTCACCGCAGCCTTTGGCGCCCAGCGGATTGTGGGTGCAGGGCTGACTCTGGTCCAGTTCTGAATAAAAATTCGGCAAGTCTTCCGCCAACGGCATGGCGTAATCCATGAAAGAACCGGTCAATATCTGGCCGTTATCCGGGTCATACCGTGCATTTTCCATCAGCACCTGACCCAATCCCTGGGCCAAACCGCCGTGAACCTGCCCTTCTACGATCATCGGATTGATTACGGTGCCGATATCGTCGACCACCCAATAACCGATCAGGCTGATCCTGCCCGTATCCGGATCAACTTCGACCTCGCAGACGTGAGCGCCATTGCTGTAGGCAAAATTCTTGGGATCATAGACGGCGGATTCGTCCAGACCGGGCTCAAAATCCTCCAACGGATAATTGTGAGCCGTATAGGCTGAGTTAGCGATCTCATTAAACGACAGGCTGCGATCGGTTCCCGACACGCGATAGAGACCGTTTTCGTGTTCGATATCGCCGACCGCCGCTTCCAGCAGATGGGACGCCAGCCGTTTCCCCTTCTCTATAATTTTTTCGGCGGCGCAATCGAGGGCCGAACCGCCGACCGCCATGGATCGCGATCCGAAAGTCCCCGTTCCGATCGGCGTCACACCCGTATCGCCTTCGATAATTTCTATGCGGGGCAAGGGCACCCCCAGGCGATCCGAGACGATCTGCGCAAAAGTGGTTGCGTGGCCCTGGCCGTGATTGTGGGTGCCCAGATAAACTTTTAGTCCGCCGCTTCGATCGACCCTGATGTGAGCCGATTCATAAAACCCGGCCCGCGCTCCGAGAGCACCGGCCATCCGGGACGGCGCAACACCGGAGGATTCGACAAAACAAGCCAAACCGATACCCCGTAGTCGGCCGGGTTTGGACACCTTTTCCCGCCTGAATTCGAAGTCATCATAGCCGGCGCTTTTCAGGGCGCGGTTCAGAATATTGGGGAAGTCACCGCAATCATAGGTGGGACCGATGGGCGTTTCGTAGGGCATGTCTTCCGGCGGGATCATGTTGATCCGCCGAATTTCCGCCCGGTCCATGCTGAGAGCCAGCGCCGCCTCGTCCGCCAAACGTTCCAACACCAGGCAGGCTTCGGGTCGACCGGCGCCGCGATAGGCGTCGGTGGGCAAGGTATTGGTGAAAACGCCCGTCACCTCGATGTAGATCGCCGGAGTTTTGTAAATACCCGCCAGCAAACCGCTGTAAATAGCGCTCGGTATGGCCGCGCCGAAGGTTGAAACGTAGGCGCCCAGATTGGCAATCGTGTCAACCTGCAAAGCGAGAAAACGGCCCTCTTCATCCAGCGCCATCTTGGCGTTGGTCCAGTGATCGCGGCCCTGCAAGTCCGAAATGAAGCTTTCGTTGCGGCTGGCGGTCCATTGCACGGTGCAGGCTAACTTTCGGCTGGCCCAGGCGATGATGGTTTCCTCGGGATAATGTTTGCCCTTATAGCCGAAGCCGCCACCCACATCGGGCGCGATGACCCGAATATCGCCTTCCGCCATACCCAGCTGCTCGGCCACCATGAAACGAATGTGATGGGGGACTTGGGTCGATGAATGCAGGATCAAGGATTGACTGGTTAAATCGTAACTGCCCATGACGCTTCTGGTTTCGAGCGCACCGCCCGCCAGTCGGTTGTTGGCGACCTCGATTGCGACGATATGGGCCGCCGCTTCGAAGACCTTATCGGTGTTTTCTTTCTCGCCCCTGCACCAAACAAAACAGCGATTGTCAGGTGCCGAATCATGGAGTTGGGATTGCTCCTGATCCTGAGCATCGCGAGAGTCGACAACGGTCTGCAATTCTTCGTAGTCGATATCCAATTGCTCCGCCGCGTCCATGGCGCTGTCCAGCGTGTCGGCGATGACCACGGCCACCGCCTCTCCCACATGCCGGACCTTGTGCCGCGCCAATGCCCAACGCGGCGGTTCAGCCATGGGCTTACCGTCCGCCGAGGTAATCGGCCACATGCAAAGCATCGGACCGATATCATCCGCTGCCATATCGGCGCCGGAGAACACGGCAATCACGCCGGGACAAGAGAGAGCTTTTTCCGAATTTACGGTTCCAAGATTTGCATGGGAAAATGGCGATCGAACGATGAAGGCGTGCAGCGCGTTGGGCACAGCGACATCGCTGACATAACGTCCACGCCCGGTGAGGAACTTAAAATCTTCCTTACGGCGAACACTGTCTCCGATTTTTCCGTCGGTAACGTTGTTTCCGTTTTTCATACGAGATCAACTGACCTAAATCAGATCGCAATAGGTAAAAAACCGGCGGCACATTGGCCGCCGGTTTCAAATCATAACGTCAACGTACGGCTATTTCTTCTTTTTGAAAAATATATGTACGTTTTTCTTGTCGACCAAGAGATGACCGACATGAACCTTTTTGCCGAACTTCTTACCGGACAAATGGTCCGCCATGGTGTTGGCGCCCAAGGTGCCCCAGGCGCCCGGGTTCATGGCTACCGTCATTCCCATGTTACCTTTGCGGACGGCGACCCGTGCGGGCGGCACGCCGTTCATGCCGGTGACGACAATTTTGCCTTTTTTACCGGCCGCGATGACCGCTTGTGAAGCGCCCAATCCGAGTTCGTCATTGGCGCCGTAGATGGCTTTCAGGTTGGGATGGGCAACCAGCGCGTCTTCACCGTTTTTCAATCCGTTTTCCCGGGTCAGCAGAAGCTCGCGCCGGAAGACGATTTTGATATCCTTATGTTTGGCCATTTCAGCGGTATAGCCTTTGGCGACATTGATAAAGGCCTGGGCACCGGCGGGACCGGCCAACATGGCGACTTCACCCTTGTAGCCGATGGCTTTGGCGGTCCAGGCGGCAATTTCTCCACCGATTTTCACTTCGTCCATGGAAACGTGCAGAAGCTGGCTTTTGCAAGCCGATCCGCGGGCGATGGACATCATCGGGATGCCGGCCTTTTTGGCGTTGTCGAAGGCGCTGCACAGGGCTTTGGCATCAATCGGTGAAATCAGAATACCGTCGACACCTTTGGCGATCAGATCGTTGATGCCATTAAGCTGTTTCGCCAGATCTTCCTCGGCATTGACCACGCTGATATCATAACCGCGTTTTTTCGCCTGAGCCTTAATGCCCTTCAACATGAAGATGTAAAACGGGTTGGTATCCGACGCTAACGCCACACCGATGGTTTTAGCATCGACGGATACGGAACCGCCGGCAAGGAATGCCAAACCGATTAATCCAAATAGTAACTTTTTCATTTTAGTCCTCCCTAGGGGTTGAGATTTAATTATAAAAGCATTTCAAGAAACAAGTTCCAATATTAACGTCGGCGCCACGTGTCGGCTGCAGCTGCGGCGATAATTACAATACCAATGGCGACTTGTTGCCAATGGGACGGCACATTTGCCAAATTCAAAGCGTTCGCCAGTACGATCATAATAAAGACACCAATCACGCTTTTGTAGAGTTTTCCTTCCCCGCCGTAGAGGGAGGCTCCGCCCAAAACAACCGCTGCGATAGATGTCAGCTCATAAAAACCACCGGCGGTCGGCTGTCCGGATTGCAGACGCGAGGCCAGCATTACGCCGCCGACACCGGCGAGCGAACCGCACCAGATATAGGTCGACGTTTTTACCCGCTTGACGGCAACACCCGCCAGATAGGCCGCTTCGGCATTACCGCCCGATGCGAATACCCGCACGCCATAGGCTGTATAGTGAAGCAGCCAGGAAAATACGATTAGTATCAGGATCGGCAGCCAAACTAAGTACGGCACATTCAAAAATCGCTCAACGGCAAAATCGGTAAAAATTTCCGGCAACCCTTCATCACCGGAAATGGGTTGGCCGTCGGTGACGACAAAGGCCATACCTCGCAGCAGCACCATCGTACCCAAAGTCGCAATGAAAGGATTGACGCCAATTCTGGTCACCACAAAACCGTTGATTAGACCGACAAACGCCCCAACGGCTATGCCGGCGCCCACGCCAAAAACGACGTTGGTTTCCAGCATGACCCAAGAGGCTGCAATACCGGACAATGCCACCACGGACCCCACCGATAAATCGAATCCGCCACCGATGATAACAAAGGTCATTCCGATAGCGATTACGGTCATGACGGCGCCCTGCATCAAGACGTTATTGATATTTATTGGCGACAGGAATCTATCCGATAGCATGGTTGCAATCAGACATAGTACGATCAAGGCGACCAGGGGCATCTGCCCCCACAACAAATTTCGTTTTGAACTCAACCATGCCGAAAGTCCGTTCTCGGCGCTGACATTGGTTGACTCGGTCAATTCCCGAGTTTCCTGCATCCTTAACCTCCCAAAGCGTCCCGAAGGACTTTTTCATTATACTCGCCTTCGCGTGAAAAGCGTCCAACAAATTCACCGGTGCGCATAGCCATAACAGTATCTGAAATCGACAAGACTTCCGTCATCTCCGACGAAGCAAAAACGATTCCGCGCCCATCATCGGCGAAATCATTCATCAGTTTGTGTACCAGGGCCTTGGCTCCCACGTCGATGCCATGTGTCGGCTCATCAAGCAGCAAAACATCTGAATGACCGGCCAGCCATCTGGCAAAAATGACTTTTTGCTGATTGCCGCCGGACAATTCTCGTACTTCCTTATGCGGGTCGTTGGGCCTGATATCCAAAGCTGCGATGAGCTCTTCGACAAAGGCATCGATTTTTTTCCTGTTCAGCGTGCCGTACTTGGCGAACTTGTCGATATTGGGCAGGACAATATTTTCCCGCACGGTTAGCCCGAAAATCAATCCATGACTACGTTCACTTGGCACAAGGCCAATGCCCAGGCGGATGGCGTCATTGGGTGATTTGATGGTTACCTCTTGGCCCTTTAACCGCAGACGGGTCTCGCCACTTTTAGCTCCAAATATGTGACTTAGAAATTCCGTCATGCCACCGCCGAGCAACCCGGCAAGGCCTAGAATTTCACCCGAATGCACAGTTACCGTTTCACGTGAACCGGAAGCATTTTCGCCGTATTCGATTTCCAGTATCGGCGTTGACTTCTGCCGGAATTCCGAATGGTGAAGTTCCTCCAAATCCCGGCCAGTCATTAAGCGGATCATTTCCGATCGCTGGGGAACACCGGCCACCCTATGCTCGACAACGCGGCCATCCCGCAAGATTGTGCACTCATCCGCGATCCGCTCAACCTCATCCAGGCGATGCGACACAAATACGATTGCGACATTGTGAGATTTCAATCTTTCGATAAAGTCGAACAGCCGTTCGACTTCTCTTGTCTCCAATGCCGCCGTCGGTTCGTCCAAAATCAAAAGACGCGCATCATGGTTGAGCGCCCGAGCAATCATAATTAACTGACGTTCGGCGAAACTCAGCCGATCGAGCGTCGTATCCGGATCAACATTGAGATCGAACCGGCCCAGCAGTTCTTGCGTCGTCTCCCGCATGGATCGCCGGTCAATGACGGGCAAGAATCCCATTGTTTTTTTGGTCGGTATTTTTCCCAGTAAGACATTTTCGGCAACGGTTTGCGCCATCACCACCCGCATTTCCTGGGGGATGACGACAATACCCGCTTCCAATGCATCACGAGGGCCAGAGAAATCAATTGATCGACCGTCGATTTCCGCCGAACCGCTGTCCGGCTGATGAACTCCACCGAGGATTTTAATCAGGGTCGATTTACCGGCGCCGTTTTCACCGATCAGCGCATGCACCTGCCCCGACCGGAAAGCAATGGAAACTTCGTCCAACGCCTGCGTACCGTAAAAACGTTTGGATATACCTCGTACGGTTACCAGTTCCGTATAACCGGTCAAAATTTCGTCTCCCTGAGCCTGCTATCTTATTTTTTTTAATTAGACTTTAATCAATAAAGAATGATATTCTCTAATAAGAATTAAAGAGTCAACTGGTAGAATCCGAATGGCTCCAATTATTATAATCAGGTAGGCTGCAAATGGCCCAGGTAAAAAAAACATTGGTGCGCGACGCCATCCTGGAAAGCGCGAATGAGCTTTTCACGGAACGCGGTTACGCCAACACGACACTCGCCGATATCGCCCGAAGCGCGGCGATTACCATGTCGAATATCTACAATTACTACGATTCAAAACTCGACGTTCTTTTCGCCATCTATGAACCATGGCTGGATGAACGTATCGACTATCTGGAACGGGAAGCGAATAAGATCAAGAATCCAAAGGACCGATTGCGATTTCTTTTAAAATATTTGTTTCGCGAATTACCTGCCGAAAACAACTGTTTCGCCAACAATTACATGCAAGCCATCGTCACCCGAAAAACCGATGAAATTTATACCAGGGACCTGCTTTTGCGGTCTGAGGAAAAAATTTCCGACATAATTCGGAAAGCGGTGCCGGACTCCGCCAAAGCAGCGTTGACGGACGACATTCTGGCGCACTTCCTATTCATGGCCCATGACGGCTTTGTCATCAACTATGCCCTGAATGGCCCGTCGCGCCGTGTCGACGCAATTGTTGAGTTCCTTTGCAGTATGATTTTTGATCAGGTCCCCGCCGACGTATCTTCGTAAGAGGAAAAAATATGGGACGGAAAGATACTTTTCAGCCCAATCCTGAGCAGGTGAAGCTTGCCCCAGAAATAACGGGCCGTGAAATCAACGGCGTCGGCGAGACGGGTCGCCGTTCCCCGACTCGCATCTACTGGCATGATCCGGACACCATCGCCCACGGCCAAATGCAATTATGGTTTTATTCGCAGAACAACAGCGAGCGTGCGGCCGAAGCGAGAAAAAGGGCTTATGAGATCGACGCCCTGCCCCTGCCCGAGATCGCCGACGATAAAATCGATATGTCCGCCGAAGAGTGGACCGCCAATGTAAAGCATGTGGCCCGGGACGCCAGCGCAGAACTGGTGGGCATCGCTAAGATGCGCCCCGAATGGTTATTCGAAGGTAGCGATTTGACGTATCAATGGATCATCATTGTCGCCATGAAAATGGATTTCGACAACTTATCCCAAGCGCCCAGCATCACCACATCGGTGGAAACCATGGCGCATTACAGCCGTGGGGCGCTGATCGCTAAAAAGGTTGCCGGCTATATCCGGGAACGGGGCTGGGACGCCCACCCCCATTGTGGGCCGGCATCGGGACCGGTGTTATTGATCCCGGCGGCCATCGAGGCCGGTATCGGGCAATTGGGTAAACATGGCTCCATGATCAGCCGGGACTACGGCTCCAACTTCCGCCTGGCCGGCATCATGACCGATATTCCGCTGATCGCCGACGAGCCGGACGAATTCGGCTCCGAGGATTTCTGTGAGAACTGCCAGGTCTGCATCAACGCCTGCCCGCCGGAAGCTATCATCGACGTTAAGCAGATCGTGCGGGGCGATACCAAGTGGTACACAGACTTCGACAAATGCATCTTTTATTTCAACGAGAATATGAGCTGCGCCATCTGCCTCGCCGTCTGCCCCTGGAGCAAACCGGGCGTGGCGCCAAAACTGACGGAAAAGATGCTTAGGAAGAGAGCAAAATCGGGAAATGCACCGGAAACCGCATGAATTTGTTTCCTATAGAGCAGGATTATGGACAGCTTTTTATTATAGCGACTTCAATTATTTAATCGGTTTTTCCAGTTGCCTCATATTGGCAAGCACCGACTCCTATTTCTAAACAATAAATTCGTTATTTTTGTGATCGAAATGATATCCTTTCAGGGTCGGCACAATGCCGTCTATTCTTTTGATGCCCGACTGGAGAGGAATGAATAGGACACGTTGAACATGGCCGATCCGACCTACCTAAATCCACAAATCGACGGCAGTTCATCGGATCACGGCCTCAACGGTGATCTCTCTCTCGACCTGTATCAAAGTAAGCTCTGGTTTAATCTTAATATCCAAAATAACCGCGATCCTTTGGCCGAGTTGGATAGTGGCCTGAAATTCCGTCAATTTATTTGTGACCTGGATCAATTTTGGGATCGTCTAGCCCATGACAATACTCCTTCTCGAACGTTGTCAAATTTGTTCTGGATGGCGCTTCCATGGTCCCGGTTGGCCCAACAGTTGGATACTCTGAGTCTACTTGACATTGGCTGCGGGAACGGAAGGTACGCGAACCAATTGGCAAACTGGAGTGAGATTTCCTTGAACTACCACGGACTCGACGTCCGAAAAGGTGAAGCTTGGCAAGAGATTTCAGCGACCAACCCCAACTGCCAATTTACGAAATTTGACGGCCAATTTACTCATGACCTTTTCAAGGAAGTAAACTGTAATTTATTCGTTTCTCAATCGGCTCTGGAACATGTGGTCCACGACTTAGAGCTCTTCACAGCCGCCGCCGAATACGCGCACAATCAAAATATCAAAACGGTACACATACATTTGGTTCCGTCAGCGGCCTGTCTTTCGCTTTACGGGCTTCACGGTGTACGCCAATATACACCAAGGACTCTGTCCCGGATCACGCGATATTTTCCCAACGCCCATCGCACGATTTTTAACCTGGGAGGCCCTTGCTGCAACGAACTTCATGCCTGGGCCATCGAACATTCAGCCGGCCAGGAGAAAGAATATTGGGACAAAGAAATGCTAGCGGCATATGGCCATCGCCTCCGAAAGGACATTGAAGCGGACATGTCCGACAACTCACCCGACGCTTCATTTTATGCCTTGATAATTGAAACGGGTGTGGAAACATCCATATTTCAAACATGGTCAAACAGTGAATAAATTGAGATTTATTCTGGCATTTTTTGGTGGCTTTGCCGTTTTAAGCCATCTGACAGCCGAAGCCGCACCCAAGGCGGAACTCTGGCAGCGGTGGGTTGAAAACAACCCGGCATCAAGGAACGTAGTCGACCACAAGGAATGGAGCGATTTTTTAAATAAATATCTGGTTCGGCGCAAAGACGATCCTAATTTATTGCGTTATGAAAAGGTCACGCCCCAAGACAAAGTTCTTCTGGAAAATTATCTCTCCTATCTTACCCGGCAAACGGTCAGCCGCCACTCCCGCAAACAACAACTTCCTTTTTGGATCAATCTTTACAATGCTCTGACGGTTAAGGTGGTGCTCGATCACTATCCGGTGGACAGCATCCTGAAAATAAACATATCACCCGGATTCTTCTCCGTCGGGCCGTGGGGAAAAAAACTGGTTACGGTGGAGGGAGAAAAAATCAGCCTCGACGATATCGAGCACAGAATTCTCCGTCCAATTTGGAAAGACCCGCGGCTTCACTATGTCCTGAACTGCGCCTCCCTGGGCTGTCCGGAATTGTGGCATCAGCCCTATACCGGGGCCAATGTAGATCGGCAAATGACCTTGGCCGCGAAGGCTTATATCAACGGGTCACGGGGTGTCTGGTTTGACGAAGGCAAGCTCGGCGCTTCCAGCCTCTACAAATGGTACGCAGAGGATTTCGGCGGCAATGACCGGGAGATCATCGAACATTTAAAGAATTTCGCCGCTCCCGCTCTTCGTACCCGCCTGGACAAAGTGCAGGATATCAGCGTCTATCACTATGACTGGTCATTGAACGCCGCGCCTTAGGTCAGCGGCAGTGAAAAGCACTGATTAAATGCCGGACGGTCTTTCAGACGGTCGTACCACCCCCGGATGTTGGGAAATCCGGGGATCTCCAAATCCAGATTCAACCATTGATGAACGCGGGGCGCCAAGGCGATGTCGCCCATGGTGAAGTTGTTACCTGTCACCCAGGGACGACCCTCGAGCCGGTCCTCCAGCATCTGGTAGACTTCGATGGATTTCAGCCGGGATGGTTCAACCCCCGATTCCGATCCGAAGGTGGTCTCGCCCCTGATCATCCAGGCGAAGGCCGGCACGATGAGCATCCAGTTGCTGCACTGCCAGTCCATCCATTTGTCGGCCTCGGCGCGTATCTGCAAATCTTCCGGCCAGAGTGTTCCCGCCGCGTATTTGGCCGCCAGATAGCGGACACAGGAATTGGATTCCCAACCGATATAGCCGTCGTCCTCGATGGTGGGAATGCGCCCGGTCGGGTTCATGGTCACATAGTCGTCGTCAAACAGCCCACCGTACTTGCCGCCCCGATGAATGAGCTCGTAGTCGACACCCGCCTCGATGCAGGTCCACATCACCTTATGCGTCGCCGAAGAATCCGGCCGCCCCCAAATTTTAACCATGAAATTTCTCCCACTATTTAGAGACGTTTTATTAGCCGAATAGTTCCGAAGAATCGAGCACGGTAGGAGATATTAGAAATGAAATCTAATGTAGAGGGATATATGCCGAGTTGTGCACGGAAAACCAGTGGTTTTGTTATGGCCTGAAAATGACGGCTCTACGCCCGAAAGCGGTCATCACACCAGCTCGATAAAAGAGTCCGGTAATGACCCAGGCTGTGTCAGAACGTTTTCTGATTT
>CAZNLR010000025.1:0-69907 GCA_964574215.1 uncultured Rhodospirillaceae bacterium | reverse complement strand
TTTATCGTTTCATTCGTAGGCAAGGTGATAGCTCTCCTAAGGTCGGTGCAGGGGGCGGATTGAACAACTCGGCAACGTCGTAATCCTATCTTTTCAACCTCAATATCCGGTTAAAATAAGGCCATTTTATGAATCCGGGCGGCCGTTATTTGAGAATATTTCCGCCGGCAAACCGCGCCGCCAGACCCAATTCCTCTTCGATGCGGATCAACTGATTGTATTTGGCCAACCGATCGGAGCGGGATAAGGAACCGGTCTTGATTTGTCCGGCATTGGTGGCAACGGCAATGTCGGCAATGGTTGCGTCCTCGGTTTCCCCGGAACGGTGAGAGATAACCGCCGTATAACCGGCCTTATGTGCCATTTCCACGGCCGCCAGCGTTTCGGTCAAGGTACCGATCTGGTTCACTTTGATGAGGATAGAGTTGGCAATATCCTTTTCAATGCCGTCCGCCAGCCTTTTGGGATTGGTCACGAACAAATCGTCGCCGACCAGCTGGATTTTTTCACCCAATTCTCGCGTCAGCGTCGCCCAGCCGTCCCAATCGTCCTCATCCAACCCGTCCTCAATGGAAACAATGGGATAGCGGCTGACCAGATCGGCATAATAGGCAGTCATCCCGCCGGCATCCAGGCTTTTCCCCTCGCCTTCTAATTCATATTTACCGTCTTTGTAGAACTCGCTGGAGGCCGCATCCAAAGCCAGAACAACATCGTCACCGGGCTTGTAACCGGCGGCTTCTATGGATTTGACGATAAACCCCAGGGCTTCGTCGGCGCTTGCCAGGCCGGGGGCGAATCCGCCCTCATCTCCGACGTTGGTGTTGTGGCCGGCATCCTTCAGGCCGGATTTCAGGGCTTGAAAGATTTCAGCGCCGATGCGGATGGCGTCGGCGCAGGTATCGGCCCCCATCGGCATGATCATAAATTCCTGAATATCGATGGGATTGTCGGCATGGGCGCCGCCGTTGATGATATTCATCATCGGCACCGGCAATAAACTGGCCTGAGTACCGCCAATGTAGCGGTACAGCGGCAAACCCGCTTCCTCGGCGGCCGCTTTGGCCACCGCCAGACTGACGCCCAGGATCGCATTAGCGCCGAGCCTGGACTTATTGTCCGTTCCGTCGAGATTAATCATCGTCTGATCGATATGAACCTGTTCCTCCGCCTCCAAACCGACCAAAGTCTCAAACAACTCGCCGTTAACGTTTTCACACGCATTCAGGACGCCTTTGCCGCCGAACCGGTCTTTGTCACCATCCCGCAGTTCGACCGCTTCGTGGACACCCGTGGAGGCACCGGAAGGAACAGCCGCCCGGCCCGATGCACCGGTTTCCAGCAGCACGTCGACTTCAACGGTGGGATTGCCTCGGGAATCCATAATTTCCCGGCCATGAATATCAATAATCGCGGTCATGTAATCGGTTCCTTCTGAAAGGCATAATACAGTGCGGGATACATACTAGGTCGAACTGACCGACGCAAGGAGAGCGCATTTAAATCGACTTCCGTTCAAAAATGGAGGCCGTCTGACGGACAAAATTCCTCGCAAGATAAGATTGGTTATTTCTCGTAATAATATAAATTAGAAATAAATCCACCGGCCAGGGTCAAACCTATTTCATCAAGGGGAGATTTGACTTCAATTCAAATTCAGAGACCTCGAAATCGAATCCGACAAATTATCGAACGATGAATCAAACGATAATGCCGGCACATACTTCTCAGCAGTTAAATGAAATTTATATATTTAATTATCAGATGCTTACAGGACGTTCTTTGGCAAGCTTATCAAATTGAAGTAACTCTTCAATAATTCCTGATAACTCATTTAATTTAATCATATTTGGCCCATCACTTGGTGCTATATCCGGATCCTGGTGGGTTTCCATGAAAACACCCGCTACGCCGATGGATACGGCGGCCCTGGCGAGGATGGGCGCGAACTCTCTTTGCCCGCCGGATGAACTGCCCTGCCCGCCCGGTTGCTGCACCGAATGGGTGGCATCGAAAATAACGGGACATCCGGTATGCGCTAGTATAGGTAGCGATCGCATATCGGATACCAGCGTGTTGTATCCGAAGCTTGAGCCGCGCTCGCAAACCATGGTGTTGACGTTGCCGGTGGTCTCTATTTTGCTCACCACGTTGCCCATATCCCACGGTGCCAGGAACTGCCCCTTCTTGATATTGAGCGCCTTGCCGGTCTCGCCGGCGGCGATCAAAAGATCCGTTTGGCGGCACAAAAAAGCGGGTATCTGGAGGACGTCCACTGCCTCTGCGACCGTCACGCATTGTTCCGCTGTGTGCACATCGGTCAGGACCGGTAAACCAGTTTTTTCCCGCACCTCCGCCAGAATGGGTAGGGCCTCCGCCATGCCGATACCGCGGGGGCTGTTGACGCTGGTCCTGTTGGCCTTGTCGAAGGAGGACTTGTAAATAATCCCGACACTTAATTTTTCCCCGATTTCCGCCAAAGCTGTGGCCATTTCCAGAGCATGATCCCGGCTTTCGATGGCGCAGGGACCGGCAATGAGCGTCATCGGCAAATCATTGCCGACCGTTAGACTGCCGATTTTGACGTGATTTGCCACTAAACCAGCCTCGATTGGTCGGCGGCGGCCCGGATAAAGTCGGTGAACAGGGGATGGGGTTCAAATGGACGGGACTTCAGTTCCGGATGGAATTGGACACCGATAAACCACGGATGATCGGGGATTTCGACGATTTCCGGCAGAATTCCGTCCGGTGATTTACCGGAAATCACCATACCTGCGTCCGCCAGTTTGGCTTCATAGTTCATATTGACTTCATACCGGTGGCGGTGCCGTTCACTGATCTCGGCCTCGCCATAAATCTGGCGAACCCGGCTGTTATCGCCCAAATTACAGGGATAAGCGCCCAAACGCATGGTGCCGCCTTTATCACTTTCCTCATCCCGCATGTGGGTCACGCCGTCTCTCTCCCATTCGGTCATCAGCCCGACGATGGAATCATTGCACGGACCGAATTCCGTCGATCCGGCTCCCTTGATACCCGCCAAATTCCGGGCGGTTTCAACCACCGCCATCTGCATACCGAAACAAATGCCGAAATAGGGCACATTCCGTTCGCGGGCGAACTTGGCCGCCTGGATTTTCCCCTCGGCGCCGCGTTCTCCAAATCCGCCGGGAACCAGGATACCATGAACGTCCTCCAGATGGTGGATCGTGTTATCGGCTTCAAATATCTCCGATTCCAGCCATTTCAGGTTCACCTTGATATTATTGGCAATACCGCCATGGGTCAGAGCCTCGGACAGGGACTTATAAGCATCCAGCAGGCCGGTGTACTTGCCGACGACGGCGATGGACACCTCGCCTTCCGGCAGCATGGCGCGCTTGACCACTTCTTCCCACCGGGAAAGGTCGGGTTTTACCGTATCGACGCCGAAATGCCGGCAGACTTCCTCGTCCAAACCTTGTTCGTGGTAACTGATAGGCACTTGATAAATCGATTTCACGTCCAGGGCCGGTACGACGGCTTCCTCACGAACGTTACAGAAAAGCCCGACTTTCCGCCGTTCCGATTCAGGGATTTCCCGATCCGCCCGGCACAGCAACAGATCGGCTTGAATTCCCACGTTCAGAAGTTCCTTAACCGAGTGCTGGGTCGGCTTGGTTTTCAGTTCTCCCGCCGCCGCGATGTAGGGCAGCAGCGTCAAATGAATATACATGGACCTTTCCCGGCCCAATTCATTCCCCAATTGGCGAATGGCTTCAAGAAACGGCAGTCCCTCGATATCGCCCACCGTGCCGCCGATTTCACACAGCACGAAGTCCTCGTCGTCGATGTTAGACAGCACGAATTCCTTAATGGCGTCAGTGACATGGGGGATGACTTGGATCGTCGCGCCCAAATATTCACCCCGCCGTTCCTTGGCGATGACGTCGGAATAGATGCGACCGGTGGTCACATTATCGCTCTGGCGGGCATCGACGCAGGTAAAGCGTTCATAATGGCCCAAATCGAGATCGGTTTCGGCGCCGTCGTCGGTGACATAAACTTCGCCATGTTGGTAGGGACTCATGGTGCCGGGATCGACATTGATATAGGGGTCCAGCTTGCGAAGCCGGACTTTGAAACCACGAGCTTGGAGGAGAGAGGCGAGAGCCGCTGAAGCCAGCCCTTTTCCTAATGAGGAAACCACGCCGCCGGTAATAAATATAAAACGCGTCATGGACCGATAATCTATATCAACTGAAGCCGGCTAAAAAGAGAAGAGGCGACAATTTTGCCGCCTCTTTTTCAACTCTTTGAATTTGTTGCATTATTTCCTACTTGCTTGGCGCGCTTGGCACCGGTGGTAAGGCCGGTAACGCCGGTGTCTGCGTTTGATTCGCCGGTTCCGGCGTACGATCCAGGATCGAACCCCGCTGGCGGCCCTGATCACCCATGATCGCCAAGGTCATACTGGTGACGAAAAAAGCCGCTGCGAGAATGGCCGTTGACCGGGTCAACAGGTTTGCCGTGGCGCGTCCGGTCATAAAACCACCCATACCGCCGCCACCGCCGCCGCCACCGCCGATTCCGAGGCCGCCGCCTTCGCTTTGTTGGATCAATACCAAAAAGATCATGGCAATCGCCAACAGCAAGTGAATAACGATAACTACTGTCGTCATAACGTTCTTCCGATTCCGCTTAATTAGCCGTGGTAAATTCCAACGGCACAAATATGTGCATAATTTAGGCGCTTTTTAGACTGTCGCTAGGGTTTTGACCAGTAGTAATAGTTCGTTCGTGACTTTTTACGGACAACTTTGTGCAATAGCCCAAAAATCGTCGGCATTGAGGCTGGCGCCGCCAACCAGCGCGCCGTCGACGTCCTCAAGCCCCATCAGTTCAACGGCATTGGCCGGCTTCACCGATCCGCCATAGAGCAAACGGGTTTTACCGGCCTCTTCTTCGCCGATAAGTTCACCCAGTTTACGCCGCATCATGGCATGGACTTCCTGTACCTCGTCGCTGGTCGGCGTCCTGCCGGTGCCGATGGCCCAGACGGGCTCATAAGCAACCACAAGACTCGCCGCCGATGCGCCATCGGGCAGCGAGCCGGAGATCTGGTCGGCGACGACGTCCATGGTCTTACCGGCGTCTCTTTGCTCTTCAGTCTCGCCGACACAGACAATAGCGATCAATCCCGCCCGCAGTGCCGCTTCGGCTTTGGCTTTTACCGTATCATCACCTTCACCATGATCGGTACGGCGCTCGGAATGGCCGACAATGCCGTAGGCGCAATTCACATCGGCCAGCATTTCGGCGCTGATATCGCCGGTATGGGCGCCCGATTGATTGGCATGGCAGTCTTGCCCACCCAAAAAAAGACCGGAATCAGCCGTTGCCGTACCAACGGTTTCAATGCCTGTTGCCGGCGGACATAACAGCATATCAAAGGAAGACGACGGATTGTCCTTCATCTTCGAAGCTAAATCACCGGCTAGGGCGATCGCTTCCGCACGTAAACCATTCATTTTCCAGTTACCCGCGATCAGTGGCCGTCTGGTATTGCTCATGGGGTCTTTTCCTTCGGACTATTCGATAGAAACGGCGTCTCTTTATCACAGCCGTTCGGCACTGGCCACATTGATCCGTATTCTTGCTATTTCGCTTATTCTGTATTGCCGCCTGCCCTTCACGCTCTTATGATGCCGCGCTCTTTCGAGGCAGGTATATTATCCTCATTAATTTAACGCATTTCGGATCGGAATATGTCAGGCAACTTTCGCAAATCTATTATGAACTGGGGCGCCAAGATTTTGCTTGGGCTGCTTATTATTAGCTTTGGTATTTGGGGGGTTGGCGACTACATCACGCCGGGGCCGACCAACTCCGCTGTGGCGACTATCGGGGAATTGGAAATTACCCCCCGCGAACTATCGACCCAGTTTAATCAAAGGGTTAACAGAATGCGCAGCCTGTTTGGCAATGATTTCACCACCGAACAGGCCAGGGCCTTGGGCGTGGTCGATTCGGTGCTGGATCAGATGATTCAACGGCGGCTGTTTTCCGAAGGCGCCAAGGACATCGGACTGTTAGTGGACGACGTCCTGGTATCCAAGGAAATCAAGGCTGACCCGCGCTTCCAATCTTCGACCGGCCATTTCGACCGCAATATATTCACCCAGGCCATCTATAATGCCGGTCTCAACGAGAGCAGCTATGCCCTTTTATTTCGCGGTGATTTGATGCGCAGCCAGCTGCTGAGCGGTATCGAGTTGGGCCGCAAGGCCCCCGCAGCTTTAGCCGATTCGATCTATCGATACCGTAATGAAAAGCGGATCGCAGAGGTCCTGCGGATTGACCACAAGGCCATTCGCTCCATTCCGCCGGTCGATGACCAGATGTTGAAGAAATACCACAAGGATAACGCCAAGCTGTTCACGGCGCCGGAATTCCGCGAGGTGACACTGGTTCAAATGCGTATCAACGACGTCGTCGATGAAATCCAAGTGCCGGAAGCCCGCATCAAAGAGGAATACGAGAACCGCATTAACGAGTTCAAAACCCCTGAAAAAAGAACCATTCAGCAGATTCTGGCGTCCGACGAAAAGAAAGTTCGCGAGGTCTACCGGAAACTCTTGCAAGGCGGTGAATTTTTTAAAGTCGCCAAAGACGACCTGAATATCGAAAAATCCACAATGGAACTCGGTACCCTAAGCCGCAATCTTCTTCCTTTGCCCGAATTGGCCGACGCGGCGTTTAAACTGGCCCCCAACACTTTTTCCGAACCTGTCAAAACCGTTCTGGGTTGGCATATTCTACGTGTGAGCGCTATTCAGGCTGCCACGTTAAAGACTCTGGCCGATGTCGGTGGCGACATTAAAAAGAATATAGCCGAGGAACTGGCGGTCGATACGCTCTACGATCTTTCGAATAAATTCGAGGACGAAATGGGTGGCGGCGCAACTCTCGAAGAGGCGGCCAAACGCCTGAATTTCAAAGTTCGGAAGATTCCGTTTTTGTCCAATGGCGGCCAAAATGTTCAAGAGAAACAGGTCGAAGATATAACCCCGGGAGTCGTTAAAACGGCCTTTGAAACCCCCGATGGCGAAGACAGCAATCTTACCGACGATGGCCAGAACGGGTATTTTATTCTTCATGTGGATAAAACCATTCCCCCGGCGTTGAGACCCTTTGATACCGTTTTCGCCAAAGTCGCGACCGTGTGGAAAGAGGATCAACAATCCAAAGCCGCGGACAAAAACGTCAAAAAACTGATGGAAGGTCTGAAAAGCTCGGCAAAAATTGGCGATATTGCCAAGGAATTGAATTTGACCACCAAAACCACCGAACCGTTCCTCCGCAATGGCCAAGGATTGAAACAACAGCTGCCGGGCGGACTCATCGGTAAGCTCTTTAAAGCGGCTTCCGGCGACGCGGTCTCGGCAGAAGGCAACGGCGCCCATTTCATCGCAGTTTTGAAGGAAATCAAAGCGGCCGATCCCGTTGCCGACAAAAAGGGGTTCGATCAGTTGAAGGATCAGCTAAGCGGCGGATTGGCGGAAGACCTGACGGTTCAATTGGGCAATGCCCTGCGGAATAAAATCGGCGTCACCGTCAACCGCAAAGCCGTTGACGAGATCAACTAGCATAACATCATGCAGGTTTCGCCCGACCTTAACGCGTTTGAAACCGAATACAGCGCCGGTCGAGCCCAAGTCGTATCGACCAAACTGATTGCCGATCTGGAAACGCCGGTTTCAGCGATGATCAAGCTGGCCAAAGGCGAAGCCAACAGTTTTTTACTCGAATCCGTGGAGAGCGGCGCAATCCGGGGCCGATATTCGTTCTTGGGCCTGCGCCCGGATTTAATCTGGCGGTGTTTCGGTGACAGTGCCGATATCAACCGCAACGCCTTAGAGGACAATTCCGACTTCGAAGCCTGCCCAATCTCAGAACAAAAAGGCGCTTTGGCCTCTTTTCGGGCCTTGCTGGCGGAATCAACAGTCGATTTACCCGATAACATGCCACCCATGACGACCGGCCTCTTCGGCTATATGGGATATGATTCGATCCGGCTGGTGGAAAATATCCCGGACAACAACCCTAGCGGCATCGACGTGCCGGACGGTCAGTATCTTCGTCCCACGATTATCGCCGTCTTCGACACCATTGAAGATCAAATAACCGTGGTTACGCCGGTTCGGCCCGACAGCGACGTGTCGGCTGAAATCGCCTATGAAAAAGCCTTGTCGCGTCTTGGCCGGATTTTGGATGATCTGGCGGCCTCTCTCCCCCGGCCGTCCGACGAAGACATCGATATCGCGCATTTACCGGAACCGGTCTCCAATATGACCCAAGAAGAATTCCATAACATCGTCAACAAGGGCAAAGAATATATTCTTGCCGGCGATGTTTTTCAGGTGGTCCTGTCGCAACGCTATTCCGTCCCTTTCGACCTGCCGCCCCTGTCCTTTTACCGGGCGCTCCGGCGCGTTAACCCGTCGCCCTTTCTGTTTTTTCTCGATTTCGGCGATTTCTCGATTATCGGCTCCAGCCCGGAACTGATGGTGAGGCTGCGGGACGGACGGGTCACCATCCGCCCCATCGCCGGCACCCGCCCGAGGGGAAAAAATGCGACCGAAGACAAGGAATTGGCCGATGATTTGCTGGCCGATCCCAAGGAATTGGCCGAGCATCTGATGTTGCTCGACCTTGGGCGCAACGATGTGGGCCGGGTGGCCAAAATCGGCACTGTGAATGTCACCGATCAGATGATTATCGAACACTATTCCCACGTCATGCATATCGTCTCCAACGTCGAGGGTGAGATTGACGATGATAAACACGACGCCATCGACGCTTTGATGTCGGGGTACCCGGCGGGCACGGTCTCCGGTGCGCCGAAAGTCCGGGCGATGGAGATTATCGACGAGTTGGAGACGGTAAAACGCGGCATTTATGCCGGTTGCATCGGCTATTTCGGGGCCAACGGCGATATGGATACCTGCATCGCCCTCCGAACGGCCGTACTAAAGGACAAAACCCTCTATGTACAGGCTGGCGCAGGCATTGTTGCCGACAGTGATCCGGATTCCGAATTCCAGGAATGCCGAAACAAAGCGCGTGCCTTGATCCGGGCGGCGGAAGAAGCCGTGAAATTCGCCGTTGGGGAGAATTAAACGATATGGCAGGTGACAGTTTTCAACCATCCGCCAATATACTTGCCGCCGGTTCATCGTCGGTCGGCGGTCTGTTTACCCAGCAGGTACGCGCCAACGGCAACGCTATCGCCCTTTCTTGCGGCGCCATTCACCGGACTTACGCCGAACTAAACGACCGGATCAACCGACTTTCCAACGCTTTAACCGATAGGGGTTTGTCCAGCGGCGACCGACTGGCGTTGATTTCCCGAAATCGAGCCGAATATCTGGAAATTCAACTGGCGGCAGCTAAAATTGGCGTCATTGCCGCCTGTATCAACTGGCGGTTGGTTGGCGAAGAACTGATTTACTGCATCGAACTGGTCTCACCCAAACTGGTCATTTTGCAGGACGAGTACGCCGTAACCTTGTCCGACGAAGGATATAAGCCGTCGGAGCAATTGATACTGGGTTCCGACTATGAAGCCCTGTTAACGGCATCTTCGCCCGAAGAACCCAAATATAACGTATCGCAGGAAGACGGTTTCATCATTCTCTATACGAGTGGCACCACGGGACTACCAAAGGGCGCGGTTATCAGCCATCGGGCCATGATCGCCCGCGCCATGACCGGCGCGACCGAGGTTATGCTGCCGTTCAACGATACCTTCCCCGCCTGGACGCCCCTCTGCCACATGGGATCAACCGACCCCTCAATCGGGACTTTGCTGCGGGGTGGAAAAGTAATCGTCATCGACGGTTACGACGAGGCGGCTCTTCTCGATGCGGTGGCCAACGAGAATATCGGCTGGTTTATCGCGGTGCCCGGTATGACGGCATCCTTCATTGCGGCTCTCAAAAACACCGAAACCCTGGTCAAAAATGTTCAAGTAGTGGGCGTCATGCCGGATCTGGTACCCCGCCAGCAGATAGCGGAACTCACCTCATTATTGGATGCGCCTTATCTCAACAGCTTCGGGTCCACCGAAGTCGGCTTCCCGCCAGCCACCGGCAATTTGATTCCGGTCGGCGAGGCCCCCGAAAAACTGTCGAAACGGCAGAGTTCGTTTTGCGAGGTCCGTCTCGTCAATCCGGACGGTTCGGAAGTCGCCGTCGGCGAGCCCGGAATCCTCGAGGTCCGCGGCCCAACGTTGTTCAGTGGCTACTGGCAGGCGGACGAAACCAACCAATCGGATTTCAAAGTCGGCTGGTTCCGGACCGGCGATATGCTGCGCCGCAACGACGACGGAACCCTCGATTTTGTCGACCGCGCCAAATATATGATCAAAACCGGCGGCGAAAACGTGTACCCGGCTGAAATCGAGCAGGTCCTGCTGGCCGCACCCCAGATAGAAGATGCCGCCGTGGTACGCCAAGCCGATGAAAAATGGGGTGAGATACCCGTCGCCTTTGTCGTTCCGGCCGCCGATAGCTTGACGGCGGACGATGTGCAGCAAATGTGCCGGCAAAAACTGGCGGGCTTTAAATGCCCCAAAGAAATTTACTTTATTGCAGCCGACCAGGTGCCGCGGAGCGCCAACGGTAAAATCAAGCGCCATGACCTTGAGGCCCGCCTGAATAAATGAGTAACGGGAGGAATTTGGAATGAAAGCAATAATTTATAATGAATATGGATCTGCTGACGTATTGCAATATAGCGACCTTCCCGATGCCGCCGATCCGGCGCCGGGCGAAGTCAAAATTCTGGTTAAAGCCGCCAGCGTCAATCCCATCGATTGGAAAATCAGGGCGGGCTATTTGCAGAAAGTTTTTCCCCAGCAGTTTCCGGTCACCCCCGGACGGGACGGCGCCGGCGTGGTCGAAGCGGTCGGAACCGACGTTGCGGACTTCAACCCCGGCGACAACGTTGTATTCGTTCCTGGGCGCGAAAAAGGCTCCTATGCCGAATTGGTGACCTTGCCGTCAGACCGAGTATCTCCTATGCCGAGTTCGCTGTCTTTTGCAGAAGCAGCAGGTATTCCCCTTTCCGGCGTCACGTCCTGGATCGCCATCGCCGAAGATGCCGGCGAATTAGATGGTAAAAGCGTTTTGGTTCATGCCGGTGCTGGGGGTGTGGGTGGGTACGCCATTCAGATTGCCCGTCATCTAGGGGCGGCCGTCAGCGCCACTTGCAGCCAAGCCAATGTCGATTTCGTCGAATCCCTCGGTGCGTCGCCTGTGATCGCCTATGACCATCAGGATTTCACCGAGGAACTATCTGATATGGACGTGGTTTTCGACACCATGGGCGGCGAAGTACACAAACGCTCCTACGAGGTCCTAAAAAAGGGCGGCACAATGGTCTGCGTCAATGCCGCCCCGATAGAGGATTTATCGGAAACTTACGGCGTCACCACCAAAGTGGTGATGGTCAAGGATGAAGGCAGCCCCTTGCGCAAATTGATGGCATTGGCAGCCGAGGGCGCCCTTAACCCCCTACCCGTCCACGAATACCCCGTGGCGCAAGCCGCCGAAGCTCACCGGCAATCGGAAACGGGCCATATTCGGGGCAAGATTATTCTGACTTTTTAGGCTCCACAGGAAGCCCCACTTGGGCCATCCCCTGCCGGCGGGCAACAATGGCGCTGATCGGCACTTGCACCAGGCCTTTTTCGGCGATGACCGCCAACCATTGGGAAAGTGCGAAGATGGTCGCATCCCGTGGATGGCCGATGGCAATGGCGTAGCCTTGGCGCTTGGCGACACTCTCCAATAATTTCAGTTGTTTGTTAACGGCAGCAACCTCCGGAACATTATCCAAAAAGACGTTCCGTTCGGCAAACGGCAGATCGATGGCCAAAGCGATGCCGGCGCCGACACTTTTGGTAGAGGTGCGGGAATCGAGAAAAAGCAGTCCCCTTCGCTTCAGTTCCTTGAGCAAAATCTCCATACCACCGGCATATTCGGTGAACCGGCTGCCCATATGATTGTTGACGCCCACATAACCCTGAAGACGGTCCAGGCCCCAGACAATACGTTTCAACGTCTCTTCGGGCGACAACGAATTCGTTAGAACATTTGGGCCCGGGTCCACGTCCGCATTCATCGGCTGCATGGGCATATGAACCATTATTTCGTGCCCCGCCTGACGGGCGGCTTTCGTTTGTTTCTCCAAGGCCCCGGCATAGGTCAAAAAAGCGATGGTCAACGGCCCCGGCAGATTGATCGCCTGCGCCGTCCGGCGCCGATCGATCCCCGCATCATCAATCACAATGGCAATCTGCGGTCCCGGTGGAATGTCCGCCATATTCCTGGCGTATTTTCGCCAAGCGGGGAATCCTGCATAGGGAACGATCACCGGTTCTTTTAACACTAAATCAGGCACTGGCTCCGGCAGCGACGCCGTTTCATGAACCGTTTCCGGCAGCGGCTCCTCGTAATGGATTTCAGGTTCAGGGTCCGGTTCAGGGTCCGGTACGGGCGCCAGCTCCGGTTTCGCAGTGGAAGGCACATCCGGTTCGACATTCGATTCAGCCTGCTTTTCAGCCGGTTTGTTTTCTGCAGGTTTAATGGTTCTTTTTTGGGGTACTGGATTGACCACCCCATTTGAGCCATTCACCACATGGTCAATTTTCTGACGGTCTTTACCGTTATTTTTCAAGCTGAGTGCGCCTGCAACACCGACGATCACCGCCAACAAGGCAACCGCGCCGAATAACCAAAGGTGGTTCGGTACGCGGGCGCGCAACGCGCCGATAAGATTATTTAACTGAATTGGCGGCAATTGGCCGAACTCCACACTAACAGCACCCTAAAACAGGCGTGACTTCAAGTTCGGAACCTACGCAAAAATCATTTACGCTCTATTACCGTTTAAGCTTGAGGCCAAATCATCGAGGATCGGGCAGTCGGGCCGGTCATCTCCGTGGCATTTGTTGGAGAGGTCGATCAAGGTTCGCCGCATGCTTTCCAATTCATCAATTCGGCCTTCGATTTCCTGGATATGACGCTGCGTCAGTTCCTTCACCCGCGAACTGGCGCGGTTTTTGTCGTTCCACAAATTCAAGAGATCACTCACGTCCTTAATGGTAAATCCCAGATTCCGGGCCCTTTGCACGAATTTCAATGTTTCGATATCAGGCAATCCATAGTCGCGGTATCCACTTTCCCTTCTTGGCGGTTCAGGGATCAAACCGATACTTTCATAATAGCGGATGGTCTTAGCCCGAACGCCACTCAACTCTGATGCTTTTCCAATATTCATTTCGGTTCCCCAACAAAAAAACTGTTTTTGAAGTTAAAGTCGTGTATTTCTGAGGCGCAACGCATTGCCGATGACGGATACGGAACTCATACTCATTGCGGCGCTGGCGATCATCGGGCTCAGCAGCAAACCGAAAAACGGATATAGAACACCGGCGGCAATGGGAACGCCTATACTGTTGTAAAAAAAGGCGAAAAAGAGATTTTGCCGAATGTTTTTCATGGTCGCAACGCTGAGGCTACGCGCCCGCAATATGCCGTTTAAATCACCCTTCACCAAGGTTACCTCAGCGCTTTGCATGGCGATATCGGCGCCCGTCCCCATGGCGATGCCGATATCCGCCTGGGCCAAAGCCGGCGCATCATTGACACCGTCACCGGCCATGGCCACGACCCGGCCTTCACTTTGTATCTCCTTAACCAATGCTCCTTTGCGGTCGGGCAATACGGCTGCTTCATACCGATCTATGCCCAGTTCGGCGGCAACCGAACCGGCAGCCTCTCGCGAATCTCCCGTCGCCATGATGATCTCGATACCGGCGGTGCGAAGCTTTTCGATCGCCTGCCGGGTGGTCGGCTTGATCTGATCGGCAACGAGAAGGTAGCCAGCCAATTTATTGTCCACGAGTAGGTAAATCACCGTGTGTCCCCTGGACGCCAGGTCAACGGGCAGGCCTGAAATCTGATTGTCCCTGCCCTCGAACATGGCTTGGTTTCCAACGGCAATATGGCGGCCGCCAAGATGCCCCTGCACGCCTTTACCCGGTACGGATTCGAAGTTGTCGACATCTTTCAATGGAAGCATTTTCTCTTCGGCGGCGGTGATGACTGCCTGTGCCAAGGGATGTTCGCTGGTTTTTTCCAAACTGGCGGCAAATTCCAGCACGTCACTTTCATCAAAACCGTTTTCGGCATGGATGCCGACGACTTTTGGTTTTCCCTCCGTCAGAGTGCCGGTCTTATCAACGATCAACGTATCTATTTTTTCCATCCGCTCTAAAGCCTCGGCGCTACGGATCAGAACGCCGGCATTGGCGCCCCGCCCGGTGCCAACCATGATCGACATGGGGGTCGCCAATCCCAAGGCGCAAGGACAAGCGATGATCAGCACGGCGACCGCATTTAAAAGGGCGAAGGACATACGGGGTTCCGGGCCGACCCAGGCCCAGATGATAAAGGTAATTACGGCCGACCCGACGACCACCGGGACAAAATAACCGGAGACCTGGTCGGCGATACGTTGTACCGGCGCCCGGCTGCGTTGGGCTTCGGCCACCAGCCCGACGATTTGCGCCAGCAGGGTTTCCGATCCCACATGCTCGGCTGTCATGGCGAAACTGCCGGTTTGATTGAGCGTGCCGCCCGTCACCGTATCCTCTACATTTTTGGTAACGGGAATGGCTTCACCGGTAATCATGGATTCGTCGACCGTGCTGGCCCCGTCGGAAACAACGCCATCCACGGGGACGGCCTCACCCGGGCGCACGCGCAGAAGATCGCCCACCTTGACGTTTTCCAGTGGCACATCCTTTTCCATACCGTCATCGGATATCAGGCGGGCCGTTTTGGGCGACAAATCCAGCAGCGCCCGCAGCGCACCGCCGGTTTCCGCACGGGCTTTCAGTTCAAGTACCTGACCCAACATGACCAAGGTGACGATGACCGCCGCCGCCTCGAAATAGACGGCGATGACCCCACTCTCGGTTTTAAATGACGGCGGAAACAGTTCCGGCGCCAATACGGCAAAAACGCTGTAGATATAGGCAACACCCACGCCAATCCCAATCAACGTAAACATATTAAGATTGCGGCTGACGATTGACACCCAGGCGCGTTCGAAAAACGGAAATCCTGCCCATAAAACGGCAGGCGTCGCCAGAATAAATTGCAGCCAGACGCTGACATTGTCGCTGATGATCGTTTGAATAGGCTGACCCGGTATCAGGTCGCCCATGGCCAGTATTAACGTCGGCAAAGCGACAGACAGCGACAGCCAGAACCGGCGGGTCATGTCCTCCAGTTCCGGATTGGCGGTCGATTTTAACGACGCCAAGGGATCGGCGGGCTCCAATGCCATGCCGCAGCTCGGACAGGCGCCGGGACCGATGTTCTCCACTTCCGGGCACATGGGACAAATATATAAGGCGTTGGGATCGCCCTCTTCTTCGTCAACCGGCGACGGATCAAGATAATTTTCCGGATCCAGGCTGAATTTTGTCACACACCCCTGGCAGCAGAAAAAATATGTTTTACCGTCGTGTTCGAAGTTATTTTCGGCTTTTTTGCGAATATCCACCGTCATGCCGCAAACCGGATCGGTAGTGGTCAGATAGCCTATGGGGTCGGCACCGAATTTAGTGGCGCATCCATTGCAGCAAAAATAGTAATCGTCGCCTTCGAACGGAACCGAATGTTCCGTCTTGTCCGGGTCGACCATCATGCCGCAAACAGGGTCTTTGGCGGTTTTATCACTCGCGGTATTTTCCATCGCATCCATTGGGGCAATCCTAACCTTCCACTAAGATAGAATGTTTATATGGACTTTCCAGTCAATGGAAGGTCAAGTGCAAGTGTGGAAAAAAATTGCCCGATATAATTCCAACGCTTGACGATGACCCTAACCCCTTGCATTGTGGCGTCCGCTTACCTTTGGACGTCATTTTGTTTTAAATTAAAACTTTAGAATATTATTACAACGGCTTGATATGTTGTTATTAATTGATAATTACGACAGCTTTACTTACAACCTCTGGCACTATCTGGGCGAATTGGGTGCGGAGGTTGAGGTGAGGCGAAATGATGCCTTAACGGCGGCTGAGGCAATGGACATGCATCCCAGTGCAATCCTGATTTCACCGGGTCCCTGCGATCCTGACAAAGCGGGTATTTGCCTAGATCTGGTGGAAAAAGCGGCGGGATCGATTCCCGTGTTTGGCGTTTGTCTCGGCTTCCAGACCATCGGACAAGTGTTCGGCGCCCGTGTGGTCCGAGCGCCCCAACCGATGCACGGTAAGGTCAGTAAAATTAATCACACCGCCCACGATATGTTCTTGGGCCTGCCCGATCCTTTCGATGCGACGCGCTATCACTCGCTCATGCTGGATCCGGGCGGTTGGCCGGATGAAATCGAGATCACGGCAAAAACCGACGATGGGCTGATTATGGCCATTGCCCATCGGGATCATCAAATGTCCGGTGTTCAGTTCCATCCCGAAAGTATCGCTTCGGAACATGGCCATCGTTTGCTAAAAAACTTTCTCGATCAAATTCCAACATAGGATAAACGGGGCATGAGCAACGACTTACAGGAAATGAAAGGCTTTATCGCCAAAGTGGCCGACGGCAATGCCCTGGATGAAACCGAGGCGGAAAAAGCGTTCCAGATCATCATGAACGGCGACGCCACGCCATCGCAAATCGGCGGCTTCTTGATGGCGCTGAGGGTACGGGGCGAGACGGTCGCCGAAATTACCGGCGCCGCCCGGGCCATGCGGGCCAAAGCCGCCTATATCGAGGCACCCAAAGGCGCCATGGACGTGGTTGGTACCGGCGGCGACGGTTCCGGCACCTTTAACATCTCCACCGGCGCGGCAATTGTTGTGGCCGCCTGCGGCATACCTGTCGCCAAGCACGGCAACCGGGCCTTGTCATCGAAATCCGGTGCGGCGGATGCCTTGACGGCGCTAGGCATTAATACGGATGCCGATTTTTCCCTTATCGCCCGGTCCATGACAGAGGCCGGCATTGGTTTTATGATGGCCCCCCGTCATCACAGCGCCATGCGCCACGTGGCCGGTCCCCGCGTCGAACTGGCGACCCGCACGTTGTTCAATCTTTTGGGTCCGATCTGCAATCCGTCGGGTGTGAAACGGCAACTCACCGGCGTTTTCTCCAAGGACTGGATCGAGCCCATTGCCGAAACCCTGGGGAAATTGGGGAGCGAGCGGGCCTGGGTTATGCACGGGTCGGACGGCACCGATGAACTAACCACCACCGGCCCCTCCTATGTCGCAGAACTAAAAGACGGCAAAGTATCGACCTTCGAGGTCAGTCCGGAAGAGGCAGGACTTGCCATCGCCAAGCCCAAGGACTTAAAAGGCGGTGATGCGGAAACCAACGCCCAAGCGATCCGGGACCTGATGGATGGTGCACCAGGCGCCTATCGGGACGTCGTTTTGTTCAATGCCGCCGCGGCGTTGATCGTTGGCGACAAAGTCGAAAACCTAAAGGACGGGGCCGCCATGGCAGCCAACGCCATTGATTCGGGCGATGCCAAGAAAGCCCTCGAAACAATGATCGCGATCACCAACGAAGATACCGGAGAGCCCGATTGAGTGACGTCTTGCAGGAGATTTGCGCCAAGACCCGGCTGCACGTGGAATCCCGCAAAGGGCAAGTGACGGAAGCGCAACTCATTAAAAAAGCGGAAAAATCTAAACCGCCACGCGGCTTCATCCAACGCCTGAAAACGGCGCGGGATGGCGCCGGTTTCGGGCTGATTGCGGAAATTAAAAAAGCCTCTCCCTCCAAAGGTTTGATCCGGGAAGACTTCGATCCGCCCAAATTGGCCGAAGCCTATTCTTCCGGTGGCGCCGCCTGCCTCTCGGTCCTCACCGATGAACCTTACTTCCAAGGTCGTGACGACTATTTGGTGGCGGCCAGAAACGCTGTCGACCTGCCGGTCCTGCGCAAAGATTTCATGATCGATCCCTACCAGATCGTCGAATCCCGCGCCCTCGGCGCCGATTGCATTCTTTTGATCATGGCGGTTTTGGACGACTATTTGGCTATGGAATTAAAGCAGACGGCGGAAGATCTGGGGATGGACACGTTGAACGAAGTGCACAACGAAGAGGAAATGGAACGCGCGTTAAATTTGTCGCCGCAGCTTTTGGGCGTCAACAACCGCAACCTGAAAACCCTGGAAGTTGATTTGAATGTCACGGAAAGTCTTGCACCTTTGGCGGGCCGGGATACTTTACTGGTCAGCGAATCGGGGCTTTACAGCCACGATGATTTGAAAAGAATGGCCGACGTCGGCGTGACTTGTTTTCTGGTGGGGGAATCTCTCATGCGCCAAAACGACGTTGCGGCGGCGACCCGGCAATTACTGGGTCTGAATGAAACAACTGAAAGAGCGCACGCTTAATTACCATGAGTAAACTTACCCATCTCGACGCCGAGGGAAACGCCGTCATGGTCGACGTCTCTGAAAAAGATATGACCGAGCGGACGGCAACGGCCTCCGGGTCCGTTTATATGGAACCGGAAACCCTGAAACTGATCAGTGACAAGGGCGTTAAAAAAGGCGATGTCCTGTCGGTCGCCCAGTTGGCCGGGATCATGGGCGCCAAAAGAACGCCCGACCTTATCCCCCTCTGCCACCCTTTGAACCTGTCATCGGTCAAGGTCGAATTGATCTGCGATCCCGGCCGCAACGCCGTCGATATTGAGGCGACCTGTAAACTAAAGGGTAAGACAGGTGTCGAAATGGAGGCTCTGACGGCGGTTTCTGTCGCGGCGCTGACTATTTACGATATGTGCAAAGCGGTTGATCGCGGCATGCGCCTATCCGATATACGCCTGATTCACAAAGCGGGCGGCAAATCGGGAGAGTTCGATGCCCGAGACAACTAAAGGCATGATATCGGTCGACGAAGCCATGACCAATGTCCTGGCCGGCGTTTCCCGTTTGAGCGCCGAGGTCGTCAGTGTCGCCGAAGCCATCGGGCGAGTTCTGGCCGAAGATGTCGCCTCCCGGATTACCCAGCCACCCGTGGCGGTATCCTCCATGGACGGCTATGCCGTGCGGGCGGAAGATGTGGCCGACGTTCCCGTAACCCTGACCCAAATCGGCGAATCGGCCGCCGGCGATGGTTTTGACGGTGTCGTCGGCCCCGGACAGACATCACGTATTTTTACCGGCGCCCCCCTGCCCAAAGGCGTCGATGCTGTGGTTATTCAGGAAGATACGGACGCCGATGGCGATCAGATCACCATGAAGGAAAATCCCATCGCAGGCCGGTATATCCGCCCGGCCGGTCTCGACTTCACGGAAGGCGACGTTCTTTTAAAGACGGGGGCACTTCTGAATTCCCGGGATATCGCTCTCGCCGCCGCCATGAATGTACCGTGGCTCAAGGTCATACGACGACCCAAAGTAGCTATTCTCGCCACCGGCAACGAACTGGTTATGCCGGGCGAACCGGTGGGGCCGAACCAAATCATCAGCTCGAATAGCCTGGGAATCGCTGCTTTGGTCCGCGCCCGTGGCGGTATTCCGGTTAATCTCGGTATTGCCGAAGACGACGCCGAAACGCTCAAAAACATGCTGGCCGGCGTCAAGGGAACGGATATGCTGGTCACCATCGGCGGCGCCTCGGTCGGCGATTACGATCTTATCAAGGACGTCCTGGGTGAAGAAGGGCTGGATATTACCTTCGGCCGCGTCGCCATGCGCCCCGGAAAACCGCTGATTTTCGGTAATATTTATAATACGCCCATGCTGGGCCTGCCCGGAAACCCCGTCTCGGCCGGAGTGACCGCCGCCCTGTTCCTGACAGCGGCCATGGATGTCATGCTGGGAGCCGAAAATTTGGAAAATCGCAAAGAAACGGCGATTTTAACCAGCGATCTCAAAGAAAACGATCAGCGCCAGGACTATCTGCGGTCGGAACTGGGAATCGGCGAAGCCGGTGAATTGACGGTGACCCCCTTTACCGGCCAGGACAGTTCCATGCTGGCCCTGTTCGCCCGGGCCCAATGCCTGGTTATCCGTCCTCCATTCGCCGAGCAGGCCAAAGCCGGTGACCGGGTCGAGATTCTACGCCTCGATAAGGGCTGAATTCTATTCCGGACGAATTTTTTCGTAAAAAGTTCAAATTTTTACAATTCTCCCTCTTGACCGCGAAAAAGAACTAAACTAGAACATGTGTGAACGTTTTTGTTTTGTTCTATATATAGTATCCTAACTGAAATCACCGTCCAGATTGTGATTCAGACAAAAATTTTCAGGATACGGCGATAAAAAGTTAAGGGGATTTCATGTTAACCAAGAAGCAATATCAGCTTTTGATGTTCATCGATAGCCGGCTCAACGAAACCGGTGTCTCTCCCTCTTTTGACGAAATGAAGGACGCCTTGGATTTGAAGTCCAAATCCGGCATTCACCGGCTGATTACCGGCCTTGAAGAACGGGGTTTTATTCGCCGACTTCCCCACCGGGCCCGGGCGCTGGAAGTTTTGAAACTGCCTGAAAACAAACAGCAAATGCCCCCGGCACAGGCCGATAGTCCGTTCTCGCCCAATGTGATCAAAGGCGATTTCAAATTACCGGCCCAGGAGGCGGCTACTGCCGCCAACGATATCATCGATCTGCCGCTTTTGGGCAAAATCGCTGCCGGCACCCCCATCGAAGCCTTACGCGATCATTCGCAGCACGTTGGCGTTCCGGACGGTCTGATTGGCCGCGGTGAACACTATGCCCTTGAAATTGAAGGCGATTCGATGATTGAGGCCGGCATCCACGACGGCGACACGGTACTAATCCAACGCTGCGATACGGCCGAGAACGGGGAAATTGTCGTTGCGTTGGTGGACGACGGCGAAGTAACGCTGAAGCGTCTGCACAAAAAAGGCAATACGGTCGCTTTGGAACCCGCCAACAAAGACTACGAAACCCGCATATTCGGCCCGGATCGCATCAATGTTCAAGGCCGGCTGGTTGGACTGATCAGAAAGTACTAGATCCTTTAGGCGTTTTTTGATGCACCCAGGGGCGCGATCCTCGAAGATCATTAACGCTTTTTACCCGAACGCCGCCATCACTCAACCATACGGCATGGGCGCCGTTAAGCCACAAATCGAATTTGTCGATCACCCTTGTTGCAGACGGGCAGCGCCGCCTGACGGGAACGGCACTGACGATGATGTCAGCGTTACGGCAATCGTCAAACAGCGCGCGGGGATCCGTCACCAGGGCTATTATTCTGCCGCTTTTCCGATAGATGCAGCCGACAATATCACAGGATATCAGACCGTCCGCTGAATACCCGGCTTTGGGAAATCGAGGTTTTTCGGATGTATTTTGCCCAATCCGGCGCAACCACACATCGCCGGCAAAGGACGAGCGGCGCCGGGACGATAGAATCAAATGGCCGGATTTACCCGTCACCGCGAACAATTTACCCTTGTCGTCGATCAAAATATCCGGGGCCTGGTGAAAAAATACCGTGAGCAGGCCAATAACGATGGCTATGCCCCCGCCATACCGCCAAGTTTGCCGCCACAGGCAAAGCCACAGACCGCCGAGAGCGATCGCCGACACGCCTACCATGGACATTGCCGGAGCTGACACAACCGCCCCACCCCATCCGGCAACCGACTGGGCGACAAAAATAACGCCTGCAATGCCGATTTCCATCGGCGCCAATCCAATCACCTCCAGACCGATCGGCATTAAGACAAAAGCCAGAACCGCGCATGGCATGATCAGTAAAGCCGTGATCGGAACAGCAATGACATTGGCGAAAAGGCCAAACTGGGCAATTTGGTTAAAATGAAACAGCGTAAAAGGCGCCGTTGCCATTCCGGCCACAAAGGTGGTCAAGGCGATTCCGCCCAAGTAACGGACCGGTTTTCTGAACCAGCCTTCCCGGTCGCCAGTTCCAACTCTATTTTGCAAAGTCTCATAAACCGCAATCAGCGCCACGACGGCCGCAAATGACAGTTGAAAACTGGCGCCCAGCAAGCTTTCGGGTTTGATCAATAAAATAATTGTCGCCGCCAAAGCCACCGAACGCATGGATATTCCCCGTCGGTCCGTCATAACCGCCAGCAACACCAGACTGATCATTAAAAACGCCCGCTGGGTTGGAATGGTGGCGCCGGCAATGATGGCGTAGCAGAAACTCCCGATAATGGCCGCCGCAGCCGCCCACTTTTTGATCGGGTACGACAACGCCAACGACGGAACAAGCGCTAGACAAGCGCGGATCGAGAATAACAGCAACCCGGCAATCAGTCCGATATGGAGGCCCGATATGGCCAGCAGATGAGCGAGACCCGAATCCCTGACGGCATCCAGGATTCCTTTGGGGATGGAACTTCGGTCTCCGGTCATAAGCGCTGCCGCCACCGTTCCAGTATTCCCCGGCAGGTGGTTTCTAACATTTTCTCCTATTTTCTGCCGTAAATTGTCGATCCATAGAGTTAGCCTGCTGCTAAAACCGAAATTTTCTCGTGACTTCAGTATCTTAGCCCGCCCCATGGCAAATCCGGTGGCGCCGATTTCCATGAAATAAAACCGTCGCTGGAAATCGAAACTGCCGGGCATGGCCGGCGGCGGCGGTGGCGTCAGAACCGCCCTGACTTGTATCCAGACTCCCGCCATCAATGGCGGCTGTTTACCGCGAAGGGTCAGACGTATCAGGTCAGGCGTCACCGGGAGCGCCACGCCCGTTAAGCGGGATTTTCGAAGCGTAACCCGCACAGCTTTGGGAAGCGCCTCGACACGGACAATTTGTCCGGACGCCGAAACCGGTCCTATTCGTTTCGCCAGCACAGGATGTTCAACGGATATCGTCCGCCATTGAGCCGCCGTAAAACCCAAGCCTAGAGACGCCATCGCAATAACCAGAACGAACGAGATATTGTTGCGTCGGAGATAACGGAAAGCCAGTATCAATGGCAGCATTATCGCCGCACCCAGCCAAAGGGGAGGCTCTTCCTTCAAAGTAAAATAGCAGCCAATTCCAACGCCGATAAACACCGGCACCCAATGAAACCAGCGATCCTGCTCCGCATCCACACATGCCAGTATTGCCTGGCGAATTTCTTTGCCCGTCTCAGCCAGAATCATAAGAATTTCTCGTATTGCTAGTTTAATTGTAGACTATTTCTATCATTTTGGCCAATCTCTTGTGGTCGCAACTGAAGAACTAATTCGTGACAGGGGACATGGCAGCTAGTAAACTGCCGTCTCCCGTTATTTTATTCAATAAAATCAATAAGTTGAGTACAATCGCTCATGGTCGTCACCAGGTTCGCGCCTTCACCCACAGGCTTTCTTCACATTGGCGGGGCCAGGACCGCCCTTTTCAACTGGTTATACGCCAAACATCATGGTGGCAAATTCCTGCTACGGATCGAAGACACCGACCGCAAGCGCTCCACCGATGAAGCGGTTGAAGCCATCTATGGAGGGATGAAATGGCTGGGACTGGATTGGGACGGTGACGCCGTATCACAATTCTCCCGTCGGCACCGGCATACGGAAATCGCCCGGCAGCTTCTGGACGAGGGTAAGGCATACTACTGCTATTGCTCACCGGAAGAACTGGCCGAAATGCGTGAAAAGGCGCGCGCTGCCGGATCGACCCGGCTTTACGACGGGACGTGGCGGGATCGCAGCCCGGCCGAGGCCCCCGACGGCATCGACCCGGTCATCAGGATTAAGGCGCCATTGGCGGGTGAGACCTCGATCAATGACCAGATTCAAGGCGAAGTAACCGTCGCCAACAATCAGCTGGACGATATGATCCTGTTAAGGGCGGACGGCACGCCGACCTATATGCTGGCCGTTGTCGTCGACGATCACGATATGCATATCAGTCACGTCATTCGCGGTGACGATCATCTGACCAACACTTTCCGGCAAATTCAAATCTACCGGGCCTTGGAATGGGATTTGCCTGAATTCGCTCATATGCCGCTGCTTCACGGCAGCGATGGCGCTAAACTTTCGAAACGGCATGGCGCTTTGGGTGTTGAGGCCTATCGGGATATGGGCTTTTTGCCCGAAGCGCTTAACAACTATTTATTGCGATTGGGCTGGTCCCACGGCGACGACGAAATTATCAGCCGGGAACAGGCCATCGAATGGTTTGATCTGGACGCTGTTGGGAAAGGGGCGGCACGGTTTGATATGGCGAAATTAACCAATCTAAACGGTCACTATATCAGCCAGGCCGAAGATACACGACTGGCCGAACTGATTCTGCCGCTAATCGAAAAAACGTTGGATGGCGCCCTTGCCGATGAAGCTTTGGACCGACTGGCCAGAGGCATGCCTGGCTTAAAGGAACGCGCGAATAACATTGTGGAACTAGCTGATAACTCTATATTTTATGCGGCACAGCACCCAATTTCCATCTCGAATAAAGCGCGAAAGATGCTTGACGAACAAGGGGCCAATATGGTCCATATAGTGAAGGCGCGCTTATCGGAAATTGGCGACTGGTCGCGGGATGAAATAGAAGCGACGGCGCGTCAGGCGGCAGAAGACGCCGACGTCAAACTGGGTAAAATCGCCCAACCGCTGAGAGCCGCACTTACCGGTTCGACGGCATCGCCCGGTATCTTTGAAGTTATCGAAGTGCTGGGGCGTGAAGAAACCATGGATCGGTTAAGCAACGTATAGTGGGGGTTACTATCATACGTTGTTAAACCGTATGGGTGTCTTGACAGATGCCGGAATAAATTCATTAATCCGCCCAAATTTTGGGCGTCAATTTCACTCACCTTGGGAGACCTACACCCATGAACAACAGTTCGACCGACAGCAAACAAACCTACACCTTAACCAATAACGCTACCGGTGATACCTACGAACTGCCAGTGCTCAAAGGTTCAGTCGGCCCCGATGTCATAGATGTCCGTAAACTGTATGCCGAAACCGATTGCTTTACCTATGATCCCGGTTTCACGTCAACGGGCAGTTGCGAATCACGTATTACATACATCGATGGTGATGAAGGTATTTTGCTCTATCGCGGCTACCCGATCAACGAACTGGCCGATCACTCCGACTATACTGAAGTTTGCTATCTGCTTTTGTACGGAGAACTTCCCTCGGCCGAGCAGAAAACCAAGTTCGAACATGACGTCACCTATCACACCATGCTGCACGAGCAGATCAACACATTTTACCGCGGATTTAGGCGGGATTCCCATCCCATGGCCATTATGTGCGGCGTCGTTGGCGCCCTATCGGCCTTCTACCATGACAGCCTTGATATCAACGATCCCTACCACCGGATGGTGGCTTCGTACCGGATGATCGCCAAAATTCCGACCATCGCCGCCCAGGCTTATAAATATTCTGTCGGACAGCCTTTTGTCTATCCGCGCAATGATCTGAATTATGCCGAAAACTTCCTCCACATGATGTTCGCCACACCGGCCGAAGATTATGAAATCAGCCCGGTCTTGGCGAAAGCGATGGACCGGATTCTTATCCTCCACGCCGACCATGAACAAAATGCTTCGACCTCGACGGTCAGGTTGGCCGGCTCTTCGGGCGCCAATCCCTTTGCCTGCATCGCCGCCGGCATCGCCTCCCTTTGGGGTCCGGCACACGGCGGCGCCAACGAAGCCGTTTTGACCATGCTTCAGCAAATCGGCGACAAAAACAACATTACGGAATTCATCAAAAAAGCCAAAGACAAGGACGACCCCTTCAGATTAATGGGTTTCGGCCATCGGGTTTACAAGAATTTCGATCCCCGCTCCCGCGTGATGCAGCAGTCTTGCCACGAAGTGTTGAATGAACTCGGCGTCAAGGACGAGCCGCTTTTGGAACTGGCCATGGAGTTGGAACGCATCGCGCTGGAAGATGAGTATTTCGTCGAACGTAAACTCTACCCCAATGTGGACTTCTATTCCGGCATCATTTTCCGGGCCATGGGCATTCCGACTTCCATGTTTACGGTTTTGTTCGCCGTGGCGCGAACCGTCGGCTGGATCGCTCAATGGAACGAGATGATCGAGGACCCCAGTCAAAAAATTGGCCGTCCGCGTCAGCTCTATTTGGGAGAAACCCAACGGGAATATGTGCCCATCGGCAAGCGCTAAAAGCTTGGACAGGTATTAAAAAGGGCGGAATATTCCGCCCTTTTTTGATTCCCGGCACCGGTTAGTCCCGTTGGACCAATTCGATTTTATAACCGTCGGGATCTTCAACAAATGCGATTACCCGCGTGCCGCCTTTCATCGGGCCAGCAGGCCGTGGCACACTGACACCTTCCTTTTCCATGGCGTCGCAGACGGCATAGGCGTCGGGAACCGCGATGGCCAAGTGACCGAAACCGGTTCCGATCTCGTAGTCTTCTTCTTGATCCCAATTGTGGGTCAATTCGACAACAGTGTTGGAGCCTTCGTCGCCGTACCCGACAAAGGCCAAGGTAAAACGTCCGGTTTCAAAATCCGTCTTCCGCTGCAACGTCATGCCCAATAACCGGGTGTAAAAATCCAAGGATTTATCCAAATCCCTAACTCGGATCATAGTGTGCAGCAGCCTGAAATTTTCGGTTAAATCGTTCATTTTTTTCCCTTTGTCTTTTCCTGGAATTTACGATTTCGCAACTTTATCACTCTAATTTCGCAGTCACTTGAATGGTGTCAAGAATGACTGAAGAAGCCATGTCGCTGGGAATTCCCCCGGCGGGTGTCAAAAGCTTTAGCGCTTCACTCAGCGATTCTAATTGTCTGTTGGCAACGGATTTATCTACTAGTAGATTACTGAGTAAAGGCGCGATCCTCGCCGGTTTACAGTCTTCCAAAAGCAGTTCAGGCACTGCTTCTCTTTCCAATAATATGTTGATAAGATTGACATATTTAGACTTTACGAGCAGCCGCGCCAACACCGCCGTAACAATATTGAATTTATAAATCGTGACGCTGGGCACGCGGGCCATGGCCAGTTCCAGGGCGACCGTGCCAGAAGCCGCCAAGGCCGCATCGGAGGCGGCAAAGGCGTCAAACTTTGCTTTTTCGCCGGTTATCACATGAACAGCGCAGGGCCAGTCTTTAACGGCTTCTTCAATTTGCCGGCTCACAGCATCTACGACGGGCAGAACTATCGTCAAATCCGTCATTGCCATGAGTTCTATGGTACGCCTAATGACTGGCAACAGTCGACTGGTCTCGCCCCGCCTACTACCCGGTAAAACGCATAAAACCTTAGCGTCTTCACTTATGCCCATGCTTCGGCGAAACCCGGCGCCGTCGCCTTGGTCGGCGCCACTTTCCAGTACCGGATGACCGACAAAGGTCGTCGTCAATCCTTCTTTCTCGAAATATGGCGGTTCGAACGGCAATAAGGCCAACAAATGATCAAAATAGCCGGCAATCTTCTTGGCCCGCCACGGCTTCCAGGCCCAAACGCTGGGCGCAACGTAATGGATCAGAGGAATGTTTATTCCCTTCAAACGTTCGGCGACGCGGTGGGTAAAGCCCGGTGAATCTATGGTGACCACGGCAGCCGGACGAAGATGTGAAATTTCCCTAACTGTTTCTCTGATACGTCGCATGAGACGCGGCAGATGTGGTAAAATTTCCGCCACCCCCATCAACGATAACTCTTTCATGGGAAACCGGCTGACAAACCCCTCCTTGGCCATTTCCGCCCCGCCGATACCCGCAAACTTAATTTGATCTCCGGATTTTTCCTTTAAAGCTCTGATGAGGCTAGCACCAAGCCGATCACCCGATGGTTCTCCGGCGATAATGTAGACCAGGGCAGTTTGGGCGTTATCGTCAGATTTTTGATTTTCTACACCGACGAGAAATACGCCTGCGTCATCGGCGGCGGCGATGACATCTTCTCTGTCGATGATCAGGGCGTTGCCCGCCTCAATGGCGATGCCATCCAGGCCGGCCTCTATAATCTGGCTAATGGTGTCGACGCCGATGGTCGGCAAATCGATTCGCCGATCCTGCATGGGTTTTTTCATTTTGACCAGCACGCCCCCGTCACCAGATGCGCCCAATCCAGCGCTGCGCCTGATCAAATCTTCCGTCCCTTTTTCATCCTCTAAAGCTATGATTTTACTTTCTTGAACGACAACCGCCTGCCCGATATCCCGTGCGCCTAGATCACACGCTGCACTGATTCCCAGTTCGATATCGTGGGTAGCTTGCCGGTCTGGAGCGACTTTGCCCAAAACCCCGTGAGGCGCGAGTAAGTTGTCGACCAAACCGTCGACACCGACGACTTTAAATCCTTCTCTTTCCAGTTCTTTGGTTAGCGCGCGCAGCAGATTATCATCACCCGAAAAATAGGATTTGCCGATCCTCGTTAGGATTTTCAGGCCCTTGAAATCCGGCCTGAGTTCCTTTAGCGGTGGCCTGACGACGCTGCCAACCATAACCAGTTCCTGAACGCCCGCCTCGCGCAGGCGGCCCAAAATACCGTCGGCTGATCCCAACCGCACCCATTTGTGCGGGTCATCATTGAACGCGTCCGCTTCGGCTTGTCCTTGTAATGCCAAAACAAAGTAGGCGCGGCCGATTTTCCGGCAATGCTCAATAACACGGCGGGGAAGCGCGCCTCCGCCCGCTAGAATGCCGAGTTTAGGCTGCATCCTCTAAAAGCGGCTGGCAGATGGCCCGGCTGGAATCGATCCGCATGAAATTGACGATTTCCATAACCGGTTCTATTTCAGGAAAAAGTTCGGCCACATCATCAAGTCTTTCGGACTGGGTGCCTTCCTGGGCGAAAATTAGACGATAGGCGCGCCTTAAATCATGGATGGTATCGCGGGAGAAACTACGGCGTTTCAACCCGACCAGATTCAGTCCCGATAAATGGGCTCGGTTACCTACGACCGAACCATAGGGAATGACATCATTTTCCACGCCCGACATACCGCCGATCATGGCATGGCGGCCGATGCGGACGAATTGGTGAACCGCCGACATTCCACCGACAATCGCCCATTCTCCGATCTCCACATGTCCGCCGAGCGTGACATTGTTGACCAATATAGCGTTGTCGCCGATGAAACAATCGTGGGCGACATGAGATCCCACCATGAATAGGCAATTATCACCGACCTTGGTCAGCAATCCTCCGCCTTCGGTACCGGGATTCAGTGTCACATGTTCTCGAATAACGTTGTTACTGCCGATTTCAAGCCGGGAAACCTCACCATGGTACTTCAAATCCTGGGGCTGATGGCCAACCGAAGCAAAAGGAAATATTACCGTGCCGGAACCGATTTTCGTATGGCCTTCAACGACGACATGCGATTTCAGTTCCACGCTATCCCCCAAGACAGAGTTTACCCCAACGCAGCAATAAGGACCGATCTTTGCGTCCTGGCCGATGGTGGCGCCGTCTTCGATGACGGCCGTTTCATGTATTTGGCTCATTGGTCTACAATCATTGCTGTAAACGTGGCTTCGGCCACCACGGTATCATCGACTTTGGCTACGCCATCAAATTTCCAAACGTTGCCCCGGCTTTGTTTGGTATTGACGTGGACTTTTAAGGAATCACCCGGCACCACGGTTTTTCGAAATCGTGCATTTTCTATGGACATGAAATAAACCAGCTTGCCTTCAGTATTTCCGCCCATCGTATGTACAACCAGAACACCTGCGGTCTGCGCCATTGATTCAACGATCATAACGCCGGGCATTATTGGTCGTGTCGGGAAATGGCCTTGAAAATACGGTTCGTTGATGGTGACGTTTTTCAACCCGACTGCGCTTTCACCCGGCACCAGATTTGAAACCCGATCTATCATCAGGAACGGATATCTATGTGGTATCATTTCGACGATGCGCTCGATATCGATGATCAGATCATCCGACGCAAGAGCTTCAGAATCCATAATCGTTTTTTCCTCTTACTTAACCGATAATTTTTTTAGTTTCGCCATGGCCCGCCAAAAATCACGGGCCTTCATTGCCGGCATACCGGCAATGGTCTCTCCCGCTTTAATATCATGGGAGACACCGCTTTGGGCGGCAATTTTGACGCCGTCCCCGATATTTAAGTGGCCGGATATTCCCACCTGTCCGCCCATCATAACGTAGTCGCCAATTATTGAGCTCCCTGATATTCCGACTTCGGCGGCAATAAGACAATTTTTGCCGATTTCCACATTGTGCGCAATCTGTACCAGATTATCGATTTTTGTCCCGTCGCCGATAATCGTGTCAGGTGCCGTCCCCCGATCAATTGTAGTATTGGCGCCGATTACCACGTCGTTCCCGATTATTACCCGGCCCAATTGGGGAACCCTCGTGTGGATCAAACCGGGAGCAAACCCGAAGCCATCCTGGCCAATACGAGCGCCGGTATGAATTGTCGTATTGGCTCCAATACAACAGTACTCCAGCGTCACATTGGGTCCAATTGTGCATTTGTTCCCAATGACCACACCGGGCCCGATCACCGTATTTGCACCAATTTGGCAGCTAGCTCCAATTTCCGCATTTTCTTCTATGACGACACCGGATTCGACCCTAACTCCCTTACCGATTATCGCTGTTGAAGATATATGCGAACGTTCGGAAATATTTTCTTCAATCGCCGAAGCCGGATAATATGCCTGCGCAACCTTGGCATAACCGGTATAGGGATCCGACAGCACTAATAACGTCGTATTGGGTGGAGCTCGATCGACCAAGTCCGGCGCAACCAAAACAGCGCCGGCGGCGCTTTCTTCGAACACTTTCACATATTTTCGATTGTCGACAAAACTGACATCGTTCGGTCCCGCCGTTCCTAATGGTGCCACATCGGCATATTCTTTTTCTTTTGAAGCGGCAGAGGCTTCACGGGGTTCGACGATTTCTGCGCCGGCGATCTCCGCCAATTGGCTCAGGCTGAAGGGTCCCGCCACCTTAAAGAAACGGGGATCGGCCATTGGCTACTTTCCAGATTTGGGTTTACCACCCGACTGTTTTTTGCCCGTCGCCTTTTTAGTTTCTTCTTTAATTGCTTTTTCGATGTCATCCGGGATTTTATAATTGGGTTTATTTCGGTTTAACACCTTTAAGACAGCACCGGTTATATCCAGAAATCTAGCCCGAACCAGCACATTGGGACGGCGCCTTAACACCAATATATAATTTCCCTTTTTTGCAACTTCGGCCAGTGCCTTTTGCAGCGCCACTTGAAAGACACGATCAGTGAAGGCTGTTATGCGATTAAATTCCTGGTTACGCTGTTGAACCTTTTTCTGCAGAGCAGCCGATTTTTGCCGGAATTTTCTGACTTCGTCTTCATAAGCTTCCTGGGTCAAGATAACGCGTTGCTTTTGCAATTCATCATTTGCTTTTCGCAATGCTTGTTCTTCTTTTCTAATCTCATCGCGAAATTTTCGACGTTTCGTATCTTTTTGCCGGGCAATATCTTTGGTCATCAAAGACGTTCTGGCTACAGCCTGAAAATCAAGAACGCCCAATTTGCCATCGGGCTGCTCTTGGGCATTTGCGTCGGTGTCCAAAAATACAAAGGATGCAACCACGATGGTCGCAAAAATTATTCGTATTAAAATTATCATTGTCTAAAACCTCGTCCCGAAGTTTATCCGCATAAGCTCCGTTTCGTCCAAACTTTCTTTAATCAATGGAAAACCAAAATCAATGTTAATCGGCCCAAACGGCGACACCCACCCAAGGCCGGCGCCGGCTGACACACGAATTGATGCTGAATCGAAGACATTGTCGCTCCGGGGATTGACCTCGCCAACGCTGCCGAAGTCAGTGAATAACCTTCCCGATACTCTCAGTTCTTCAGGGAAACCAAGCGGGAAATTTGCCTGCAGTGAGCCGTTGTAAATCCACTCACCGCCCAAAGAATCTTTGGTAACCTTATCGCGCGGTCCGGCGCCAGCGGTTTTAAATCCGCGCAAACTATCACCGCCAAGAAAGAAGCGGTCGGCGATTTCGATGTCCTGCCCTAATCCCAGAATGTGACCAGCCCTTCCTTCCCAGGACAGGACGACATCGTCAAAGGGACTAAAATACTGTGCCGCCTTCATTTGATTGCGAAAATATCGGATCGTACCTCCCAACCCAGCGACATCATTGCTTAACCTAACGATGTAGCCTTCGGTCGGATTCACGCGGCTATCACGTAAGTCATAGGACAATACATGTCCAACCAAAGAAACATATCGTGATCCTTCCTGGCTTTTGATCAAACTAGAAGCGTTTGACGCCACGTCGGCAATTTCCGAATGCTCAAAGCGATACCGCCAATCCTGGGAAAGATCATCGGTAAGGGGATAACCGGCTCTGAAACCGAAGCCTATTTGCTCCCAGTTGTATGAGCTTGTATCTTGAAAGTCTTGCTTTGTAAAAAATGCGTCAACTCCAGCAACAATCTCCCGGTCAAGGAAATAGGGTTCCGTAAAACTTATACTGCCCTGACTTTTTTCGCCCGCGATTGATGCCTTGAGCCCGATCCTTTGGCCGCGTCCCAATAGATTTCTTTCGGAAATGCCGAGATCGACCAATGGTCCGCTATCGGTGGAATAACCAACGCCTACACTTAACGAACCGGTCGATTTTTCCTCGACGTCGACTTTTATGACAGCTTTATCCGGGGCACTCCCCTGCTGACGCTCTATTTTGACTTTTTCAAAAAAGTTCAAATCCTGCACCCGTTTGCGGGAGCGCCGCAGCTTGGCGGCGTTAAACGCGTCGCCCTCAATGAGTTGGAATTCTCGGCGGATAACCTTATCGATGGTTCGAACATTGCCAGAAATATCGATCCGTTCGACAAACACACGAGGACCTTCTCGGATATCAAAGGTCAGATTAACTACTCGTTCTTTGCGATTTCGGTCGATCCTCGGTCGCACCTCGACGAACGCGTACCCCTTGGTTCCAACAGCGTCGACGATCAAATCAATAGCTTCTTCGACCAAAGAATTGTCATACCAGTCGCCCTGACTAAAATCGATTAGTGGACGTAGATTTTTTGCATCCAGACCTCTTAAACCGGCAGCGATATCGACCGAGCCGAATTTGTATCGCGGCCCTTCGTTTACCGTAAACGTTATGAAAAAAGCGTTTTTGCTCGGCGTTAACTCGGCTACGGCCGATTCCACACGGAAATCCGCATAACCTTCCGATAAATAGTGCCGCCGTAGAAGTTCCCTGTCGAACGTAAGGCGATCGGGATCGTAGGTATCGTCTGCCGATAAAAATCTGTACCAAACCGATTCCTTGGTCCGGACGATTGAGCGAAGATCGGAGTCACTTTCGGCAACATTACCGATAAAGCTTATCCGCTCGACTGACGTTAACGGACCTTCGTCAATCTCAAAAACCAAATCCGCCCTGTTTTGCGGCAGTTGAATTACTTTCGGTTCGACCGTCGCAGCAAATCTGCCACTGACGCGATAGACATCGAGAATGCGCTTTACGTCTTTTTGCACCTTGGCGCGGGTGAACACGACCCGTGGCCGTAGAGTAATTTCCGGCCTTAGCTCGGAATCTTCAACCCGTTTATTTCCTTCAAAGGCGATGCGGTTGATGACAGGGTTCTCGACGACTTTGACGATCATGGCACCGCCTTGGCGGGATACCGTCACATCCGCGAACAGACCTGTCGCAAACAAACTTTTGACCGACTGGTCCATCCGTCTGCGGTCAAAACGATCACCGGCCTGCAGCAGCAAATAAGATTTTACCGTATTTTGCTCAATACGGTGGGTACCCTGAACCACGATTTCACGAACGACCTCAGAATCCTGAGCGAACGCCGATCCGGCTGTAACGCCCACGCCCCATAGTAGAGCGCAGAAAGAAAGGACTCTGAACCAAAACAAGTGATAACTCCCCAGAAATTATTTATCCGAACTCAAATACTAAAGTCGCCAGCAAAAAACAACACTAAAAACAAAGGGTTAAGTTAGAAGCCCCGAAATAAACGAAATAAATTTCAAATGCACCAAGTCATTCCACGTTACAAACAAAAATAATGCGACCACGAGCATCAACCCCAATCGGAAACCGTATTCTTGTGCTTTTTCTCCGAGAGGCCGGCCGCGGACCGCTTCAATTACATAAAACGCTAAATGACCACCGTCTAACAGCGGTATAGGGAAGAGATTAATTAATCCTAAATTTACCGACAAAACCGCTAAAAAAGATATATAGCTGGCAATTCCAAGCTCAGCGACTTGGCCTGAAATCTGCGCAATTCGCAGAACGCCGCCCAATTCCTCTGCCGATTGCGCCCCGGAAAATATATCACCAATATAGTCAAGTATCCGCAACGTCAGCCCATAGGTTCGCTCAACACCCAACCATAGCGCCGTGAAAATATTTTGCCGTTCGTAGGTAACTTTGCCTGGATCAGCCGTAACGCCCAATAACCCATAGGTTACGGTTGCCCCGGATGCATCTTTTCTTTCTTTAACCTTCGGCGTCACCTTAAAATTAATCCGTTTTTCTTGCCGGACAATTTCGATTTCAAGCAGTTTTCCCGGATTGGCTCCGATAACGCGTTGGAGGTCCTTAAAATAAGTAATTTTTTCACGCCCGATGCGGACTATTTGATCACCCGGCTTCAGCCCGGCGGTTTCGGCAGCACTGTTAGAAGAAATCATCCCGACCACGGCCAACGGTTTATCCGTTTCAGGATGGGGAAGGCCGATGAACGCAAACAAAGCCGCAAAGGCGAAAATGGCAAATATGAAATTGATGAACGGTCCGGCAAAAACAATCGCCGCCCGCTGTATCAGCGACTTGTGATGAAAAGAAACGGCTGTTTCTTCCTCGGACATCGGCCTTTCGTCATCACCCTCGCCAATTGTTTCGCTCTCGCCGAACATCTTGACGTAGCCGCCCAATGGCACTGCACCTATTTTCCATCGTGTGCCATGGCTGTCATTCCAGCCTTTAATTTCCGTACCAAATCCGACGGAAAAGACCTCGACCTTAACGCCGGCCCAACGGGCAACTGCATAGTGACCAAGTTCATGCACGAATACCAAGATGGTCAAAGCAATGAGAAAGGGGATGCCAATTTCCCATATAAAACTTAGCTTGGCTGTTAGAAGTGCGAGGAATTCCATTGATAAAATCCGTTATTTCGACTGTTTACTTGTTATTGTTTTTAGTACGTCATCATTCCGAAAGAGACCGCGCGGTCGCTTCGGCTTCGATCCTCGCCTGATAGTCTATTTCCCCAATCTCCTCAATCGTCGCCGGGGGATTTTGAGGGGAGTTTCGCAGCATTTTTTCCAGCACCTGTTCGGTAGCTTTGGCAATATCCAGAAAACCGATCTTTTCCTCGAGAAAAAATCTTACTGCAATTTCATTTACCGCATTTAATATAATAGGCGCGGCGCCACCGGCTTTCAAGGCATCTCGCGCAATCGTCAACGCCGGAAATCTAACGTAGTCGGGGGATTCAAACACCAGATTCGATATTTTTTCCAGTTCTAACCGCTCCGCCGGCGTCTTCATTCTCTGCGGCCAGGCCAAAGCATAGGAAATGGGTGTCCGCATATCCGGCGTCCCCATTTGCGCCAGTACCGAACCATCCACATAGGACACTAAGCTGTGCACGACAGACTGGGGATGCACGAGAATTTCAATTTGATCCTCTCTCACCGGAAATAAATAGTAGGCCTCGATTAATTCCAGTCCTTTATTCATCATGGTGGCTGAATCGACGGAAATTTTAGCGCCCATATCCCAATTCGGGTGGGCAACGGCCTCTTTCGGCGTTACTTTTTTCATGTCTTCCAGACTGTATTCCCAGAAGGGACCGCCGGAAGCCGTAAGGATCAGCCGGTCTACATTTTCGCTCTGATCAAAATCAAATACTTGGAAGATGGCATTATGTTCCGAATCCACCGGTAAAAGTTTAGCGCCGTTTTGTTCCACCTGTTGGAGAAGTTGGTCGCCGGCGCAAACAAGACACTCCTTGTTCGCCAATGCAACCACAGCGCCACGCCGGGCAGCTGCCAAGGTCGGAGCCAGCCCAGCGACGCCGACAATACCGGCCATGACGATATCCGACGGCAGGTCTGCGGCTTCAACCAAAGCTTCGGCTCCAGCAGCAACTTTTATGTCCGTGCCATCCAACCGAGTTTTTAGTTCTTCATATCCGCTTTCATCGGCGATGACAGCAATTTCCGGCAGGAATTTTCTTGCTTGAGCGGCCAGCAATTCGACATTTTTGTTGCCGGTAAGGGCCACAACTGAAAATTCTGTCTTATTTCTTTCAATAAGATCAAGCGTATTGCATCCGATTGATCCCGTCGCCCCCAGAACAGTAACCTGCTTAGGTTTATCAGCCGAATCGACATGTAACTTAGGGGCCGTCATTTCCATGGAAAATTACCAATTCCGTATGTCATTCCAATAATCGCCGCAACCGGGACCGCTAGAAGAATAGCATCTACCCTATCGAGAATGCCACCATGACCCGGTATTATTTTTCCTGAATCTTTGACGTCGAAATATCTTTTGACCCAGGATTCTATTAAATCACCAATTTGACCCGTCAACGACAAAAGCGCGCTCAACGCGATTAAAACCTGGGGTGCTATCGCACTACCATGCCAAGCAGTGAGCGCCCATGCTATCACCATGGCCGACATCAATCCGCCGATAAATCCTGCCCAGGTTTTATTGGGGCTTATCCTCGGCGCGAGTTTAATACCGCCGATGGCCTTTCCGAATACGTAAGCGCCTATATCGGTCGCCCAAATTACACAGAAAAACCAAATAATAAAAATTCTACCATTATCCTGATCGTTGCGCAGCCAAATCAGGAATAGACAGGGTACGGCGATGTAGACGCTGCCAGCCAGAATCCAAATTAGATTCCGCGCTTTTTTCTGCTCTGAAGCGCACATTTGCCACCATTCCCAAATGGCAAGCAAGCCCCCCAGCGCGACAAATATCTGAAAATATACACCCCCCAACCATATAACGCCCAAAGTGATCGGTGCTAACACTAGGGTGGAAATTAGTCGTACGATCATTCGCTAAATAATTTTCAAACGCCTGATGCGCCAAAACGTCTTTCTCGCCGACCGAATTCAGATATAGCCTCCAAATAATCTTGTTCACCAAAATCGGGCCAGAGAGTATCTGTGAAAACGAATTCCGCGTAGGCCAATTGCCAAAGAAGAAAATTGCTGATTCTTTTTTCACCACTTGTTCGAACCAATAAATCCGGATCGGGAATGCCGGCCGTATCAAGATGATCCTCGATCATCTGTTCGCTAACGTCGTCCGGTTCAATTTGACCATTCGATACTTTTTGGGCTATTTCCCTCGCCGCAGCCGTAATTTCCGAACGCCCGCCATAGCTTAAAGCGATTATCAAATCCAATTTGGTATTGTTTTCCGTTCTTTTTTCGCAGTCTTCGATTAATTCGATGATATCTTTGCTCAGATCTTTGCGCTGGCCGATGATCCGTAATCGAACGCCATTTTGATGCAGTTCGGCAATTTTGCTACGCAGATACCGCCTCAACAATCCCATCAAATCGGCAACCTCTTCGGCTGGCCGTTTCCAGTTTTCGGAAGAAAAACTGTAAAGCGTTAAGTAGCGAACGCCATATTTGATCGAGCATTCGACTGCCGTGCGTACGGAATCCGCGCCTCGACGGTGCCCGGCAATTCTTGGTAAACCGCGCGCTTTTGCCCATCGCCCATTGCCATCCATAATAATCGCCAAGTGGATGGGCGGGTCGCCGAATACTTGATCCTGTGACGGTTCAGCTTTCATTGCATCGTAATTGCCAGGGTACTAAACCTGCATAATTTCCTGTTCTTTATTGTGTAAGGCATCGTCCATTTTTTTAACGTAATCGTCGGTCAGTTCCTGGACTTCACCATCGTAGTCGCGATGTTCGTCCTGAGATATATCGCCGTCTTTTTCCGCCTTTTTCAGATCGTCCATGGCGTGACGGCGGACATTGCGTACGGCAACCTTCGCCTCTTCGGCATAACGGCCGGCGATTTTGCTCAATTCCACACGCCGTTCTTCGCTCAGAGGCGGAATGGGAATGCGCACCAACTGACCATCTGATGATGGGTTAAGACCAAGATCTGAATCGCGAATGGCTTTTTCCACCACCGAAACCAAACTTTTATCCCAAACTTGAACTGTCAACAAACGGGGTTCGGGCACGCCCACTGTACCAACCTGATTCAACGGGGTCGGCTGTCCATAGGCCTCGACTGATATATGATCGAGTAAGCTGGTCGAAGCACGGCCCGTCCTCAACCCGGAAAACTCCGAGTGCAAAACTTCTAACGCCCCTTCCATCCGGCGTTTAATGTCTTTTTTTGCTGCTTCGATATCCATCAGTTCTCCTCCCCTCAGTTGATAACCGTGAATTTACCCTGTCCGTTGACGACTTCGGCAAAAGCGCCTGCCGTTTGGATCGAGAAAACGACAATTGGGATGTTATTTTCCCGGGCCAGTGAAATTGCCGAGGCATCCATAACTTTTAAATCTCTGGCCAAAACATCTTTGTAGGATAAGGTATCGTACCTTTCTGCATCTGCAACCCTTTTAGGATCGGCGCTGTAAACACCGTCGACCTGAGTTCCTTTCAACAAGGCGTCACAATTCATTTCCGAAGCTCTCAGCGCCGCTGCGGTGTCCGTGGTGAAAAAAGGATTACCGGTGCCGGCAGCGAATATTACGACCCGGCCTTTCTCCATATGCCGCATCGCCCGCCGCCGGATATAGGGCTCGCAGACCGTGGTCATCGGAATGGCGGACAGTACCCGCGTTGCGACCCCCATGCCTTCTAATACCGACTGTACACCCAATGCGTTCATCACCGTCGCCAGCATCCCCATGTGATCGGCGCTGGACCGCTCCAAACCGGCGGCCACCCCAGATAAACCGCGAAAAATGTTGCCACCTCCGATAACCAGACATATTTCCACGCCCATCTCACGTACGGCCTTGATTTCTTTAGCAATTCTGTCCATGGCTTTGGGCTCAAGGCCAAATTCCTGATCCCCCATGAGGCCTTCGCCGGAAAGTTTCAAAAGGACGCGTTTATATTGAGGCGACTCGGACATAGGAGTTTATTATCCTTTGATTATAATTTCTTAGCGGACATCGTATTGGCGCAACAAATCGTCTCCGCCACTTAATTTTGCCGCAGATCATACACCATCAAATAACTAGGAAAGTAGGAAAAATGAGGAAAAACAGGGTTTTTGAGCTATTCCCCGTTTTTCCCCGTAATTTCAAGACGTTTAGCGGTTAGGAACCGCCGGCGACGGCTGCAACTTCCGCCGCGAAGTCCTCTTCTTCCTTTTCGACCCCTTCACCGAGAGCGAATCGCACAAAACCGGTTATGGAAACTGGGGCGCCGACGTCGTTAGCGGCGCCTTCCAGCACTTTACCAACTTTGGTTTCACCGTCGATAACAAAGGTCTGATCAACCAGGCAGATTTCCTCAAAATATTTCCGCAGGCGACCTTCCACCATCTTTTCGATGATTTCCTCCGGCTTGCCGGATTCCCGCGCTTGTTCGGCAAGAATATTTTTTTCACGGGACAACAATTCGGGGTCGACGTCGTCGCGGGTCAGGGACTGCGGATTCGCTGCCGCGACATGCATGGCCATTTGCCTGCCCAGGGCGTCCAATTGATCCTTGTCACCGCTCGATTCAAGGGCAACCAGCACACCGATTTTACCGAGACCGGGCTTGGCTGCATTATGCATATAGGTGGACACCACGCCCTCACTCACTTCGATCATAGCGCTCCGGCGCAAATCCATATTCTCGCCGATGGTCGAGATCATGGTGGTCAATTCATCGCCGACATTGCCGTCACCGCCGGGAAAATCAGCAGTTTTTAGATTTTCCACATCGCCATCACCATCTATTGCGATAGTGGCAATAGCTTCGACAAAATCCTGGAAACTGTCATTACGGGCGACGAAATCCGTTTCGGCGTTGAGTTCAACCAAGACACCTTTCGTGCCGTTTGATTTTACCGCGACCAAACCTTCCGAGGCAGCTCGTCCGGCTTTTTTAGCCGCCGCAGCCAAGCCTTGGGTGCGAAGCCAGTCGACCGACACTTCTAGGTCACCGTCATTTTCAGTCAGCGCCTTTTTGCAGTCCATCATACCGGCACCGGTTTTCTCACGCAGCTCTTTAACGAGCGCAGCAGTAATTTCAGCCATTTTATCCTCTACATTAGATAAGCTAAATAAATAATTGATATAACTAAATAATTATACCAATGCTAAATACGTTTTTTTAAGTTGCTGCTGGCTGTTCTTCCTCAGCAGGCGCCGCTTCTTCCACCGGTTGCTCGGGAGTCGCCTCAGCTTCTGCAGGTTCCGCCGGCGCATCCGCTACCGCGGCATCCGCAGCTACGTCTTCCGCTTTGGCGACCTCGGCCGGAGCCTTTCCAGTGGGAGCCTCTTCACCGGCAGTTTCCGCACTGGCAGTATCCGCACTAGCAGCTTCCGCACCGGCAGCTTCTGAACTGGTACCTTCTTCTGTAGGCAATTCTTCGGCAGGAGCTTCCTCCATGGCGCCGATATCCGTACCGGACGTCGCCATTTCGGTCTGAATGCCCGCCAAAACGGAGCCGGCAATCAAATCGCAATAAAAATTGATGGCCCGAATTGAATCGTCATTGCCGGGAATGGGGAAATCGATGCCACTCGGATCGGAATTACTGTCGATCACGCCGACAACGGGAATGCCCAATTTATTGGCCTCGGCGACGGCGATGCTTTCCTTGTTGGTATCAATAACGAAGATGATGTCCGGTTGACCGCCCATATCTTTGATCCCGCCGAGAGCCCGCTCCAACTTGTCCCGCTCGCGGGTCAATTTGAGCAGTTCTTTCTTGGTCAGGCCGGAATTTTCCTCCGCCAGTTGCTCATCCAGGGAGTGGAGACGACGAATGGAATTCGAAATGGTTTTCCAGTTGGTCATCATGCCGCCGAGCCAGCGGTGATTGACGTAATATTGACCGCATTTCTTAGCCGCTTCGGCAATGGGTGAACTGGCCTGGCGCTTGGTGCCGACCCACAATACCCGGCCGCCGCCGGCGACCACGTCGCTGACGGTCTGCATGGCCCGATAAAGCATGGGGACGGTTTGCTGTAGATCGATGATGTGAATGCGCTGCCGAACGCCAAAGATGTACTGTTCCATCTTGGGATTCCAACGACGCGTTACATGTCCGAAATGAACGCCAGCTTCAAGCATTTGGCGCATGGTAAAGGTAGGCAATGCCATGGTCTTTCCTTTCTCCGGTTGTTCCTCCGCAGACGTTATTTTCGTAAGTTTGAAAACACCGGAGCGATACATCGGCGAATTTGCGCCGCGACCGCAGAGCCTGCGTGTGGATTTAGTTGCGTTAAGGGCGCCTATTTAGAGCCAAAGTGCTGCAATTGCAAGGGTTTTATCCCCTAATTACCGTTATTTTGATACCAGTCGAAAAATGTCATAAAATTGCGAAAAAACATAAGAAGCCCCAACTTCTAGACTACGGCGCCACGGTCAAAACTAAGGGAGGCCAAAATGGTAAATATACTGTCGACGCTGACCTGTCCAAATTGCGGTCATGCAAAAGAGGAAAAAATGCCGACCGACGCCTGCATTCATTTCTACGAATGTGAAGGATGCGGAGATTTGTTGAAGCCGTTGACCGGAGATTGCTGTGTATTCTGTTCTTTCGGCTCGGACCCCTGACCGTCAATTCAAGAAGCCAGGTCTGGCGAACAGCAAAGTTAAATTTCACGCACTTCGATAACGCCGGGTACCGCTTTTATCGCCTGCGCTAATAGCGGAGATACCTTGAACTTGCCCGGCAACTTTATTTCAACTTCCGTATTCATATCTAATCGGGAAACCAGCAAAACTTCGCCCCGTCCGTTGCCGTTACCATTGCCACCGTTTTCGCGCTCCAACACCTCCTTGACCGACGCCAAAGGGCTCGGATCATCGAGATAAATTTTCAGATTGGCATTGCTATCTTCGGTAACCGCGTCTAACGACCGGATTTGATTGGCCAACAGCTTCAACCCCTGATCGCCGAATTGCACCGAGGCGTTGATCAGCACCTTGTTGCCGGCTTCCAAGATTTCCCGCGTCGCCGTCAGGAGTTCTTGAAAAATCGTAATCTCATAGGCGCCCGACGAATCCGACAACTGAACGAAGGCATATTTATTGCCTTTGGCCGATGTCCGTTCCTTTTTGGAGATCACCATACCAGCCAGTTTGACCGGTTGGGTCTCGCCGGCTGCTTCCACATCGGTAAAAGATTTAATTTTCAGCCGCTCCAAAATATTGGCATAGGAATCCAGCGGGTGCGCCGACAAATAGAAGCCGATGGCGTCGAACTCTTCCTTCAAGCGGTCCGTTTCAAGCCAATCGGATGTTTCGGGAAGGGTAATGCCGGACACCACCGATTCTTCAGCGCCAAAGAGCCCTATTTGATCGCTTTCCCGTTCCTGCTGAGCAGCGCCGGCATGGCGGATAATGGCTTCGACACCGTCATGCATCTGTTTGCGGTTGCCGTTTAGCGGATCCAGAGTGCCCGACCGGATCAGATTTTCCACCTGGCGCTTATTGATCGATTTGGTGTCCAAGCGGTTAGCGAGATCGGGGATATCCTGGAAAGGACCGTTGTCCTGCCGTTCCTTGACCACCGCTGCCATGGCGCCCTCACCGACATTTTTGATGGCGGCCAGCGCATAGCGGACAGCACCGCCCTCTGCCGTATTTTCAACCTCGAACAAAACATCAGATTTGTTGATGTCCGGCGGCAACAAGGGAATTTCCAGCCGTTCCAGTTCCTGCTTGAAAGTATAGAGCTTGTCGGTGTTGTGGATGTCCAGGGTCATGGACGCGGCCATGAACTCGACCGGATAATTGGCTTTGAGATAGGCGGTTTGGTAGGCTACCAGGGCATAAGCCGCGGCGTGGGATTTGTTAAAGCCGTAACCGGCGAACTTTGCCACCTGATCGAAAATGCTGGACGCTTTGGCTTCGGGCACGCTTTTGGCCACCGACCCCTCGACGAAGCTTTTACGCTGGGCGTCCATTTCTTCTTTGATTTTCTTACCCATGGCGCGCCGCAACAAATCGGCGCCGCCCAAGGTATAACCGGCCAGTTCCTGGGCGATCTGCATGACCTGTTCCTGGTAGATCATAATGCCGTATGTTTCGGTCAGGATAGGTTCCAGATTGGGATAAAGATAATCCGGCTCCTCATCTCCATGTTTCCGCCGGATATAGCTGGGAATGTTGTCCATGGGACCCGGGCGATAGAGAGCCACGATAGCGATAATATCTTCGAAGCTGTCCGGCTTCATATTGCGCAGGATATCCCGCATCCCCGAACTTTCCAGCTGGAACACGCCGGTGGTGTCGCCCTTACCCAGCATATCGAACGTGGGCTGGTCGTCGAACGGCAGATTGTTGAGATCGACCTCAATACCCCGGCGTTCCAAATGTTCGAGCGCCGTCGACAGCACCGTCAAAGTTTTCAGACCCAAAAAGTCAAACTTTACTAAACCGGCGGCTTCGGCCCATTTCATGGGGAACTGGGTCACCGGCATATCGGATCGGGGGTCGCGGTACAGGGGGATCAGTTCCTCCAATGGCCGGTCACCGATTACCACCCCGGCGGCGTGGGTGGAAGCATGGCGGTAAAGACCTTCCAGTTTCTGGGCGATTTCCACCAGCTTGGCCACGGTCGTATCTTCGGCGATTTCCTGTTGAAGTTGCGGCTCTCCGTCGATGGCCTCCTTCAAGGTGACCGGTTGGGCCGGGTTATTGGGCACCAGCTTGCAGATGCGGTCCACCTGGGGATAGGGCATTTGCAGCACTCGTCCTACGTCACGCAAGGCCGCCCTCGGTTGCAAGGTTCCAAAAGTAATGATTTGCGCCACCCGGTCGTGGCCGTATTTATCCTGCACGTAGCGGATAACCTCGTCCCGCCGGTCCTGGCAGAAATCGATGTCGAAGTCGGGCATGGACACCCGCTCCGGATTAAGAAAACGCTCGAACAGCAGGCCGAACCGCAAAGGATCGAGATCGGTAATAGTTAGCGCCCAGGCAACCACCGAGCCCGCACCCGAGCCACGTCCCGGTCCCACGGGTATATTTTTGTCCTTCGACCATTTGATGAAGTCGGCAACGATGAGGAAGTAGCCGGGAAAGCCCATTTCCTCGATAACGTCCAACTCGTAATCGAGCCGTTCCCGGTATGGCTTGGCGGCCTCTTCCTTCGCCGCGCCGTCCATGTCGTCAGACCAGACCTGATTTTCGATACGCATTTCAAGCCCTGCCGCCGCCAATTCCGCCAGCACCTCGGCATCGCTGCGGTCATCGTCCTCGGCCCCGTGGGGCGCCGCCGGCAACAACGGGTCACGGGTTTCGGCCATGAAGGCACAGCGCTTGGCGACCACCAAGGTATTGTCGATAGCTTCAGGCAGGTCGGCAAATAACGCCCGCATTTCCTGCGGTGATTTAAGACGGTGGTTGACGGTTAGCCGCCGCCGGCCGGATTGGCTGACATAGGCGCCTTCGGCGATACAGATCAACGCGTCATGGGCCTCATACATGTCGTCACCATCGAAAAAGCATTCATTGGTGGCGATCAAGGGCAAATCGTGTTTGTATGCAAGTTCGACCAGTTGGGACTCAATCTTGGTTTCGGCATCGAGATTGTGCCGCATAATTTCGACATAAAGCCGGTCGGGAAACATATCCCTGAGTTTGAGGAGCAGTTCTTCGGCGGTACCCGCCTGCCCGTCGCCGAGTAATCGCCCGACGCCCCCTGAAGGGCCTCCCGTGAATGCAATTATCCCTTCATGGTGTGCCGCCAGATCATTTAAAGAGATACGGGGTTCTTCGCCGCCATCGGGATCGAGATGATATTTACTGACCAGCTTGAGGAGATTACCGTAGCCCACCTCGCTTTGGGCCAACAGGACGATTTGATCGGCCGGTTGATGCAATGCTCCACCGGTTCCTTTAAACCCCTGATCCTCATCGTCCTGATGCCGGTATTGAGTCAATCCAAGCTGGCATCCGATAATCGGCTGCACCCCGGCGTCCGCACACGCCTTGGAAAATTCAAGGGCGCCGAACAGATTGCCCGTATCGGTCATAGCCACGGCCGGCATTTTCAGATCAGCGCACCGCGTGACCAGGTTCTTAACCTTGAGCGCACCCTCCAGGAGCGAATAGGCGGTGTGAACCCTGAGATGAACAAAATCGGCGTGCTGCATTTTTGCAGGATTTCAGATTCCCACGCCGCTGTCACCAGTCAGTACTGACTTATCCACAAGATATTTGAACAGCGCCAGTTTGACCCAGCGGTTCGGCAATGGATACGTGGGTCAAGCCCGCGCATGACGTAATATCGTTATCGGTTATTTGGGTATGGAGAGGGTAGAGGCAGTTTTTCTTAAGCCAAGATGTTATCTAAAAAATTTCCCGTCATAAGCGGGCTTGACCCGCGTATCCATCTGTCGGCCGACTATGCCGCAACCAACCGCCCCTCTTCCAGCCGGACGATCCGGTCCATGCGGTCGGCGAGGTCGGAGTTATGGGTGGCGATGAGGCCGCAAACGCCGGATTCTTTGACCAGTTTTGTCAGAATTTGAAAGACGCCGTCGGCGGTTGCCGGATCGAGGTTTCCAGTCGGCTCGTCGGCCAGCAAAAGACCGGGCGCATTGGCAAGAGCGCGGGCAATGGCCACCCGTTGCTGCTCGCCGCCGGAAAGCCTTGCCGGACGGTGGCTGGCGCGGTCGCTTAATCCCATGGCGGCCAACAATTCATCGGCCTTTTTTCCGGCGGCGGATTTCGCCATACCGGCGATCATCTGCGGCATAATAATGTTTTCCCTGGCGGAGAATTCGGCCAGCAAATGATGATACTGGTAGACGAAACCGAGTTCCTTCCGCCGGATCATGGTGCGGGCGTCATCGCGGAGATTGGTCGCGCCCTGTCCCTTGATAACCACTTCGCCGCTTTCGGGCTTTTCCAAAAGACCGGTAATTTGGAGTAACGTCGATTTACCGGATCCGGACGGTCCTACCAAAGCGACGATTTCACCGGCATGAACTTTCAAGTCAGCACCTCGAAGGACTTCCAACGGCGTTTCGCCCTGGTGAAAAGTCTGGGTAATCCCTTGCAGTTCTAGGATGACCTCACTCATAGCCCACCCTATTCATATCTAAGCGCCTCAACCGGGTCGAGCCGGGCGGCCCGCCACGAAGGATAAATGGTCGCCAGGAATGAAAGCCCCAACCCCATCATTACAACATACGTAACCTCGGTCGGGTCGACGACCGCCGGTAACTGCGACAGGAAATAAATTTCGGCGGCGAACAAATCGGTGCCGGTCAGTCCTTGTATCCATTGGCGAATGGTCTCGATGTTTTCGGCAAAGGCCAAACCCAACGCAAATCCCGCCAACGTACCGATAACGCCCACACTGGCGCCACTGATCAGGAAAACCCGCATGATCATACCTCTTGTCGCGCCCATGGTGCGCAGGATGGCGATATCCCTGCCCTTATCCTTCACCAGCATGATCAGGCTGGATATGATGTTGAAGGCGGCAACGACGATAATCAGGGTCAGGATCAGGAACATGACGTTGCGTTCCACCTGAATGGCGTTGAAGAAACTGGAATTGGTCTGTTGCCAATCGTAAATGCGGCCCTTGTGGCCGATCTTCCGCCAGACCTCTCTTCCCCGTTGCCGCGCTTTGTCCGGATGGTCAATCACCACGTCCAGATAGTTTACGGCTTTTGGCAGTTTGAAATATTTCTGGGCCGCCGGCAAAGGCATGAAAATAAAGCTTGAATCGTATTCGTGCATGCCGACGTCGAAAACGGCGGCGACGCGATACGCCTTCATGCGGGGCACGGTGCCGAAGGCCGTCACATTTCCTTTGGGAGAAATCAGTGTAATCCTGTCGCCAACCCCCAAATCGAGATTTCGGGCCAGCCGTTTACCGATGAGCACCCGGTCGGACCCTTTGAAGTCGTCGAGACTGCCAATTTTTATGTTGTCCGCCAGGATAGCCCGGCGTTTGATATCGATTTGGCGCATGCCGCGCACCATGGCGCCGGTCGCTTGGCCGTTGGCGCTCGCCATGACTTGACCTTCGATGATTGGCGTCACCTTCACGACCCCGTTGGCAGATTTCACCTTCGATGCCAGTTTGTCGTAATCCTTCAGGATATGAGACTCGCTATAGATGCTGAGATGGCCGTTGACGCCCAGGATACGGGTCAGCAGTTCCTGGCGGAAGCCGTTCATCACCGACATGACGATGATCAGCGTCGCCACCCCCAGCATGATGCCCAGCAAGGAAAACCAGGCGATGACCGAAATAAAGCCTTCCTGGCGGCGGGCGCGCAGATAACGCATCGCCACCATCCATTCGAAGGCTTTAAACATGAAACCGCCTACCCGGTCAGTTTGGCGAGCGCCGCTTCGACGGAAAGCTCTTCTCGCTCACCGCTCGCCCGGTGTTTGATTTCGATGACCCCGTTCTTGAGACCGCGCGGACCGACGATCAGCTGCCAGGGCAGACCGATCAAATCCATATCGGCGAACTTGCCGCCCGCCCGTTCGTCCCGGTCGTCGTAGAGAACCTCAACGCCGGCGCCTTGCAGTTTGGTGTAAATGTCCTCGCAAGCCTGGTCGCAGTCATCGTCGCCGCTCCTGAGATTGATGAGCCCGACTTTGAAGGGCGCCACTTCTTCCGGCCAGATGATGCCGTCATCGTCGTGGGATGCTTCGATGATCGCCCCCACCAAACGCGAAACGCCAATACCGTACGACCCCATCTCGACGGTTACGTTTTCACCATCGGGTCCGTTCACCACGGCGTTCATGGATTCCGAATACTTTTTGCCAAAATAAAATATGTGACCGACTTCGATACCGCGCGCCGTCACCAGCTTGTCACCCAAAGCGTCGTGCTGGCTTTGGTCGGCCTTTTCATCCGTCGCCGCATACAAGGACGTCCATTTATCGACCAGCGGCTGCAGATCGTCATTGTAGTCGACATCGTCGCCGGGAATATCGAAGTCCAGAATATCCTTGTGGCAGAACATTTCAGATTCACCGGTTTCCGCCAGCACCAGGAATTCATGGCTCATATCGCCGCCGATGGGTCCGGAGTCCGCTTGCATGGGAATCGCCTTCAACCCCATACGGGCGAAGGTCCGCAGATAGGCGATAAACATTTTGTTGTAGGCCCGTTTGGCGCCATCGAAATCGAGATCGAAGGAATAGCTGTCCTTCATCAGGAATTCACGTCCGCGCATGATGCCGAAGCGCGGCCGCACCTCATCGCGGAATTTCCACTGAATATGGTACAGCAATTTTGGCAGGTCCTTGTAGCTTTTGACCGACCCCCGGAAGATTTCCGTAATCAGTTCCTCGTTGGTGGGCCCGTAAAGCATCTCCCGGTCATGGCGGTCGGTAATTCGGAGCATTTCCTTGCCGTAGTCTTCGTAGCGGCCACTTTCCTGCCAGATATCGGCGGGTTGGATGGTCGGCATCAGGAGTTCCTGGCAGCCCGCCCGGTCCTGCTCTTCCCGGACAATCTGTTCAATTTTTTTGAGGACGTTAAAACCCAGCGGTAGCCAGGAATATATACCGGCTGACGATTGCCGAATCATACCGGCGCGCAGCATATAGGTATGGGAGACGATTTGCGCCTCTTTGGGATTTTCCTTCAATGTAGGCAAAAAATATTCGGACCGGCGCATTGCTAACCTTGTTCAGCTAATTTGTGAATGTCGCGGGACTTTAGAAAATGCCCGCCATTTTGTCCAACAAACTGTTGATATCTCATTGATTTAGAATGGCCTTGCACTGGCGGGCGAGCTCTTTTTCATCGCTGCCGTCCAACGGTTGCCCGTTGAAGGTGAGCCTGCCGGAGGAAATGCTGTATTTGACTTTGCCGATCACGCCATCACCCAAGTTGTCACCGACTTTCGCCGCCGCTTGATAGGCGGCAATGTTGTCTGTGTTGGCGGTTGAGGATACCGTCGCCGCCGTCGACGCCGTCGTGGCGTCGGTCGCCGCCGTGTTTCCGGCCGTCAACAAAGCTGCCTTGGCGGCGTCCGATCCGGCGGAGGTTTGGGCCGTGGACGCCGCGGTCGACGCCGCATCCGCCGCCTGCTGTGCATAGGTTGCCTTGCTTTCCGCGCTGGCTGCGTTGGCTGCCAAGGTCGCCGCTGAACGGGCGGAAACCGCCGAGGCGGAAATTGCATCCGCATCGGTCTGGGCAGACGTGTATGCGGATAGCGCTGTTTCAGCAGTTGTTTCGGCAGAATTTAACGCATCAATCAGTGTTTGATTGGTGGGGTCATTGTCCTTAGCTGTTTGCGCCACAGTGTAGGCCGCCGTCGCTGCGTCACTGGTTGCTTTGGCCGTATCGGCAACGGTTTGCGCCGCCGTGGCCGCGGCCTCTGCCGAGGTCGCCGCAGATGAAGCCGTAGACGCCGCCGATTTTGCCTTGTCCGCCGAAATCGCGGCCGTAGCGGCGGCCTTGGCGTCGGCTTCCGGCTTGCCTAAAAACTGCTTGATATCAAATTTGACGTCGAAGGTAATGATATCCGGGATTTTCAGTTTCGGCCTTCCGTGTAAATCGGCAGATTTCACTTTTTTACCGCGCACATCAACGCCCGGTTTGAAGGCGACATCGTCCCGCGCCTGATGCCGCACCAACCGCTGGCAATCCCGCTTGGTCATGGTCACCTTGGGACCGGCATTGGCCACATCGGCGGTGAAAATTGCCGCAAAACATACCAAAACACTGGCGCCAAAACGAAAAGCACGTATCTTCATAATTTCCGTCTCCAATTGGAGATATTTAAACCATAGAAATTACGATTCATTTAACCGAACATATACTTTGATGAGCTTAATTTAATTAAACTCTTGTATCGCTTTAATCTTATCAACCGCTTATATAATTTTAGTCCCGAAGCTAATTATCATTGATTTTGGAGAATTTTGCCCCGTGAACAAGGAGTTGGTTCGTTACTTTATCGTCAGCACCGGCAGATGCGGGTCGTCTCTTTTAGCAGCCATCCTTTCAGATGCCGGCGCCGATTTCGGTTTGCCGAAACCTTCCGATTGGAAGCAGGATAGCGGCGCATTGGAACACCCGGATATAAATTATGTAAGTCGCCAATTTCGGCGTGCGGCGTATTTGCAACCCAAAAGACGCTCGAACCTGTTAGCCAAATATATTATGGACATACGCCGTAGCCTTGGAAAAAAGCGGGCGCGACAAGTTCTCGACAAAATTACTTACGCAAAATCAGACAATATTGACCTATGGATATGGCATCTAATGAAAATGGGTTATAGCCCTCGGATTATCGTATCGTTCCGGGATTTTGCAGCAACAGCCAGAAGTTTTTTTGTTTTACGCGGCATGGATTCTGGACAATTTACGGAGTACTACCGTCGAATCTATGAAAATTCACTTTTGATGCTTGATGTATACGGCGGGTGTGCCATTAGCTTTGAAGAATTGATCGATACAAATGAAACCAAGTGGGCCGATGTTCTTTCGCAATTAACTTCCGTACAACCCGATGTACTCCTCCACCACCGCAATTTACGTCTTAAAAGTAATTCTTCAAAAGGTTTGGAAAATAGACCGATTATTCAAACGGCAAGCGAAGATATACGTGCCATCGAAAAAAATCTACGCAGCTTAAAGGGTTGTCACGTTTCACCTAGCCCGCCGATCTTGCGAAAATGGGATCAAACCACCGAATGAATTTAAGTGCTAATTTTCGACATCTCAGCGGACCATTTCGTAAGCCAGCCCCATATTTTTAAAATGAGTTTTTGTCTCATCCAATACCGCCGACATGACATCACGGGAACTGACGATCGAAACAAGGTTGTCGTCCTTTACCACCGGTATATGGCGAATACGTCGATCGTCCATGATTGCCATGACATCACCAACGTCATCGGTCGGGCCGCACGTGACGACCTCGGTCGTCATTAAATCGGAAACGTCCAAATCCTGAAGTTCGGAGCCGTTGTCCGACATGCCTCGCACAATATCCCGCTCCGATAAAATACCGACGATTTCGCCGGACGAGTTACATACGGGCAGAGCCCCAATATTCAGCCCGTTCAACACGTTGGTCGCTTTCGATATTTTATCGTCTGGACCGATAACGGCTAAATCGCCGGTGTTCTTTAACGCTAAATCATCGATCAGCATGCAAGTCTCCCATTCCCTATATTTATTCGCCTAATTTAATATTAGAAAACCCTAATGATCACTATATTAGATATTACTAATTAATAGCAATGATTTTTGTCGGGTTGTTTTTAGGTAACCGTAATCGGGTACTTAGGAGGCCTTCATCCATGCCGGTTTCATCTTGGCGATTTTTTTATAGACCGGGCAATCTTTGTCATGAGCACCAGGAAGGTAACCCGTGCTCATGAGGAATTCTCCGACGATTTCGCCGCCGGTGAATTTGAAGGTCTTTTTGAACAGCTTGACCCATTCTTCTTTCGGCAGTGGGTGGTGGGCGTCGATCCAGGCGGCGAAGCCACCGTGGCTGTCTCGCATACCCTGAATGACTTGCGCGTTGTGAATGACCGCTCTGATTTTCAGGCGGTTGCGAATAATGCCGGCGTCATTCATCAACCGGTTAAAATCCTTTTCGTTAAAGGCGGCGACCTTGTCCACGTCGAAACTTGCGAAGGCTTTTTGCAGCCCGTCACGTTTTTTCAAAATGGTCAGCCAGGAGAGGCCCGCCTGATTGATTTCCATGGTCAGACGCTCCAGCAAATCCGCTTCGTCTTTGGTGGGATAGCCATGCACCGTATCGTGATAGGGTCCATGGATGGGATGGCCGTCCGAAGCTTGGCAGTAACTGGACAAATCAGCCCTCCTTGAAATCCCTGAAGGTAATGAGATCGTATTGATCAATAAAATAGACAATCAGCCAGAAGCCAAACGCCACCACCGTGTTGATCGCCATTTTGAGCAGAATTCGCGACTTTTCCGGTGCGCCGGCATCGTGACCTTCACCGGCGCCCTGATGGCGCTGCACTCCCCAGGGCAGCACCATAAATAGCGTCAGCCACCAAATGATGAAATAAATTGCACTGCCGGTAATCCAACTCATGCCGGTTCCCCGGTGTTGACGCGAACGACTTTTACTTTGGTGACCGGCCGTTTCTGAAAGCTTTCCCGAAGCTCCCGGCGGACGGCAACCCGCGCGGTCTCCTGCACGACCGCATCATCGTCGATATCTTTGTCGGAAAGACTGTAAAGTGCCTCCTCTACCGCATTGAGAACTTCGATTTCCAGATGTGGCGCCTCCTCATCGTCTATCAACCCCATGGTGATCAACTGGGGATCGGCAACGAAATTACCTTCCTCATCCAGGATGAGCGTCAAGGTCGCTGAGCCGTTGTACAGCACTCGGGTCCGTTCTTTGATAGCCTGACTGTCCAGGGCGGTCAGGCGCGGTCCGTCGAGCGCCAGCCTGCCCACCGGCGCGTCGTCAACGATATGCGCCGTGCCCGGCGCCAGCTTTACGACCGATCCGTTGCAGACGGTGATGGTTTCCGGCACTTGGCATTCTTTGGCCAGTTCGGCGTGCCGTTTAATATGCATGGGCTCCCCATGCACCGGAATTACGATGTTGGGCCGCACCAGTTGATACATCTTGATCAGTTCATCCCGCGCCGGGTGACCGGAGACGTGAACGTGCTCATGGTCTTCGGTAATGACATCCACGCCCGATTGGGCCAGCTTGTTCTGCAACCTGCCGATAGACAGTTCGTTGCCGGGAATTTTGCGGGATGAAAAAATCACCGTGTCGCCATCGCCCAATTTGACGTGGCGATGATCGCCGGATGCGATCCGGGAAAGGGCCGCCCGAGGCTCCCCCTGGCTACCGGTACAGATATAGAGGATTTGATCCTTGGGAATGTCTTCGGCGTCTTCCGCTTCCAGAAAGGGCGGCAAGTCCGTGAGATAGCCGGTCTCCCGCGCCGCCGCGTTGATCCGCCACAGAGACCGCCCGGCAAGGGCAACCGCCCTGCCGTTGGCGGTGGCGGCGTCAAAAATGGTTTTCAGCCGCGCCACGTTGGAAGCAAAACAGGCAACGGCCACCCGGCCCGTGCAGTTGCCGATCACGTCGGTCAGGTGTTCCAAAAGGGATGCTTCCGATCCTGATGTCCCCTCGACGAAGACATTGGTGGAATCACCGATGGCGGCCAGTACACCCTCCTCGCCAAGCGCCTTTAATGCGGGCTCATCGGTGGGATCGCCCACAACGGGGTCGGGATCAAATTTCCAGTCACCGGTATGAAAGATCGTGCCCAGCGGGGTGCGCACGGCAATAGCATTTGGTTCGGGCATGGAATGGGTCAGGGTGATTAGTTCCATTGAAAAGGGCCCGACATCGAATTTGCCTTCCAAAGGTACTTCGACAATTTCAATATCATGGGCGTCGCCGTCCATTTGCAGTTTGCTGCGCAACAAGGCGGCGGTAAAGGGCGTGGCGTAGACCGGACATCTGAGACGGGACCACAGGTAGGGCACCGCCCCCAAATGGTCCTCGTGACCATGGGTAAGCACAATGCCCTTCAGTTGGTCCAGACGTTCCTCGATAAAAGTGGGATCGGGCAAAATTACGTCGATACTGGGCGTGGAATCGTCGCCGAAGGTGATACCGAGATCGATGATGACCCAATCTTCTTCACCGGGCGGTCCATAGCCATAAAGATTGAAATTCATACCGATCTCCTCCGCGCCGCCGAGGGGCACGAAAAGGAGTTCGGCTTCTTTGGATTTAGCCATGATTTTGATTCAAACGGAAAATAGACAGCAGTCCTTTCAAGGTCAGGTCATTTTCCCAATGATCGATAGAATCCGTGGCTTCGGCGAACATGGCGGCCAAGCCCCCGGTGGCCACCGTCGTAATATCGCCGCCGACCTCTTCACCGATCCGTTTGGTCATGCCTTCGATCATGCTGACATATCCCCAGAAAATTCCAGATTGCATGGCCGATACGGTACTACTGCCGATGACGTTTTTCGGTTTCTCGATGGCGACGCGGGGGAGTTGGGCCGCCCCCATATGCAGAGCCTCTAAAGCCAAATTGATGCCGGGCGCGATAACGCCACCGCAATAGTTTCCGGCCGCGTCAACCACATCGAAGGAAGTCGCCGTTCCGAAATCGATAATTTGTATAGGGCCGCTAAAATTAGCGTGGGCAGCAACCGCGTTGCACAACCTGTCCGCACCGACTTCTTTGGGATTGTCGATAAGTATTTCTAGACCCAGAGCGATCTCCGGATCGCCCACCACCAAAGGTTCGCAGTCGAAATACTTGCGGCACAGGGTCTGGAGGTGGATCAGATTGGCGGGAACCACGGTGGCGATAATAGCGGCGTTGATATCCTCCCGCTTGATTTCGTCCCGCTCGATCAACTGGCCGAGCCAGACACCGAATTCATCGGCCGTGCGGTTGGAATTCGTGGCCGCCCGCCACTCACCCGCCACGTCACCTTCATCGGTAAAAATAGCGAAGACAATATTGGTGTTTCCTGAATCGATGGCCAACAGCATAGAAGTTTCTCTAAAATCAATTAAATCAAATATCGGGAAAGTATACGTCACCGGCGGCGAACCGGCGAGGACCCTGCTCGGTATTTAAGATCAAAGCCCCCTGTTCATCAAGGTCTTGAAAGGCGCCGGATATCTTTTCGTTGGACGTCGACACGGTCAGCGGTTCATCCAAAACATGCGACGCGGCAAGCCAGTGTCTTCTAACCGGCGCAAAGCCCTCCTCGCGCCACGTTTTGTACCAGCCGGCCAGAGCCGCGCAATAGGCAGCCAGCATTTCTCCGACGGCGATTTTTTTACCGGTCGCCGCTTCTACGTTGGTTGCGGGAAAATGTGTGTCGCCGGGATGTGAGTTCAGATTGACGCCACACCCCGCAATAACCCATTGGGGCAAACCGTTTTGGCCGACCGTTGATTCCAATAGAACACCGGCAATCTTCTGACGGTCGAGCAGCAGATCGTTGGGCCACTTATATCTGAGCGGCGCGTTCTTACCGAGCATATCCAACAATGCATCGTAAGCGGCAAGTACGGGCAGAAACCCGATCTGGGCGGCGCTGGCCATATCACATTGGGGCCGAAACAGGACGGAGCAAAACATATTACCGGGTTCCGATATCCAGACTCGTTTTTGACGTCCCTTGCCGGCGGTTTGGATTTTCGACCATATGACCTCACCCTCGGGCAAAACCAACGATCCGGCGAGTTGGCGCTTCAGTTCGTCGTTGGTGCTGTCGATGCTTTCGAATATCTGCAGGCTGTACCCCGCCGGCATTTGGGGTTTGTCGGTCATAACGGTATCGAACTTAACCCGGAAACAGTGCGGCGGTCGCGGCCTGGGCACCATTCAAAATCGGCGTCGGATAGAAAATGAACAGCAGGACAAACAGGGCGCTGACGGCCAGAATTCCCTTCATCTCCATACTGATGGCGCCGTCCAGTTCCTCGACCACGTCGTCGAAATACATCACCTTGATGATACGGATGTAATAGTAGGCCGCCACCACGCTGGAAAGCACACCGATGATGGCCAAGGCATACAGTTCGGCATGTACGGCGGCCTGGAAAATATACAGCTTGCCCAGGAAGCCGGCCATGGGCGGAATGCCCGCCATGGAGAACATGAACAGGGACAAAGCCAGGGCCATGCCCGGATTGGTTTTCGACAGACCGGCAAGATCGTCGATGTTTTCGACCATGCGTTCGTTCCGGCGCATCAATAATATGCAGGCGAAAGTGCCTACATTCATAAACAGGTAAATCGCCAGGTAAACCAACATGCCCTGCACGCCTTCGGCGCGGATGGCGGCGTCACCCGTGTGCCCGGCCACCGCCAAACCGATCAGGGCGTAACCCATGTGCCCGATGGAGCTGTAGGCCATCAGGCGTTTGATGTTGGTCTGATTAACGGCGGCAAAGGCGCCCAGCACCATGGAGGCCATGGAGATAAATATGATGATCTGTTGCCATTGCGCGCCCAAGTCACCGAAGGGACCGGTCATAACCCGGATGAACAGTCCCATGGCGGCGATCTTAGGCGCCACAGCAAACAGAGCCGTTACCGGCGTCGGCGCGCCTTCATAAACATCTGGCGTCCACATATGGAACGGCACGGCGGAGACCTTGAAGGCCAATCCAGCCAAAATAAAGACAATACCGACAATGAGGCCGATCGAGGGTGCACCGTGGCCCCCCTGGAACAATTTGGCGAGAGTGTCGAAATTGGTCGTGCCGGAGAACCCATAGACCAGCGACATGCCGTAAAGCAGAAGGCCTGACGCTAAAGCGCCCAAGACGAAATACTTCAATCCGGCTTCGGCGGAACGCAGGCTGTCCCTCTGGAACGAGGCGATGACGTACAGCGCCAGGCTTTGCAGTTCCAGCCCCATATAAAGGGAAATGAGATCATTGGCCGAGACCATCATGATCATGCCCAGCGACGACAAAACGATCAGGATGGGAAATTCAAAACGGTCGATGCCTTGATTGACCAGATACTCCCGCGACATCAATACGGCCACCGCAGCCGCCAGCAAAACCAGGGCCTTAACATAGACGGCGAAGGTATCGGTGACGAAAGCGCCCGCAAAGGTGGTCGCCCGCCCCTCCGTCGAAAGGCCGACAAACAGAATGGTCAGGATCAGAATGATCACACTGCCATAAGAGACCGTCGTCATCGCCGTTTTCTTGCGCGAATAGACGCCCAGCATCAGCAGCAGCATCGACGAGATGGCCAGAAATATCTCCGGAATGGCCGGTGTCAGATTGGGTAAGGCAGCTAATGGCATAGACCTAAATTCCTTCTTTCCGACCTACTTGGCGACAACGGTGACATTTTGTGCCGCCGCCAACGCGCTTTGATACTGCTGAATGAGGTTTTCCACTGACACATGCATGACATCCAGGAACGGTGTCGGATAGATACCCATGATAAAGACAATCGCCAGCAACGGCGCGAAAATGGCAATTTCACGGGGACTCATATCCAGGACCGATTTAAGACTTTCCTTGGTCAGTTCTCCGAAGATTACCCGGCGGTAGAGATAAAGCATGTAAGCTGCACCCAGGATAAGACCCGTCGCGGCCAGCAAGGCGACCCAGCTGTTGGCTTTAAAGGCGCCGACCAGGATCAAAAATTCACCGACGAAACCGCTGGTGCCCGGCAGACCGACCGACGCCAGCATAAAGATCATAAAGAAGACCGCGTAAGCCGGCATGCGATGGACCAGCCCGCCGTAAGTCTCGATATCCCGCGAATGCAGGCGGTCATAAACGACCCCGACCACGAGGAAGAGCGCGGCGGATACAATGCCGTGGCTCAGCATTTGAATGATGGCGCCTTCAATCCCCTGCACATTGGCGGCAAAGGTGCCGATGGTGACAAAACCCATATGCGCCACCGACGAATAGGCGATCAGCTTTTTCATATCTTCCTGGGCCAGCGCCACCAGCGACGTATAGATAACGGCGACGATGCTCAGCCCGTAAATCAACGGTGTAAAATCAGCCGAGGCCAGCGGGAACATAGGCAACGAGAACCGAAGGAAGCCATAGCCGCCGAATTTCAGGAGCACGCCGGCCAGGATGACCGATCCGGCCGTAGGCGCTTCCACGTGAGCGTCCGGCAGCCAGGTATGAACCGGCCACATGGGCACCTTGACCGCGAAGGAGGCGAAGAAGGCCAGCCACAGCCACGGCTGCAATTCAACCGGGAAACTGTGTTTCAACAAGGTCGGAATATCGGCGGTGCCCGACTGCACGATCATGGTCAGGATCGCCAACAGCATTAGCACCGATCCGGCCAGGGTATAGAGGAACAGCTTGTAGGCCGCGTAGTTCCGGCGCGGCCCGCCCCAAACACCGATGATCAAGAACATGGGGATCAAGACGCCTTCGAAGAAGACGTAGAACAGGATCAGGTCCAGCGCCGAGAACATACCGACCATTAAGGTTTCCAGCACCAGGAAGGCGATCATGTATTCCTTCACCCGGTCGGTGATGGTGATCCAGCTGGCGCCGACACAGATAACGGTCAGCAAGGTCGACAGCAGGACAAAGAACATGGAAATGCCGTCGATGCCCATGTGATAGGCCAGACCAAGCGCCGGCATCCAAACGGCTTTTTCCTCGAACTGGAAAGCGGCGGTGGAATTGTCGAAGTTAATCCAGATGCCCAAGGATACAATAAACGTAATCAAGGACACCCACAGAGCGACCCAGCGCGCGTTTCTGGCGACAATTTCCTCATCTCCCCTGATCAGGAGAATGAAGAAGACGCCGACCAGGGGCGCAAATGTGATTACCGACAGCCAGGGAAAATCATTCATCGCCTCAGCTCCCCATAACCAGGAACCAGGTGATCAACCCGGCGACGCCCACCAGCATGGCGAAGGCGTAGTGATACAAATAACCGCTCTGTAAAGCTCCGGCCCGGCGGGCCAACAATTTCACGGCCGCCGCAAACCCGTCGGGGCCGACGCCGTCGATCAACAGACCGTCGCCCGCTTTCCAGAAACCGCGGCCCAGCTTGAAAGCCGTCCGGACAAACAGGAAATCGTAAAGCTCGTCGAAATACCATTTATTGAGCAGGAATTGATACGTCCGCTGGAAACCGGCCGCCAGCGCACCCGGCAGTTCCGGCGCGAACATGTACATAAGATAAGCCAAGCCGATCCCGGCGAGACCGACCACCAGGGGCAGATATTTGACCCAGATGGGAACATGATGAGCGTTCTCGAGAGCCTTATGACTATCCAGAACAAACAGCGAGTTGCCCCAGAATTGAACGGTGCTTTCGCCGACGAAATACTGGAAGCTGGCGAAACCCAGGAAGATCGCACCGATAGCCAAGACCACCAACGGCAGCAGCATAACCTTGGGCGATTCATGGACATGGGCCAACGTCTTTTCGTCCGCCCGGGAGGTCCCATGGAAGGTCATTATGATCAATCGCCAGGAATAGAACGCCGTCAGGAAGGCGGCGCAGATGCCCAGCCAGAACGCATATTGGCCGAAGCCCGTATGGGCGCCCCAGGCCGCTTCCAAAATAATGTCTTTAGAATAGAAGCCAGAGAACGGCCAGATGCCCGCCAATGACAGACTGCCGATCCACATCAGTACATAGGTCACCGGGATCAGCTTATAGAGCCCGCCCATATTTCTCATATCCTGTTCATCGGACATGGCGTGGATAACGGAGCCCGCGCCGAGGAACAGCAGCGCCTTGAAGAACGCGTGGGTAATGAGATGGAACATGCCCGCCGAATAAGCGGAAACGCCGAGGGCGAAAAACATGTAACCCAACTGGCTGCAAGTGGAATAGGCAATCACCCGCTTGATGTCGTTCTGGACGCAACCCACCGTGGCGGCAAAGATGGCTGTCGAGGCGCCGACGATGGTCACCACGTTGAGGGCGATTTGCGAGTGCTCGAACATGGGTGACAGACGGGCCACCATAAAAATACCGGCGGTTACCATGGTCGCGGCATGGATCAAGGCGGAGACCGGTGTCGGACCCTCCATGGCGTCCGGCAGCCAGGTATGGAGGCCAAGCTGCGCCGATTTGCCCATGGCACCGACGAACAGCAGCAGGCAGATCGCCGTCAAAGCATGAAAATCACCGCCGAAGATGGTCATGTTGGCGGTCGCTTTACCTTGGGCCAATCCGAAAATGGTGTCGTAATCGACGCTATCGAACAGCATGAAGGTGGCGAAGATGCCGAGTGCGAAGCCGAAATCGCCCACCCGGTTAACCACGAATGCCTTGATGGCGGCAGCGTTGGCCGACGGCTTGTCGTACCAGAAACCGATCAGCAGGTAGGACGCCAAACCAACCCCTTCCCAGCCGAAGAACAGCTGGATCAGGTTGTTGGAGGTCACCAGCATCAGCATGAAGAAGGAGAACAGGTTCAGGTAACTCATGAAGCGCGGGATCGATCCGTCGTGATGCATATAGCCGATGGAATAGATATGGATCATCGAGGAAACCACGGTCACCATCAAAAGCATCAGCACGCTCATGGTGTCGCCGCGCAGTTCCCAAGAAAATTCGAGGGAACCTGAATCCATCCAGGTAAACAGTTCCACGTTACCGGTCTGGCCGTTCACCACCACTGACATGAACACGAATACTGCCGCGGCGGCGGCCAACAGCATGGCGCCGCAGGTAATATATTGTGCGGCCGAATCGTATTTGGCCTTGGCTTCTTTTTCGTCCGGCGAGGCATAGGCCAGAATACCGGCGATCAAGCTGCCCAACAGGGGAAGGAATACTGCTGCTGTGTACATGTGCCCCCCTACCCCTTCATCGCGTGAATGTCTTCGACGGCGATGGAGCCGCGGTTTCGGAAATAGACCACCAGGATGGCCAGGCCGATGGCCGCTTCACCTGCGGCAACGGTCAGAACAAAGAGCGCGAACACCTGCCCCATCAAGTCTCCCAGATGGGCGGAGAACGCCACCAGATTGATGTTGACCGACAACAGGATCAATTCGATGGACATCAGAATGATGATGACATTTTTCCGGTTAAGGAAAATACCGAAGATGCCCAACGTAAACAGGATCGCAGCCAGGGTCAGGTAATGCGATAAACCGATTTCAAACATCACACCCCACTCCCCGACGCAACTTTCTTGATCTCAACCGTATCTTCCGGACGGCGGGCCACCTGGTCCGCGATTTTCTGCTTGCGCACGCCTTCACGGGACCGATGGGTCAGAACGATGGCGCCGATCATGGCCACCAGCAGAATCATGCCGGCCGCCTGGAAGTAATAGACATAATGGGTGTACAGCAGATTACCGAGCGCCTCCGTATTGGCGACGGTCTCGAAAGCCGGTGCCGCGATGACTTTGGCCGCTTCCGGCGCAAAGGCCCAGCCGCCCACGATTACCAAAAGCTCCATCAACAGGATAAGGCCGATGACCCCGCCCAGAGGCAGATATTGCAGGAACCCTTCCCGCATTTCGGCGTAGCTGATATCCAGCATCATCACGACGAACAGGAACAGCACGGCGACGGCGCCCACATAGACGACCACCAGGATCATGGCCAGGAATTCAGCCCCCAAGAGGACGAACAGGCCCGCCGAATTAAAGAACGCAAGGATCAGGAACAACACCGAATGAACCGGGTTGCGCGCTGAGATCACCATAACGGCAGCGGCAACGGTGATGGCCGCGAACAGATAAAAGACGAGCGCCTGGACGATCATGCGCGCCTCCTCATCTGTAACATTTTGACCTTCACAATACTCATCGGTTCGTTTTTCCTTTTATTACCTATAGGGCGCGGTCGCATCCAAGCGCGCCGCCAGTTCGGTTTCCCACCGGTCGCCGTTGGCGAGCAGTTTGGTTTTGTCGTACATCAGTTCTTCGCGGGTTTCCGTCGCAAATTCGAAATTCGGCCCCTCCACGACGGCATCCACCGGACAGGCCTCCTGGCAATAGCCGCAATAGATACACTTGGTCATATCGATATCGTAGCGGGTGGTCCGCCGGCTTTCGTCCTCGCGGGGGGCCACTTCGATGGTAATGGCCTGGGCCGGGCAGATGGCTTCGCACAATTTACAGGCGATGCAGCGCTCCTCACCGTTGGGATAGCGACGAAGCGCATGCTCGCCGCGGAAGCGCGGGCTCAAGGGGCCTTTTTCATAGGGATAATTCAGGGTCACCTTTGGCCGGAAGAAATACCGCAGCGTCAGCGACATCCCCGAAACAAGTTCAGTGAGGAAAATGGTTTTTGCGCTTCTACCGATAAAACTCATCGCTCAGAACCCTTTACCACCCCTAGTTACCCACTTGATTAGTCAGGGGCGCGATATCGAACGCCACGACTGCACCACCGACGATCACGACGGCGGCCAGTGAAATCGGCAGGAAGACTTTCCAGCCCAGTCGCATTAATTGATCGTAGCGGTAACGTGGGAAGGTCGCCCTCACCCACAAGAAAATAAACAACAGGAACGCCATCTTGGCGGCGAACCAGATCGGCCCTGGAATCCAGGTAAACGGCACGATATCGAACGGCGGCAACCAGCCGCCGAAGAACAGGATCGTGGTCATGCCGGCCATCAAAATCATGTTGGCGTATTCGCCCAGGAAGAACAGAGCAAATGCCATGGCCGAATATTCCACATTAAACCCGGCCACCAGTTCGGCCTCGGCCTCCGGCAGATCAAAGGGATGCCGGTTGGTTTCCGCCAGGGTCGAAATGAAGAAAATCACCGCCATGGGGAACATGGGAATAACGAACCAGACGCTGTTCTTCTGGGCCATGACGATGTCGCTCAGATTCAATGATCCGGCCACCAGCAATACCGTGATGATGATAAAACCCATGGAGACTTCATAGGACACCATCTGGGCCGCCGACCTGAGCCCGCCCAGGAACGCGTATTTGGAGTTGCTTGCCCAACCGGCCATTAGAATGCCGTAAACGCCCAAAGATGATATCGCGAATAGATACAGAATGCCGACATTGATGTTAGCGATCACCAGCCCGTCTCCCACCGGAATGACCGCCCAGGCCACCAGGGCCAGGACAAACGTCAACATGGGCGCAATAAGAAACACCCCCCGGTTGGCGCCGGAAGGAATGACGGTTTCCTTGAAGAACAGTTTCATGCCGTCGGCAATGGGCTGTAACAGCCCGTAGGGTCCCACCACGTTGGGACCGCGCCTGAGATGCATGGCGGCGATCACTTTGCGCTCGGCATAGGTCAAATAGGCGACGCCCATCAGCAGCGGCACCACCAAAAGAATAATCTTAATAGCGATCCAGACGACCGGCCAAATATATATCCACCAGAACTCAACCATCGGTGCCGGTCCTTTCCTGGCTATTACCGGAATGTACCGATGTACACTCGGCCATGGTCGCCGAGGCGCGGCTGATCGGATCGGTCATGTAGAAATTTGTTACCGGCGAGACGAACGGGTCGCCGCTCATGTCGCCATCCTGACCGAAGTCATCCCATTCGGCGGCGTTGATTTTATCCGCTTCGCCCAACGGCATTTTGCCCCGAAGCTCGGCCAAACTGTCGAACGGCAGGGTCTTGCCGACCGCATCCGAAAGCGCCCGGATTATCGCCCAGTCCTCTTTCGCTTCGCCCGGCGGGAACGTGGCCAACGCCGTGCGCTGTACGCGCCCTTCCATATTAACGTAAGTGGCGTTCTTTTCCGTGTAGGCCGCACCCGGCAGAATGACATCAGCGCGGTGGGCGCCGGCATCGCCGTGATGGCCCTGGTAAATGACGAATGCATCGCCCAGCAAGGTCATGTCGAACTCGTCCGCGCCCAACAGATACACGACATCCATACCACCAAGGTCAAACCCACCCTCACCGGGCAGGAAGCCAAGATCTAATGCGCCGACGCGGGACGCCGCCAGATGCAATACGTTAAAACCGTTCCAATCGCCCGAGACCATGCCGTATTGTTCGGCGATCTTGCGGGCGGTTCCGAGGACCGCATTGCTGTCACCGCGATTAAGCGCGCCCATACCGACAATGATCATGGGCCGTTCGGCGTTTTTCAACGCTTGGGCGAAATCGTTTGAGCCTGACAGAATGTCGTTCAAGACCTGCGGGCCATCGCCGAGATTTTGATGACGATAGGTCAAATCGTATTCCGGGCCGACCACGCCAATGGGCAGACCGCTGGCCAGATAACGTTTGCGGATGCGGGCATTGAGCACCGGCGATTCCAGACGCGGATTGGACCCCACGATCAAAATGGCGTCGGCCTCGTCGACACCGGCGATGGTCGAATTGAACAGATAGCCGGAACGGGAGCCCTCGCCCACAATGGAGCCGTCCTGCCGGCTTTCCAAATTGGAGGACCCCAAGGACCCCATCAATTCCTTCAGGGCATACATGGCTTCGCAATCGGCCAAGTCGCCGGCCAAGGCGGCAATCTTGGCGGCGTCTGCGCCGTTTAGCTTGTCGGCGACGGCGGATAGGGCATCCTGCCATTCAACCGGCTGCAACTTGCCGTTTTGCCGCAGGTAGGGCTGATCCAAGCGTTGGCGCTTCAAACCATCGATGGCGAAGCGGCTGCGGTCGGAGAGCCATTCTTCGTTGATATCGTCATTGTTGCGCGGCATCACCCGCAGAACTTCCCCGCTTCGCGCGTCGACGCGAATGTTGGCGCCCAGGGCGTCCAGAACATCGATGGACTCGGTCCGCTTTAATTCCCAGGGCCGGGCGGTGAAGGCATAAGGCCGGGAGGTCAAAGCGCCCACCGGGCAAAGATCGATCAGGTTGCCTGACAACTCGGATGATAGCGCTTTTTCGACATAGGTACCGACTTCCATATGACCGCCGCGCCCTGTCGCACCCATTTCCGGTACGCCCGCTACTTCGGTCGAAAAGCGAATGCAGCGAGTGCAATGAATGCAGCGGGTCATTTCCGTTTTGACCAACGGGCCGATATATTTGTCTTCGACGGAACGCTTGCCTTCCAGGAAGCGGGACCGATCGAAGCCATACCCCATGGCTTGATCCTGCAAATCACACTCGCCGCCCTGATCGCAGATGGGGCAATCCAGCGGGTGGTTGATGAGCAGGAATTCCATGACGCCCTGGCGGGCTTTTTTCACGGTGTCGGAATTGGTGGTAATGACCATCCCGTCGCCGACCGGCATGGCGCAGGAAGCAATGGGCTTAGGCGCCCGTTCCATTTCCACCAGACACATGCGGCAGTTACCGGCAACCGACAGACGTTCGTGATAGCAGAAACGGGGAATTTCGACGCCTGCCAGCTCACAAGCCTGCAAGACGGTCAATCCGGCTTCTACCTCAATTTCCACGCCATCTATGGTCAGCTTCGGCATGTGTATTCCTCTATTCCGAGCGCGGCCTTAGGCCGCTGCGCTCCGTTTTTTAGCTTCTTCGATCCGTTGTTCCATTTCGGGCCGGAAATGCCGGATCAATCCCTGGATCGGCCACGCCGCCGCATCGCCCAGGGCGCATATGGTATGACCCTCGACCTGACGTGTGACCTGTTCCAAAATATCGATTTCCTCCAGCGTCGCATTGCCATCCACCATGCGAGCCATCATTCGCGCCATCCAGCCGGTGCCTTCGCGGCACGGCGTGCATTGGCCGCAGCTTTCGTGGCGGTAAAATGACGACAAGCGAGAAATGGCCGCGATAATGTCGGTGGATTTGTCCATCACCATGATGGCCGCCGTACCGAGACCCGATTGCGCTTCCTTCAAGGAATCAAAATCCATCAAAACCGTCTCGCTGAGAGATTTGGTCAAAACCGGCACCGAGGCGCCGCCGGGAATAATACCCAGCAGATTGTCCCAACCGCCGCGCACGCCGCCGGCATGTTTCTCGATCAATTCCTTGAGGGGAACGCTCATCTCTTCCTCGACCGTGCAGGGATGCTCCACGTGGCCGGAAATGTTGAACAGTTTGGTGCCGGTATTGTTGGCGCGGCCGAAACCGGCAAACCATTCCGCGCCCCGGCGAAGAATGGTCGGCGCCACGGCAATGGATTCCACATTATTGACCGTTGTCGGGCAGCCATAAAGACCGGCGTTGGCGGGGAACGGCGGTTTCAGACGCGGCTGCCCCTTCTTGCCTTCTAGGCTTTCAATCAGGGCGGTTTCCTCACCGCAAATATAAGCGCCCATGCCGCGATGGATAAACACATCGCAATCCCAACCGGAGCCGCAGGCGTCCTTGCCGATCAATCCGGCTTCATAGGCCTCGTCGATGGCCCGTTGCAGGGCTTCCGCTTCTCGGTAGAATTCGCCCCGGACATAGATATAGGCTGCGTGCGCGCCCATGCCGAAACAGGCGACCAAACATCCTTCCACCAACTTTTGGGGGTCGTGACGCATGATTTCCCGGTCCTTGCAGGTACCGGGCTCGCCTTCGTCGGCATTGACCACCAGATAATGGGGCCGCCCATCGGATTCCTTGGGCATGAAGGACCATTTCAATCCCGTACCAAATCCGGCTCCGCCGCGACCGCGCAGGCCAGATTCCTTGATCTCTTCGACGATCCAATCGCGGCCCTTGGCCAGCAATTCCTTGGTGCCGTCCCAGTCGCCCCGGGACTTTGCGCCCTCCAGGCCGGAATCGTTTAAGCCGTAGATATTGGTAAAGATGCGGTCTTTATCCTGCAACATCACGCATCCCCCTCGCCGTCCGTCAATGACGTCAGGCCACCAATGGGTTCACAGGACTTCCGGCCGATCTGAGAACCGGTCTTGGGTTTTTCGCCCAGTTTGATTTCGGTGAGGATGGATTCTGTGCTGGTTTCGTCCAAATCCTCATAGTAGTCGTCATTGATCTGCACCATCGGCGCGTTGACACAGGCGCCGAGGCACTCGACCTCACTGAGGGTGAATTTTCCATCCTCGGTCGTCTCGCCAAAACCGATACCGAGTGACTTTTTACAGGCCCCGGTAACCTTATCGGAACCACGTAGCCAACACGGCAGATTGGTACAGACCTGAACGTGGTTCTCGCCCACCGGCTTCAGGTTATACATGGTGTAGAAGGTGGCGACCTCGTAGGCCTCAATGTGGGGCACGCTCAGCAGGTCGGCCACATAGTCCATGGCGGCCCGGGGCAACCAGCCGTCATGCTGGCGCTGCGCGATGTCCAGCAACGGCATAATTGCGCTCTGCTGTCTGCCTTCTGGATACTTGGCGATATACTCCTGCGCCTTCTCCATGCTTTCCGCCGTAAAGGCGAAGCTTTCGGGCTGGTCGACGTCTTTTACTTCAGCATTCATCGATCAATTTCTCCGAAAACGATATCAAGGGAGCCGATATTGGCGACCACGTCCGCCAGCATGTGCCCTTGGCTTAACATGTCCAAGGCTTGCAGATGGGCAAAACCCGGCGCTCTGATTTTGCAGCGGTACGGTATGTTGGTGCCGTCGGAAACCAGGAAGACGCCGAACTCGCCCTTGGGCGCTTCGACCGCCGTGTAAGTTTCCCCGGCAGGAACATGATAGCCTTCGGTAAACAGTTTGAAGTGATGGATCAATTCCTCCATCGACTGCTTCATCTCGGCGCGGTCCGGCGGCGTAAATTTGTGATCGACCGCTTTCACGGGTCCCACCGGCATCTGTTCGACGCACTGTTTGATGATCTTCACTGATTCCCGCATTTCATACATGCGCAGCAGATAGCGGTCGTAGCAATCACCATGCTTAGAGATGGGAATATCGAAATCGACTTTGTCATAAGCGTCGTAAGGTTGAGACTTCCGCAAATCCCAGGCGAGGCCGGTCGCCCGCAGGTTAGGACCGGTAAAGCCCCAGTCGAGGGCCTGATCCTGGCTTATCACGCCGATATCGACTGTGCGCTGTTTGAAAATTCGGTTTTCGGTCAGCAGCCCTTCCAGATCATCGATCATCTGCGGATAGGTATCGGCCCAGGCATCTATATCTTCCAGCAAACCGTCGGGCAGTTCCATGGCAACGCCGCCCGGCCGGAAATACGCCATATGCAGGCGCGCACCGCAGACGCGGTCACAGAATTCCATCAACAGTTCGCGATGCTCAAAAGCCCACAAAAAAGGCGTCATAGCACCGACATCCATGGCATAAGACGTGACATTCAGAATATGGTTCAGAATGCGGCCCATTTCCGCGTACAGTACGCGAATGTACTGGGCGCGCGGCGGCACTTCGATGCCGGCCAGTTTTTCGACGGCCAAGGCAAAGGCATGTTCCTGATTCTGCGGCGATACGTAATCCAACCGATCAAAATACGGAACGGCCTGTATATAGGATTTATGTTCGATCAGCTTTTCCGTGCCCCGGTGCAACAACCCGATATGGGGATCGGCGCGGTCAATGATCTCGCCATCCAATTCCAAGACCAGACGCAGCACACCGTGGGCCGCCGGATGCTGAGGCCCGAAATTCAGCGTAAAATTCTTGATTTGCGCTTCCGACATCAGGCGTCCTCGCTCTTTTCGTCGCCGGCGTCTTCTTGAGTATCCGCCTTTTCATCGCCGGGCAAAACGCGCTCGGCACCTTCCCAAGGGCTGAGGAAATCAAACGTACGGAAATCCTGGGCTAATTTAACCGGCTCGTAGACAACGCGTTTTTGTTCGTCGTCGTAGCGGATTTCCACATAGCCGGTCAGCGGAAAATCCTTGCGCAGAGGATGGCCTTCGAAACCGTAGTCGGTCAGGATGCGCCGAAGATCCGGATGGTCAGCGAAATAGATGCCGTAAAGATCCCAGGCCTCCCTCTCCCACCAGCCGGCGGCGCTGAAAACACCGGTCGCAGACGGTACGGGCGTATTTTCGTCGGTGGCGACTTTGACACGAACGCGGGAATTCTGGGTCAGGCTAAGCAGGTTATAGACAACGTCGAAACGCTCTTCCCGCTCGGGATAGTCGACGCCGCAAACGTCGACCAGTTGCTTATACTGACTGTTCACATCGTCGCGCAGAAAGGTCAGAACTTTAATCAAGGCATCGCGCGTTGTGTGAATAACCAACTCACCATTCACGATTTCCACATTTGAAACAGCCGCCCCAAGCGCATCGGCTACGTGATCGCCATATTCACTGACTGTTTGGGGGTCTGCCATGATCTATGCTCTTACTTCCTTCGTTGAACCGTTAACGCCACAGGGTTCCGGTTCGTTTTATCTTCTTTTGCAATTGAAGAATTCCATAGACCAGGGCTTCAGCCGTCGGCGGACATCCAGGTACATATATATCAACCGGTACGACGCGGTCGCAGCCGCGCACGACGGAATAGGAATAGTGATAGTAGCCACCGCCATTGGCGCAGGACCCCATGGAAATTACATAGCGGGGTTCGGCCATTTGATCGTAAACTTTGCGGAATGCCGGCGCCATTTTATTGGTCAACGTCCCGGCGACGATAATGACATCCGATTGCCGCGGGCTCGGTCGAGGAACGACACCAAAGCGATCGAGATCATACCGGCTCATATAAGCATGCATCATTTCGACGGCGCAGCAGGCCAATCCGAAAGTCATCGGCCAAATCGAGCCGGTACGCGCCCAATTCACCAGATTATCCAGTTGGGCGACCACGAATCCTTTGTCGACCAAGGTCTCAGTGACATTTTTAAGGATTAAGTCTTGATCGGGTCCCGGCGGTAATGGGGCGCTCAAATCAAAATTTTGTTCTACTCCCATTCCAGAGCCCCTTTCTTCCATTCATAAATGAAGCCGATGGTCAAAATGCCAAGGAAAATGAACATCGACCAGAAACCGAAAACGCCGATATTCCCGAGCGACACCGCCCAAGGAAACAGAAAGGCGACTTCCAGATCGAATATAATGAACAGAATGGCAACCAGATAAAAGCGCACATCGAATTTGATACGGGCGTTTTCGAAGGCGCTAAATCCGCATTCGTACGCCGACAATTTTTCGCTATCGGGTTTCTGCTGAACGATGACAAGAGAGGCTATGAGAATTACCGCGGCGAGACCAATGGCAATCCCAAGAAAAATCAAAATCGGAAGATATTGTACGAGCAATTTGTCCATGTGAGTTTCCTATGGAAATAATCCCGGAATAAATCCTTGATCCAATTGTTTCCTTAAGTCCCCCAACTTATCGCCATCCCAACAAATTGGACGAACACCAATGGACGGCTAAATGGCGGGAGTGACGAGACTCGAACTCGCGGCCTCCGGCGTGACAGGCCGGCGCTCTAACCAAACTGAGCTACACCCCCAA
>CAZNLR010000024.1:0-71507 GCA_964574215.1 uncultured Rhodospirillaceae bacterium | reverse complement strand
TTATCTTTTATGCCCTCAGCCATTGGCCTCTCCTGCCATCGCCGCGTCATAATCCGGTAACGCTTTCCAGAAATATTTGGTGAAAGCGCGCCGCTCATCGTATTCCTTAATCCGAAAGGCCATGCGCATGGGCGTGTCTACCGCCACGCCATCATCATCGATGTCGGTAAAATCGAGCATGCAACGCCCGCCGCCGTCGAAGGCGATCATCCCGTAAAAGGCAGGCGGGTCGGGTGAATAGGCAAGGCGGTCTGCCGTCCAACTCTGAACCCGGGCCGGAACATCGGCGAATGGCTTGGCGGCCTGGCTGTCGACCGCCCCACAATTCGGATTGACGCAGATATTCGATTTTGGAAATTGGGCGGTGCCACATTGACGGCACTCGCCGCCGACAAACCCCAGCACCGTTTCCCGTTCACGGTAAAGCGCCGTCATGGGCGTCGGCGTATCGTTTTCCGCCCGAATGCCCTTATCCAGTTCGACCAAACCGCTGAAAGCAAGAAATCGCTGGTAATTGGTATCTTCGCGGCGGCGGCTTAAAAAACCGGCGACGCCCATGGGCGGCCGTGACCGGGAAATCTCATCGGTGGTGCGAAACAATAAGACGTCGCAGCCTTGCCCCCAACCGACCATCAGAATGGTTTCATCGGGACCGGCAGCCGCAAGCGTGTTCGCCAGAAGCAGCAAAGCATGGGCAGCGCCGGTATCGCCTATTTCTCTTTGCAGGCCGTCCCTGACGGCGTCATCGGATAGTCCGAGAGATTGCGCCATGCGCTTCGGGATTGAAGCCGAGACCGCCGGCATGACGAAATGATCGATATCCGCAGGCGTCAGACCACTTTTATCTAGCGCCGCCGCGATGACACCGGGAATAATTTTGTTGTAGCCTTCATCACGTATCCAGCGGTCTTCCCAGTTGTAGTTGAAACGCTCATGCTGACCGCGGAAATGATCGACGAAATCGACCGACATTTGCTCGGCCCCCAGAAATTCCGCGATCACCCCGGATGAACCGATCGAAACCGCCGCCGCCCCGTCGCCGTAACGAAGTTCCTGCGGACTGGCGGCCTTGGCGATACGGTGCTCGGCGGCAACAAACAGGGCGTCCCCCGGTTCTTCGCGGTGAGCTTTAACGGCCGTAATCAGGCCGGATGTCGCGGCGCGCTGAGAGGACGTCATATCCAATGTTCGAATGTTATCGGCGAGGTTGAGGGCCGTGGCGGCAATGGTCGCGTTCTGCCGGTCGCTAAAGGGTAGGGTTGTCGATGCCAAGTAAAGCGCCGAGATAGTTGTTTTTTCGCCGCCAGACAGACAATCCCGGGACGCTTCGACCGCCATGGTCAAACTGTCTTCGTCCCAGTTACAGAAGGACCGTTCTCCTCTGGCAAGGGCGGTCAGACCAGGGTTGAACCAGGCGTTGGACTGGACCGCGGCCTGGCGGTTGAGCCGTAACATGGGAACGTAGCCGCCATAGGCGGTGATGCCCGTTTTGGCGCTTCCCGTCATCGGTCGTAACGCTTATCTTTTTTCTCAAGGAATGCATCAATGCCGCTGAAGGCGTCGTCTTCACCATGGACGATACCGGCCGCCAGATTTTCGGCGAAGGATCCGGACATCCGGTCCATATCGGCGATACGCGGGATACCATTAATCATAATGTAATTGGACATACGGGAGTTACCGGCAATATGGTCGGCCAGTTCAATCGCCTTGTCGAGAGCCTCCCCTTCTCCGACCAGATAGTGGCTGAGACCATAAAGCTGGCCTTCTTCCGCCGAGTAGCGGCGGCCTGTCAGCATCATTTCCCGCATCCGGTCTGCGCCGATAATCCGCTGCACCCGCATGCTGGCACCGCCGCCGGTGTAGGTTCCTTTCCGTCCTTCGGGGAGTTCGTAAAATGACGTCGGCTCGGCCACCCGGACATGACAGGCGGTGGCGATTTCCAGCCCGCCACCGATGGCGCCTCCCTGCATGGCCGCAACAACAGGCACATGGCCGAATTCCAGGAGATCGAGAGACCGGTGCCAATATTCCGAATTCAGCATTGCCGCATAGGCGCCGCGGTCCTTATGTTCCTCCAGATCCAATCCCGCGCTGAAATGCTTACCGGCCCCGCAGACGACGACGGCGTGGGTCTCCTCCAGGTCAATTCCCCAAAAAAACTCCCGGATTTCACGCATCAGCTGATGACAAACGGCGTTGGCTTTATCCGGGCGATTTAGTGTGAGAACGGTTATTTTTCCATCTCGTGAGACAGACATATAGTCGGTCTTATAAATCTCTTTCATATCTCAATGGCTTCCTATGAGGTTTTTCAATCACTGACGCCGGGCAGGCGGAAATCCTGATGTCGTCGGATAATTACCTAGTGTATGCCTCATATTAGGAACGGATCGATTTTTCGGTCCAATGAGTATTGTTGACCGAGATATAACCGATACTCATACCTGCAGGATTTTGTCCCACGGTGGATCCAAAGGTGAAGAATAGTCAGGCAATTTCAAGTATGTGAAAAACTGAACCCGGTTCAGTCGCTTGATGGTAAAATTGCAATTGGTGGAGCCAGACGGATTCGAACTGACGACTTCTACAATGCCGTTAGCTGTAGGAAACAATAAAACATTTGTAAATCGATCGGTTGTCTGGGTGCCTTCGCGAAGCTACTCCAAACTATTCGGTCTAAATCCGAATAAGACAGAATAGGAGCGACACGATTTGAGTAGGTCCCGCCTTGCAGGAATGTCTGCGCCTACCTGCCAGTTCGTTCCCTTCTAAAATCATTTAACCGCTGACGTTGATCCCCTGCTTCACGCCTTGGATCCAACGTTGGCAGCAATTTTAAAAGCAGACCATACTTCATGCATACACTGCATTAGAATAACCAAACCAGTCTATAAGGCATGCTAAAGGGTTTGAATAATTCAGCTATTTGTGCTTCCAAAGACATTTTCTCAACGTCGATTTGAGAGGTGATCGTAAGCGAGGCCACCGAACCATGGTGCGGTTCGGGATCAATGGAAACAGAAATTTCGACATCTTCCTCCTGAACCGATTGGAGCAGCTCCGAAAAAACGCGCCGGGCGGCGTCGCGCCTAAGCTCCAGTTTGAAAATTTTACCGACGCCGGTTAACGGTATCCTATCGATAAATATGATCTCCGTCGGATTGGCGGCCCTTTCTAGGATGTGCTCGCGGCAATAGGCCTTGATACCATTCTCATCCGCGATTGCCCCCGGCTTGAGTTGGACATAGGCGACGGGCAACTCGCCGGCGTAAGCGTCGGGTTTGCCGACGGCCGCCGCGTCGGCGATGTCCGGATACTTGTACAGCACTTCTTCGATAATCGAGGGGTCGATGTTGTGCCCGCCCCGGATAATGACGTCCTTGGCGCGGCCCGTTATCCACAGATACCCTTCGGCATCAAGGCGGCCCAAATCACCGGAATTGACCCAGCCCGGCTCATAGTCTTTGACGAACAAATGCCGGTCATAGCTGGCGTCCACATAGCCTGGAATGATGCCCGGACCGGCCATGATGATATTGCCGATTTCATCCTCTTCGCAGTCCCCCAAATATTTGCCGTCGTCATCCAGATTGACGATACGATGGCGGAAATGCGGCATGGGGATGCCGCCCGATCCGTATCTCGGGTCTCCGTCCCGGGGCGCCATGCTGGAGGCGCCGGAGACCTCGGTCATACCGTAGGTTGAGAGCACATTGATGCCGGTCTTTTCTTTGATGGCGCGGCCGATTTCCTCGGGCATGCCCATGCCGCCCGTCGCCGACGTTCTGAGAGTGCTGATATCCGCGTCATCGCACGATTGATTGAGGAGCGCACTTAATGTCGTCACGACGCCGGACATGCGGGTGGCGCGGAACTGCTCGACAATCCGCCAGTAATTTTCGATGACACGGCGCTCCCGAAACCCGAGAGGGCTCGGGATAACGATGGTAGCGCCGACGGAAAGGGGCGCTAATGTATCAGCCGCCACGGCGCCAACGTGGAACAAAACACCGCCTCCAATAAGGATGTCGTCAGGTTGAAGCCCGATCATGGTGGCGATGCAGGTGAATTCGTGCAGTAGTCCCCGGTGGGTGATCTTGGCGAGCTTTGGGCTTCCCGTGGTCCCGCCGGTATGGATATAGGCGACGATGTCATCGCCGGTGACGACCGGCTTGAAGGTAAGCTCATCGTCTGGAGTTTCCTCCAACAGAGTATCGAAAGAGCGCACGCGTTGATCTTTCGTATCGAGTTGATCTGCCGGTTGCCCATTGGGGGTAACATAAAGAACGTGCTCCAATTCCGGTATGTCAGGAAGGAAGGAAATCACTTTGTGCCAAATTTCGTATCCATCCGTCGGCCCCAGGGTGATCAGAACCTTCGATCCGGCGGCGCGGATAATGTCGGCGATCAGCGGCGCCTCCAGCATCCAGTTGACGGGGGAAAATACGGTGGCCGGCAGGTTGCCCAAAAGAAGCAGGAACTTCTGCAGCAGGTTGGGCATCAGAACCGAAACCGGATCGCCTTTTTTAACACCCAAGGATCGGAGCAAATTGGCCACCTGGTCAACCTGCCGTTTCAACTGGCCATAACTTATGGTCAGCGGCGATTCGGTCGGATCGCCGGCCGATAAAAACTGAAGAGCGGGCCGGTTTTCATCTAGCGCCATGCCGGCGGCGATGGCGGCATAACAGCTGTCGTAGCTCAGCCATTCGGCCAGCGGGATTTCCTCCAATGCCTTGATATCGGCAGTCCCGGCGATGCGGGGCAGATCGCTCATGGACGCACGCCAAATGATGGCGGACCCGGCGATCTGAGAGGCGCCACCGTATTGGCAAAATCACACAACAGCGGCCGGGTGTCCCGGGGATCGATAATCTCCTCAACGTCGTATTTTTCAGCATTTCGGAAGGGGGATCGGATGCGGTTCAATCGTTCTTCGATTTTCGCCAGTTCCGCCTTGTAATCTTCAGCCGCTTCTAGTTGGGCGCGGTAGGCGGCCTCGATGCCGCCCTCCATGGGCAATAAACCCCAGTCGCCGGTTACCCAGCCATAGCGGTGACCGACCTTCTCCGCCGGGCTGTTAGCGGCGCCGGCCATGCCGAAAGCGCGGCGGACGTTCATCGTGCACCAGGGCACCGTCGACTGTTCGATAGCGGCGATGGCGCGCATGCCTTCTCGGGCGACGCCTTCTTGTTCGGCTTTGGTGCCGATGGCGAACCCGGGGCAGTCCTCCAGATAGACGATAGGCAGATGAAAGGTCTGCGCCAGATCGACTGCCCGGGAAATTTTTTTGCAGGTGTTGGCGGTCCAGCCGCCGGCGTGATGGGCCGGATCACTAGCCAGAAGGAGAATCGGCCAGCCGTCCAAGCGCGCCAGCCCGGTAATCATGGCACGGCCCCAATTGCGGCCGATCTCGAAGAACGAGCCTTGATCGACGACGGCCTCGACGATGGGCCGCATTTTAAATGTCCGGCGGCGGTTTTCCGGGATAACTTCCAGGAGCCAGTCTTCCCGGCGCTCTGGGTCGTCGTCTATGGGACCGCGCGGCGGTACATCATGAACCGACGACGGCAGGTAGGATAAAAACTGTCGGGTCCGCTCAAAAGCCTCCTGTTCGCTGCCGACAACGTCATCAATGACCCCGTTGGCGGTATGAACTTCCCACCCGCCCAGTTCTTCACGGGTCACATCTTCGCCGATGTGGGCAACCAAAGGTGGCCCGGCGATGAATAGTTGCGACAGTTCACTGACCATCATGGAGTAATGGCTGGCGGTCATCAGGCCGGCGCCCAATCCGGCGACCGAACCCAAGGCCAGGGATACGCTGGGTACGGTTGATAGGTTTCGGGTGAGCCAAGGCAGGACCATCAGGTTACTGGGAAGGGGCGAATAACCCATTTCCTCAACCATTTTGATGGAGCCACCGCCGCCGCTGCCTTCCACCAGGCGGACAACTGGCTGGCGGTTTTCAAAAGCCATCCGCTCTGCAGCCAGCCGTTTGTCCATGATCGAGGCGTCGGAGGAACCGCCGCGCACGGTGAAGTCGTCGCCGCCAACGATCACCCGCCGCCCGTCAATCCGAGCGCGACCAAAAACAAAGTTGCTGGGAGTGAAATCGGTTAACTCTCCGTCATCGCTATAGCCGGCTTTGCCTGCAATGGCGCCGATTTCATGAAAACTGTCTTCATCGATCAGGGCGTCGATTCGCTCCCTGATGGTCAGCTTGCCCCTTTCTTTCTGTCGGGCAACCTTTTCTTCACCCCCCAGTTTTTTGGCCAACTCTTCCCGGCGGCGCAATTCTTCGATGGATTTTTCCCAACTCATCGGTCTTCCCGTTCGTTACAACAAATGTACAGAGATCGGCTAAAATTATTCGGCGTAGAATTCCTCTCCCGCAGCCACCATCTTATTGAGCTTATCCGGCGGCGTAAATCGAACGCCGAACTTTTCCGTCAATTCATTGCATTCCTCAACGAACTGTCTCACACCAATGGTGTGGATATAGCCGATGACGCCGCCATGGGCCTGGGGGAAAGCCCAACCGATCACCGAACCTACGTCGGCGTCGATGGCATTTTCGACGACGCCTTCCTCCATGGCGCGCACGGTTTCAAGGGCCTGGGAATGCATCAGGCGTTTCTCGATCTCCTCCCGGCTGAGTTCCTGATCAGGCGGCGGAAAACATTCGGTGATGTCTGGCCATTCCTTCAACCCGTTTTCATCATAATCGTAAATGCCTTGGCCGGCGAGTTTGCCGGTGCGGCCGAAATCGTCGATGAGCCGGTTCAAGGCTTCGACAATGCGCATGCCATCAAGCCCAATGCGGTCCTTGCCACTGAAAAGCGACGCCATGATATCCTTCAACAGTGTCAGAGTTGTTGCGTCCGCCATGGCCAACGGCCCGATGGGCATACCACCTTTGACCGAAACGTCGTCAATCACTGACGGCGAAATGCCTTCCGCCAGCAGGGTGAAGGCCTCTCCCGTGTAGGCAGTGACAACCCGGCTGGTGAAGAAACCCAACGCGTCATTAACGATAACGGGCGTTTTCCGGATGCCGGTGAGGTAGTCAAGCGCCCGTGCTAAAGTGGTTTCGCTGGTCTTGGCGCCTTTGATCACCTCCACCAGTTTCATGCGGTCCACCGGGGAGAAAAAATGCAGCCCGATAAACTCGTCCGGCCGCGCGGCGCCTTCGGCCAACTCGGAAATGGGCATGGTCGAGGTGTTGCTGGCGATGGGCACGCCGGGCCGAACCGTCTGCGACGCCTTTTCGATGACGGCGTTTTTAATTTCCCGGATTTCGGAAACCGCCTCGACCACCAGATCGGCGTCGGCGAAATCAGCGTAGTCCGTTGTCGGTTTTAAACGGGTGAGAAGTGCGTCGGCAGCGGATTGGGAAAGACGGCCCCGCTCGACGGCGCGGGCAGCGGTTTTGGTGATCGCCTGCATGCCCTTGTCCACGGCCTCGTTAGAGACATCGACAAGGTAAACTGTGTAGCCGGCCAAGGCGGACGTATAGGCAATCCCGCCACCCATCAGCCCGACGCCGATAACGGCGACATTTTTGATTTCGTAAGGATCGACATTATTGGGCCGGTCTTTCATGCCGCTGGCGGCGTTGAGGCCGAAAAACATGGTTCGGATTTTGTTTTTCACCACTGGCCCCGCCGCAATGCCAGCAAAGCACTCGCGTTCCAGTTTGAGCCCCGTATCGATATCCTCCAGCAGCCCATTTTCCACCGCCTTCATGATGGCTTCCGGTGCCGGCTCCAATCCAGCTCTCCGTCGCCTGATCTTGGACCAAAACCGGTCCAGGATTTTTTTTCCCTCTTCGGAATCGGGGAGCGGTCCCGGAACGGTGAAGCCATCCCGGTCCCAGGGTTGGTCGGCTGCCGCCGCGCCGGAAAGGATGGCGTCCTTAGCCGTGGCCATCAGCTCGTCGGTGGCAACACACTCGTCTAACAAGCCGATCTTTTCTCCTTCCTCTGCGGAAAGATGTTTGCCATCCAGTATCATGGGCAAAGCTGTCTCAATACCGATCAACCTCGGCAATCGCTGGGTGCCGCCGGCGCCAGGAATCAGACCCAATGTGACTTCCGGCAGGCCGAGTTTCAACTTTGGATCGTCGGCACCAACGCGGTAGTTACAGGCCAACGCCACTTCCAAGCCGCCGCCGAGAGCGAGCCCATTGATGGCGGCGACGAAAGGCTTGGCGGATATTTCCATATCCCGCAGGCTCGCCTGAACGCTCTCCACCATGGCCAAGGCGTCACTAGGGGTTTCAAGCGCTCTGATCTCCTTCAGATCACCGCCGACGATGAAGGATTTCTTGCCCGATGCGATGATAACGCCTTTGACGGTATCATCGGCGGCAAGGTCGCGGATGCAGTTGTGAAATAAACCGACCAGTTCCCGGTCTTTAAAATTGTGAACATCTTCGGGGCGGTCGATGACAAGCGCCGCGACGCCATCACCCAAATCTTCACGGCTGATCATTTTGGTATTTCTCCTGGTGCAGGATCAACTGAAATCGGCTTTTATGCCCATTTCCTTGAACATCGATTTACAGATGATGGATTTCATCACTTCGGAACTGCCGCCGGCGATGCGCTCGACGCGTGCTTCCGCATAGGCTTTGGCGATGGGGTATTCCCACATATAGCCCCAGCCGCCGAAGAGTTGCAGGCAAGTGTCGACCGTGCGGCCCAGCATTTCCGTTGTCCAGAGTTTCGCCGTGGCCGCGGTATCCGCGTCCAGCTTGCCTTTCAAGTACATGGCAAGCAGGCTGTCGATCATGCAACGTCCTACTGTCAACTCGGTGCGGACCTCGGCAAACTTGAATTGCGTATTTTGAAAATCGACCAGCTTTTTATCGAACAACTCCCGTTCACTGGCGTATTCGATGGTGTGCTGGAACGCACCTTCCGCCTTGCCAACGCAACCGATGGAAATAGCCAGCCTCTCCCGGGCAAGGCCGTGCATCAATTGCATAAAGCCCTGTCCCTCTGTCGCGCCGATGAGATTTTCTGCCGGGACTTCCACATTGTCGAAAAACAGTTCCGACGTGTCTTGGGCTTTGATACCGATTTTCTTCAGGTTTTTTCCTTTTTGAAATCCGCCGCGATCGGCCTCGACGATAAATAAGGACATGCTGTCCAAAGATTTCTCATTTTTGGTTTTGGTAGCGACGATGAATACGTCGCCGAGTTGACCGTTCGAAATGAACACCTTTTGGCCATTGATGACATAGCTGTCAGCCGTCTTCTTGGCGCTGGTGGAGATGTTGCGAAGATCACTGCCCGCGCCCGGTTCGGTCATGGCGATGCCGGAAATGGCTTCGCCGGCGACAAGCTTCGGCAACCATTGCTTCTTTTGCTCTTCGCTGCCGAAATGGGTGATGTAAGGGGTCGCCATTTCCGAATGAACGTTAAAGCCGGGCCCCGACGTACCGGCGCGGGCCATTTCCTCGATGACAATGGCGCTATACAGAAAATCGGCGCCGGGACCGCTGTATTCCTCATCAACGGTGGGACACAAGAGGCCCGCCTCACCCGCTTTTTCCCAGACATCCCGGGAAACCACGCCATTTTCATCCCAATCATCGTGATAGGGAAGCATTTCCGTTTCGACAAAGCGCCGGACCTGGTCGCGGAACATGTTGTGTTCGCTGGAAAAGATATCGCGTTCGATAGGGTCTTTGAACATGTTGGTCACCCGTCAGTTGAGTATTTCGCCCGCAATAGGTCCTTACGGACTTTGCCGACAGCGCTTAATGGAAGGGGTTCAGTCGTAAAGCTTGCGCTTTTTGGACATTTGTATCCGGCGACTTTTTCTTTGCAGTGATTCCGAAGGTCTTCTAGGTCGAGCGAAGAGCCTTCTTCTATACCGACGACGGCATGAACGCGTTCGCCCCATTTATCGTCGGGAAGACCAATCACCGCACAGTATTTCACCTCCGGATGGTCGGAAATAACATTTTCCACTTCACCGCAAAATACATTCTCTCCACCGGTGACAATCATATCCTTCAACCGGTCAACGACCCGAACAAACCCTTCGTCATCCATGATTCCTGCGTCGCCAGTGTGGAGCCATCCGTCCTTCAAAGCATCGGCAGTTAGATTCGGTTGCTGCCAATAGCCCAGCATAACGGTTGGGGCACGTAAGAGAATTTCACCTTCGGTCCCGTAAGGAACAGTGTTGCCTGTTTCATCGGCAATGCGGATTTCGTTTCCGGTGGTCGCAATACCTGCCGTGGCCAGCTTCCCAGACAATGGGCCGGCCTCGACGTGTCGATCCGCTGCAAGAACCGTGCAGGGGCCAACACATTCTGATTGACCGTAAAACTGCACCAGTTCTACATTTGGACAACGCTCAATCACTTTGCGCAACAAAGCCTCCGAAATCGGGGCCGTCCCATAGGAAATGGTCCGCACAGAGCTAAATAGATCGGCGATGTTCTCGATTTCCATCATTTCGGTCAGCATGGTTGGAACCAGGCACAGAAAAGTGGCCTTGATATCCGCAACGGTTTTGACAAATTCTTCGGGAACTATTTCTGGCAAAAAAGCCTGGGCGCCGCCGGCAAAGGCAACGGCATGGCCGCTGCCGGCTCCGGCTATGTGAAACATCGGCGGTGCGTGGAGAAAGATCGTGTTCGAGTTCAAGATGAGATCGGCGCCCATGTTGAGGCTTTGAAAAACAAAGGCCCCGTCACTGACCATGACGCCCTTGGGATGCCCGGTCGTACCGCCGGTATAATAGAGCGCCGCAAGATCGGACCATTCCGCGGCCCAGGCATCGATTCCGCCGGCTTTGGCCAAATCATCAAGTATGATTTCGCCGACAGCACCCTCATCCATAGCGATTGATTTTAAAGTTATCTTTGACGCCTCAAGGATGCTTCCGGCGATTATGCAGTTTTTCTCATCGCTGGCAAAGGCCATGGATCCAGATTGATCAACAATCCGGTTAAGTTCATCGGTCGATAACCTTGTGTTTAACGGCACAAGCACACAACCGGCCCAGGAAACGGCATAAATAAAAGATAGATGTTCGGACGTGTTGCCCGCCAAGACGGCGATTCTATCGCCTGGCCGGCAACCGATAGATTTCAAGCCGCCGGCTATTCTGGCGATCCGATCACCAAACTCACGCCAGGAAATAGCATCGGGTTCCCCCACGATGGCAGGTCTGCCGGCGTATGTCTGAACGGTTCTCGCTATTGCCTGCGCAAACATTTCATCCCCTTGATCAATCTTCTTCCGGCAACCGTGCGCCACGAAGAATATTAATTGGTAATATAACCAATTTAATTGGTTGATCAAGGAATAAAATTTAAATTGGTGTGGCTATTGAATGTAAATAACTTGAGCTCAACGGTAAGAATTTGGAGATAGAGGGATCAATATTAGCAATTTACTTGATAATTCCGCCAAAAATCATTTCCAGAATCGTGTCAGACAGTTCATCGATCGATTCCTGGGTTCTCAGATCGACGCCGTGAACCTCTTGAACCAAAGGCGCCAGACAAAAGGTGTAAGACGCTGCCGAAATGAAGGTTTGAGTTACCGCGTAGACAGGCAAGTCCTTGATGAGACCCGCCTCTATACCGGCGGCTACCGCTTTGTCGAAATCTCCAAATCCCGCTTCCAAATAAGTTTGGACAAGCCAACTCAACCGGTCGTTCGGTACGGTTCCTTCATGGGCAATAATTCGCGATAAACTGACATCGTTTGCGCTCATGATGACGAATCGCCGGAATATGACTTTTAGCTGGCTTACAGGATCCAAATCCTTCAACTCGTCCCGGGCGATGGGAAACCGTTTTCCCAGGTCACGCATCAAATGGTCGATGGCCGATTTCCACAACCGTTCCTTGGTTCGAAAATGGTAATGAACCATGGATTGGGCCATACCGGCTTCTTTGGCGATCTGATTGGTCGAGACCGCCTGGTACCCATGCAAGGCGAAGATTTTTATAGCTGTGGTCAACAATCGTTCGCGGGAAGAATCGGACTCACCTGATGTTTCCTTTTTAGACGGCCGGCCGGGGCGGGATCTCTTTTTGGGCACTTCTTCGGCAACTATCTTACCATTTTCAGGGTCGTCATAGCTCATTGTAAATCTTTCTTACGGTTCTCAACACGATGCAAAAGTGCCCGTCGCCACCGGATTAAAGAGGTCAAAATCTAACCGATTATACATACCTGGCTGGCGAAATTATACCAAACACCAAAAATTCACTTGATATTTGTTTGATAAACCGATTATATTGGTAATATAACCAATTAAATTAGGTTGGTCACCTCATTTAAACGGCAAGAGAACTACAAAATGTCAGATCAACAAAAGTTTCTCCCGGAACCGACACCGGAAACGGCTCATTTTTGGGACGGACTAGCAGACAGCGAACTGCGCTTGCAGAAATGCGATTCCTGTCGGCACATCTACTTTCCGCCGCAGCCGTTTTGCCCGAAATGCGCCTCCCGCTCCGTTTCCGTATTTACGGCGAGTGGTAAGGGTAAATTGTACAGCTATGTGATCAGTCACATTCCCGCGCCGGGATTTACGCCGCCCTATTCCATCGCCGTCGTCGAATTGGAAGAAGGGCCGCGGCTGATGACCAACATTGTTGACTGTCCGCAAACGCCCGAAGCGTTGCTGCTGGATATGCCGGTCGTCGTAACTTACGAAAGGCAATCCGAAAAGATCACCTTGCCGTTGTTCAAGCCGGAGGCCCCTTCTCATGGCTGATGGATTGATCACCGTCGTCGGCGCCGCAGAAACCACCGAGTTGGGCAGCCTGCCCCACATGTCGCAGATTCAGTTGCATGCCGATGCCGCTCTGAACGCTCTGGCCGATGCGGGGTTGAAGCCGTCCGACATCGACGGCATTTCCACTGCTGGTGAAAGCCCGGTGGCGCTCACCCAATATTTGGGTCTTGAACCTTCTTGGGTCGACGGCACTTCGGTCGGCGGCTGTTCGTTCATGATGCATGTGCGCCACGCCATGGCGGCCATCACGGCGGGCTATTGTCACACGGTTCTCGTCACCCACGGTGAAAGCGGTAAATCCCAGGTGCCGCCGCCTCTTTGGCCCTGGCCGCCCATCGCCGGCAGTTTGGAAGGTCAATTCGAGGCCCCTTTCGGCACCATCGGGCCACCGACTTTATTGACGATTCCCGCACTTCGGTATCTGAAAACATATGGCGTTTCACTTGAACAATTAGCAACGGTGCCAGTCATTCAGCGGGAATGGGCGGCCAAGAATCCCCGGGCCTGGTTTAAGGACCCGATCACCGTGGACGATGTCATGAACGCCAAGATGATCGCCTATCCCTTCACATTATATATGTGTTGCCCGCGCACCGACGGCGGCGGCGCTCTCATTCTGACGTCGGCTGAGCGTGCTCGGGATTTGCCCGGTAAGCCGGTCTACATTCTTGGAGCGGGTGAAAGCGCCGAAACCATGTTGATCAGTCAAATGGCGGACTTTTCCAGTTCCCGCGCCTTCCGTAAATCCGGCGCCCTGGCTTTCGAACAGGCGGGCATTACCCACGGTAACGTCGATCATCTGATGATCTATGACGCCTTCGCTCATCTACCGCTCTACGGATTGGAGGATTTGGGTTTCTGCAAGCCGGGCGAGGCGGCCGATTTCATCTGCGACCGGCAGACGGCCCCCGGCGGATTACTACCCGTTAACACCAGCGGCGGCGGACTGAGCTAGCTTGTCAATCCTTAGATATAGCAATTCGCGCCTTAATGAAGACTGTGTCGGGCCTCTCAAGCGAGCACTTACGATTTGATGTTCGTTCGTTTGTGTCCCAGCTACGAAAAGCACCAGAAATGGTGCGGATCGAAAGTCATTATGCATCGCATCCTTCAATTCTTCTTCGCTGTCGAGCATTGCTTTGGTTTTCACTAAATGACACCGATAACAATATGTTTGAACATTTGTCCAAAGATCAGATAACGAAACTTGATGAGCAAATTAAAAAAGATATGGACGAATTCATAGATGGTCCCGCTAAACAACTTATTGCAGAGGCTAAGAAAAATTTGGCAATCTGGATCGCCGCACATAACGCAGTACAAGATGGTTCATTCGACAAAAACGAACAACGCGCTATCGAAGAAATGTTCGGAACGTCCATATTAGAAAAACTGAAGAATTTTTTGTCCGATATTCCTGCTTCAGATGTCGAAGAATTAGTATTTGAGCGCGTGAAAACCGCGAGAGAGGAATTGGAAAGATTAGTGCCTTCTGATCTGGAAGAAACGGTGCGAAAAATTCAGGAGAAAGTTGGAGCTAAGTTAGCATAGTTTGTTAGATGGGCGAATTAATGCTCAGTTTTTAAATGAATCACCGATTAAACGGCACAGTGAAATTTGCAATGAGAGATTTTTTGGTTTCAGTTTTTGGCTTACCTCCAGACCCACTCTGAATATTAGCGGAGACGCTCAGCACTTTCTGCGTCTAACACGCCTTGTTCACTCCATTGATCGACTATAGACCCAATGAACTGCACCTGCCGTTTCGGTAGGAGGCTAGAAGGATTACTAGAGATATTGCCTGTAGGATCATTTTAATGTTCATCAAGATGCTCCCGCTGAATACAAAAGAAAAGCTTCCTCTACGACATAGAATCCAGAATTTCTTTGCTATTAGCTTCAGCCTTATTCTTTGGAATGAACAACCACCATCTTTTCGATGTTCTCAAGAGTTATTAACTAGAGAAAAAACGCTTAATCATTCCCCAAAGCACAACCGGTATTATAAAAACTAAAAACCAAAGTTTTTTCGCCAATACCAGAAGTATCGCAACAAAACCGGTCGCAATCGCTTTCCCATACTTCACCCCAACCAAAGTTGCTAGAACACCTATTGCTCCAGCAGCCGCAACTTTATCACCATCTCTAAAATCGAAATAGGATTGCTCCCTTTTTGGGCTATATGAATTGAGAGTAGTCTCTACTATCCTAGTAAGATCTTTTTGAGAATAGTCATTTCTGATTGGAACTATTCTGAAAGGGATGTATCCCCTTCGATCAAATAGACTAGCTTTGATATTTACAACAGGATCACCATTCCAATCCATTAAGATTGCATAATACATATAAGATTTCTGTTTATCGAGTTTCGGATAGACCGTCCATTTAATTGGAACCACATTATAACCTAGAGATTTACTTTGAGCCTTTGAACCTTCGACAAGTTGCTGCCATATTGCATCTATTTCATCTTTAGCATCACTTTTGTCCCAGTCGTCAAATTTTACATATCCCCCTGAGTTCGGCTTTTCTACGACAAGGGTATCTATACCGGGTAAATGCCTAAAAATAATATTCTCAATTTCGGTGCATGATTCCTTTTCCCATCCAAACTCTTTTTGAACCAACCTGCACGAATCGTCATGACTTAGGTACGCGCTTCTCGGGGATGATGGCGAAAGATTTCCTCGGGATAAACTCAACGTTTCGGTAAAATTTACAGGGTTATAAGGTCCCGGCTGAGCGCGAACGATTGCAGGCTCTACAATGATGAAGAATATTGCAACCGCAATAAATATCGTATTGTCACGGAAATGATGGTTTTTAAATACCCTGAACATAATACACCCCCATTTGTTCAAAGGATTTAGAATTTCAACTAAAACATGATTGATCTATAATTGCAAATTCGTCTTTATTCACCTCATCACCTAACCCCTAAAACCGTGACAAATTGGTATATGGAGTCTCCCATACCAAAGAAATGTCACGGTTTCTGTAACCCAATGTGACTAGGGGATGCAGAGGTTTTGTGATGCTCCGCAGATACGATAAAACCGAAAATATCGTATCTGTAGAGGCTGTTTTAGCTCTCAACTATCGCAATATTTGATCGCTTCAAAGCCTTTCCAGTGTGGTCAGGAAACAGCTTTTGAACTTCTTCATAGCAGGCAGATAGCCTTAGCCCACTTCTCAGCATCAGATTTGAGTATGAAAGTCTTGGTAATTGATGGGGAGCCAGAGCGTCTTATCTGTACGTTCCACTTAGAACTTCGTCTGCGGATTGTTGACATGATAACGGAACCTCACTGTGTCAAGAGTGTGTCACAGTTGATTCAGAAATCTGCCTAGCTTGGCTAACCTATTGAAAAAACTGGTGGAGCCGGACGGAATCGAACCGACGACCTCTACAATGCCATTGTAGCGCTCTCCCAACTGAGCTACGGCCCCATTTTGCGCTGCGGTTTGGGATTGTTAGCTATGTTTCCGCTGCAGCGAAGGCGGGAACATAAGGGGCCAAGGGGGGCTTAGGCAAGATAAAATACGCCTAACGTCCAGGAAAAAAATAGATTTCTCGTCAACCGGCTGGCTTCTGGCGAAATATTACTCCGTATCCTTGCTGTCATCCACAGTTTCAATTCCTGCGGCGACGGCATCATTGCCGGTATCGTCGGAATCCTCCTCAATCAAGGTGTCATCGGCCTGGTCGTCGATTTTCACATTTTTGTCCACTTCGGAAGCCGCCTCATCCTTGGACTTAACCGGAACTGCTTCCGGCGGCGGCGGGGCCCGGCGAACCTTTGGTTTCGATTGTGGCGGTTCAGCGCCACATTTCGGGCAGGCGGGATTTTTCTTTTTAAGATCGTAAAACCTGACACCGCAATCTTGGCAGGTTAGCTTATTCCCATAGTCTTTATCGGCCACGCGGATCTCCTATTTTTGCCTGGACAATATACGATATCTTACCGGATACCGGTCTCAGCGGAGAGCCAATTGCCATGTTCGAGCCGATCTGTCAAAACCAAAAACGCCCAGGTTTAAAAAAACTCGCAATTAGCGCCTACCGTTTCCCCGTCAAAGATGATAGTACCCAGTGAAATTTCGAAAATTAAGTGTAACGGTCGGATATCCGATCCAGGTGATTTAGCCAGGTGATTTAAAATGGCAATCAGGTCTGAAAAATGCGGGCCGCTGCAGGGCGACATAACCGTACCGGGGGATAAATCGATCTCTCACCGGGCGCTGATGATCGGCGCCCTGGCGGTGGGGGAAACACAAATCCATGGCCTTTTGGAAGGTGAAGACGTTCACGCGACGGCGCGGGCCTTGCGCCAATTGGGTGTGGAGATCGAAAAAGAAAGCAACGGCGATCAAAATCTATGGCGGGTTAACGGACGGGGTGTCGGCGGCCTGTGCCAACCCTCAGAAGTCATCAATCTCGGCAATTCGGGAACGTCGGCGCGGCTGCTGATGGGCATTTTGGCGGGCCACCCCTTCCCGGTAACGCTGACCGGCGATGCGTCGCTGTCGGACCGGCCCATGGCGCGCGCAATGGCGCCCCTTCGCCGCATGGGCGCATCCTTTTCCGACCGCTCGGGCGGCCGCCTGCCGGTCACGGTAACCGGTGCCGAACATCCCCTGCCCATTATCGAAACCCTGAAAGTGGCGTCGGCCCAGGTCAAGTCGGCGATATTGCTGGCCGGGATGAGCGCCCCTGGGAAAACCACCGTCATCGAGCCGAGCCCCAGCCGGGATCATACGGAAAATATGCTGGCTCAGTTCGGCGTGGAAATCGAAAGCCGGCTGAAAGACGACGGCGCCAAGGAAATCACCCTGACCGGCCAAACGGAAATCACGGGCCGGGAAGTCCGGGTGCCGGGAGACATCTCCTCGGCGGCCTATCCGTTGGTGGCGGTGTTGCTGACGCCGGGCTCGGAGATTGTCATCCGCAATTTGGGTGTGAATCCCTTGCGCGCGGGCCTGGTCGACACGCTGATTGAAATGGGCGCATCGATCGGCCTGGACGACCAAAGAGAGCAAGCGGGCGAAAAAGTGGCCGATCTCACCGCCTGCGCCAGCGAACTTCGGGGCGTCAACGTACCCGCCCACCGCGCGCCCAGTATGATCGACGAGTATCCCGTTCTGGCGGTAGCCGCCGCCTGCGCCGAAGGAACCACGACATTCGAAGGGGTTGGGGAACTCAGGGTCAAGGAATCAGACCGTCTGAGCGCCATTGCACTGGGGTTATCGGATTGTGGCATCGACGTGGAAGAAACCAAAGACAGTTTGACCATTCACGGCGTCGGTGGTGCGCCCCAAGGGATCACCCCCCCTGGAATCTCCCCCCCTGGAATCTCCCCCCAGGGGGGCGCCACCATTGCCAGCCACCTTGACCACCGCATGGCCATGGCCTTTCTGGTCATGGGCATGGCGAGCGAACAGCCGATCACCGTCGACGACGGCGGTCCCATCGAGACCAGCTTTCCCGGGTTCGCCAGGCTGATGAATGGCTTGGGTGCGGACATCAAGGAAACATCTGAGTGATTGCCGCCCCTAGTGTCCCCAAGGTTATTGCAGTGGACGGCCCCGCCGCCGCCGGCAAGGGAACGCTGACCCAAAATCTCGCCCGGCATTTTGACCTGGCGCGCCTCGACACCGGGTTGATATACCGGGCGGTGGGAAATCTGGCCCGACGGTTGGGCGATCCCGCCGACCCCGCCGTTGCCGTCGAGGCTGCCGAGGCGCTTTCTTTCATCGACCTCGAAAGTCCCGGGCTCCGCGATGAAAGGGCCGGCGAGGACGCCAGCAAGGTAGCCGCCATTCCGGACGTCCGTTCCATCCTGTTGGCCTTCCAGCGGGACTTCGCCGCCAACCCGCCCGAGGGCAAAAAAGGCGCCGTTCTGGACGGTCGGGATATCGGCACCGTGGTGTGCCCCGATGCGCCGATAAAACTGTTCATTACCGCTTCAGCCGAGGTCCGTGCCGAACGGCGTTTTAAAGAGTTGCAAGACCGGGGCGAGGAAGCTATACGTAGCCGCATTCTGCGGGATATTAAGGATCGGGATGAGCGGGATAGATCGCGCCCGATCGCGCCCTTAGAGCCGGCCAAGGATGCTAATGTCATCGACACTAGCGATATGGATGCGGAAGCGGTGTTCGCCGCGGCGCTCGACTATATAAATTCGCAGAATATTACCTGACGGGAATTTCGTTAATCATCCTGAATTGAATCAAATGGTTTGCCAGGAGATTTAATAGGGTGAAATGGATTTTTCGTTGCTTTAACCCCGTGGTCCGGACCCAGGATATAAATGTGGCCGGATGACGGATTTTCGAATGGTCAAGACCGCCGGAGCCAACCGGTCGGCCTGAAATGTAAATAGAGGAAAGCCAGTACCATGACCAATGCAGAAACCAACCCGGAATCCAATCCGAATTCCGCTCAAGAAGATCAAACACCCCCCCTGACAAATGAAAATTTCGCCGACCTGCTCGAAGAGTCGTTCGGCGAGGAAAACCGCCTGCAGGGCCGCGTCGTTAACGGACTGATTGTCGGCATCGAAAACGACATCGTCACCATCGATGTCGGGCTCAAATCCGAAGGCGCTGTTCCCATTAAAGAATTCACCGATCCCGGCGGCGAGGTCAGCATTTCCGCCGGCGATAAAGTCGACGTATTTGTCGAGCGCTATGAAGGCCGCGACGGCGTGGTCGTCTTAAGCCGCGAAAAAGCGCGCCGCGAAGAATCCTGGACCGTCCTGGAGAAAGCCTTCGAAGCCGAAGAACGGGTCAACGGCGTTATCTTTGGCCGCGTCAAAGGCGGATTTACCGTCGATTTGTCCGGCGCTGTCGCCTTCCTGCCCGGCAGTCAGGTCGATATTCGCCCGATCCGGGACGTAACGCCCCTGATGGGCAACGCCCAGCCGTTCCAAATTCTGAAAATGGACCGCAGCCGGGGCAATATCGTCGTCTCCCGCCGCGCCGTTTTGGAGGAAACCCGCGCCGAGGAGCGTACGGAACTGATCTCCAACCTCCAGGAAGGCCAGGTATTGGACGGTGTGGTCAAAAACATCACCGATTACGGCGCCTTTATCGATCTCGGCGGTGTCGACGGTCTGTTGCACGTTACCGACATTGCCTGGAAGCGCATCAACCACCCCTCGGAAGCCCTCAATGTGGGTGAGACCATCAAGGTACAGGTGATCCGCTTCAATCCGGAGAACCAGCGCATCTCCCTGGGCATGAAACAATTGGAATCAGATCCCTGGGAAGGCGCCGAAGCCAAATACCCGATCAACACCAAATTCAACGGCCGGGTTACCAACATCACCGATTACGGCGCGTTCGTCGAATTGGAAGCGGGTATCGAAGGTCTGGTCCATGTTTCCGAAATGAGTTGGACCAAGAAAAACATCCATCCCGGCAAAATCGTCTCCACCAGCCAGGAAGTTGAGGTTATGGTGCTCGACGTCGACCCGTCGAAACGGCGGATCAGCCTGGGCCTGAAACAATGCACCGCCAACCCGTGGATCGACTTCACCGAGAAAAACGAAGTCGGCGCCGAATTGGAAGGTGAGATCAAGAATATCACCGAATTCGGCCTGTTTGTCGGCCTCACCGAGGAAATCGACGGCATGGTCCATCTTTCCGATCTGGATTGGGTCAAGTCGGGTGAGGAAGCCATCGCCGAATACAAGAAAGGCGATACGGTCAAGGTGAAGATTCTGGACATCGATGTGGATAAAAAGCGCATCAGTCTCGGCGTCAAACAATTGACCGACGATCCGGTTTCCGGTGGCATCGAGAAGCTGAAAAAAGGCGACATCGTGACCTGTAAGGTGTCCAAAGTGGTCGATAACGGTATCGAAGTGACCGTCAATGACGACGTGCCCGGATTTATCCGCCGCGCCGAATTGTCCCGGGACCGCTCGGAACAGCGCCCCGACCGTTTTGCCGCCGGCGAGTTGGTTGACGCCATTATCACCTCGGTGGACAAGGCGTCGCGCAAGGTCAATCTCTCCATTAAATCTCGCGAGGTTCAGGAAGAGAAAATGGCCATGGCCGAATACGGCTCGTCCGATTCCGGTGCTTCCCTCGGCGATATCCTGGGTGCGGCTCTGAAAGAACGCAGCGCCGCTCAGGAAAGTAAAGAAGAACCCCAGGAAGACACTCCCGAGGAAGACGCACCTGAGGAAGACGTAGCTGAGGAAACTCCCGCCGATACGCCGGAAGAAGCGCCGGTCGAAGCGGCTCCGGAGGACTCCGAAGCTGAATCTGAGGAAGCATCTGAAGATATCGCCGAAGATGCAGCCGAGGAAACTCCTGAGGAGGAACCGGAAGAGGCTCAAGCCGCACCTAAGAAAAAGGCCGCTGCCAAGAAGAAAGCGGCTACCAAGAAAAAGGCGGCTACTAAGAAAAAAGCCGCCACCAAGAAAAAGGCTGCCGCCAAGAAGAAGGCCGCCGATAAATAAGGGGCAATCCGCCCCACACAAAAAAGTCATAGATTGGACCGGCCTGCCTGATTATTATTTAATCGGGCAGGCCGGGTCCTGTCTGTAACCGCAACTGGGATAGTGCACGGATGGCGCTCGAATCCGATCAGTTTCTTGACCGTCGCCGCTTAAAGAAGCGGCTGACTTTCTGGCGCGTCCTCGCCATTTTGGCCGTGGCCATGTTGATAATTTTCGGTGTGGGACGGTTTTCCGGTTACGGCGGCCGCGATTACATCGCTTCCTTTGATATCGAGAATATTATCGTCGACGACGCCGATCGTAACGAAGTCATGGCGGAGATGGCGGATGACACCGACATCAAGGCCGTTCTGGTCAGAATCAACAGCCCGGGCGGTACCGTCGTCGGCGGTGAATCCGTCTATACCGGTCTGCGCCGCATCGCGGCAAAAAAGCCGGTGGTCGCCGTCATGGGCGAATTGGCCACATCGGCCGGTTACATGGTGGCTATCGCCGCCGATTATATCGTCGGGCGGCAATCGACCATTACCGGCTCGATCGGCGTCATCATACAGACCACCGATATTACTGGTCTGCTGGGTAAAATCGGCATCAAACCCGAGGCCATAAAAAGTGCACCCCTGAAGGCCCAGCCCAATCCGCTGGAACCCATGTCGCCGGAAGCCCGGCAGGCGGCCCAGGAAGTGATTTCCGATATGTATGATATGTTCGTCACTATGGTGGCTGAACGCCGCAAAATGGATATCGCCAAAACGAAACGCCTGGCCGACGGACGGGTCTTCACCGGCAGGCAGGCGGTGAAAAACGGACTGATTGACGCTGTCGGGGGTGAAGAGGAAGCGATTAACTGGCTGAGTGAAAGCAAAGGTATCGCAAAATCTCTACCCGTACGAGCGGTCAAAATCCGCCGGGAGGATGGATTTTTACGCCGGATAAGCGATGAACTGTTTGGAAAAACATTGTTTTCTGAACGACTTACACTTGACGGCGTGATTTCGCTTTGGCACCCTAACGTTAAATAAAGTTGTATTTATCGTTAATGGACGCACCGGCTGGACAATAAAAATTACCGGCCAGTGTTTTGACGTTAAATCTTGCCAAGGAGGGCAGGAGGACAATGACAAAATCGGAACTCATTGCATATCTGGCGGAAGAAAATCCGCATCTTTATCAAAGGGACGTCGAACGTATCGTCACGACCATTTTCGATGAAATCGCTTCGGCCCTGGCCGACGGTGACCGGGTCGAACTACGAGGCTTCGGCGCCTTCTCCGTAAAACAGCGGGATGCGCGTATTGGCCGCAATCCCCGGACCGGCGAAGCGGTCAATGTCGCCGCCAAGCGGGTTCCCTATTTCAAGACGGGTAAACAGCTTCGCGAGAAACTCAATAACCACTAATAAGACCCGATCCCGGACTTAACGTTCCGGCTGCCGATTTAAGGGGTTCATTTTTTGTTACGCTTTCTTTCCTGGATTGCCATGGTTGTTATAGGCGCCGTGGTCATCTTGTTCGCCGTCTCTAACCGTACGCCGGTTACCCTCGATTTCTGGCCTTTACCCTTTTTTCTGCCCACGCCGCTTTATCTTGTCGTTCTCGCCGCGGCTTTTTTGGGGTTCATCTTTGGCGGCCTGGTGGCCTGGATATCGGCCGGCAGCGCCCGCGGCCGCGCTCGCCGTGAAAAAAGACGGGCGTCGAACCTGGAAAAGGACCTGACCACGCTGCAGGAGAAAATCGGCGCCTTGGAAGATAAACGCAAGGATGGAGCGGCGGTTGATAACGGGACATCCCCATGACCACCCGGGCTTCCGACCGCATTTTCGTCCCTCTTGACACGCCCGACTTGGAGAAAGCCAAAGCTATCGCCGGGCATCTCAAGGACCTGATCGGCGGCGTTAAAATCGGCAAGGAGTTCTTTACCGCCCTGGGCCCAGCGGGTGTGGCGGAAATCAGCGCCCTCGGCATGCCGCTGTTCACCGATCTAAAATTCCACGACATCCCCAATACGGTGGCCGGCGCTGTCAGGTCGGCCATGAGGATGCGGCCCACCATCCTGAACGTTCATGCCGCCGGGGGCCGGGCCATGATGACCGCCGCCCGGGATGCGGCGGCTGAAGAAGCCGAAAAACTCGGTTGCTCCCAACCTCTGGTGCTGGCGGTAACGGTCCTGACCTCCCTCGACGATCAGGATCTGAACGATATTGGTGTCAATTCGACGACCTTGGATCAGGTCAAACGCCTCGCCGTATTGACGCAGGAATCGGGTTTGGACGGCGTCGTTTGTTCGGCAGCGGAGATCGAAGCCCTGCGCCAAACCTGCGGCCCCGATTTTAAGCTTTTGACCCCGGGTATCCGGCCAAGTTGGGCGGCGGCGGGCGATCAAAAACGTATTGTCACTCCTAGCGACGCCGTAAAAAGGGGAGCCGATTATCTTGTTATCGGCAGACCCATTACCGGTGACGACGACCCGGCGGCGGCGGCCAAACGCATCGCTGATGAAATCGAAAATGCCGATTGACGTCAAAATCTGCGGCCTCGATCGGGCCGAAAGCGTCGATGCGGCGGTTTCCGGGGGTGCGAAACTGGTGGGATTCGTCTTCTATCCCCCCTCACCCCGCAATCTGACGCCGGATCAGGCAGCGGACTTGTTGTCCCGGGTTCCTGACAGTGTTCTTAAGGTCGGGTTGTTCGTCGATCCCGATGATAGGGACATCAATGCCGTCCTGGGGGCCGGTAAACTGGACCTTATTCAGTTGCATGGATCGGAAACTCCGGTCCGGGTATCGGCGATCAAGGCGTACGCCGGCTTGCCGGTTATGAAAGTGATATCCCTGGCCGATGAGGGTGATCTAAAGACGGCCGAACGATATTATCCCGTAGCGGACCGTCTACTGTTCGACGCCAAACCGCCCAAAGACATGAAAAATGCGCTCCCCGGCGGTAACGCTTTGGCTTTTGACTGGCAACTATTGAGCAATGCCGACATCCCTCTGCCGTGGATGCTGGCCGGAGGACTGACGGCGGAAAATCTGGCCGAAGCCGTCGACACCAGCGGCGCCACCGCGGTCGATGTCTCCTCCGGTGTGGAAAGCGCACCCGGCGTAAAAGACGTTCAAAAAATTCAGGCTTTCCTGAAAGCCGCAAATAGTCTTTAACCACTTTTATGAGCAGACCAAACAGTTTCAAAGAAGGCCCTGACGCCACCGGCCATTTCGGCATTTTCGGCGGCCGCTATGTGGCGGAAACGCTGATGCCGCTGATCCTGGAGGTCGAGCGCGCCTATGACGCGGCAATTGACGACGAGGCCTTTCAGGCGGAATTGGCGGGATATCTCAAAAACTATGTGGGCCGCCCGACGCCTCTCTATTGTGCCGAACGACTTTCCGGACATCTGGGTGGTGCAAAAATCTATTTCAAGCGGGAAGACCTCAATCACACCGGGGCCCACAAGGTCAACAATTGCCTGGGACAGATTTTGCTGGCACGGCGTATGGCAAAGACCCGCATTATCGCCGAGACCGGCGCGGGCATGCACGGTGTGGCGACGGCGACGGCCTGCGCCTTGTTTGACCTGCCCTGCACCATCTATATGGGCTGCACCGACATCGACCGGCAGGCACCCAATGTGTCGCGCATGAAAATGCTGGGCGCCGAGGTCATCCCGGTGACGTCCGGCGCGGGTACCCTCAAAGACGCCATGAACGATGCCCTCCGCGACTGGGTGGCCAACGTGGAAAGCACTTATTATCTGATCGGCACCGTGGCCGGGCCTCATCCCTTTCCGTCCATGGTGCGGGATTTTCAGAAAGTAATCGGCGAGGAAACGCGGGTGCAGATTTTGGAGGCCGAGGGTCGATTACCGGATAGTCTGGTGGCCTGTATCGGCGGCGGCTCCAACGCCATGGGATTGTTTCACGATTTTCTCGATGACGACGATATCCGCATTATCGCTGTTGAAGCCGCCGGTGAGGGCATTGAAACCGGCAAACACGCGGCAAGCCTTAATGCGGGTGGGCCGGGGGTTCTACACGGTAACCGGACCTATTTGTTGCAGGATGAAGACGGCCAGATCACCGAGGCCCATTCCATCTCCGCCGGGCTGGATTATCCCGGGATCGGGCCGGAGCATTCCTGGCTGCACGAAATCGGGCGGGTCGAATATGTCTCCATCACCGATCAGGAGGCGGTCGAGGCTTTTCAGCTTTGCACGCGCCTGGAAGGTATCATCCCGGCCTTGGAATCGGCCCACGCCATAGCTCAGGCGGTAAAATCCGCCGGCGCATTACCTGCCGATCACCTGATGGTCCTCAATATGAGCGGAAGGGGCGACAAGGATATGGATTCGGTAACGGCCTATCTGGAGCGGACCATATGACCGCCGAAACGATCAACGGAACGCGCATTGCCAAGCGTTTCGCCGAACTAAGGGAGGCGGGCCGGGCCGGGCTGGTTACTTTTGTCACCGCCGGCGATCCCGATCCGGAAACCTCGTTCGATATCGTTAGGCAGTTGCCCGAAGCCGGGGCCGACCTGATTGAACTGGGCATGCCCTTTTCCGACCCCATGGCCGACGGTCCGGCCATCCAGGCGGGCTCGCAACGAGCTCTCGATAAGGGCGCCAATATGAACCGCACCTTGGAGATGGTGCAAAAGTTTCGTCAATCGGATAATGACACGCCCATAATTCTGATGGGCTATTTCAATCCCATTTATGTTTATGGTACGGAGAAATTCGTCCGGGACGCCAAGGAAGCGGGTGCCGACGGCTTTATCGTTGTCGATTTGCCGCCGGAAGAGGATGAGATGAGAAAGCCGGTTTCCGAAGCGGGACTGGACTTCATTTATCTGACCGCGCCCACCACCGATGACCAACGGCTGCCGGTGGTGGTGAAGGACGCCAGCGGTTTTATCTATTACGTATCCGTGACCGGCGTCACCGGCACCAAGTCCGCCGACGCCGCCGATATCGAAAGCGCCATGGCGCGCCTGCGCCGCCACACCGATCTGCCCATTGCCGTCGGTTTCGGCATCAAAACACCGGAACAGGCCGCGGCGATGGGCCAGCATGCCGATGCCGTGGTGGTAGGTTCGGCACTGGTCTCGAGGATCGCGGACAATCTGGAAGGAAACTGCGCCGACGCCGTCCTGCAACTGACCCGTGATCTGGCGGCGGGATTGCGCGGCGCTTGAGCCATGGACGTCGTCCAGCGCCTCAACCAGTTTCATCCAAAAGTCATCGATCTGTCGCTTGGCCGTATAGAACGGCTGTTGGGGCTGCTGGACAATCCCCAGGATCGTCTGCCGCCGGTGATTCATGTTGCGGGCACCAACGGCAAGGGTTCCACCATCGCCTTTCTCCGCGCCATCGCCGAGGCGGCCGGCATGACCGTTCATTGCTACACCTCGCCCCATCTGGTTCGGTTCAACGAGCGCATCCGCATCGCCGGAAATTTGATCGACGACGATAAATTATTGAGTTTGATCGAAGAGTGCGAAACGGCCAACGGCGATCAGCCCATCACTTATTTTGAAATCACGACGGCGCTGGCCTATCTCGCTTTTTCCCGCAGCCCGGCCGATGTGACCTTGCTGGAAACTGGCCTGGGGGGCAGGCTCGACGCCACCAACGTCATCTCGAAACCGGCTGTAACAATTTTAACGCCCATTTCTTTGGACCACGCCGGATTTCTGGGTGACAGCCTGACCGGTATCGCCGCCGAGAAAGCCGCCATTATGAAACCGGGCGTTCCCTGTGTGTCGGCCAAGCAGGAGAGAAATGTTGTCGACGTCATCAAGGGCTACGCTGAGGAGATCGGAGCGCCCTTGTCTTGGGAACCGGACAAATTGCCTACCCCCATTTCCCTGGTGGGCGTCCATCAAGTTCAGAATGCTCAACTTGCCGTCGCCGCAGCCAATCTCCTGGAAGACACCCGCATCACAGAGGGTGCTATCCGGACCGGTCTTGAGAACACCCAATGGCCGGGCCGCCTGCAACGGCTTGACCACGGTCCCATAGTAGACGCCTTACCAATCGGGTGGGAGGTCTGGCTGGACGGCGGTCACAATCCGGCGGCGGGGCGGGCGTTAGCCAATTGGGCGGCAGAAAATAAAACCCAACCGTTGCATCTGATAGCCGGTATTCTCAATTCAAAAGACGCCAGAGGGTTCCTGTCGCCCCTGGCCGGCGAGGCGGACAGTCTCCATACGGTCACCATCTCCGGTGAGGGCGCCAGTCTGACTTCTGGAGAGCTCTCGGCGCTCGCCGGAGACTTATCCATCGAGGTCAAGGCGGCGTCTTCAATCCGGGATGCTGTCGCGTCTCTTACCAAAAGCGGCAATACCGGGCGTATCCTTATCTGCGGCTCCCTCTATCTGGCCGGACAAGTGCTTGCGGAGAACGGCTAGGCCCGGCATTTTAGGCGTCCGAACTCGAAAAAATAAGAGAACAGGTATGGCATTACTCCTGATGAACCCCATTGCGGGATCACCCGAAGACTGGGTAGAAGCGTTTGCCGGGCCTTTGCCCGATTTGGAAATTCGCGTCTGGCCCGATCTTGGCGATCCGGCGGACATAGAATATCTGGCCATGGGCCGGCCGGAACTGGACGATCTGCCGGACCTGCCAAATCTCAAACTGATGTTGACCATGTTGGCGGGGGTGGACGGGATTCTACAACATCCCAAGCTTCCGAATACACCGCTCGTCAAAGGCGAACCGGAAGAAGGCGACCCTTCCATGACGGAGTACGCCCTAACCCTGATACTGAGCCACCACCGGCAAATGCCCACATATCGGCAACAGCAGCGCGAACATGATTGGCGGCCTCTAGCGCAGAAATGGGCAGAAGATCAGCGCGTGGGCTTTTTAGGATACGGTGTCATGGCCAAACCGGTGGCAGAGTTGTTAAGCAAAATGAATTTCGATGTGGCCGCCTGGACGCGGACCCCCAAACCGGACGCACCGATCAAAGTGTTCCATGGCGAAGAAGAGTTCGATGATTTCCTCGCCCGCACCGATATCGCCGTCTGCCTGTTACCGGTGACGCCCCAAACAATCGGGGTACTGAATAAAGATGCCTTTGCCAAAATGCCCGAAGGCGCGTCGGTCATCAATTTGGGGCGCGGCGTCCATATTAATGCCGATGACATGATCGCCGCCCTCGACCGCGGCCAATTATCGGCGGCGACGCTGGATGTCACCGTGCCGGAACCCTTACCCGCCGACAGTCCCCTGTGGGATCACCCGAAGATCACCATCATGCCCCATGTGGCGCGGCGCTCGCCGGTCAGCCAGATCGCGCCCCAGTTTGCCGAAAACATCAAACGATTTCAAAAGGGTGAACCGTTGATCCAGGAGATCGACCGGGACGCGGGATACTGAATCCGGATTTTCCTATATTCCGTGCATCTTTTTTCATTGAAATGGCGAAAATCGTCACGATATGAAATTGATGCAGGTGAACGACGATACCATTCATGTGGCGGAGCTTCTCATCCATAAATTTGGGACCGAAGCCTTACTAGAAGCGAAAAGACTCGCCAAATTGAGAGACGACGAAAACGCGTCCGGCCCAAAAAGGGATTGGGGAAAAGTGTTGCAGGAAGTCGAAAGACTGCTCTCATAGACCAAATCGCAGAACTGCCCCATTTTCTACCGGCCTCGACCAGGAATAACCGGGACGAGCAGATGGGAATCATGTTTACCGCCCGTATGTATTAAGTACCGGCCATCGTTGATGGTCTCCGGATGACCGGCGCGGACGATCCATTTGGCATACTTGTAAATATCGCTGCCCTGCACCACCACCCGCAATCGCTCACCGGCGGCAAATCGCGTTCCGGAGGGCCAAATCTCAATATCCACCGGCACCGGTTCACCGGGTTTTAGTTTTAACCGCCGTTTGTGTTTTAGCCATGGTTGCTGGGGCGTGGACCGTTTTTCATCCAGTTCACGGTGCGACGCACGGAGCCATCCCAAAGCGACCGGCCCATCCTTCAGAGCGTTAAATGCGGCCATGGGAACATATGCCCCCTTGCGGCTGTATTTCTGGATGGCGACGAATATATCCGTATCATCGGCGGTTTCGGATTCGACCCACAGGCGCAGCTTCATGTGCCCCGTCAGTTCGGTCGCTTTCCTGAACCGGTAGTCAAACACCGCCCGCTCGTGGCTATAGGCCGATGGACAGCGGGATTCGTCGCCGTAGGCCTCGTAGCGGCATTTTGACTTGGCCTTAACCGGCGTGGCCTGCATGGATCCGTTACGGGCGTCCAAATACAGTTTCCTGTACCGAGTGCGGGCCAGCGGCCATTCCTTCTCGTTTCTGAATTTACCGTCGTAATATTTATTGCGGACTTCCAGCCGAACCTTGGGCCATTTATCGACGCCACTGTCGATGCCTTTCAAATAGCGGTCGAAGAATATCCGTTGTTTTTCCACGCTCTCAGGTTGATGGTAATACTGCCACTTTTTGCGGCCGTGAATTTCCAGCCATTTGTCCTGCGAGGCGATCTTTTTATACGCCTCCAGGGTGCCGCGGAGATGCAATCCCTGGTCGGTCCAGCTGGCCACCACGTAGGCCGGCACGTCGATCTTGGTGAAATCGGCGACTTTGGTCGCCCAGTATTTGTCGAAATAGGGGTGCTCTTTCATCATCTCCAGAACATCTTCCACCTTGTTCCGGGAATAAGAGACGGATTTTTGCCAGATGGGCGAAAAAGCAAGCTCGGGAATACCGCCGTGGAAACAGAATTCCCGGAACATATCGCTGAGACCTTCCCATGGATTGATGGCTGCCAGGTGCGGCGGGCGCTTGGCGGCGATCTGCCATTGGGCGATGGCCAGATACGAGACGCCGGTCATGCCCACTTTGCCGCTGCACCAGTTTTGCGCGGCCAGCCATTCGACCAGATCGTAGCCGTCATCTCCTTCGTCATGGCACCAGAACTGGCCATCGCCTTCCGAGTGCAGCAACCCCCTGATATCGACGTTGACGACGGCATAGCCATGTTTGGTCCAGTAGACGGGATCGGGGGATTCGAAGGCGGTGTATTTGGAAATCCATTTGGGATTAACGCCCGCATTGTCGACTACAAAGCTGTATTGGTAGGGGATATGCTTGCCATACGGGCTCCAGGCGACCAGGACTGGTAATTTCTGCCTGCGCCCTTTTCCTCCCTTTATTCCTTGGGGCCGGAAAATATCGGCGTAGATATTCACCCCGTCCCGCATGGGTATGCCCACATCCCACTCGACAATCATACCATTTTCACGGGTTTTGCGCGGATTGAAGCCGGGATATTTATGCCAGGCGGGATCCAGCCCGGGTCGTTGAATCAATGTGTAAGGTAATTTGGTCATAAATGTATCTCTTAACTAACTACATTGCGGTCGATTTTTCCGAGGATATTGCGGGGTACGGACTCGACGAATTCCACCACCCGCGGCCGTTTGTGGCGCGGCAACTCGCTTTCCTCCAGGCAATATTTTTCCAGCGCCTCCTCGGTCAATTCGTCCGACTTGCGGACGATCAGGGCCTTGATGGCCTGTCCCCATTGATCATCCGGCGCGCCGCAGACCGCAACATCGACAATCAGTGGATGCTTGGAGAGATAAAATTCGATCTCCTGGGGATACATGTTTTCACCGCCGCTGATGATTAAATTGTCGACCCGGTCGATGGGGTAAATGAATCCCTCCTCGTCAACCCGCACCACGTCCCGGGTAAATTGCCAACCGTCCTCGACCGATAGATCCTCCTCGGGCGAGCAGTAATACTCAGAAATGCACTGGGAGCCCCGATTGATCAACTGCCCTTCGCCCGGCTGGGATATTTCCTGACTGGGGTTTACTTCCCCGGCGTCACCCACCTCGACGGTGCGGATATCCTGGAAATAGCTGGCTTTGCCGATGCTTTCCCATTTGTCTTCCGGATCGATGCCCGTATGAGAGCCGGTGACCGCCGTACAGCTTTCCGTCGTTCCGTAGGTATTGAGCAGTTCGCAATGGAGGCTGTCCCGTACCTTGTCGAGCAGGGTTTTCGCGAGCAAGGACCCGCCCGTACGGATTAGCCGGAGAGAGGAAATATCGAGATCATCCATGCCTTCGATGGCTTCCGCCATTTGATACATCTGGGTCGGCACGGCGAATATTTCCGTCACACCGTGTTGGGCGATCAACTGCAACGCTTTTTCCGCTTCGTATTCGCCGATCATCACCTGGGGTCCGCCCACCAGCATGTAGGCGGCGAAAAAATTAGTGGCGGCGCCGATGACCGCGGGCGCCAGGGTCATCCCCACATGGCTGCGGTCCAACCCCATCTCCAGGCAATATTGAATGGCCGAGATGGCCTGGGACTGATGGGTGAAAGCGGCGCCTTTGGGTCTCCCCGTCGTGCCCGAGGTATGGATGACACTGCACAAATCGGTTTCCTCAATTGCGATGGTAGGCGGTTCCGTGTCGGGGAAACTTTCGCTTGAGGAGAAACGATGCCAGTCGTCGGAGCCGTCGCCGACGCAAATAAACTGACAGGACGGCGTATCGGCTTTGATTTCGGTGGCAACGGCGGCGACCGCATGGTGGAAGATTATGGCTTTCAGGTTTTCCTGCCGCGCCGTGTAACCGACCGGCCCCGCCGTCAGCCGATAGTTGAGGCAGGAAGCAATGGCGCCCAGCTTCTGGCAGGCCATGAAGGCGACGGCGAATTCGAGACAATTGTTGAGAAACAATCCGACGCCGTCTCCCTGCTTAACGCCGAGATCGGCCAGAAAATGGGCCAATCGGTTCACCCGCGCATTCAAATCGCCAAAGCTGTAAGTCTGGTCTTCGTACATGACCGCCGTCCGGTCCGGCCAACTGCTTACGTTTCTCAGAAAATTTTGCGACACCGTTCCCAGCATATACTTCCTCCCCCAAACAATTCGAAATCTACGTATTGTTCCGCGCCCAACATTGTTCGTCAAATCCTTTCCGCGATTGGGAAGTTCGAAATCTATTGTCCGGAAAATTGAATTCTGGCCTAATGAAACCAGAGAAACGAAACAACGATTTATAGGGAGGGGTGATATGGGTCTATCGGTTATCGGCGCCGGGTTCGGCAGGACCGGCACGGAATCCATGAAAATGGCGTTGGAAATTTTGGGTTTCGGACCATGTCATCACATGAAGGTCGCCCTCGCGATACCTGAACAGGAGAAAATCTGGCGGGCCGCAGCCCAAGGAAACCCACCTGACTGGGATGAGGCGTACGAAGGGTACGGTTCCGGGGTCGACTGGCCCACCGCCTATTATTGGCGGGAACTGAGCGCCCATTACCCAGACGCCAAAATCCTCCTTACCATACGAGACGCCGAAAGCTGGTACGCCAGTATCGCCAAGACCATTTTGCAGGTGGTCAATAATTTGACCGATCCGAATTCAATCGGACTGAAAATGATCAGCGAAGGGGTTTTCGAAAACCGTCTGCATGATCAGGATCACACCATCGCCTTATACGAAAAACACAATGAAGCCGTACGGGCTGCCTTTCCACCGGAACGGCTGTTGGTCTTCAACCTGGGAGCAGGCTGGGAGCCGCTGTGCGAATTTTTGGAAGTGCCCGTTCCCGATGAACCTTATCCCATGAGTAACACGGGCGAGGAATTCCACGAATTTTTCGACAAGCGGCTGGATGAAGGCAAAGGCCTGCTGCCCAACCAATAAGGTACCCGCCACCTTAATTACAGATATTCACGCTGATTACTGAGCCGCTTGGGCTGCCGCCGCCTCTTGGGCCAGGCGGGGAACCGGACTGTCGTTGATGGGCAGGTGCGCCAGGGTCGCCAGCAGGCCGAGGATCACCCCGCCCCAGAAAATAGGATCGTAACTGCCGGTGTTATCGTAGATATAGCCACCCATCCAGATGCCTAAGAAACTGCCGATCTGATGGCTGAAGAAAGTAATGCCCACCAGTGTCGCCATGAACTGGGTGCCGAAGATCTGCACCACCAAGCCCGTTGTCAGGGGCACCGTCCCCAGCCAGAGCATGCCCATACAGGCGGAAAGAAAGACGACGACGGGCGTGGTCATGGGCAGCAGAATAAAGCCGATCATCACCAGGGCCCGGAGGCTGTAAATGGATGCCAGCAACAGCTTTTTGGATTTACGGTCGCCGCCCAGGCCCCACAAGATACAGCCGATGATGTTGAAGCCGCCGATCAACGCCAAAGCCGTCGCGCCGACCCAGTCGGATTGACCAAGATCGCTGAGATAGGCGGGCAGGTGGGCGCCGATAAACATGGTCTGGAAGCCACAAACGAAATAGCCGGAAATCAGCAACCAATAACCGCGGTGGCCGCCGGCTTCCCGCAAAGCCTCGGAAATATTCTGGGTGGAGTGATCGTCATCCGCCCGCTCGTTGCCACCTGCAAGGGACGCCGCCAGGGGAACAATAACGGCGCACATGACGGCCAGCAGAACCAACGACGCCACCCACCCGTGCTCGTTGATCAGATACTGGCCATAGGGAACGATGATCAGTTGGCCAGACGATCCGCCGGCACTGCCGATTCCCAACACCAGGGAGCGCCGGTGCGGCGGGAAGCGGCGGCCAATCACCGATAGAATGATGGGAAAACCAGTCATGCTGAGGGCAAAACCGGTGAGCACGCCGATCCCGATGGTGGCGTCCGCAGGCACCGACGCCTGGGACATCATATAGAGGCCGCCCGTATACAAAATCCCCCCGACGGCGACCACTTTGGCTGGTCCATAGCGGTCGGCGAGATAGCCCATCAACGGTGTCGACAACCCCCACAGCAGACTTTGCAGCGCGAGGGCGAAGGCAAAGACCTCCCGCCCCCAGCCGAGATCGATGCTGATGGGCTTCATATAGACGCCCAGGCTGGAACGCAGACCGAAGGAAACGCACAGGATGATCGTCCCCAATATCAGGACCAAAATCGGCTTGCTCATCAGTTGCTTTTTCAAACGGGATTCCCTCATGCCTATTCCCGCTATGCCTATCAGTTGGGGCAATGCTTGGCTAGCAATTCTTCGAATGCTAAGTTTAGTCATCAAAGCAAAAAGCAAGCAAAAATAGGGGAACGACGTGAAGATCAGCGCCGCCGTATTCCGTGACCAGAGCAAACAACCAACCTTCGAGGAACTTGATCTATCCGGTCCCGGCGAGGGCGAGGTTTTGGTCCGTCTGGTCGCCACCGGCGTCTGCCACACCGATTTGAAAGTCGCCGAGGGTGGTATCCCCATTCCCCGGCCCGTGGTGCTGGGTCACGAAGGCGCGGGCATTGTCGAAAAGGTGGGCACGGGCGTTACCAAGATTAAAAAAGGCGATCACGTGGTGATGACCTTCGCCTCCTGCGGCCATTGCCCCAGTTGTTTGGAAGCCGCCCCGGCCTATTGCCATACGGTCAATCATTTCGTCAGTCAGCGCCCGCAAGGCAGTCATTACCTGTCCGCCGGCAGTGAACCGGTGCACGGCGATTTTTTCAGCCAATCCTCTTTCGCTACATTCGCCATCGGCGTCGAACGCAGCGTGGTCAAGGTACGCAAGGATGCGCCGCTGGAAATACTGGGGCCCATGGGCTGCGGCTTTCAAACCGGCGCTGGCGCCATTCTGAATGATTTCCGCCTGCCGCCGGGTAAGAGCCTGGCCATATTCGGGGTCGGCGCGCTGGGCCTGTCGGCGGTAATGGCGGCGCGGATCGCCGGGGCCGGGCGGATCATCGTCGTCGACCGCCACGCCCACCGGTTGGACCTGGCCAAGGAACTGGGGGCCGACGATACGGTGCTGGCGGCGTCCGACCCGGTAGCGCCGGAACTCATAGATATGACCTCCGGCGGCGTCGAGTACGCCCTCGATACCACGGGTGTCGGTTTCGTCATGCGCCAGGCCTTCGACGTGCTGGCGCCCCGGGGTTTGTGCGGCTACGTCACCAGCCCGGCGGAAGGTGCGGAAATGTCGTTGCCCATGCGGCATTTCCTGGGTGGCCGTTCAATTCAAGGCATCAGCGAAGGCGGCAGCAATCCCGATATCTTCATTCCCCAACTGGTCGATTATTTCATGGACGGTAGGTTCCCCATCGACCGCCTGGTCAAGGATTACCGGTTCGAACAGCTGGGCCAAGCCTTCGAGGACAGCGAGGCGGGTACGACCATCAAACCGATCCTGCGTTTTGATTAATCGATTTGAAATCGGGGGCGCCTTTAGATGATGGGCCCGTTGTTGGCTTTTGCGTCCGCCGCTTTGTTTGGCCTCAACAGCGCCAGCATGCGCCGAGGCGTTCTTACCGGTACCGTCCTGCAGGGTATGGCCATATCCGTTCCCCTGGGTGTTCCCATATTTTTTGTATTCACTGTCGCTGCCGGATCGCTCGGCATGTTGCGGGAATTTACCGGCCAGACCTATGTTTTGCTGGCCGCGGCGGGGGTCATCCATTTCGTATTCGGCCGCTACTGCAATTATCGGGCGATCAAGGCCATGGGGGCCAATCTGGTCCGCCCGGTGCAACAGCTCAACGTGATCCTGTCGCTGGTGCTGGCCATCTGGTTGCTGGACGAAACCCTGACGCCTCTGCGCCTGATGGGCATCTGTCTGGTGATCCTGGGACCGATGATCATGCTGAGGGACCGCAAAAAGATCGGCGCCAACAGCAGCAAAAGTAAACCCGTTTTCACGCCTAATTTCGGCGAAGGCATACTGTTTGCCACGGGCTCGGCACTGGGGTTCGGGTCCAGCGCCATCTTTATCCGGGCCGCCATCAGTGGCGCTGATCCGACCGTCGGTATGGCGGGCGGTACGGTGTCCTATAGCGCCGCCGCCATCGTCGTCCTCTTGGTTTTGGCCTTGCCGGGCAAGATAAGCCACGTCACCGCCATGTCACGTGTCACGGCCAAATGGTTCCTGCTGTCGGCGCTGTTCATCGGCTTGTCGCAAATGCTGCGTTTCATGGCTTTATCGGTGGCGCCGGTCAGCGTCGTCGCGCCGATCCAGCAAACCACCACGGTCTTTCAGGTGATTTTCGCCTGGTTTATCAACCGGGAACACGAAGCATTCGGCAAATGGGTCCTGGCGGGTATATTCGTCTCTCTCGTCGGCGCGCTGGCTCTATCGATCAGCACCGACTTCGTCATCACCCATTTGGACCTGCCTCAAAGCCTCATTGATGTGGCCCGCTGGCAATGGCCGTGACTCTGGCTTAGGGTCTGGCGCCCGCTTTTTTAAGGATTTCGACCATCTCTTGGTAGCCGTGCTTTCGGGCAAGTGCGAGGGGGCGGATGCCGTTGCCGTCGGCGAGGTTGACGTCCGCACCGGCATCGACCAGCAGTCTGACACACGCCACATGGCGTGGACCGCCATCACCGAGGACAATGGCCTCAATCAACGCCGTCCAATTGAGATTGTTGATGTGATCCAACGGCGCACCGGCTTTAATGAGTTCCGCCACCACCCCATCATGGCCGAGATGCGCCGAGGCGATCAGCGCCGTACCGTCGTAGGGGCTGGTGACGAGTCTGGCGCTGGCGCCATGCTTGACCGCCAGTTTTACCATGGCGACATCGTCGAGCACGCCGGCAATGGTCAGCACGTCATAAGCCCGGTTGTCCCTAAGGTTGAGGTCCGCGCCACCTTTAATCAGCGCGACCGCGGCATCGATATTCCTAAAATGCGCCGCCACCATCAACGGCGTGCGGCCCTGGGAATCGCGGGCATTGACTACTTCGCCCTCGCCAATCAATCGTTTCAGGGTTTCGATCTTACCATCAGCCACCGCCTTATGGATTCCGGTATAGGTGCCGAGTTCACCCGCCGACGGTGGCGTCTGGGCCCATCCGCCGGATGCCGCGGGCAGCCATATCAGTATGGCCATACCGATCGCGATTAGTTTGCCAGATATCTTTTTCATTGCCATTCGCTACCGGCACAGTTTGGGGGCGCCGCCCTTGATGGCGTCGCCACCGTATATCATCTGGTCGATACCGGCCCAGTAAGCCGCCGCCTCACACATGGGGCAGGGCCGGGATGAGGAATAAAGAATCGCACCGTTCAGGTTTCGGTCCCGCCCCCGGTGAGCGGCATCCCGGATGGCCGACATTTCGGCATGAGCCGTGGGATCCCGGTCCAGGATCACCCGGCTCCAGGACTGACCGATGATTTGCCCGTCCCGGACGACCAGCGCACCGTACGCCTGATCGCCCATTTCGACGGCAAAACGTTTCATTTCAAAGGCCCGGTGCACGAAAGCCCGATGACCCGGTGTGTCCGGTTGATCTATTGTGCCTTCCGAATATTGATGGGCGTGGGCCGCGGTCGGGCGGAATGAATCGATCAACAGCACCCCGGCGCCGATTGCCGAGAGCAGTAGACGTTTGGGTAAATCAATTCCTATTTCAGGATGGCTTGTCTTGTGAGACGTGATTTTCGTCATGCGCGCCTCCTTTAAATCCCGCTCAATATTCTCGCGCAACCTTTTGGTTGCTTCAATCAACATTTTCGAGAGCGGCGCAGCCGATTAAGCCGGTTCCAATATACCCAGTTCGAGAAACTTCGGCAGGCGGGCGGCGCGGAATTTATCCACCGCGGCGGCGATGGCGTCTAACTCGCTGCCCTCTTCAAAGATCATCTGCTTGCGGGCTTCGATCAGCCGCTGGAAAACCCAGCCGGCGACCTCGTCACGGGGCGCTTCCACTGAACAAAGGGCGAAAAGGGCGTCCGCCATGGCGACTTCGTAGGCAACCCCGCCCTTGGTGGAGGCCAGAGTGACGGCCGACTGATCGAACAGTCGCCGCTTGAGCATCTGCAGGTTGAACGGCACCGCCAAGGTATAGCGCTCCGCCGACAGCGCTTTCTCATCGGCGGCGGCCGTCTGGTGGGCGAATGGCAGAAGCTGCCCGCCCGTGGAAAGGAATTTGACAGCATCGACCAGCAATTCCGGGCCGTAATTTTTAAATTGATCAAGATCCTTTAAGTCTTCCACCGATTTCGCGCCGGTGGCCAGATTTTCAATCAGGTTGAGAAAAACGTCGGCAGTGAACTTCAATTCCACATCGCCGAAATTGAGCGTTCGGTTAAATCCGTCGGCATCGCAGGTCAGGCCGAAATTCATTTTTGAGAGCGCCGCGAACTGCTCTTCCTCGTCCATTTCCTTGCGGCTGTTGATGAAAACGTCCTTGCGGAACCTCTGGTTACGGACGAAATCACCCTGGCTTTCCAACTGACCCCGGGTGGTGCATTTCCGCAGCATATCGTGGAATTCGGCCGGCGCCGCCAGATCGACGAAATTGAGGTTCAGGATGGCGCTGCCCGAAAAGGTCAGCCCGGCGCTCCGCAACTCGGCGGCAACCTGTTGGAAATAATAGGGTTTGGAAAATTCGACGAAAAATTCGTGGATGACGTAATTGATATCCTGGGATTCCAGTTCCTCGAGAAGATCTGAGGCCATGGGGTTGTCCTGAAAAAACGCCGCCTTCTTGTCCTTCAGGAAATGCAGAAAATCAAGGGCGGCCCTTGCCTTGGTCGCCGGATCTTCCAGCATGCCCGCCGTGTAGGAAAGCATCAGATCACGTATCGGCGATACAAATCCCCACCCGGGCATGCAGTCGTAGCTGACATAGGCGATACCGTCGGGTTTCAATTTGTCGGCGATAAACTCCCGGACATTGTTGCGGGTTTCCGGATCAATCCAGGAATAGACACCGTGCAGAACGATAAAATCGAATTCCGGCAGGTCACTGTTTTTCAAATCGTTGAAATCGCGGTCAATAAAATCGACGTTATCCAGACCCGCTTCCTGGGCGATACCGGCGCCGTTTTCGATATGCTGGGCGCTGAAATCGATGGCGGTAAATTGTCCCTGGGGGAATATCTGCGCCAGCGCATTGGCCGTCACGCCGTTGCCGCAACCAAGATCGCAGTAGGTGAAGCCGTCTTCCAAGGGAACCGGATGATGACCGTTAAGTGCACAAACATAGTTAAGGAATAACGGGCTCAACTCGCCATAATAACCCCAGGTATAGGGCGTATCGGTTAGGTACCCAACACTCATTTTCTTATCCCCCAGTCAAACTGCCTTGACTGCAATTGAATACAAGCACTGAAAAATCGGAAACACAAAACCCCGCTGGTATGGCGGGGTTTCATTCATAGTAGTTCACGAAACAGCCATTAAATGACCGATTCGACCCACTCTTTTAATTTGCTTTTCGGCAGCGCGCCGACTTTGGTCGAAGCCACTTCGCCGTTTTTAAACAAAATCAGGGTGGGTATGCCGCGCACACCGTACTTGGACGGCGTTGCCGGATTTTCATCAATATTGACTTTGGCGATGGTCAATTGGCCGGCCATCTCCTGGCCGATCTCATCAAGGGCAGGCGCGATTTGCTTACAAGGGCCGCACCATTCAGCCCAGAAATCGACCAGTACGGGCTCGGAAGCCCCAATAACATCGGCTTCAAACGAATCGTCACTTACTTGCTTTGACATTTTGGATTCCTTAGTTGAACCGGACTCAATAGTCTTTCTTGACTGATCACCGTTTTCTGATCGATAGGGTCAAAGGCGATTGATCGAGCACCGGATGGACAATTGAATTCACCATCTCAATCTATGTCCACTGACTTTTCCCGTCAAGGCGCGAGAGCGTACCCTATTCAATTTTGGCCGGATTCGTGGGCGCGTGCCGGTCCAGCAGGTCACCGTCCAGGGGCATCAGGCGCGCGCCGTCGGTCCAAAGCAGGGCGCATTTGACGGGGCGATTCGGATAGATGGCCGACAACGCCGCCCGATAGGCCGCCATTTGCTTAAGATATATGCCCGGCACCTGGCTGCTGTCCACGGGCGGCGGCCGGTTAGTTTTGTAATCGACCACCAGAATATCCTCTTCACCGATCAGCAGCCTGTCCAGTTGCGCGGACATGATTTGGCCAGCGACCTCTCCCACCAACGGCACTTCGGCGCGGGACCCCGGACCGAACAGCGGTTTGAATTCCGGATGATCGAGAACCGCCAAAGTCTCCTGCGTAATGTCCTCCCGTTCTTGCCCGGTAAGGTCGTGGATTGATTGACCCAAATACGCCGAAGCCGCCGCCAGGCGGTCTGCTTCATCGATGTCCGGTAAAGTCTGCAAAAGAGCGTGAATTATCCGGCCGCGCTTAAAGCGCCGTCCATCGTCACCCGCCAGCGGTGACAAGACGGCCGGCTCCTCACCGTCGGGACGAGACGGCGTCAACGGTGCCGGCGGCAGGGGATCGTCTTTCGGCCGCCTCAACGCCCAACCGGATAAGGGGCGCAATGTTTCCTCCATTTCCATGGCCGGCGACTCGACAGCGGCGTTTTGCGGGCAGGTGAAGCGCAGCACCGTGTTGGATTCCGTTTCGCCCTCCCCGGCCAGAAATTCGTCCTCCTGTTCCTTCAATCCGGCATCGATGGACCGCAGGCCCTGGTCGACATTATTGTACCAGCATCCGTCAGGCGCCGACTTTTTGGTGCGCCAGCCGCAGACATAAAGCCGGTCTTCCGCCCGCGTCATGGCGACATAGAGAAGACGCCGGTATTCCTGGTCACGAAGCAGCAACGCCTTTTCCCGCTCATTTTCGGATACCGATTCATGCAGTCCGCGCCGCGGCGGCCAGAGAAGACTTTGGTCGTCCCCCGATTCGCTTGTCGGCCAATAGAGGGCCGGGGCGCGGATCGGCGCCTGTAATGTATCGGGCAGGAATACAATCGGCGCCTGTAGCCCCTTGGCGCCGTGGACGGTCATAACGCGGACGGCGCCCGGCTGGGCCTGCTCCAGATCGCGTTTGACTTCGACGGCGCCGGCCTCCACCCAGTAGAGAAACCCTTCAAGGGACGCCGTGTGGGATTTCTCGTAAGCCAGCGCCAGATTGAGAAACTCCGCGATGGGATCCTGGGCGTCGGGACCGAGACGTCCCACCAATTTTTCCCGCCCTCTAAGGGACCCCAATACCCGGCTGTAAAATTCGAAAGGCGGCAGATAATCCACATCCGCCAGCAATCGGGCCAAATAATCGACCGCGTTCCGGTAAGCCTCTGTTTCATCCGCCCGCGCTTTCAGTGATTCCCACAAGGAGGCCTCGCGGCCAAAGGCCAGGTCGAACAACTGTTCTTCCTCCAAGCCGATCAATGGTCCTTTAAGCACCGTCGCCAGGGTCAAATCGTCCTCCGGCAACAGCAAAAACCTGCCGAGCGCGATCAGATCCATTACCGCCATCTGCTCGGTCAGCACCATCCGGTCGACACCGGCCACACCGATCCCCCGCTCTTTAAGAGACCGCACCAGATCCTCCACGAAGCCCGACCGGCGGCGCACCAGCACCATAATGTCGCCGGGCTCGATGGGGCGTCCCTTCGATTCGAGAATTTCCCTATGTTCGATCATGGCGGCGATACGGCCGGCGATCAGCCGGGCCAGCCGGGTTTGAGGCGAATCGCCCCGGATACGTTCGACGGGCGGCTTCCAGGCGCCGGGCTCCTCTCCGCCCCGGGGAGCCACCGCCGGCCAGATTTCCACCATCCCGCCATCGTCCCCGCGCCAGGCTTCGTGGTGAATGTCGTTACCGTCCAAGGTGACCCCGTCGGCTGCACCGCCCAGGGAAAAGACAGCATCGACGGCGGCCAGGACAGCCTTGGTGGAACGGAAGGAAACCGTTAAATCGACCTGGCGGAATTCACCGAACCCGGCGGGTGTCCGGCTTTGAAAGAGGTCGCGCATTGATCCGAAGGAAGCTGGGTCGGCCCCTTGGAAGCTGTAGATCGATTGCTTGACGTCGCCGACGGCGAACACTGTGCGGGGTTCATCGTGGGTGCCGATGCCAGCGAAAAATTCGTCGGCCAGCGCCTCTACCACCCGCCACTGGTCCGGGCTGGTATCCTGGGCCTCGTCGATCAGAACATGATCAATGCCGCCATCCAGTTTGAACAGCACCCAGGGCGCCACTCCCTCCCTGTGAAGAAGTTCGCCGGCCTTGAGAATCAAATCATCGTAGTCGAGCAGGGCCCGCGCTTCTTTTTGTCGCTGATAGACGTCGAGCAGAGCCCCGCCCAACCGCAGGAGCGCGGCGGAGCTTTCGGCGCTAACCACCGCCCGCAGATGGAGCAAGGCCCGTACCAGGCGGCCGGCCTCCTCGGCCAGAATTTCCGGCACCCCTGGATTGGCCTCAGCGACTTTGTTGGTGATGAGTTTTTTCCGAATTTCCGGCGGGCCGGATTTCCGGGCCGAGGTCAGGAAGGCATCGGCGTAGGCATCGAAATCCTCCATGGTCGCTTCGCCTTCCGAGAGCCACGTTGCGATCACCCGTCCCCGTTCCTGATCGGTCTTGGAGCCGGCCGCCAAGGCCTCGACGGCGAGCTTGAGGCCCAGCTGATCATAGGCGTCGGCGGACGAAGCTTCCTCAATCACCGAGGACGTTGTCTCATCAGGCGACACACCGAGGCCGGCATGGATGTTGGCGATCACGTCTTCAATGCCACCCTGGCCGTCAATCAAACGGCGGAGGCGGCCCCGGGCACTGGTCAGACCGGCCAGCAGGTCTGGAAACTGGGCCTCGTGAATATGCCCGGTGACAATCGATAGAGCGTGGGCCAAATCTTCGTCGCCTCCGCTCCTTGCCCGGTTGAGCAAGGCCTCCCGGGCCGAGATCAGCATTTCCTCGGCGTCGCGCTCATCCATCAGCGCGAAATGAGGCGGCACGTCCGCCTCCAAAGGAAACCGACCCAGCAGGGACTGGCAAAAAGCATGGATGGTCTGGATATTCATACCGCCGGGCGTATCCAGCACCTTGGCGAAAAGCTGGCGGGCCATGCGCAATTGTCCCTCATCGGGGGGGGCGCCGAGCAAGTCCTCCAACTTCGCCGCTAACGCCTCCTCCGGCTCCATGGTCCACTGCCCCAGCCGATCGGCGATGCGGGCCGACATTTCTGCCGCCGCCGCGCGGGTAAATGTCAGGCATAATATCCGTTGTGGCCGGGTGCCGCTTATCAACAGGCTCAACACCCGGTCGGTCAGCACCTTGGTCTTGCCCGTCCCGGCCGAGGCCGACACCCAGACCGAAGCAACCGGATCAGCGGCCTCGCGCTGCTGGACATTGGGATCGAAGGGCACGGTCGACGGATTTACCATCAGTCTTCCCCTCCTTCCGCCGCCGCCCATTCCTTGACCCGGGCCAGATGCTCATAATCGGAGTATTTGGGCGCCTGATCGGGACGGGGCCGTGCCTCATAGGGCGTATCTTCCCGGTCAAAGGCGCGGATCAGGGCTTCGAGGCCGTCTCTGGCCTGTCGGGTGAGATCGGCAATGTCGTCACCGGCGGTAATGACCTCTCCCGCTGGGGTGCCGCCCCGCAGCCGCCAGTAATCCAGCGCCGTTACGGGCTTGCCCGCAAGATCATCGAACCCGCCGTCCTGGGCGATTACCGCTTCCAAGGGCAGTTGAGGTGCGAACCCGGCGGCGACTTCGGTCTTGGTCGGCGGCGCGCCGGTCTTGTAGTCAATGATGCGGAGACCGCCGTCGGCCAGTTCATCGATCCGGTCCGCCTTGGCGGTCAGTTTGAACGACCGCGAGTCCTCATTGAGACGGGTTACGCCCTTAACTTCGCTATGGATAGCCGCAATCCCACCCCGCCGATCACGCTCAAGATCAACGAACCAGGCGGCGATGCGCTCGAACCGGGGCCACCAGAACGCCCAGACACCCGGGTGGTTAAGCACGGCGGCAAACCGGTCACGGCCCAAGGCCAGCAATTTACTTTCCGCATCGTCGGGCATGGGACCGGGATAGGTCCGGGAAAACGCATCGAGGGCTTCATGGATGATGGAACCGTAATTGGCGGCGTCCGGCGGCGCATCCAGTTCCGGCAGAGCTCTCAGCCCCAAAATGTGACGAGCATAGATGGCATAGGGATCGCGCATCCAGGTTTCGATCTGGGTCACCGACAATTGTCTTGGGCGGGCGTCAAGGGGCGGTGTCGGCGCCGGTGGTGCTGCGGGAACGATCCGTTCGGGCCGGTCCAGCAATTCCTGCCAATGCAGCCAGGGGCCGGGAACCAGCAACTGTTCTCCGGCGCCCATTCCCATGAGAAATTTTTCCAGCCGCAATAACCAGCGGGACGGCACCGTGGGCGTTCCTTCCACGCGGCGGGCGCGGGTGATGACGACCTCGGGCGCGCAAAACGCCTGTTGAAAGTCATGGGCGGTTAACCCGATGCGGCGTTCCGGCAGCGGCAGTCCGAAAGCGCTGCGCATGGGTCGGCTCATCCAGGGATCGGACGGCGCTTCCGGCGGCCAGGTTCCTTCGTTGAGACCGCCCAGGATGATGAGGTCGGCGTGCTGAAGCCTGGCTTCCAATAACCCCCATATGGCTAGCCTCGGATGGCTGCCAAAGCGCGGCCTGACGGCCCGGCCCGTCATCAGGACGTCGAACAGAGGACCGTAGGACGCACCGGATACATCGCCCAGGGACGCCGCCGATTCCAAAAGCTCAGCGGTATATCCGGCCGCCGCTTCGCCCGCTTCTCCGGCCCAAAGGCGCGCCGGTCCGGGCGTGTCATCACTTGCCGCCAGCGCTTCCGCAAAAGAAATATGGGCGTTTACCAGTTGGGTGAAAGATGCACGCGGTTGCCCCAGCAGACCAGAAAATTCAGCCGCCATATTCTTCAGCTCTTCAAGCACCGGTTCGAGATGCCTGGTTTCATCTTCGAGGCTCGCCAGGAGCCCCTCGACCCCAGCCGCCGGACGCGGTCCCCTGAGAACGGATATTTCCAAATCACGGACAAAGCGGCGAAAGGCCGCCGCCGGCCTGCCGGCTGCCGCCAAAGGATGTTTGCCGATCGCCAACAGTTGCAGGGGTGCGAAACCGCCGGCAACCAGATCAACCGCCAGTTTGAGAAACGAGCCCGCCGGTGTTTGCGCCAACGGCACACCGGCGGAATCATCGATCTCGATACCCCAGCGGCTCAACTCGGCGGCGACGCGCCGGGCCAGCTTGCGGTCCGGGGTTACCAGGGCCGCTGTCTTGCCTTCGCTTTCCAGAACCTCCCTGAGCATTAGGGCGATCACCCCGGCCTCCTCGTCGGGTCCGGGGCAATCGACGCGGCGCAGCCCGTCGAGCGCTGCATCCGAAGGTCTGGGCAACTGCCGCCACGTATCCACTGCCGACGCCGGCAGCAGAGCATCCCTCAACAGGTTTGCCCGGTCGGTCCTGGCGGCTTGCTCATCCCCGATGCCGGACGACGGCCAAAGCTGCACCTCGGCCGGGGTTATCTCCAGCCGGTCGAGCAGCAGGTTCATGCCATGCTGGGCGTGGGTCTGATCCAATCCGGCTTGGGCGACATCATCCAGCGAGAGATCGAAACCGGGCAGCACCACCGCCCCCAGCGGCAGACCGGCAATGATCTTCAAAAGCCCGGCCGTGGCCGGAATACTACCGGTCGAACCGGCGGCGATAACCGGGGTCTCGGGCGGCTGGTTGCGCCACAATTCCGCCTGCGCTTGCAACAGCAGATTTCGCCGGAGGGCCGGATCAATGGCTCCTTCCGCTTCCAGGATTTTGGGCCAGTGCTCGGTGAGAATTTTCAGGAAATCGAGGGTGGTCTGCCAGTGCAGGGCATATTCTTCCGGTACTAATGTCGCCAAATTTTCAAAGGAGAGGTTTTCCGTCTGCACCTGATCCAACAACCGCGCCAATTCACCGGCCAACCGAGCGGCCTGGTCGGTGGCGGCAGTGTCCGTCGAGCCTTGGACGCCGATAAACTGCTGCACCAGCCGGGTCAACAGTAGTTGACGGCGGAGACTTGAAATTGCCGGCGGAACATCGCCGGACAAACCGACGGCGGCCATCTCTTCCCAGCCGGCGATGGCCAGCTCATCTTCATCGAGATCGCCCAAGGGTGTCATGCGGGGCAGCAAGGTCGGCGCGCCGCCACTTAGCCTTAGAAAGGCTTCCCTCAGACTACGCACCGCCCGCCGCGTGGGCAGCAGGATGGTGTAATCGGCCAGGACGTGCGGCCCCTCCTCCGCCTGCCGGATCAGACCCAAGGCCAGGGCATCGACAAAGGAATATTCGGCAGGGATGGTATAGACCGTCGTCATCGCTTCCTAAAAAAGCCCATTAACCCTGCTCTCTCCCCACTTATATTATTTTACCGATGTCGAATTCCCGGAAATCTTTGACGCATGTAAATTTCGGCTTCGGCCAGTCCGGCCGCCGTTCCCACGTGAAACCACTCGCCGTCATGGACGATGCCGAAAAGCCGTTCCCCTTCAATCGCCCGGTCATAGAGCAGGTTCATGGAAAATGCCCCCTCCGGTGCACCTTCGAACAACCGGGGATGAAGCATCTGAATACCGGTAAACAGATAGGGTGAGATTTCCCGCTCCGGCCGGCGCTCCAGTTTCCCGCCGGGATCGACGATGAAGTCGCCGTCACCCTTGTAGCCATAGGCTTCAACGGTCGAATGCATCAGCAGCAGCCCATCCATGCTGGCATCGTCCCAGCTCTCCGCCAGCCGGTGCAGTGCCGAATCGGGACCGTTCAGATAGAGGAGATCGGCGTTGCAGACGTAAAACGGCTGATCGTCAAAATGGGCCAGAGCCTTGTTGACGCCACCGCCGGTTTCCAGCAAATCCTCTTTCTCGGACGAAACGATGATTTCCAGATCCTTGCGCCGGGACAGGTTTTGTTCAATCTGTTCGGCCAGGTGATGAACGTTGACGACCACTTTCTCCACCCCCGCCGACGCCAGCCGGTCGAGGCTGTGATCCAACAGTGTGCGCCCGGCCACGGTCACCAAGGGTTTGGGTGTTTTGTCCGTGATCGGCCGCATGCGGAGACCCAGTCCGGCCGCCAGGACCATTGCCGATTTGGGTAGAGCGGTAACTGCCGCCATGGTTTTTTTATTTTTGGAGGATTTTTTTGCCATACCGATTTCAGACATGCAGCTGTTGAACGAGATTGCCGCGTTTGGCGGCGGGCGCATTGGTATCGAGCCAGGATTTCAACGGCGCCAGGGCCGGATTGTAGCAAACCCGTTCCAGCAGGCGCCAGACCCTGGGCAGGTGAACCAGGTAATCGTATTTATTGTCACGCACCGCCAGGCGGGTGAATATGCCGATCACTTTGCAATGACGCTGAGCGGCCAGAATGGAATAGGTCCGGTCGAAAACGGCGCGGTCGGTTCCGGACACGGCGGCGAAATACCGGTCAACCATGCGGGCGGCAAGACCGGGCCGCAGGTCGCGCCTGGCGTCCTCCAGCAATGACATCAGATCGTAAACGGGCGAACCGGCCACCGCGTCCTGGTAATCCAGCAAACCGCACCGGGCAAGCCCGTCCCGGTCGGGCAGCCACATCAGATTGTCGGCGTGAAAATCCCTCAAGACCAGGGTTTCGCCGCTTTCCAGGATGGTGGGAATTAACGCCCGCCAGATATCGAGATATTCTTCTCTGAGCAGCGGCCCCGTCAGTCGCTGGGAAATCTGCGGCAGATACCAGTCGGTGAACAACGCCGCCTCCTCCAAAATCTTTTCTTCATCGTACTCTTCAACGCCGTCGGGAACGGTCACGGCGATATGGCCGGTGTGCAGATCGACCAGCAAATCGACCGCCGCCGTATAAAGCGCCTCTTCGTCGGCGCCATTGGCCAGCTCCCGGGTAAATGTACCGTCCCCCAAATCCTCCAAAAGAAGGAACCCGTTGGAGGTGTCCTCGGCGAGGATTTCCGGGGCGCTATAGCCGAGATCGCGCAAATGTCCGGTGATGCGGATAAACGCCCTGACGTCTTCCTGGGGCGGCGGCGCATCCATCAGGACGGCGCTTTGCCCGTCCCGCTCTATTCTCTGGTAATGCCGGAACGAGGCATCACCCGCCAGCTTGCGTCGCGACGCGTCCGGCCAACCGGCCTCCGTCAAAAAGGTTTCGCTCAAGTTTGCCCGGTCGGCCATTTAAATGATTTCCCTCAATCTGTCCTGCCATTTGCCGTGACCCTGAAGCTCGGCCACCCGGCTGTTTTCGTCCGGCCCCTGGCGCAGGGTCAGAGCCAGCCGGGCGGACGGAAGATAGGCGCCCATCTTTTCCGGCCACTCGATCAAGGAAACGCCGTCGGCAAAAGCGTCGTCGATGCCAAATTCCAACACTTCTTCCGCGCTCTCGATCCGATAGAGATCGAAATGGTAGACCGTGAAATCCGGAAGCTCGTAATACTGAACCAGGGTAAAGGTAGGGCTCGGCACTTCCTCATCGCCGCCAAGCGCGCGGATAAAAGCGCGGGCGAAGACCGTCTTGCCGCTGCCGAGATCACCGCTCAGGGCGATAACGTCACCGGGTTCCGCCATGGCAGCGATGGCGGACGCCAAGTCGCCGGTGGCTTCTTCATTCTCCAAATTCAATCTATGAAGCAGAGTTTGATCCATGGTTCCTTTTTAATCGCCCCTCAAAAGAAGGCAACCGGATTTCACGCTCCGCCGTCAAGAATTTCGCCCTCAGGCATTCCCCACCGAGACTCCATTGGCCGGCAGGTTGAGCTCGACCGTGGTGCCCCGGTTCGGTTTGGATGATATCTCAATACTGCCGCCATGAAGTTCGATGAAGCTTTTAACCAGGGTCAGGCCGAGACCGGCCCCGGGGCCGTGCTCGTCGGCCTGATCGCCCCGTTCAAATCCCCTGAAAATTCTTTCCACGTCGGCCTTGGGAATACCGACGCCCGTATCTTTCACGCCGATGCTGACATCATCTTCACTTCTTTTCGCGCTAAGCTCGATTTCTCCCCCTTGCCCGGAAAACAGGATGGCGTTGGACAGAAGGTGCAACAGACACTGTTTGAGTCGTCTCTCATCGGCGGAAATCCAGCCTATATCGGTGGCGCAATCGAAAACCAGTTTGAGCTTTTTGTGCCGCGCCCGTTCCCGCACCAAACCCAGCATATGGCTCAAACAGGCGTGAAGGTCCACCGGCTCGGTCTGCAATTCCAGGAGCCCGGCCTCGATATCGGCCAGATCCATGATATCGCCCACCAAGCCCGATACCGACCGTGCCGCCTCGACGATGCCGGTGGCGTATTCCTGCTGGCGCTTATTAAGCTCGCCGAAATAATCCCCCGACAGCAACTCGGCGAAACCTTCGATGGTAGTCAGGGGCGTTCTTATTTGGTGAGACAGATTGGCCAGAAATTCCGATTTCAACCGGTTGGCCGCCGCCATGGCGTCCGCCCGGCCGCTGAAAGCTTCCTGAAGTTTGACGCTGTCACTGACATCGGCATAGTGTAAAAGAGAGGCGCCGTCGGGAAGGGGTATGTTGGCCGCGTCCAGAATGACGCCGCTGTTCAAGTGCAACCGCCCCGACCCCGCCTTTCGCCCCAACAGCCGCCCCGATATTTTCTTCCTGAGACCCGGCCAATCCTGCTCCACGGGCAATAGGGCCCGTGTGGCGTCGAGAAAATCGGACATATGAAAATCACCGTCGAAGGCGTCTTTCGGCAGGTTCCAAAATTCGGCGAAGGCCGGGTTGTGCAACTTCAAGAGCCCGTCACTGCCGAATACGGCCAATCCCTCGGTGAGATTATCCAGGGTCGCCCGATGCACTTCCAGAATTTCATTGAAGGCCCGTTCCAGGGACAAACGTTCCGTTAAATCCTCAAAGGTGAGGATAATACCGTCTTTGGAGTCACCTATCGGATAGGGTGAAACCCTTACTTTTAAGCTGCGCCCGTCGGGCAGGAACCAGTCTTCCTGGGCCGGCGAATTAAGGTTTCCCGGCAATCCTACGAATCTGTTACGAAAGGCGTCGTGATCTTTTTGCTCCGGTAATTTCCGTTGATCGCGCAACCGGTCAAGCACCGCTTCCAGCTTCGGCGATGTCTCCAGCCAGTCCTTGTCAAGCGGCCACAGGTTCTGAAAATCAGGATTGAAATGAATCAATCGCCCCGCCCCGTCGAACACCGCCACGGCAATGGGCAACCCGCTGATCAGCGCGTCCGTTCGATCCAATTTCTCGGTAATAACCACACGGGAACCTTATTCCCACCGGTAACCGGGAACAAGAGTATTAAATCGGGTCGTCGATCCTAATTAGGATTAGTACCGGTAATAATCCGGCTTGTAGGGTCCGGCTTCGGGAACGCCGATATAGTCGGCCTGTTCCTTGGACAGTTTGGTCAAATTGACGCCTAGCTTGCCGAGATGAAGGGTGGCGACCTTTTCGTCCAGAACCTTGGGCAGCACATAGACCTTGTTTTCGTAACTATTGGCATTGTTCCAAAGCTCGATCTGGGCCAACACCTGATTGGTAAAGGACGCGCTCATAACGAAACTGGGATGGCCGGTGGCGCAACCCAAATTCACCAGACGCCCTTCGGCCAACAGGATAATCCGCTTGCCGTCCGGGAACTCGATTTCGTCCACCTGGGGTTTGACGTTGTGCCATTGCAGATTGCGCAACGCCTCAACCTGAATTTCCGAATCGAAATGACCGATGTTGGAAACGATGGCGCGGTCTTTCATGTCCCGCATATGATCAATGGTGATGATATCGATGTTGCCGGTGGTGGTGACAAAGATATCGCCGATGGGGGCAGCGTCATCCATGGTCACCACTTCATAACCCTCCATCGAAGCCTGCAGGGCGCAGATGGGATCGATTTCAGTCACCAACACCCGGGCGCCCTGGTTGCGGAGCGAGGCGGCGGAACCTTTACCCACATCGCCATAGCCGGCCACGACGGCAATTTTGCCGGCGACCATAACGTCGGTGGCCCGCTTGATGCCGTCCACCAGGCTTTCCCGGCAGCCGTACAAATTATCGAATTTGGATTTGGTCACCGAATCGTTGACGTTGAAAGCAGGCACTTTGAGAGTGCCCTTCTTTTCCATTTCATAGAGCCGGTGAACACCGGTGGTGGTTTCCTCGGACAGGCCTTTCACGTCGTCCAGCATTTCCGGGTATTTGTCATGCATCACCAAGGTCAGGTCACCGCCGTCGTCCAGAATCATGTTGGGCGTCCAACCGTCGGGCCCGGTGATGGTCTGCTCGATGCACCACCAGAATTCCTCTTCCGTCTCGCCCTTCCAAGCAAAGGTCGGGATGCCGGCCTCCGCCATGGCGGCGGCGGCGTGGTCCTGGGTGGAGAAAATGTTACACGAACTCCAGCGCACTTCCGCGCCGAGATCGACCAAGGTTTCCATTAAAACGGCCGTTTGAATGGTCATGTGGAGACAGCCGACGATACGCGCGCTCTTGAGCGGCGCCTTGCCCGCATATTCCTCGCGCAGCGCCATCAGGCCCGGCATTTCGGTCTCGGCGATGGCGATCTCTTTGCGGCCCCAATCGGCCAGGGAAATATCGGCGACTTTATAATCGGCGGTGGCGTTCATTATCGGCTCCTAGTTTCGGCGGGTTTCACTGCGCCAAATGGTATTTTTCTAAAGATTTTTCAAACTTACAGGGCGCGGATGTAGCAGGCGACCGGTTCAGTTGCAAGGCATTTGCAGATGGCCAAAAGTTCAGCGGATTAATTTTCCTCGAACTTGTTTTCCACCAGTTCCCGCAGGGCTTTCAGGGCAGCATCGGCGTCGTCCCCGGCGACGGTCATTTCGATTTGATCGCCGGGCGCCGCCGCCAGCATCATCAATCCCATGATGGAATGGCCGGAGACCTCCTGGCCGTCTTTGGCAACCGTGATGTCGGCGGAGAATTCACCCGCCAGTTTGACGAATTTAGCCGCCGCCCTGGCGTGAAGTCCGCGCTGGTTCAAAATGGTGAGAACGACTTTATCCAAAATGACTAATACCGGCCTGAGCTAATCTCTGAGCTAATCTCTGGGCTAATCTTTGCACAAGAGCTTGGAGGCGACGTTGATATATTTCTTGCCCGCCTCTTGCGCCATGGCGACGGTTTCCGCGAGGTCGTTTTTATCCCTGATACTGGCCAATTTAACCAGCATGGGCAGATTGGCGCCCGCGATCACTTCGACGTTGGCCCGTTCCATGATCGAAATCGCCAAATTCGACGGCGTACCGCCGAACATGTCCGTCAAAACGACCACGCCGTCGCCGCCGTCAACATCCTTTATACTGTTCAAGATATCGGCGCGGCGCTTTTCCATATCGTCATCTGGACCGATGCAGACCGTCGCCACATTTTCCTGGGGCCCCACGACATGTTCGAGGGCGCTGAAAAACTCATCCGCCAGATGGCCGTGAGTGACGATAACCATTCCGATCATTTAGTTCTTATCCCTACCAAATGGGGCTTATTGTCAGCCCCCGATGTCCCTGTGATGTAGTTGGGCCTTCCGGCCAATCTTTTCAAACCATATTGCAAGCCGTTCCGCAATAAAAACCGAACGGTGCCGACCGCCGGTACACCCGACGGCAATGGTCAGGTAACTTTTTCCTTCCTTTATAAACCGGGGCAGCAACGGCTCGATCAGATTGGTTATGTTGGTGAAAAATCCCTTATAGTCCGCGTCCTGACTGATAAAATCGCCGACCGCGGCGTCTCTTCCCGTCAAGGGGCGCAACTCCGGCGTATAGTGCGGGTTGCGTAAAAACCTGGCGTCGAACACCAGATCGGCTTCGCGGGGAAGGCCGCGGCGGAAAGAAAAAGAGGTGATAAAAACCGTTAATCCCGTTTCCGAAGCGGGCGCAAAATGGGCCTGCAATATATCCTTTAGGCCGCCCGGTCCCATGGTGGTGGTTTCAATCACCAAATTCGCCCGGTCCCTGAGCGGCGACACCAATTTCCGTTCGTGGGCAATACCATCGGCCACGGGACGGTCAAGCGCCAGCGGATGGCGGTGACGGGTTTCCTCATAGCGCCGTTTTAGCTCCTCATCGTCGCAATCGATAAACACGATCCGGGCTTCGATGCCCTTTTCCTTGGTTAATTGATCGTAGCGTTCGAGAAAGGCTTCAACGCCGAAATCCCGGGTGCGGATATCGACCCCGATGGCGACGGGCCGGGCAAACCCCGGACCACCGGACCCGGCGCCCAATTCCAATTGAGCACCGACCACCAATGGCTCCAGCATGCTGAGGGGCACGTTGTCGATGGCTTCGAAGTTCATATCCTCCAGCGCTTTCAGCGCCGACGTTTTTCCCGCGCCGGAGATACCGGTAACGATGACCGCCTGGATGGTCTCTTTGCTCATTCGATCAGCGTCACCCCTCCCGTCGCTATTTGCAAGGCCAATCGAAGTTTCTCCGGGGCCGATAACTCGAAGGGATAGATATCTATTACCGGGACCGAAACACCGAGAATTTCCTCCGCCTTTCGTTCCGGCATACGGTCGATTTCCGCCGCCGGGCGGAGATCGGCAACCAGCCGGAGAGGCGTCTGGTTATCCGATTGAACGCAGACCACGCCGACGCCGCGCACTTCCAGCAGACCGGCAATTTTCTCGGGCGGCGACATGATCACCGTCTCGCCCTCCCGGGACAGGTCGACGCGGTCATCGGAGATCAGTTTCGCCGCGCCGTTATCAATCAGGCGTAACGCCAAATCAGACTTGCCGCTGCCGGGGCCGCCCCGGATCAACACACCCTCACCGTCGATGGAGACCGCCGTTGCGTGAACCTGTAACCCGCTGGAATCTGTTGTAGAATTCATCATCGGGGCCGAGCTTAATCCGCCGACGGCAATCGGACAATGAAACTTGCCCCTAGCACTCTGCCCGCTTCACCCAATCTGTTTTCGGCATGAATGTCGCCGCCGTGGGCGTCAACGATCTGCTTGGATATCGAGAGCCCCAAACCCGAATGGGTGCCGAACTTCTCCGAGCTGGGCCGTTCCTTGTAAAAGCGATCAAAGATGTCCAATTCGTTTCCTTCGGGAATACCGGGACCGTCATCTTCGACATGGACAGCAATGAAACCGTTTTCGCGCTGAGCCCTCAGTGTAATGTGCCCATGCTCGGGGCTGAAACTGACGGCGTTGCCGATGAGATTACGGAACACCTGAACCACCCTGTCCTCCAGACCCATGATTTTGAGAGGCCCATCGATATCCGTCTCCAACGAGACGTCGACATTGGCCTCCTTGCCGTTTTCATCTCTGGTGGCGTCGTGCAGCTCGATCAGCATGGCCAGCAGACCGCGCAAGTCCACCGGCGCCATGGAGGCGCGGGACAATTCCGAATCCAGGCGGGAGGCATCGGAAATATCCGAGATCAGCCGGTCCAGCCGCTGGATATCATCCAAAATAATATCCATTAGTTTCTTCTGTTGGGCCGGATCGTCGATGCGCGACGCGGTTTCAACGGCGCTCCGAAGAGAGGTCAGGGGATTCTTAATTTCATGGGCAACATCGGCGGCGAATCTCTCGATGGCGTCCATGCGTTGCCAGAGCGCTTCCGTCATTTCATCCAGGGCCTCGCTCAACTCGCCAATCTCGTCCTTGCGTCGCCCGAGATCGGGAATCTTGTACTGACGGGACAAGCCATGGCGGACATGTTCCGCCGCCAAAGCCAGACGGCGAAGAGGACGGGCAATGGAGCTGGCCAAATAGATGGACAGCAAAACGGTGATCAGCAGGGCGACACCGAACACTTTTAAAATATCGAGACGGACTTCGAAAACGGCCTCGTCGATATGGCGGGAATCTTTGGCCAGGCGGAGCACCCCCAATACATGCTTGTAACGCTGCACCGGCACGGCGACGCTGACGATCAGACGGTCGTCGTCGCCGGCATAAACAGCCTGACCTTTTTCACCACCCAGCGCCAGGGCGGTCGATTTCGAGTTTGCGCTTTGCTTGGGGCCGGTGTCCAAATCATCGTCACGCAAAACACTTCTGAGCATGCGGTCAAAGCGGTCCCGCACGCTTTCCGACAGATCCCTACCTGTTTCGGGCGGCGCCAGGATTTCGACCCGCACGGCGCCGCCGGGTCCGCTCAGCAATCGGCTGTCGGTGATAATTTCTCCCTCGGGAGAGATCAACTGGGCGTGGGTGCCGGTGGTGGCGGCGAAGCGGCGGACGATCTGCCGGGCGCTGTCCAATACCAGATATTGATTGGCCGCTCCCCGGTCGCCGACGGCGGCCTCGCCCAGGGCGGCGGCGAAAAGTTCGGCCTGGGTGGTCAATGATGCGACTTCATTGTCGATCAGCCCTTGCCGGTACTGCCCGACATAGAGCAACCCCACCACCAGAACCGCCAGGGCCAGCATATTGATGGCCAGGATCCGGCGGGTGATGGGAGAGACGCCCGAAACCCTTTTATCGAGGGGGCCGATGTCTTTGCGCCCACTATTCTTTTGGCTCGCGAACTCCCTTAAAGAATTGTCGTTTTCCAATTCTCACCCCAGCCTCTCTTTGGCCTCTCCCCCCATCTCTTCCGGGTTTCGATTGAATCTAGTCTCCGGACGCGCCGGCACCCGATGGGCCTTCCCGGTAGCGATAGCCGACGCCGTACAAAGTTTCGATCTCGCCGAATTCCTTATCCACGGCCCGGAATTTTTTCCGCAGCCGTTTGATATGGCTGTCGATGGTGCGGTCGTCGACATAGATATGCTCACCATAGGCCGCGTCGATCAACTGGTCTCTGTTTTTGACGTGGCCCGGCCGGAAGGCCAGCGATTTGAGCAACAGGAATTCCGTCACCGTCAAATTTACGTGTTCCCCCCGCCAACTGCACTGGTGGCGGCTGGGGTCCATGAGTAGATCGCCCCGGCGGATGGCCTCTTCGTTTTTGGCGCCGTCCTCGGTAACGCTGATATCCAATTCCCGGCGGCGCAGCAGAGCCCTGATCCGTTCGATCAAAAGTCTTTGGGAAAACGGCTTTTTGATGTAATCGTCGGCTCCCATGCGCAGCCCCAGAACTTCGTCGATCTCATCGTCCTTGGAGGTCAGAAAGATGACGGGCACCGAGCTCTTTTCCCGGATTTTACCCAACAATTCCATACCATCCATGCGGGGCATCTTGATGTCCAGCACCGCCAAATCCACCGGTTTTCTGGTCAAACCCCGAAGGGCATCGGCACCGTCGGTGTAACAATCGACCTCATAACCCTCGGCCTCCAAAGTCATGGATACCGACGTCAGGATATTGCGGTCGTCATCGACCAGGGCAATACTATTGGCGTGACCGGGATCAGCGGCCCCGGATGCGGATAAATCGGATGCAGATGAATGAGACACAGGCCCTCCTATATTTCTTTGCTGTCCAACGAGGTCTACAAACCGCTACGCTGGATAAGCTTACCTCACTCCTCAATTGTGTCAAAAATATAGCCTAAATGTGGTTTTAATTTATAGGATAGTCCCTATGGGAAAAAGCAGCGATCATAAAAATTATGCGGGCCCGGTTGCCGACGGCGCTGCGGCGGTCTCCCGTTTTCTGATGCGGTCTTCCCGCAAGGCCTTTTTAAACACGTTGAGCCAGGGAGAGGTTGACGGTCTCGACGGCTGGCCCAGCGCGTCTTTGGTAACGGTCGCCACCCACTGGGACGCCGGCCCTATTCTAATGCTCTCGGATATTGCCCAGCACGCCAAGAACATTCAGGCCGACAATCGGATCGCCCTGCTGTTCGATGGCACCACCGGGTTCGCCAATCCCCAGGAGGGCCCCCGGGTCAGCGTCGTCGGGCGGCTGGTGAAAACGGCGGACGAGAGACTGCACCGGCGGTTCATCGCCGGTCATCCCAGAGCGGCCCTTTACGCCGGGTTCGCCGACTTTAATTTCTACGTCCTGAAAGTCGAAAAAATTCATTTTGTCGGCGGCTTCGCCCGAGCCGTCTGGCTGAGCAAACGGAAAGCCCTGCTGGCGAAGGCGCAATGGTCCCAACTGGCGGACCGGGAACAGGCCATACTCGACCATATGAACAATGACCATTCGGACGCGTTGCGCCACTACGGCACGAATTTACTGGGGAAAAAGGGCAAATACTGGTCCATGACCGGGATTGATCCCGAGGGCTGCGATCTCAAATGCGGTGAGAGTTATCACCGGCTGAATTTCAAGCAACTCGCAACCGACGCCAAATCGAGCCGTAAGATCCTCGCCGACCTCGCCGGCTAGGCCGTTAATCATTTGTTATCCGTCCTGGGGCAATCTGTTCCTTACCTGTGATCTCCATCATTGATGGAAATAGCCAATTGCGGCAAAATTACTTAACTTGAACCGGTTTAACGCAGTAGATCACTTTATGGATACATTTATCATCATTGTCGCCGTGCTGACCCTTTCCATGTCGGTCGTCACCATCTGGCTGGTTATGGAAATAACTCAGCGCCATGCCGTTGATATACAAAAGAAATATGACGCTCACGCCATTAAAATTGCGCGGGAACTCAATGAAATCGACCAGCATATGGGTGAGCTTTCAAAAAGCTGCGCCGAAATGAACGGCGACATCCAGAAACTCTATAAGCGAATCGGCAGCAAAAAAATCCAGGAAGAAGCCGTGTTGAACAAGCTGAGCGAGCTGGCCGAGAAAGAGGAAAACCAGCCTGGAAGCGACCGGGATGAAGAGGAAGCCGAAAATCATAAACCGCTGAAAACCGGGATATCTGTCTGATTATTCTGATAATTCAAATTTAGATAAAATTTGAATTAAATTATCCTAAATAAAAAAATATTGATTACTTTAGATGTTTTGAAAGATAATTAGATAATCTAATCACTTTACTTTAGGTTATTTAATTAATGGAAATAATTGCTGTCATTTCGATTATTAGTGTGATTTGCGCAATTACCGCCTTGTGGCTCATTTCGGAACTGTCCGGGGATATTATCAAAGACAGCCAGCAACGGATCGACGGGGAAATTGATGCGATCTCCACGAGCCAGCACCGCATGGCGAATCATCTCCAGGAAATCATGGCCAACCAGGAGAAACTGAAAAATGAAATCGCCACGCTTCGGCGTGACTTGGAAGGCCTTTCCGATGATGCCGTCGCCGACCAGGATAACCTCAAAAAACTGACCAAATTGTATAAGTCGTTATCGGTAAAGAATGATTCTGGCCAGCGCCGGACGGGCTGATTGGACGCCCATCATTGTGGTGATTTTGCCCGCAAAAAGATTCTGCCTGAATCCCTTTAAGATCGGTTGCACCGTCTTATTCCTGTATATAAAGTCCCCTTCTTGGTGGGCCTCTGTTCACCGGTTGGAGTCAACAATCAAATTAGGAATTAGGACAGCGGCGGTAAGGGAATTGGTGTTGCTGGACCAAGGGTTTTTAGGAGTAGCAGATGTTATCTTCCGGCGATGATCGGACAAGCAATCAGAAATTGCTCGCCTGGGTGGGCGAGATCGCTGACCTGACCAAACCAAAGGATGTTTATTGGTGCGATGGTTCCAAGGAAGAGTTCGACCGTCTGTGTGGTGAGATGGTTGACGCCGGAACGCTGATCCGCCTCAACCAGGATAAGCGTCCCAACAGTTATCTGGCTCAGTCCGATCCCAATGACGTGGCCCGTGTTGAAGACCGCACCTTTGTCTGTTCCAAAAAAGAAGAAGACGCCGGGCCGACCAACAATTGGACCGATCCTGCAGAAATGAAAAAAACCATGGCGGGCCTGTTCGACGGTTCGATGCAGGGCCGCACCATGTATGTCATCCCCTTCAGCATGGGGCCGTTGGGTTCCCACATCGCCCATATCGGCGTGCAGCTGACCGATTCTCCTTACGTCGCCGCCAGCATGCGGGTTATGACCCGGATGGGACAACCGGCCCTGGATGTTCTGGGCAATAACGAATTCGTCCCCTGCGTCCATTCGGTGGGCGCGCCTTTGCAGCCCGGCCAGGAGGACGTTGCCTGGCCCTGCAACGAAACCAAATACATCGTTCAATATCCGGAAGAACGCGCCATCTGGTCGTTCGGCTCGGGCTACGGCGGCAACGCGCTGTTGGGCAAGAAATGCTTCTCGCTGCGCATCGCCTCGGTGATGGCGCGGGACGAAGGCTGGCTGGCCGAACATATGCTGATTTTGGGTTTGGAATCGCCCGAAGGCGAAAAGACCTATGTGGCCGCCGCCTTCCCGAGCGCCTGCGGCAAAACCAATCTGGCCATGCTGATTCCGCCGGAAGGTTTCGATGGCTGGAAGGTCAGCACCGTGGGCGACGATATCGCCTGGATCAAGCCGGGGGAAGACGGCAGGCTTCACGCCATCAATCCCGAGGCCGGTTATTTCGGCGTCGTGCCGGGCACGTCGTCTAAGACCAATCCCAGCGCCATGGAAATGATGAAAAGTGATACCATTTTCACCAATGTGGCGCTGACCGACGACGGCGATGTCTGGTGGGAGGGCCACGACGATGACCCGCCCGCCCATTTAATCGACTGGAAGGGCAACGACTGGACGCCCGACAGCGGCGAAAAAGCGGCCCATCCCAACGCGCGGTTCACCTGCGCCAGCACCCAGTGCCAAACCATCGATCCCGAATGGGACAACCCGGCGGGCGTGCCCATCTCGGCCTTTATTTTCGGCGGCCGCTTAAGCCATACGTTCCCGCTGGTCTACCAATCCTTCGACTGGGAACACGGTGTTTACATGGCGGCAACCATGGGTTCGGAAGCGACCGCCGCCGCTGTCGGCCAGGCCGCCATCCGGCGTGACCCCATGGCCATGCTGCCCTTCTGCGGCTACAACATGGCGGACTATTGGGCTCATTGGCTGGCGGTGGGTAAAAATCTCTCCAATCCACCGAAAATTTTCCGGGTCAACTGGTTCCGCAAAGACGACAACGGTAAGTTCGTCTGGCCCGGCTTTGGTGAAAACATGCGCGTCCTCAATTGGATCGTCGACCGGGTGACCGGCAAAGGCGAAGCCGTCGACAGTCCTTTCGGGTCAAGCCCACGCCACCAGGACATCAACTGGAAAGGTCTCGACTTTGCCGAGGCCGACTTCAACGGCATCATGGATATCATCAGCGATCAGGGACGCCAGGAAGCCGAGGCCCAGAAAGAACTGTTCGACAGTTTTGACGATCATCTGCCGTCGGCCATGGAAGACCAGCGCCAGGCTCAGTTGAAACGCTTTCAATCCGCACCGGATATTTGGCGAATCGAAGGCTAATATATCGATTTCCAAAAAAAGGCCGGGATCCGACTATCGGAACCTGGCCTTTTTCTCGGTAAAATAATAATAAATTTAATGAAACTATTTTTATAACCAATTGTTTTCATTATATTAATATATCTATTATGCAAAAACCGCATGCCTGTTTTGCGGTTTAACCCCTAACTGGATCGTCCGATAACGCTTATATCTCCTTCACACATTGTGTTGCAGCGCAAAATTACCGCAGCAACGATTATTTAGGAGAACAATAATGAACAAGATGACACCTAACGACATGAACGTTTTGACGGATTTCCTGACGCCTGCCGGTGTTGCTGAAGAAAGCGCTGATTTGCGGCCGGACGTTAAGACTTATGATCTGACCAGTCTCGAGGAAATGGTTGTTTTGGCGCGTCGCGAACAGGCTAAATTTCTGGCACCCTATTTCAAAAAGTTCGGCACCGCCGTAAAAGGTATTTTTAACTTTCTGTTCGTCTCAATGTATCGCGACCTCCGCAGTTTCCGGACGGTCAACGAATTGTCACGATTGTCAGACCGGGAACTGGCCGATATCGGCATTACCCGCTGGGATATTCCCCGTATTGCCCGGGAAGACGCCCAATTGCGCGCCGCCAACGAGAGCAGTGCCCATCACAATGACGTCGCCGCTTAAGCAGAATTTTAAGGGCAAACTTTCCTACCAGTATTTGAGAACCTAAATCCTCCTATAATTATCCTGCCCCGCCCCGGCTCATCCTGTGAGCCGGGGCTTTTTTATTGGACCACCTATTTTCCAACTCTTTGACAGGCAGAGCTTCAAAGAGTAGGACAGCCGATATTGATGGGCGCTGAAAATCGGCGCCTAAAATTGCAATGTGCAAATAGGCATAAAGCCAGTGGTAAACGTCAACATTGAAATATTGGACGTCTTTCCTGATCCGGTAATCCTGGTGAACCGCGCCCGGGAGGTCGTTTTTGCCAATAAATCGGCGGAAAATATTCTGGGCGCCAGTTATGAGGGGCGTGACCTGGCCTTGTCCTTTCGGCATCCCGCCGTGCTGACCGCCGCCGACGATGTGCTGGCCGGCGCCGGAAAGAGCCAGGCGGAGGCTTCCCTGTCTCCACCCGCGGCACGACACCTTCTGGTGCGGGTCATCGCGCTGACGGATGAAGAAAATCAAACCGATGCCCCGTCAGATGCCGCCGCTCTTTTAACCTTCCAAGACATCACCGCCGCCAAAGCGGCGGAACAAATGCGCCAGGATTTCGTCGCCAATGTCAGCCACGAACTTCGCTCGCCCATATCGTCGTTGGCCGGATTTATCGAAACCTTGCAGGGCCCAGCCAAAGAAGACGAGGCGGCACGGGAAAAATTTCTCGGCATCATGGACGCGGAAGCCAGCCGCATGACCCGATTGATCGACGATTTACTATCCCTGTCCCGGGTCGAAACGGGGGAACATGTCAGACCCCAGACTTCCGTTGCCATATCGGAAATAATCGACATGACCCGGGAACTGCTGATCGGCCGCGCCACCGACCGCAACATAATCATCGAAATTTCCACCGGCGAAGACCTGCCCACCGTCCCTGGTGACCGGGATGAACTGATGGAGGTCTTTCAAAACCTGATGGATAACGCCATTAAATATGGTGATGAAGGTACCACCGTCCGGGTGACGCTCACCAGCATCGGCCGCATACCCGAACAGGGCGGTTCTGGCATCGCCGTCGCCGTGGAGAACCAAGGGACGGGGATCGATCCCGAACACCTGCCCCGCCTGACCGAACGGTTTTACCGGGCCGACAAAGGCCGGTCCCGTGAAATGGGTGGCACCGGGTTGGGCCTTGCCATCGTCAAACACATCGTCAACCGCCACCGCGGCAAGCTGGTCATCGAAAGCGAGCGGGACGAGAGTACCGTCTTCACCGTCTATCTGCCGTCCGGCTAAAAATCGAGACCTCCAAAACCACCTTTAGTAATACGCGATTACCGGGCGCTATTTTCGGGTATTTGCGGTTTAGGTATGGATTCCCTCAACTATTCAATTTTTTTGACAGCCAATTTTGAGGCGGCGGTCATATCATCTTGCCGGGTTAAAAATGATCACCAATATCGACAATGTAACGACGGCGAATACTGTCGAAACCAAGGTCGCCGCCGAGGATCGTTCGACATAGGTGTTATAGGTTGAGGCTACCAAATAGACGCTCGCGCCGATCGGCGTGGCCGCAGCGATAATAGCGATATTGCGCCATTCGGATGGAATGTCCGGAAACATCGACATAAAAATGAATACCATTAGGGGGTATAGCGATAGCTTGCTGACCGCCATAAAACCGGTTTCTTTCATGCGTTCACTGAAGGAAAGTCCGGCAAGCGATGCCCCGATCGCAAAAAGAGCACAGGGAATTGTTGCACCTTGGACCAAATTCACAATGCCGTTCAGGACCGCAGGAAGCTCTACATCCAGTAAAGCCACGGCAACGCCGAACAGGATAGATAGTACGATCGGATTCACAAAGATTGCCCGGAGCGCCGTCCGGGCGACGGAACCAAAATTGCTATGCCCCTCGCTTTCGATTTCCAGGAGAATAATTGCCAAGGGCACAATGACGCCGATTTCTACTGATATTAAAAGTGCTATGGGCAGAATCGAGGATTCTCCATACAGGGCCGCCCCGATCGGTAAGGTAATAAAAACGGTTTGTCCGAAAGAAACGGCTAATCCCTGAACGGTCTGCTCGGCGACCGTGCAATTGAATATCCATCTGGCGACGGCATAGCCGATCACAAATGTAGAAAGGCCTGCCGACAGGTATGCGAGAACGTAGTCCCCTCTTAATTGTTCCGCGACCGGGGCATTGGCCAAATTGTGAAACAGCAGCAAAGGAAGGCAGAAATAGAAAACAAATGAAGTGAATGCCCTGATACTTTCCTTGCCCATGATTCCGCGCTTGGCAAAAACATAGCCGGCGAGAATTACGACGAAAATTGGAATCGTAACTGTGAGCACCAGGATCATAACTACTCTATTCCTCTGACAACAGCTCGTTTTCCCATGGTATCGTCCCCACTGCTCGCGCTAAAATTCGAAAAGGGATTGTTCTGTACGATCAATTACCGTCGGGAACAACTGATTATCTTCGATCGTGATCTTTGTTGAATTCCGACCGTTTCACCACCCACTGTCACAAAACTGTAATGCTTCTTTCATAAAACGGACGCGCGCCGGGCGTAAACGGGTAGCGCGGCGGATCACCGCTGCAACCTGTTTATGTATGGAGAAAGAAAGATATGATTAATAAAACCTTCGCTGTAGCTGTCATTGCAACGGTTGCGGCGGCGGCCCTTCAGTCACCGAAGGCCGAAGCCCGCGATCAAATCCGCATCGTCGGATCGTCGACGGTTTTTCCGTTTTCGGCCAAGGTTGCCGAACAATTCGGTAAGACCACGAAATTCAAAACCCCAGTGGTTGAAAGTACCGGCTCCGGCGGCGGCATGAAATTGTTCTGCGCCGGTATCGGCGACGGCCACCCGGACATCACCAACGCCTCCCGGCGTATCAAGGCGTCGGAATTCAGGAAATGCATTGCTAAAGGTATCCGCATTACGGAAGTGAAGATCGGTTTCGACGGCATCGTATTGGCCAATTCCAAAAAGACAGCGCCTATGAAACTGACCAAGAAACAGATATTCCTGGCGCTGGCGCGCAAGATTCCCCGGGAAGATAAATCTGGGAACAGCAAGCTGGTGGACAATCCCTATAAAAAGTGGAGCGACATCGATGCCGGCCTGCCGGACACCAAGATCGAAGTATTGGGACCACCGCCGACGTCGGGCACCAGGGACGCATTTGTCGAGTTGGCCATGGAAGGGGGCGCCAAGAAATTCCCCAGCCTGAACGTGCTTCGTAAGGAAAACAAAAAGGCCTTTAAAGCCATTGCCCACGCCATTCGTGAAGACGGCGCTTTCATCGAAGCCGGCGAGAACGACAATTTGATCGTGCAGAAACTGGAAGCCAATCCGGCGGCCATCGGTATCTTCGGATTTTCCTTCCTCGATCAGAACGGTGACAAAATCCAGGGTGCATCGGTCGACGGCATCAACCCCAAGTTCGAGGATATCGCCGCCGGTAAATATGGAGTCTCCCGCTCGCTCTACTTCTACGTCAAGCAGCAGCATGTGGCGACGGTTCCGGGTATCCGGGAATTCGTCAGCGAATTCACCAGTGAGAGGGCCTGGGGCGAAGACGGCTATCTGGTCGACAAGGGGTTGATCCCGCTCCCCGATACCGACCGCAGGAAAATCGCCGCGGGTGCCAAGAACCTTGCCCAACTCAGCATGTAACGGAAACCTCAAGGAAGATATGGGGTGGCCGGACCGACTTTCTACACCAACCGGCCGCCGATTTTTTTAGAGAATAGAATGTCCGTTTCACCAAAATTACTAGCGACTGTCGGTAATATCTTTTTGCTGCGCTATTCGGGACAAAACCCGGTTAGAACTCGCAAACGGGTTGAACGGGCGATCAAAATCGTTCTGGCCGCAGCGTCCGGTATTGCGATCCTGACCACCATCGGGATCGTTTTGTCTTTGCTGTTCGAAGCAATACGGTTCTTCGCTCAAGTCTCTCCGATGGAATTTCTGCTGGGTCTGCATTGGTCACCTCAGATGGCGCTCCGGGCCGATCAGGTAGGTGCATCGGGATCATTCGGCGCCGTGCCGATCTTTACGGGCACCTTGCTGATCACCGTCATCGCCATGGCGGTCGCCGTTCCCGTCGGTTTGATGTCGGCCGTCTACATGTCCGAATATGCGAGTCACAAGTTTCGCACCTGGGCCAAACCGGCGCTGGAAATTCTGGCCGGCGTCCCCACCGTGGTCTACGGGTTTTTCGCCGCCCTGACCATCGGGCCGTTCATCCGGGAACTGGGCGAGGCGGTCGGCATGAACGTCGCCTCGGAAAGCGCCCTCGCGGCCGGTTTGGTAATGGGGGTGATGATCATTCCTTTTGTATCATCCCTCTCGGACGACGTCATTTCCGCCGTTCCCCACGCCCTCCGGGACGGCTCCTACGCCATGGGCGCAACCAAGTCGGAAACCATCAAGCGGGTGGTATTGCCCGCCGCCCTGCCGGGCATCGTCGGCGCCGTTTTATTGGCCGTCAGCCGGGCCATCGGTGAAACCATGATCGTCGTAATGGCGGCCGGCCTTTCGGCAAGGCTCACCGCCAACCCGTTCGAAGCCGTCACCACCGTCACGGTTCAGATCGTCACGTTGCTGGTGGGCGATCAGGAATTTGACAGCCCCAAGACCCTGGCGGCCTTCGCTTTGGGTCTGGTGCTGTTTGCCGCCACGCTTTTGCTCAATATCGTCGCCTTGACCGTCACTCGAAAATACCGGGATAAATATGAGTAGTTTTACACCCGACCCCGCCCAGCTGAAAAAACGTCATGCCGCAGAGGCGCGGTTCCGTTTTTTGGGTCTCACCGCCATCGCACTGGCCATTACATTTCTTTTTGTTTTGATTGGGGCCATAACCTTCAAGGGGTATTCGGCGTTCACCAAAACCTATATCGCGCTTGATGTGACCATCGAGAAGAAAGGGGAACATAAGACCAACTACAGGGGCGCCGCACGGCAGGCGGTCAGAGACTATTTTCCGAATGTCAGTGAACGCCGCGACAAGCGGCAGCTCTATAAACTGTTCAGTCCGGGTATCGAATTTGAAATCAGGGATTACCTATCAGACCATAAACATACCACCGGCCCAGTGGATAGTATTTGGAGCGGCACAATATGGGTCAGCGCGGCCGCCGACATCGATATGCTGAACAAGGGCTACATCGACCGGAAGCTTCCTCAGTCCGAACGCAAAGTTATAGACAAGCAGCTGGTCTGGTATGACAAGTTGGTTGCCGACGGCAGGGTGGAGCGCCGGTTCAACACCACTTTCTTTACCGCCGCCGACAGCCGGGAGCCCGAACAAGCGGGGATCCTGGGCGCGGTGGTGGGATCGGCCATGACCCTGCTGGTCACACTGGCCCTGGTTTTCCCCATCGGTGTCGCCAGCGCAGTTTATCTGGAAGAATTCGCCCCCAGGAACCGCTGGACCGATCTGATCGAAGTTAACATCAACAATCTGGCCGCCGTCCCTTCGATCGTTTTTGGTCTATTGGGGCTGGCGGTGATTTTGAATTTCTTCGAATTGCCCCGCTCGGCGCCATTGGCCGGCGGGATCGTTCTGGCATTGATGACAATGCCGACGGTGATTATCGCCGGGCGGTCCGCTCTGATGTCGGTGCCGCCATCTATCCGCGAGGCCGCCCTGGGCGTCGGCGCCAGCCAGGTGCAGACCATCGTTCACCATGTGTTGCCCCTCGCCATGCCGGGCATGCTGACCGGCGCCATCATCGGTATGGCACGGGCTCTGGGCGAAACGGCGCCCCTTTTGATGATCGGCATGGTCGCTTTTATCGTCGATATACCGGAAAGTATTGTCGACGCCGCCACAGTTCTGCCCGTTCAGATTTTTCTCTGGGCCGATGCGCCGGAACGGGCGTTCCTGGAGAAAACATCTGCGGCCACCATCATCCTGCTGGTCTTTTTAGCGGTCATGAATCTGGCGGCAATCTTGTTGCGCAAGAAGTTTGAGAGGCGGTGGTAAATGGAAATGAGGAAAGACATGAATAGAGAAAGGGCGGGAAACATGGACTTTTCATTTTCCACAAGCGATCCCGTGGAGCGGCGCACCAAAATGTCGGCCCGTGACGTCGACGTTTATTACGGCGGCAAGCAGGCGCTCAACGGGATCACATTGGATATACCGGAAAACCGGGTCACCGCACTCATCGGCCCTTCGGGGTGCGGCAAGTCGACGTTCCTGCGCTGCCTCAACCGGATGAACGACACCATAGAAGGCTGCCGGGTTGACGGTTCAATCCTCATGGACGGCCAAGAGGTCAACGATCAGGAAATCGACCCGGTGGCGCTTAGGGCCCGGGTCGGCATGGTGTTTCAGAAGCCCAATCCTTTTCCCAAGTCGATTTACGAGAATGTGGCGTACGGTCCCAAAATACACGGTCTAACCCTGCAAAAGCCGGCGTTGGACGAGATCGTCGAGCAGAGCCTCAAGCGGGCAGGATTATGGGAAGAAGCCAAGGACCGGCTTCAGGAACCCGGCACCGGACTATCCGGCGGTCAGCAGCAACGGCTTTGCATCGCCCGGGCAATCGCCATCAATCCCGAAATCATCCTAATGGACGAGCCCTGCTCGGCCCTTGATCCCATAGCCACGGCCAAAATCGAGGAACTGATCGACGAATTGCGGCAAAACTATACAATCGTTATCGTAACCCACTCGATGCAGCAGGCGGCGAGGGTTTCCCAGCGGACGGCATTTTTTCTGTTGGGCGATTTGGTCGAACTCGGTGAAACGGAGGACGTCTTTACGACACCGCAGGATGAAAGAACCCAAGCTTACATAACCGGTCGAATCGGCTAGTGGAGAACTGAGAAAGGCGGAAAGATGGAAACCGGACATATTGTAAAAGGCTACGATGAGGATCTCGGCAAGCTCGACCATATGATCGCCGAAATGGGCGGTTTGGTTGAAACCCAACTCGCCGACGCCATCGATACATTGGTGAAGCGCGACGCCGACCGGGCCATGACCATTGTGAAAAAAGATAAACAAATTGATGCGCTGGAAAGCGAAATCGACGCCTTTGCTATTAAACTGCTGGCGCTCCGCCAACCCCTGGCAGAGGATTTGCGGCAGATCATTACGGCGCTGAAAGTCTCTTCCAACCTGGAACGGATCGGCGACTATGCCAAGAATGTCGCCAAACGGACCGTTACTTTAGCTAAGTCACCGGCAATGGGGGACTCATCTGCGAGCGTCGCGCGCATGGCGGCGATGGTTCAGGGCATGATTAAAAACGTCCTGGACGCCTACATTGCGAGAGATTCCGACCGGGCGGACGATGTCAGATTACGCGACGAAGAAGTGGACCAATTGCATTCGAGTCTGTTCCGGGAATTGTTGACCTATATGATGGAGGATACCCGCAACATTTCCGCCTGCACCCATTTACTGTTTGTGGCGAAGAATATCGAACGCATGGGCGATCACGTCACCAGCATCGCCGAACAAGTGCATTTCATGGTGCAGGGAGAAATCCCGGAGGACGACCGTCCCAAGGGCGACAGCTCGGCCTTTACGCTGGTTGAACCCAAATGAACAAAAACGTCCGCATTCTGATTGTCGAAGACGAACCGCCACTGGTGGAAATGCTGCGATACAATCTTGAAAGCGAAGGTTTCGGAACCCTGGTGGCGACCAGCGGCGATGAGGGGCTTCTTCTGGTGAAAGAAGAGGAACCCGATTTAATTCTGCTCGACTGGATGCTGCCGGAAATGTCCGGTATCGATATCTGCCGCAAGCTCCGTGAAGAACCGGCGAGTAAAGCGATTCCCGTAATCATGCTGACCGCCAGAGGTGAAGAAGGCGACAAGATTCTGGGCCTCGACAGCGGCGCCGACGATTACATGGTTAAACCCTTTTCTCCCAAGGAACTCATCGCCCGCGTGCGCGCGTTGCTACGCCGGGCCCAACCGGGTTTAACCGACGAAAAACTGGAATATGGCGGCATCGTCATGGATTTAAGCGCCCACAAGGTGTTCCGCGAAGGCAGAGCTATTCATCTCGGCCCAACCGAGTTCAGATTACTCCAGGTGCTGATGGCGCGTCCGACCAAGGTGTATTCCCGAGAATCCCTTCTTGACCGGGTTTGGGGCCGCGACATTTATGTCGAGGAACGCACCGTCGACGTTCATATCAGGCGTCTCCGCAAAGCACTCAACGATGACGGGTCTCCCGATCTTATCCGAACGGTGCGCAGCGGCGGCTATTCGATTGATTTGGCCACCCTTTAAATCTCGAAATATAATAGTAATTGTTTACCGTAATTGATGTATTTGGTCATATATTACAATATGATCCGGCCAGAAGACGGTAATGGCTGATCGAATTGTCGCAACCATCGGAACCTCGTGTGAAAAAGTCTGCGTTCAAACCGAATAATCTTGTCTCCAAACTGCTGGCGATAAATATTCCGCTCGTTTGCCTCAGCGTGTTGATTCTGTTTTCGGTTTTGGAAGCGAGATTCTATTTCAACAGCCGCAGCGAATTATCGGGAAGTCTGAAGCAACTGGTTTCCGTACAGGATTCCGCTTTCGCATCGGCGGTGTGGGAGATCGATGGTGATCAAATCAGGTCTCTGCTCGCTGAAATCGAGAGACTGCCCCATGTGCAAAGCGCTGTCGTAACCGACGTTTCCGGTGAAGTTCTGGCAAAAATCGGCAATCCCGAGGTGGAACCGGAAACGCCTGATTTTAGGACCGAAAAATCTCTGGTCTACTCCGCCAGCAAGGTTAGCGAGGTGGTGGGAAAGCTGATCGTCACGGTTCACAGCAAACACATTATTGCCGAACTTTTGGACCGTGCGAAACTCGATATTTTGATCATTATCGTCATGGCGTTGACGTTGGCGGGGGTTACTATTTTTGCCACCCGGAAAGTTGTCGGCGTGCCCATCAATCGGCTGCGCAGCTCCATCGAAAAAATGCAGAACGAAAATATTCATGAACAGGTGGAATGGGAAAGTACCGACGAACTCGGTCAGGTCGTCGATGCCTACAACGACATGCAATTGTCGCAAGCCGTCGCCGAGCATCAGCTCAAACGTCATCAGGACCATCTCGAGGAATTGATCAGCGACCGCACCCAGGAACTGCAATCGGCCAAAAATGTTGCCGAGAGCGCCAATGAAGAACTGGCCAGCCGGGTAGATGACCTGGCCGATGCCAGACGTGCCACACTTAACATGATGGCCGATGCCGAGGAATCCAGGAAAAAGGCGGAAGAGCTCAAAAATTCAGCCGAGGCCGCAACCCAGGCCAAGTCTTCTTTCCTTGCCGCCATGAGTCATGAAATCCGCACGCCCATGAACGGCGTCGTCGGCATGATCGATCTTCTCCGGGAAACCAAACTGAACGCCGACCAGAGCCAGATGATGGCGACCGTCAGGGATTCGGCTTTTTCGCTGCTACAAATCATCAACGACATTCTCGATTTCTCAAAAATCGAAGCGGGGAAACTGGAGCTGGAGGAAATCCCCATTTCCATTCGCGATTTGGTTCAGGGCGTGGTTGATACGCTGGCGCCCAACGCGGCGAAAAAGGAACTTATGATATTTCCCTATATCGACCCGGCGATTCCGGAATGGGTGATGGGTGACCAGGTCCGGTTGCGTCAGATTCTATTTAACCTTGCCGGCAATGCCATTAAATTTACCGAAAACAGAGATGATATGAGGGGCAAAATTGTTATTCGCGCTGATCTCGCCGAAAGCGACGCCAAAAATAAAGTCGCCGTAAAGTACAGCATCGTCGATAACGGCATCGGCATTTCCAAAGAAGCACAGGAAAAATTGTTCGAGGCCTTCACTCAGGCGGAAAGCTCGACGACCCGAAAATACGGCGGCACCGGATTGGGCCTGTCGATCTGCGTCAAACTGTCGGAACTGATGGGTGGCGCGATTGGTGTGGAAAGCGAGTTGGGCGAGGGCTCCTGTTTTTCAACCACCATCCCTCACCGGGAATCCGATAAAGAATCCCGTGTGACCGAGGACAATGATCTGGCCGGCCTCAACATCTTGCTTATCACCGAAATAGAAGAATATGCGGAATTCATGTCCAGCTATCTGACCCATTGGAAGGCGGATATCGAGGTATGGGATGAACGGCAGGATGCGGTTTCCCGCGCCACGGAGGCAGCCTTCAATGACGAGATTTATGACATTGTAATTCTGGGAATTGATTTTGACGAGGAAGAGCAGATCAAAGTCCGCGATGCATTCAAAGCTCATTCGGTCTTCGCGGATTCAAAATACATTTTCCTGATGCCCTATTGGCGCCGGGGCGCCCGTTTGGATGTTCCCGATACCGTGACACTGGACGCTCTGCCGTTGCGCCGGCCTTCCTTATTAACGGCCGTGGCGGTTGCCGCCGGGCGGGCCAGCCCCGAGACCAAACAGGAAGAGCAAAAATCGGAGGACCGAAAAGTCAAGGCGCCCACCGTTGAGGAAGCGGAACAGATGGGGCAGCTCATCCTGGTGGCCGAGGACAATCTCACCAATCAGGACGTCATTCTGAGACAGCTCAATTTACTGGGTTATGCGGCGGATA
>CAZNLR010000023.1:14878-74140 GCA_964574215.1 uncultured Rhodospirillaceae bacterium | reverse complement strand
TTCAGGTACCTGTGGCCGCAAGGTCGTGGAAGTTCGAGTCTTCTCCTGGGCACCAAATTTTACTAGAATAAACGCCCTTATTAATTTAACGCCGGGGTAGATACTCTACGTGACAATTGAACTTTATCAGGGTGATATTCCATCAGACCTGGAATTCGGCGACGCCGTCGCTGTTGATACCGAAACCCAAGGTTTGCATCCGGAACGGGATCGTTTGTGCCTGATGCAGTTGTCGTCGGGTGACGACGCCGCCCATTTGGTTCAGTTCGCTGCCGACGGATACGCCGCGCCGAACCTGAAGAAATTGCTGAGAGATGAGACAGTCACCAAAATATTTCATTACGCTCGGTTCGACCTTGCCATCATTCAACGCTATTTGGACGTTGACTGCCGTCCTGTTTATTGCACGCGAGTCGCTTCCCGGCTGGCCCGAACCTACACGGATAAACACGGGTTGAAGGATATCTGCGCCGAACTGTTGGATGTGGAAATATCCAAACAGCAACAGCAGACCGACTGGGCCGCCGAGGATTTGACGCCGGCGCAATTGGAATATGCCGCCGCCGACGTTCTCTACCTCCATCGGCTAAAGGATGTTCTTAATCGGCGGCTGCAGCGGGAAAACCGGGTTGAGACGGCCCAGGCCTGTTTCGATTTTCTGCCCTATCGCGCCGCCATGGACCTGGATGGCTGGAGCGCGCTCGATATATTCGCCCATTAGCCGGATTTGTTGACCTTTCGGACGCGTCGACGCATACTGGCCGGATTGAGGGTGAAGAGGAATTAGTCTCCTGGAATCAATGCGTTAATCGATATTTTATTCCGCTGGTCAATGGGGGCCTGGTTCGTTATTTCCACTAAATTCGAGGCGGCCGGAAATAATCGGGTCGGCTGATACAATTTCTTAAGGACTATAGATGGACAATTCGGCTTCGGCCCTCGACGCAACACGGACGGAAATATCGGCAGAGACACCGGATATGCCAAAATCAGACATCGACCGCGCCAGAAACGTACTCAAGATCGAGGCCACCGGCCTGGCTGCGCTGGCCGATTCTCTGGGTGACTCGTTTTCCGCCGCCGTCGATTTACTGCAACAGGTCGAGGGCCGGATCATTGTCACCGGTATGGGAAAAAGCGGCCACATCGCCAACAAGATTGCCGCCACCCTGTCGTCGACGGGAAAACCCGCCTATTTCGTCCATCCCGGCGAAGCCAGTCATGGCGATCTCGGTGTGGTCGGCACTGAAGATGCGGTTCTCGCCCTGTCGAATTCGGGAGAGACGCCGGAGCTTTCCGATTTGGTGGCCTATTCACGGCGATTTAAAATTCCGCTGATCGGTGTGACCAGCGTTCCCGGCAGCACCCTCGCCGTCGAAGCCGATGTGGCTTTGATCCTGCCCGACGCGGAGGAAGCCTGCCCCATGGGCCTGGCGCCGACCACCTCGACCACCATGACGTTGGCCCTCGGCGATGCCCTGGCGGTGGTGCTGATGGACCGGCAGAAATTCACCGCCGACGATTTTCATTTGCGCCATCCCGGCGGCCAGTTGGGCAAGCGCTTGCTCAAAGTCTCCGATATCATGCACGACGGAGGCTCGTTACCGCATACCGTCGGCGGCAGCATGATGGCCGATGTCATTGTCGAGATGACCGCCAAAAGCCTCGGCTGTATTTGCATTTTGGACGATGACGGCGGCATGGAGGGCATCATAACCGATGGCGATCTACGCCGTCACATGGGAAACGATCTCATGCATAAGACGGCGCGGGAGATCATGAGCGTCAATCCCAAAACCATCAGGCCGACAGCCTTGGCCAGCGAAGCCGTACAGATCATGAACGATTCGGCCATTACCAATCTATTTGTCATGGAGGACAATAAAGTCGTCGGTGTTCTCCATATCCATGACTGCCTGCGGGCGGGCGTGGTCTGACGCCGGTGTGGTCGATTGGTTGAGAGCATCAATGGAATGAATAGTCTCGCAGCCGAAAATACTCTTGGCAACCGGACCAACAGCGCCGATTTGTCAAAAGCGCCCGCCCGGTCCAAGACGGGAAAGAGAATTCGCCGGCCGGCCGGCTATAGCCGCTATGTATCTTTTATGAAATTCCTGTTGCCGGCCATTGCCCTCGGTCTGGTATTGCTGATCGTTATCTGGCCTCAAATCCAATTGGATAGCCGCTTTTCATTGAGCTTTTCCAATGTCCGTTCGACAGAAGCGGAAGATCCGAGCATGGTAAACGCCCGGTTTGTCGGCGCCGACAAACGGAACCAGCCTTTTTCCATTACCGCCGATTTGGCCAAAAACGTCCTGCTCGGCGCCTCGACCATAGAACTGGAGATGCCCAAAGCCGATATCGCCATCGCCAACGGAACATGGCTGGTATTGACGGCGAATACCGGATTGTACGATCAGAAGGATAAAATGCTGACCCTGAAAGGCGCCGTTAATCTGTTTCACGATTCAGGTTATGAATTTTCAACCGCGGAAGCTGTTGTCGATCTGGGCAAGGGTTTCGCCGATGGCCACAAGCCCATCCGCGGTCAAGGCCCTTTCGGCACGTTGAAAGCGGAAGGATTCCGCATCGAAGACAATGGCGAGATTTTTCACTTCAAGGGCAAGGCTAAGCTCGTCATTTTCCAGAATGGCCAGTCGGGCCTGAAAAAAAATTAGGATTAAAACGAAATGACCAATCGCAGGAACGTAAAATTCGTTTTGGTTCGGCCTTATGTACTGGCCGTTTTGTTCACCTCTCTGGTAGGTGGTATGAGCGGCACGGCGGGCGCGCAGGCCCTCAATCTGGCCAGCGGTGATAAAAGCAAGCCGATTGAAATTTTCGCCGATGACGGCATCGAATGGCAGCGCGGCAATGAAGTCTTGATCGCTCAGGGCAACGCCAAGGCCACCCGCGGCAGTGTCAGTGTTTCCGCCCAGGTGTTGCGGGCCTTTTATCAGAAAAGTCAGGGCGGCGGCTCCGATCTGACCCGGCTGGATGCGGAAGGCGGCGTTAAAATCGCCTCGCCGACCGATACGCTGACCGGGCAGGCCGCCGTCTACGATCTGCAAAAAGCGATCCTGATGGTGACCGGAAAAAAAGTCGTATACCGGACCGGCGCGGATATCATTTCGGCCACCCGGCAAATGGAATATTACGAAACCAAGCTGATGGCCGTCGCCAGAGGGAACGCGACCGCCTCCCACGAAGGTAAAACCATCCGCTCCGATATTCTGACGGCTCAGTTCCGGCGGGACAAAAAAGGTAAAACCAAGATCTTTCGCGTCCAAGCATTCGACCGGGTCTTGATCGTCACCCAACAGGATACGGTGCGGGCCGACCGGGGCATCTACGATATCGATTCCGGTATCGCCACCCTGACCGGCAATGTCCGTATCACCCGCGGCGAGAACCAACTGACCGGTGATCAGGCCAAAATTAATCTGAATACGGGCGTCAGCCGCCTGCTGACCAAACCCGGCGGCACCAAGAAGAAGAAACGGGTCCGGGGAATTCTCGCGCCGCATCGGCCTTAATTATTGCCTCTCTGACGCCGGGCGGATTCTCCGAATCCTTGGCTTACGGCGCATCAGCGCCGGCGCGCAGTCGTGCTTGCCAAAAGTCTAAATGACTTTTGGAATTAATTCTCGCCAATTAAAACTTCAATCCAAAGTTCCTTTTTAACTTTGGCAAGCGCGACTGCGCGCCGCGCCTGATGGCGCGTGAGCCAAGAAAGCGGAGCAAATGCCCGGCGTCTGAGGGGTTAATAAACACCAAAAAATCCACAAAAATTAATCGATAGGTAATCAAAGACTTTTATCATCCCGGTAAAACGGGTATAGATTTTGCATGAACGAAAACAACAATTCCGATCAGCATACTAATCAAGATAACCAGCCCGGCGGGCCACGGTTGGTTGCCGAAAATTTTCGCGGTTTGGCGGCGGATAATCTCGGTAAACGATTCGACAAAAGGCCGGTTGTCCGTGGCGTATCCCTGAATATTCAGCGGGGCGAAGTGGTGGGTCTGTTGGGCCCCAACGGCGCCGGTAAAACCACCTGTTTTTATCTCATAACCGGACTAATCGCCCCCGATTACGGCACCATCGTGCTGGACGGCCAGGATGTCACCGATCTGCCCATGTACCGGCGGGCGCGCCAGGGTATCGGCTATTTACCCCAGGAGGCCTCGATCTTCCGCGGCCTGACGGTGGAGAATAATATCCGCGCCGTCCTTGAAGTGGTGGAAAAATCCAAAGAACGCCGGGATGCCGTGCTTGAAGCTTTGCTGGCGGAGTTCTCCATTACCCATTTACGGCGGACCCCGGCGCTGGCCTTGTCGGGCGGTGAAAGACGCCGCGTTGAAATTGCCCGGGCATTGGCCTCGCGGCCGCACTTTATTCTGCTGGATGAACCGCTGGCCGGAATTGATCCTATCGCCGTCACCGACATCCGCGAATTGATCGCCCACCTCAAAGACCGCGGAATCGGCGTATTGATCACCGATCACAATGTCCGGGACACCCTGGACATCATCGACCGCGCCTACATTATCCATGACGGTATGGTGCTGATGGAAGGCACGCCCGACGACATCGTCGGCAACGAGGACGTGCGGCGGGTCTATTTGGGCGATCGGTTCAGTCTCTGATCCGGTCCCCGGGACAGCAAGCGAGATATGGCGCTCACACCAAGATTAGAACTTAGACACAGCCAGTCCCTGGTGATGACCCCACAATTGCAACAGGCCATCAAGCTGTTGCAATTTTCTCATATCGAACTGCGCGAATTCGTCGAGAACGAACTGTCAGAAAATCCCATGCTGGAACGGGATGACAGTAGCGCCGGTGAGTCCGAATCGGGTGGGGCGGAAAGTGACGGCACCGACGGCGAAAACACGGAAGCGCTGGAAGCGATCGATCTGGATAAAGCAGAACACGTCACCGAGGAACAGGTCAACGCCCTCGACATGGATTCCTACGACAATGTCTGGGATACTGAAAAATCCCCTGAGGCTGCGGCATCCGCCGGCGCCAGCAGCGGTGAAAGCGCCTTCGGCGACTGGGGCAGCGGCGGCAACAGCCGGTTCGAACAAAGCGAATATTCGCTGGAAAACACACTGACCCAGGATGTCTCTCTGCGCGATCATCTGTTGGACCAGATTCAAATTGATCTGCCCGATCCCACGGACAAAATTATTGCCGTCCATCTCCTGGACCAACTGGACGAAGCGGGCCGGATTCCCAATGAACTGGAACTATCGGCGGAGCGTCTCGGATGCAGCATGGACCGGGCCGAAGCTGTACTCAAAAAGCTCCAACGTCTCGATCCGCCGGGCATTTTCGCCCGCGATCTGGCGGAATGCTGGGCCATCCAATTGCGCGAGAAAGACCGGTACGACCCGGCCATGGCGACATTGCTCGAAAATATCGAATTGCTAAAGCGTCACGACTACAAGGCCCTGGCGAAGCTCTGCCATGTCGATCTCGAAGATATCAAAGACATGATCGACGAAATCTGGGCCCTGAGCCACAAACCCGCCGAAGCCTTCGACCAGATCATCGCCCAGCCGGTAACGCCGGACGTCAATATGAGAACCGGCGCCGAAGGAAAGTGGATTGTCGAGCTTAACAGCGACACCTTGCCCCGGGTCCTGGTCAACAACCAGTATTATGCCGAGATCAGCCGGTCCGTCCGGACCAAGGAGGAAAAGCAGTATGTCACGGAAAAACTGCAAACGGCCAACTGGCTGGTGAAATCACTGCATCAAAGGGCGACGACCATCCTCAAGGTAGCCACCGAGATCGTCAGCCAGCAGGACGCCTTTTTTACCCATGGCGTAGAGCATCTCAAACCGTTGGTATTGAGGGACATTGCCGAAGAAATTGAAATGCACGAAAGCACGGTCAGCCGGGTGACGTCCAACAAATACATCAACACGCCCCGGGGCATTTACGAGCTTAAATATTTCTTCACCACGGCCATAAGTTCGACCGATGGCGGTGCGGCGCATTCGGCCGAAGCCGTTCGTCACCGCATCAAGCTGCTGATCGACGAAGAACCGCCCGACGCCATTCTTTCGGACGATAAACTGGTCGATTTGCTTAACAATGACGGTATCGATATTGCCCGGCGGACGGTCGCCAAATACCGGGAAGCCATGAAAATTCCTTCTTCGGTCCAGCGCCGCCGCGAAAAAAGGCGCGCCATGGTGTAATGGCATCGACCGGTTGAAAGAATTTAGATAAATTCAATCAGAAACATTTGCATATCCACCTTGACAGTTGAGCTCCACGGCACTAACTTCCGGCCCGCCCGATAGATAAAGGGTACCCAAAACATTAAAAGGCTTACATTCTCCGCCCGGTTCTACTGAATTTTTTAGGGCGCAGCGGGTTGTCCGGCGAAGCCGATGATTTGACGAATAGGTTTTTCTATTCACCGGTGAAGGCTCAAATTCAAATTTGTAATCGACGAACAGCGTAAAAAATAAAAATACATGGAACTTTCCGATCTCATAACTCCTGATAGCGTCATCGCCAATCTCAAAGTATCGAGTAAGAAACAGGCGTTGCAGGAACTGGCGAAACATATCGCCGGTCTGATTGAGCACGAGGAACGGGATATTTTCGATATCCTGCTCGAGCGTGAGAAGCTGGGCACCACTGGTGTGGGCGACGGTATCGCCATCCCCCATGGAAAGCTTGAAACCCTCGAAAAACTTCACGGCATTTTTGCCAGGCTGGAACGGCCCGTCGAATTCGATTCCATTGACGAGCGGCCTGTCGATCTGATTTTTCTTTTGTTGGCGCCGGAATCGGCGGGCGCCGACCACCTCAAAGCCCTGGCGAGGGTCTCGCGCCTGCTGAGAGATAAAACCGTGTGCGAAAAACTGCGCGGTTCGGAAAGCCCTGAAGCGCTCTACGCCCTGTTGATCGAACAAAGCTCAAACCGCGCGGCCTGATCCCGTTTATATGTTCTATGATTTGTTGCGGATGATTTTCTGCCGTAACGCCTGCTTGTCAATTTTTCCAACGGATGTTTTCGGAATCTCACCGACGATTTCTAGACGTGCCGGCACCTAGTTTTTCGCGAGATTGGCGCGGCAGTAGTCGAGCAACAACTCTGTTGTGACGGTGCTGTCTTTATCCGGAATCACATGGGCGGCAATAATCTCGCCCCTGTAGTCGTCGGGAATGCCGACCGAGGCAGCCTCGCGAATTTCCGGGTGGGCGTAAAGAACTTCGTCGATCTCCCTCGGATAGACATTGTAGCCGCCTACCAGGGCCATATTCCTTTTGCGGTCCCGGATGTAAAGATTGCCCGCGTCGTCGAGCTCACCGATATCACCCGTGTGCAACCAGCCATCCTTTAACGCAGCCGCCGTTTCTGCCGGCCGATTGCGATAACCGGACATAACCTGGGGTCCCCGCAAACAAATTTCACCCTGTTCACCGGCGCCCCGAATAGTCTCACCGGAATCCACATCTGCGATCCTGATTTCGGTCAGCGGCAACGCTTGGCCAACCGATCCGGGCACAATTTCCTTGTCGGCATAATTTATACAGATAATAGGTCCAGCCTCGGATTGCCCGTAGCCCTCCAAAATGGGAAAGCCCTTCAATTTTTGCCACTGTCTGAGTGTTTCCTCGGGCAACGGCGCGGAACCAGATATTCCTCTTCTAACCGATGAAAAATCGGCGGTCGTAAATCCTTCATAGGACAGCAATCCGGTGAAAATCGTCGGGCCGAACGGCAGCAAGGTCGCCTTTTCCCTTTCTATGGCGCTGATCACCAAATCGGGGCGGTAACGGGGCAGGATAACCAACCGCCCCCGGCAATAGGGCGCCAAGTGCAGGCAAACCGAAATCGCGAAAACATGAAACAACGGCATCGCGCAAATAATGGTCTCATCGTCCATCGCCGTGGGAATGGAAATTTCGCGCTGGCTGATATTGATCGACATCTGAGCGTGCGTGATGTTGACGCCTTTTGGTAGACCCGTCGTGCCGCCGGTATATTGCAGCGTCGCCAGATCATCCGGCGACGGAAGCGGCAGGGGCAACCGCGCCGATTCATCGTCCTTCCACGCGTCCAATAGGCGGCCATTGGCGCCGCCGACCATAATGCCATGAGACACGCCCACTTCCGCCATCAGCGGTTCTACGACGTCCCTGATCTCCTCGTCAAAAATCACAATCTGCGGCGCCGCATCGGCGAGAATGTGGCGCAATTCGCGGGAGGTATAGGTCGGGTTTACGGGAACAGCCTGGGCACGGGCGGCATGAACGCCGAACATGGCGACAGCGATCTCGATCGAATTGCCGCACAGTATCGCCACCCGTTCGTCCGGGCCGGCGCCCAGCGTTTTAAGTTCGGCGGCAAAGCCGCCGACGCATCGTACATATTGGGCGTAAGTGAGGCGGCGCTCCTCGGCAACCAAAGCTTCGGATCGAGGGGCTATTTCACCGGCTACCGCCAGCATGTGCACAACCGTCGGGTGGACATTCGGCAGATCATTCAAATCCATGAAGCCCCCTACGGATTTATTTGCGGAAAATCTCCGTCAGTTGACGCAGACGGGATAGAGATCGTTCTGGATGGCCATGGCGAAGGCGAGGTCGAAATCCGGCGCGCTGGCCAAAGGCTCGCCGTCGGCGGCGAAGACACCGAATACATTTTCACCGTCCTCGTACACCGGCTTGATATAGGCGATCTCGTCCAACCCGAGGTAAGCCAGATCAGCCGCCGACAGGACGCCTTGAAATTCACCGTCTAATTCGATCGGTGTATTATCCCGATTTTTTTCATAGTTGGTCATCGGTTGGTCCTTTTGATGATAATTCCATTATTTGTCCGCTTCGAGATCAATGGTCTTGGCGTTCGGTCCCTTGCCGTTGGATGATCCTTTTTCAATCCGGATGGTCTTAATCTGCGGTTCCGGCGTGGGACGGAACAGATCCACATGCAACAGACCGTCCACCAGGCGCGCCGACGTCACCTCAATCCCCTCGGCAAGCACGAAACTCCGTTGGAACTGCCGGGCGGCAATGCCCCGGTGCAGATAAATGCGGTTATCGTCCTCGGCGGTATTCCGCCCCCGGATCACCAACTGATTGTCCTCGGTGGTGACCTCCAGATCATCCATGGTGAACCCGGCCACCGCCAGAGTGATACGCAGATTCTCCTCACCGGTTTGTTCAATATTGTACGGGGGATAACCCTCGGCGGAGGTTTTCACCACACGGTCCAGAACCTGTTCGAAATGATCGAAGCCCAGCAACAGGGGGCTGTCAAAAATAGGAAGGCGTGTCATGCCGAGTCTCCTCCGAATGAGCGAGCTACAGTTTTGGTGCGGACCCAATTAGGCATCCGTCAAAGCTTAATTTGGCAGAAAAGTCCCATTCGTCAAGGGGTGGCGTCAAGGGGTGGCGTCAAGGGGTGGCGTTAAAAGCGAACCTTGTACGGGAAGGACGGAGCAGAACAGTTGCAGGATGGCGCGCTCCGATTGGGCGGTGACTTTGGTCGCGGCGGCAGACAGCTGGGTCCTGGTCTCCAACGACAGGGCGTTGGCCGCCTGCTCGTTGAGATCGGTTTCCAGCAGCTTGGCTTCACCCTCTTCCAAATTATTGACCAGAGTTTCGGTAAATTCCTCGCGGATCGACAGGATACTGGCGTCGGACCCCAGGGTTTCCGAGGTGGACCGAACCTGCGATAACGCCGCGTCGATGGTGGTGACGTCGGTAATAACGATTCCCAGCGTCGCCGCATCCGTCGCCTGGCCGTCGATGGTGACGGCGGAGGAACCGTCCTCGTTGAACTCCACGGTCAGACTATCGGGCGCGGCATCGATCAAATTGGTGCCGCCGTACGATGTATCGCGGACCAGATTGTTCAACTGCTCCTTCAAGGCGTCGAATTGATCGCTGAGCACCGCCTGTTCGCTGGCCGAATCCGTGGCGTCATGGGATAACGACACCGCCTTCAATTGATTGAGAATTTCTTCGATATACCCCAAACCGAGCTGAGCCGTTTCCACCTTGCCGACGCTTTGACTGATATTGTCCTTTAAGGTCAGCAAGTCCGACGCGCGATTGGACAGGCTCTGCGCAACCGAAACGGCCTGCGGATTGTCGATCAGCGATTGATACTGCTGACCGGTCGCAATTCTTTCCTGGGTACGCGCGGTGAGCGCCGCAATATTCTGGCTCGAATAAAGCGTCGAATGAATGGCGCTCGATAAATTGACGTCCATGTTAACTTTCCCTTCGATAGTTCGACCGCCTTGGTTCAATTACGCAAATTGAACGTTAGGCCGGTAACTTTGCGTCCCGTCGTTTCCGACGGTTTGCCATTTCGAGGACCGGAAATCCCGCCGGATTTCCTCCCGAATTTCTTCGGGCCCTCAGGTAAATTCCTAACTTCCAGGAGAACCTACCAAATATCGTATATCCCGTCAGTGATATAGATCACAAGAATCAATGTGTATTGTTTTGTAAAAATTCTACTTTTTTTCTTTAGTTTCAATATCATCGGCAATTATGCGATGCAAAATACCGGGCCAAACCACTGATACTTTCGGTCGAAAGATTGATGGCGTGAGAGGCCATGGTACGGTGAAACCGGATGTTATTCTTCTCGGGGTTTTTTGCCGCCTGCCGCAAAAGTTTCATCTGCCGGATCATGTAATGGACATTTTGACCCGCAATTTTAGGGTATTGGATGAAGGGACTGCGGCCCATTTTACCATGACAGAGTTCGCAAGCGTCCACCTGGTCTGGTTTGATCGGGAGCTTCCGAATTTTATCAGCCTTGTTTTCGGGAAACGACCGGCATGGTAGATCGGTTAAATATGCGGCGACATTATTTATATCGCTATTGGACAAGGTGCCTATGGCATGTTTCATATTGCTGCTGCGACGTTCGGACACTTTGAAACCGCCCGATGTAACGGGCTTTTTGTCTCGGAAACTGCGTAATTGCTTGACCAGATACTTCTGATGCTGCCCCCGGATAAAAGGGACCGCGGGTTTTTTAGAGCTGGCCGCTTTGTCATGACAATTCAGGCACTTTTCCCGTTCCGCGACCTGCCGGCCCTTGGCGGCATCGCCGGAAGCGGCAATCGTATCAGCGGGTGATAAAACGAGGAAGGCCGGAAAGGCAATAAGAACGATGACTTTGAACAACCGATGCACCTGGAGGATACCCGACTTGATCATTTTTCTCCCAACCCCAGGATAGTTACGGCTGTTTTCCTGGTTTTCTTTCGTGAACCCGAGGCGTCGATTTGCCGCCAGTAAAGCGGGCCCACATCATATTCCGCCTGTTGCCGAACAACGTCAACGGTGGCGTCTGATATGTTGTTGGTGCGGTTCGTCACCCGTTCTTCACGTTTTTCCAGTGGTACGTCAAGCCACAACCCTTCAAAGGGCACGCCCTCCTCTTCAGCGATCTGACCCAGAGCCTGTCGTTCGGCTGGTTTTGAAAATACGGCGTCGGCAATGACGCAATGACCGGCGCGAAGGGCCGTACGGACGTTCTCAATTACGGTATCATAGGTTCGCTCGCTCACCTCCCGGCTATACCCTTCCGGCGGCAGTTTTTTATCCAGCGGTGCGCCGAAGCAGCGTTTGCGAACAGCATCGCTTCTGATCACGGCGGCCCCCGGGGCAGCACCCATCAACGGCGCCAGATACCTGGCCAATTTAGATTTACCCGTTCCCGACAGCCCGCCAATGGCAACCAGCCGAAGCGGCACCGGCGTTAAAAGCTCGAGGGCCAGATCCAGATACTCTCTGGCTTCCGTCTTGGCGCCAATCGACCCATCGGCGCCGCCGGCAATCGCCGCGGCCGCAACATGGGCGCGGATGGCGGCGCGCATAGACAGCATCAAGGGGAGAATCGTCAGCAATTCGATATCGCCGCTGAGGTCCAAATACCTGTTGAGCAAATTGTTGGCCCGTTTGCGGTATCCCCGGTGTTCCAAATCCATGAGCAAAAACGCGAGATCGTAGGCGACATCGATAACCGAGAAATCCTCCGAGAATTCGATGGCATCGAACAATGTCGGATGGTCGTTGATCAGTACGATATTGCGGAGATGGAGGTCGCCGTGGCAGTGCCGGACCATTCCACTGTCGCGCCGCTTATCGAAAAGGGCCCCCAACGTCTCTATCCGTCGGCGGCTTTCCCGGTTCAGGGATTCGATATTATCCCGGTCAAACAAGCCGCCGTCGAACCGGTCGAAGCTGGCCGCATTGTTTTCGATGATTGCCGCCATGGCCGCACCGCCGCCGCGGCCCCGGTCCACTTTTGCGTCCTCGTGAAAATGATAGATCGAGACCGCCAGTTCCTCCATGAGCCGGCGGGTCAACCGGTCTATGTCAGCCAGACGGTCGAACAACAGGTCCTGATCGAAGCGCTGCATTTCAATCAGCCATTCCACCGTTTCATCGCCGTCATCGTCGCCGCCGGCGCCTGAATCCCGGATGGACAATCCTCCGTTTGTATCGCGCACCACCCGGCGCAATCCGAGATACAGGTCCGGCGCCGTCCGCCGGTTTAAAGCCACTTCCTTTTCGCAGGCGCGACGGCGTTTTTCCAAACTGGTGAAGTCCAGATAAGGAAACTCAACGTCGTGTTTGAGTTTAAACGCCCGGCCGCCGACCAGGAAAATCGTCGAAATATGGGTATGGATCTGTTCGATCCCGTCGGAAGACCCTAACGCCGGCCCATAGGCACCGGCGTCCGATAGAAACCGGATAATGTCTTCCTGATTGATCGGGTTGTCGGTTTTGCTCAACGTTTCAGCCTGGCTCATCGCCGCCACCGCGATTGGGGATTTTTATCACTGTTCATTCTTCTTCCCACGCAAATAAACAATCCAGTAAACGGCGGCGACCAATGCACCGCCACCTACGATATTGCCTAATGTCACGGGAATCAGATTGTTAATAAATCCCGCTAACGTCACATCTGCCGATCCGGCCAGCCAGCCAGCCGGTATCAAGTACATATTGGCCACCGAGTGCTCGAAACCCAGGGCGACGAAAGCCGATATGGGAAAAATAATGGCCAGTATTTTGCTGGTAACCGTATGGGCGGCGAAGCACAGCCAGACGGCGAGACACACCAGGACATTACACAGGACACCGCGGACAAAGGCCTCGGTAAACGGCAAGGCCACTTTGCCTTGGGCGATGGTCATGGCCGTTTTGGCCACGCCCCCGCCGCCGAGGTCCAAAATGCCCGTCCAAAATACCAGCAAGACCATGGCGATGGAGCCGATGAAATTTCCGACGTAGACCAGTGACCAGTTTCTTAACAGTTGCGCCGTTGAAATTTTCCGGTCCGCCCAGCCCATAACGATCAGATTGTTGCCGGTAAACAGTTCGGCGCCGCCGACCACGACCAGGATGAGTCCCAGCGAGAAGGCAACACCGCCCAGCAGCCGTTGCGGCCCGAAACCGAGACCGCTGTCGGTAATTACCAGGGTGAAAAACATCGCGCCGAAAGCGATATAAGCGCCGGCAAGAATCGCCAAAACAACCGTCTGCAATACCGGCATGCGGGCTTTGGTAACGCCGGCCGCTTCGACCCGGGCGGCTATTTCCGCCGGGGCATACGCATCGAAACTGTTTTGCTCCACCATATCCAATCCTTTGTCGAACGATAGATCGAACAGTACCCGTAATACTCCTTTTTGGGTCATGAATGCATTGACCGCCATCATGGCGCTGGCGGGTTAAAAGAGGTTGACTGTTGACAGACAATCAGGCAGTCTGTCTTTTTGGATAGCCGTTACAATTTCTGCAATAGCGATGCGGCGGAACGCATGGATCGTACGAACGCAGAAACCAATAACCAGACAAAACTAAAACGGTCGCTCGGTCTGCCGTTGATAACCCTTTATGGTTTGGGCACCACCATCGGTGGCGGCATTTATGTGCTGATTGGGCACGTCGCCGGCCGCGCCGGCATGCATGCACCGCTATCCTTCGTCGTGGCCGCTTTAATGACGGCGTTTACGGCATTTACCTTCGCCGAATTGTCGAGCCGGTATCCCCAAAGCGCCGGAGAAGCCGTCTATGTGGAAAAAGGTTTGGGCATAAAAAACCTCGCTCTGCTGGTTGGTCTCCTGGTGGTCTTCAACGGTGTTATCTCGTCAGCCGCCCTGGCCAACGGGTTCGTCGGCTATTTCCAAATCTTTCTGCCCCTGCCCGACTGGATAGCCATCCTTTGCATCGCTTTGGCTCTCGGGTTGGTGGCGGCTTGGGGGATCGGCGAATCGGTTGCCGTCGCGGCGATTGTCACCATTGTCGAGATCGGGGGTCTGGTTTTGATCGTCATTGTGGGCGGGGATGCCCTGGCCGATTTGCCCGACCGAATGGATGACCTGACACCCGGCTTCAGCGGTGCGATTTGGGCGGGCATTCTCAGTGGGTCCTTTCTCGCCTTTTATGCCTTTATCGGCTTTGAAGACATGGTCAACGTCGCCGAAGAAGTCAAAAATGTCAGGCGGGTGCTGCCCATCGCCATCATCATCACTCTGGTGGTCACCACATTCATCTATTTCGTCGTCGCCTTGGTCGCAGTGCTGGCAGTTCCGCCGGCGGAACTGGGCCGTAGCGACGCGCCCCTGGCGCTGATTTTCGAACGCAAGACCGGCTCCAGTCCGGCGCTGATCAGCCTGATCAGCATATTGGCGGTTCTCAATGGTGCCCTGATCCAAGTCATCATGGCGTCCCGGGTCCTCTACGGTCTGAGCAAACAGAAATGGCTGCCGTCCGCCTTTGGGCGGGTTCATCCCAGAACCAGAACGCCGGTCAATGCAACGTTCTGGATCGTTGCGCTGGTGGCATTTCTTGCCTTGGTGTTCAACATTGAAATTTTGGCGCAGTCCACGTCGCTGATCATTTTGATCATCGCCGCCCTGGTAAATGCATCGCTCATTCGCCTTAAAAGACGGGACCGGACGGAAGGTGCGGCGGAAGAGAAACGGTCGGCGGATGACGGCGTGCGGTACCCGATCTGGGTTCCCGTGGCGGGAATGGTGGTGAGCGCCTTTTTCGCCGTGCTGGTTCTCGCCGATCTAACGGGATTGTGATCCTTGACATTCGTCAATGCGGTAAGTGACCGATTTGATGAAAAATGGGATCAAACAACTTACCGGGGATACCCCGATAAAACCGGAGGTAATGACGTAATGGGACTGAAGGATATCCTGGTCCACGTGGATTCGACTGCACAAAGCAATATCCGTGTGGACGCCGCCGCGCGATTGGCGCGTCAGCATGACGCGCATTTAACGGGCATCTATGTTATCAGCGGCCCTCATATTCCGCCACTTCAGGATTTCGGCCAACTGCCGACGGAATATTTGGAACAACAGGAGAAAGACGCCGAAGAACGGTCGGTCGAAGCGGAAAAAAATTTTCGTAAAACTGCCGATCAGCACGAAATCGCCAATGAATGGCGATGTGAAGAAGGTCTGGCGTTGGACATCATCCGCATGAATTCACGTTATAACGACCTGGTGGTGCTGGGTCAGCGCGATCCCAATAACGATGAGGATTTCGGCGATCTTCCCGACGGTATCATTATGACCTCGGGACGGCCTGTCTTGGTAATTCCCTATGCAGGCAAAGTCGAAACTCTTGGGAAACGGGTGATGGTCGGATGGGACGGCAGCGCCCAGGCCGCCCGGGCGGTTCATGATTCACTCCCGCTGATCTCCAAAGCCAAGAATGTGGATATTATTGCCGTCAATCCGAACGGCAACGGCGACCATGGTGAAACGCCGTCCGCCGATATCAGCCTGCACCTAGCCCGTCATGACATTAATACCGAGGCCCAATCGATTACGGTAAACGATATCGGCATCGCCGATATTTTGCTGTCACGGGCATCTGACAAAGGCATCGATCTTTTTGTCATGGGCGCTTACGGCCATTCCCGCTGGCGGGAACTGGTGCTGGGCGGGGTCACGGCTCATATGCTGGAGCATATGACCATGCCGGTGCTAATGGCGCACTAGGTATTAAGAAAAAAAGGGACCGGGGCCTTTTTATCGCCCCTCAAGCGCCGGGCGAAATATTCTATACGAAATGATCGGGTTCGAATTCCTGAATAAGGGATTCGATATCGGGAATGTGGACAGTGCGTCCGGAAAAGCGGGCCACGCCGTCGGTTTCCATCTTGCGAATGGTGCGGGACATGGATTCCGGCGTCGTACCGATCATCGCCGCCAGATCATGCCTGGAAAGAGGAAGTTCGAAATCGGTTTCCCCAGAGGTCTTTTTCTCACCGTATTTATCCATCAGGACCAGCAACAAATGAGCAAAACGGGCGCGCACGGACAAGGTCGCGTTGTGCAGAATTTTCTCTTCCGCATTGCCCAGACTGGTAGAGACGCGTTTGAGATACCTGAGACCCAGCGCCGGACTTTTCTCCAGCAGAGTCCGCACCGTGGTAGCGTCAATTTGGCAAATGCGGGTGGGTTCCAACGCCTCTGCACTGGCCCGGTAATCTTCACCCGCCAATAGCGCACGATAGCCTAAAACGTCGCCCGGACCCACCAAATACAGAAGAACGGAATTGCCTTCGGAATCGGTCTTGCGGACGCCGATCAACCCTGATTCGAGGCAATAGACGCCTCTACAAGAGTCGCCCTCGTGAAAGATGACTTCCCCAGGAAGGTATTCTTTGGTCACCCGTCCCTGATCAAGTTGCTTTAGCTCGTCCTCGCTTAGAACGCACCATTCAGTCTTGTCCTGGACCTGACAGTTAAAACAATTCAGGCTTATCGTTCCGTTCCCTAAGATCCGCCGATCACATTTTTGTTACCGGGGCTCAAATTATTGCCCTTATGGACAAATGTGGTGATTCGTTTGACCAACGTCAATTTTTAAACGCGTTGGAACCTATAAAATCAGCCACTCTTTCGCAAACGGTTATTGAGTATAATGTCGCACGCAAATCGCCCCAATTCTAGGTTTTTAAGTCGTTCTACAGCAGTACGGCAGCCTGCCGATCATCCGAAATCTCAAAGCGATGTGACGGATATGACCGGCATCCACGCGGCTGCGGTCAAGTTCGTCGAACGCTTTGGCGACGACGCTATCGACGAAGCTGGGATTCGCGCCACTGAGCTGCTTCAGGCCGGCGATTATCAAGGACGTGCGCGCTGGCAACTCATACAAAAAGAAGTCGGGCAGCTTTTGCAGTCAAAAGGATCCGTCGCAAACGGCTAGGTATATTCGGTCAAATTTGATGCTGATCAATGCAATTGATTGATTTTTATGACATTTTAGCGATGCTTGATTAATTGGCAGACCCTGAAACAAAGGAGGGTACGATGTTCGCAAAAGATATTATGACAACTAACGTCATTACGGTTTCGCCGGATTCTTCGGTTGCCGAAATTGCGAAAATGCTGGTTGATCGACGGATCAGTGCAGCGCCGGTGGTCGATTCCGGAAACAAGCTGGTCGGTATCGTCAGCGAAGGCGATCTCGTTCACCGCATCCGTGGTGACCATGAAATGCCCCGCTCCTGGTGGTTGACCCTGGTCGGCGATCCCAGTGACGTTCCCGATGAATATATCAAATCCCACGGCTCAACCGCCAAAGACGTGATGACCGCCGATGTGGCGACGGTGACCGAATTCACCTCCGTCGCGGAAATTGCCGAAACTTTGGAAAAGAGGAAAATCAAGCGGGTTCCCGTGGTTAAGGATGGTGTCCTGGTCGGCATTGTCAGCCGCGCCAATATTATCCAAGCGCTGATTGCCAAAGGCGAGAACGATCTGCCCAAGGTCGACGCCAGCGATCAGGAAATCCGCACCAAGCTTTTGAAGGAATTGGATCAACACGCCTGGGCCAGCACGGCGACAATGAACGTGGTCGTCGATGCGGGTGTGGTCCGTTTCTGGGGTTTTGTTGAATCCGATGAAGCGCGGGAGGCTTTGAAGCTTGCCGCCGAAGGAATTCCCGGCGTTAAAGCCGTTGAGAATAATTTAGGTGTTTCCGCCGCTCCACCCGACTACATCTAGGAGCGGCACTCCGGCGATCTGATCGCCAGTCAGGCCTTCCTACCGGCCTGACGCATGTTCCCTGAGACTGATAGGGCCTGGCGCCTCCCGCCAGGCCCCTTTTTTTGACATCTAAATTGTCAATACTTCCGCCATCCAGTCCGAGGTCTGCCCGCCGTAACTGTAGCGGCGATTGTCGACCATGTGCCCGCCGTCCAGGATCAGCAAAAACCGCGACAGCCCATCCGCCAGGGACATGATTTGTTCACTATTTTCCGGCGGCGTGATTTCATCGCTGTCGCCCGCCAAAACCAGGAGAGGACAGGTGATCCGTTCGCCCACCAATGCCAAATTGAACTGCTGGGCCGCCTTTTTCGCCGCCGCCTCGTCGGCGCTGTGGGTGCGATGGCGGAAAACATCCCGCCACAACGACGGCATTTGATTGAACTCGGTGCCGTAGTCGAAGGCGCCGGAAATGCTAACACAGGCCCTGATCCGATCATCCAGAATGGCGGCACGGACGGCCAACTGTCCTCCCAGACCCGCACCCCAGACGCCGACGCGGCCGGGATTGATGTCTGCCCGGTTCTGGACATAGTCCAAAACAGCGGCCACGGCGGTTTTGAAGTCGGGACGCAGCGGCAACTTGACCGCCACTTCGCCCTGTCCCGGTCCGTCAAAGGCGAGCGTGGCGACACCCCGGCTTAAATAGCCGGTCTCGTGAGCACCCATTTCCTCTTTGCAGGCGTCGAGTCCGGAACACATGATGACCAGGGGCGGACGGTCGACGCCAATAGGCTTCCGCAGAATTCCAGGCAGCGATTGGTCATCCTCAAAAGGTATTTCCACCCGTTCACCGGGCGGATCCAGATGAGCAAGAGCAAGACGATGGCATTCCAAAGACTTATCATGGGTTAGTTTCATCTGCGTATCATCGTCGGACAGCAGAAATTTACCGAAATGGTACATCAGGGCGGCCCGCTGTAGATGCTCTCCGGCCGTGCGGTTTCGTCCCTGGCCAAGGGCGCCTTTTCCCAGTTCTTCATGGAGCGCCCCCTGACGGGACCAGGCCTGCCGCCAATCGCGCCATTCGTACAACCCCGATGTGATCATTTCGAAATCATGGAGGGGAACGCCACTGGCGATGAACCGGTGGGACCAATGAAGAAAAGCCGTTTTTACGTTCTGATCCAAAGTAGGAATGCGATCAGGATCCAATTGGGTATGATCTGCCATAAACTTATCTCGTCTAAAATTTTGCTTGATCGATATATGCAATTCGAAATCCGGGCTGTCCAGTTCGGAACCAGCTTTTCAGCATCGGAATTATTTTTCGATAGACCTATTGAAAAATAATTCCGATGGGTTTACTCTTCCCGTCCGGTAACCGAGGAGGTCATTGTGGCTGAAAAATACGATCCGGCGGAAGCGAAGAAAGCCTGCCAAAGTTATGTTCTGAAAAAAGGCGCATTGGCCTTTGGCGTGGCCGACATTGACGTATTGGAAAAGATTGCGCCGGCAGGTCACCGGCCCCGCGATATCATGCCCAAAGCCAAAACAGTCATCAGCGTCGGGGTCGGCGGCGGCACCAGCGGGAGCTGGTCATCAGATGCCAAAACCTATGCCTATGTGGGTGATACGGAAACCATGGCCTACCGGGTCGCCTATGGTTTGGCGTTTATGATCGAGGCAAAATACGGCTACCGGTCGGTATTCTGCCCGCCCGATTCAGATCCGGAAAAAGGGGCGCGTATTCCCATGCAAAGCATGAAACTGCACGCCGAAATCGCCGGGATCGGCGCCCGCTCCATGGCCGGGGATATCATGCTCCATCCCGAATTCGGCATGCTGTATTACGGGTCCGTTTTTACCGAGATGGAATTGGCGCCCGACGCGCCCATGCCGGAAAATCCCTGCCCCCATCCCTCCTGCGTCAAGCTCTACCACCAGTCGGGACAGACGCCTTGCCAAAAATACTGCCCGGTAAGTTGCCTGGATGGTTCGTTGACCGAAGACGGCAAGCAGGCGGAAATGGTTTACGATACTCACGCCTGCGCCACCATGTGCCAACAATACGAAGCTATTCCCAGTGTGCTCCTCGACACCTTGGACGCCAAAGACCCGATCGAGCGGGGTATGGCCCTGCACGGACCGGAAAGCCAGGTGATTTGGTATAAACTGGCCATCGGCGCCGGTGAATTGCTGGCTCTTTGCGCCGAATGCATGCGGGTCTGCCCCATCGCCCAGCGGGCGCCTCAAGCCAATGTCATCGCCCGCACAGAAGGAATGAGGGCCAAGGTGGCCGAAGCGGAAGCCCAGGCCCGGGAGGACCAGGCCAAAGACCAGGCATCAGCGAGCGGGGGAGCGTGAGATGGCTTATGGCGTTACACAACAGATGATCGACACCTTCGGAGAGGTCGTTTTCAATCTCAGTCTCAACAAACAATCCCGTCCCGGCGATGCGGTGCGGGAACTGGATTGGGACACCATCAATGCCCAGCGGGACCGCACCGGCCTGACCGACGAGGAAATCGCCGAGCGCATCGGCCTGCTGCCGGAACAAGTGGCCGTCGTCCGGGTTTTTACCGAGCGCAAATACCACAAGATCGACCAGCACCGGAAAATATTCAACCTGGGCGGCGGCAAGCGCTGGGACCCGGCGAAGTACAAGTCCCCCGAAGAACGGTTGCGCTTCAACGACGCCGGGATGAATTTACGGGCCGCCCTGACCTTCGATCCCGACCGGGCCGCTTATTATCTGGAAAACGGATTTTGGACCAACGACACTTTGTCCGCCTGGCTTAACAAACATGCCGGGGAAACGCCCGACGCTATTGCCATTGTCCATCCGGGCGGCGAGGTCAGTTACGGCGAGTTGAGGGAAAAAGTGGACAGCCTGACCACCGGGTTGATGGCACTCGGCCTGATCAAGGGCGACGTGATTGCCGTCCAACTGCCCAACAATCTGGATTTCATCATCTCCTACCTAGCCATCGCTGCCTTCGGCGGGGTCATGCAGACCATCCATATGCCGTACCGGGATGCCGATATCGAATTTCTGGTGGGCCATGCCAATGCCCGGGCGGTCATTTCCCTGCCGGCTTTCAAAGACTTTCCGACGGGCGAGGTCATGCTGGGATTAAGGGACAAGATCGATACCTTGGAACACGTCATCGTCACCGGCGATACGGCGCCCGATGGGGCCGTTGCCCTGACGGATTTGTTTTCTGAAGATACGCCGGAAATCGACAACCCGCCGGTGGGCGCCGATCCTTTCCTGCTGCTCTATACGTCGGGCACCACGTCTAATCCCAAGGGTGTGCCTCTGACCTACCAGAATATGCTGAGCAATACCCGCCAATGTGCGCCTGAATATCAAGTCAACCCTGAGGACCGTATTCTGTCGGCGGCGCCGTTCAGCCATCTATACGGCCTCTACAATTTCCATCTGGCGCTGTTCGCCGGCGGGACGGCGGTATTGCTGCCGGCCTTCACGCCGCCCGACCTGGCCGCTATGGTGGAAAAGGACAAGCCCACGATGGTCTTTCTGGGTCCGCCCCATGCGGCCGCCATGCTGGGTGCCGGACTGATGGACAAGCACGATTTCTCGTCGGTCCGCTTTACCGTTTTCTCCGGCGCCTACTGCCCGCCTGAAGTTATGAAAAACTATCACGCCAAGGCGGGCGGCGGAGAAACCGGCCAGCTTTGGGGCATGACGGAAACCGCCGCCGGCACCATTTCCCGGCCCGGGGACGATATGGAAATTCCCGCCAACAGCGCCGGGCGGGCGACACCGGGCGACGAAGTCCGGGTGGTTTCCGCCGAAGACGGCAGCCCGCTCCCGGCCGACACGGAAGGGGAATTGCAAGTGCGGGGCTGTTCCGTCTTTGCAGGCTATCTGGATAATCCCGAGGCCAACGCCGAGGCTTTTGACAACGGAGGCTGGTTCCGCACCGGCGATCTGGCCATGATCGACGACGCCGGCAACATGCGCATCACCGGCCGCACCAAGGATGTCATTAACCGGGGCGGGGTCAAGTTCAATCCGGCGGACGTCGAGGAACTGCTGGCCAAGCATCCCAAAATCACCGAAGCCGCCATTGTGCCCATGCCCGATCCGGTGCTGGGGGAAAAAGCCTGTTGCTTCGCCGTGGCAGCGGATGGTGATGCTCCGACCTTGGAGGAACTGTGCGCCCATTTGGATGACCACAAGATCGCCAAAAACAAATGGCCGGAACGGCTGGAACTGGTCGCCGAAATGCCCCTGACGCCCACCCGCAAGGTGATGAAGGGGAAGCTGGCGGCCACATTGGACGCGTGATCCTTGAGCACCGCCCTAAAACCCAAAAAGGAAAAGTACCGGCGGCGGCAGCAGGACGTTTTCGACGCCGCCGCCAAGGTATTCGCCGAAAAAGGCTATCACGGCGCTTCTACCGGGGATATCGCCGCCGAACTGGGCATCGCCCAGAGCAGCCTTTACTATTATTTCTCTTCCAAGGACGAGGCATTGGAGCGGGTCTGCCTCAATGGCATCGAGGGTTATATGGAACGCCTGACCGCCGTCACCGAAGGCGATACCCCGGTGGCGGAAAAAATCAGGCAAGCCGTCTTCGAACACATAAAGCCCGCGCTTGAAATGCCCGACTGCGTCAAGACCTATCAAGGGGAGCGGCGTTACCTGCCGCGGGAGTACCGGGGAAAACTCGCCCTGTTGACGGCCGATTATGATGAATTATTCGAGAGCATACTAAAAGCGGGCGTTGCCGAAGGCGTACTCAGGGGGGACCTGGATTGCGCGGCCTCGACCCTGCTGGTGCTGGCTCAATGCAATGCCGCCCAATACTGGGTATCGCAGCCGGACGGTCCGAACCTGAACAACATCGCCCGGACCATCGCCGACAATTTCCTGCGGGGGGCGTTGAAAAATTAAACGGCGGGAACTTCCGGTGACAGGTAAAATTCAAGATGAAAATTTTCATCAACCACCGTCATGCCGATGATTTCCTCGCAAACTCCAGCTAACAGCCGGTTTCTTCTGGATCACAGGATTCCTGGTTCTCCTCCTTGCCGCGGGGCACCAGTTGCCAGGACAGGTAGTTGATGACATGCCGGAACTCACCGTTCTCCAGGCTTGGTTTGGAAGGAAATGACGCCGAAATGTGGGTCAAGGCCATTTTTTCACAAAAAACAGCCGTGATTTCGGTTCCGGAGGGCGGGGTCACCGTCCCAGCTTTCGCAGGGTTTTCACAAATTTCGTTTTCCAGGAGATCGGGACGCGGATTGAAAATAAAGACGATCTTATAAGGCTCCAAAATACGGTCGGAAGGCCCGGCGACAAAATTAGTTTGCAGAAAACGGTAATTTTCCTGCAAAGAATCCGTAATCAAAGCCTCCAATTGATCATCGGGCGAGCTGGTTGGATTACCGATCGTTATGACCTCAACGTCCCGGTTGTAGGCGGCGTAGGTCAAAAATGACATGGGATCGTAGACATGCACGTTGACACTCGTCACCGTATTGCAGGCAATCAACGGCATCAGGGGCAATATGAAAGATAAACGTTGGATACGACTCCTCACCGGATTCTCCGATTTTGTCGGTTCTAAGTACCGGATGCCGTCCGCCTATATATTATCCCAAATCACCCCTTCGGTCGACCTAGGGAGCCAAAACGAGATTAGGTTTGGCATTCTATCGCATAGCACAATGAGGCTATCGCATAGCACAATGAGGCTATCGCATAGCACAATGAGGAAGGTCCAGATTCTCAATTTGCGGCCGGCGAAGCTCTCCAATGAAGTAGCATTCTTCTCCCGTATAAATATTCTGGCGAACCGTATATTTTCCATGGTCAGTACTTCGATTAATGAACTGAAACCTGAACATCCATATAAGAATCGCGCCGGTAACGACGATAAACAGCAGGACGAAAATATGGTTGCGGTTCATTTGCGCTTTCCTCTTTTTGCTAAATACCGTTATAAAGTGTGAATTAAAATCTGGGAATGAGCCAGGGAGTGAATATGTTGACCGGAAAATTGAAATGTTGCCTCTATGTTGTCGTCTTTGCGGTTCTTAGTGGATGCGCCACGGGGCCCAAATTTGCCGACGCCGTTGAAAAAATTCCTGCCGTCTCTCAGGACAAGGGAAGAATTTTTGTTTACCGCAATGCTAATCCTCTGATGGCCCTATTCCAGCGGGTCTTCACCATGGACGGTAAGGATATCGCCGACGTATTTAACGGTACCAGTTTTTACCATGACACAACACCGGGCTCCCATACGGTAAGTTACAATACGCCTAAGGAAAATTTGAAGTTTTCCGTCCCCGCTGGAGGCAGCGTTTACCTGAAATATACCATAGGCGCCGGATCCACCGCCGAAAATTCGACCGAAGTCAGAATTGTTCCGGAAGTTTTTGCCAAGCAAGAAATCATCGACACCATGCTGATCGACGCAGAAATCAGGACTTTCATTCCCAAAAAGTAAGTGGCCCGATTTGGTGCGAAACTCACGGGCTGCTAGTGATTTCGATTTATTTAAATGGTCCTGGAAAGAGGTGATGTTACCAAAGGGTCGATTGCATCAAGTTTACTGATATTCACTTAACTAAGGCCTGATTTATTGGTGATGTTTACCTTAAGCTGATAAAAAAAGGGCTTTTGACCACACTGCCAAAAGCCTCTGAAAATATGGCGCTCCAACTCTTCGGACTCCAAAGCCATCATATCAACCCGGGAGGCTGGAGCGATGTGTACCGCTCCAGCCGGTGTTTTTTGGTGATTATTCGTCGGAATGCCCCGCGTGGCCGCCCGAGACTTCCTCGGTGGCTTCTGCAGGAAGTTCTTCCGGCAGGATGAGATTAAGGATGATCGCCAGGAAGGCAGCCGGCAACAGACCGGACGACAGCAGGACCTTGGCGGTTCCCGGCACATGCTGCAATGCGCCCGGGACCAGTTGCAATCCGAGTCCTATTGAAATTGAAATGGCGAATATGACCATATTGCGGCGATTCCAAGTGACGTCAGCCAGCATTGATATACCGGCTGCAACCACCATACCGAACATCACGATAACGCCGCCGCCCAGCACCTCGATCGGCACCGAAGAGACGATAGCGCCGACCTTCGGCACCAGCCCGGCGATGATCAGGAAAATCGCGCCGATGGTGACGACGTGTCGGCTCATTACGCCGGTGAGGGCGATGAGACCGACATTCTGGGAGAATGACGTGTTCGGCAATCCACCGAAGAAACCGGCGATACTGGTGCCGAAACCGTCAGCGAAAGTCGCACCCTTGAGTTCATCCGTGGTGGCCTCGCGTCCGGCGCCGCCCTTGGTGATACCGGACACATCGCCAACGGTTTCGACGGCCGACACAAAGCTCATCAGGCAAAATCCGATGATCGCCCCGGCGGTGAATTCGACACCGAAATGAAACGGATCGGGGAGAGCAAATACGGCAGCGCGGCCGACATTGACGAAACTGACCATGCCCATGAAATAGGCGACGATGTAGCCGGCGATGATGCCGATCAGTACGGCAGACACTGACAAAAGACCGCGGGTAAAGAACTTGACGCCCAAGGTCACCACGATGACGACCAACGCCACCGACCAGTTTTGCAAGCTGCCGAATTCCGGTTTGCCGATGGCCGGCACGCCGCCGGCGGCATACTGAATGCCGACCTTGACCAACGCCAGTCCGATCATCAGAACCACCAGGCCCGTCACCAGTGGTGGCAAAGCAAAGCGAATGCGGCCGATAAAGGGCGCCAGACAGGCGTGGAAAAGTCCGCCGATGATGATCCCGCCCATAAGAATGGCAATGGCATCAACTCCTTTTCCCACGACCAGCGGAATCATAATCGGAATAAATGCAAAGCTCGTTCCCTGAACGATGGGCAACCGTGCCCCGACCGGACCGATGCCGATGGTTTGAAATAGGGTTGCCACGCCGGCGAACAGCATCGACATCTGAATCATGTAAATGAGATTGGGGAAATCCGCCGATTTTGATCCGAAACCAAAACCTGCGGCTCCGGCGACGATGATCGCCGGTGTTACATTGCTGACAAACATTGCCAGAACATGCTGAATACCTAAAGGAACAGCGGACGCCATCGGCGGCGTGTAGTTGGGATCTCTAAGTTGTTCCGGGCTTCCAAGAGCTGAATTATCTAATGGCATAATTTTATCCTTGTTTCAGTTTGACCAGGGTTCCTCCACCGGTTCGCTGGTTTTCCTGTTGTCGATGCAAGTGTATCCCTATACTCAAAGGCCAGCATAGCCAAACAGCTAACTAATTGATTTTATTTAAGATTTTTTGTTATAATCGTTTACGGTTTCGTCAAAAAACGACACCCGCAATCGAATCGTGGCCGGTGGTCTTTGGAACGAGGATTCAATTTCCAACTTGAAAAACAGGTTTTATCCGGCAATCTGCCAACCGTTCGATGCGGCGAATTCATCCAGCTTGGCGATGTAAGTCGCTTTTTGATCTTCACCGATAAACGACGCTTCGAAAGAATTTCGCGCCAGGGAATAGAGGTGCGCTTCCGTCAAGTCCAAGGCTTCGGCAACGGCGAAATAGTTTTCATTGATATAGCCGCCGAAATAGGCCGGATCGTCGGAATTGACCGTCGCTTTGAGTCCCAGATCCAGCATCCGGCGCAAAGGATGGTTTTTCATGTCAGCGACGACCTTTAAATTGAGGTTCGATAACGGACAGACGGTCAGCGCCATTGACTCCTGCGCCAGACGTTCCACCAGCGCATCATCCTCCAGCGATCGGTTACCGTGATCCAGCCGCTCGATTTTTAAGATGTCCAGGGCTTCCCGGACATACTCCGGGGGCCCTTCCTCGCCGGCATGGGCGACGGGAATAAAGCCGGCGGCGCGGGCGCGGTCGAATATGTCTTTATAAAAATTTGGTGGATAGCCGTTTTCAGACGAATCCAGGCCGATGCCGATTAGGCGGTCAATGTGATGCTCTTTGTAATATTCGGCGACGGCGACCGTGTCCAAGGCATTGTCGATATCAACATGGCGCAGAATGCAAAATATCAAGCGTGAGGAGATATCCAATGAAGACTCTGCTTCGGCCATAGCCGCAGTGATCCCGTTCAGGACCGTTTCCATGTCGATACCGCGCATGGTGTGGGTCTGCGGATCAAAAAACATCTCAGTATGCAGCACATTTTGCGTACGTGCCTTGGTCAGGTACGCCCAGGTCAGATCATAGAAATCCTGCTCCTCTATTAGGACATTGGCGCCCTGATAATAGATATCGAGAAATTCCTGCAGATCGTTGAACCGGTAAGCAGATTGCAGTTCCTCGACCGAACCATAGGCCAGTTCAACGCCGTTACGGCGCGCCAATTCAAAACATTGTTCGGCTTCCAACGTTCCTTCGATATGAACGTGCAGTTCTGCCTTGGGTATTTGCGCGATGATGTCCCGGCTGATCATTGATGGTAGCTTTCGTAAATGGATTTTCCGTTGGCGTAGACCGCCCGAATGGCCCGGTCGTCGCTAAGAATTATTTGTGCGAACAAAGCGGCGGAGAGACTATCTGCATTGTCCATTCGATGCCGGACGATATCGGTTGAGTTCAAGTCAACCACGGTCAGATCGGCTTCGTATCCGGGCGCAATCCTGCCGATCTTGTCATCCAGCTTTAGAGCCTTCGCGCCGCCGAGTGTCAGTGAATAGAAAGCCTCAAACGGCGACAGCGAAGCTTCGCGGAATTGGGCAATTTCGTAGGCCGCTTTGACGGTGGCGAAAGGCGAGAGCGAGGTGCCGCCGCCGACATCCGTCCCGAGCGCCACATCGATTCCGGCGGCCTGCAATTTGTGATATTCAAACAGACCGCTGCCTAAAAACAGGTTGGAGGTCGGGCAATGAACAATGGAGACGCCGCTTGCCGCCGCCATGCCAATATCCGAATCCGAGAAATGAATGCCGTGACCATAGAGTGTCCTTTCGCCCAACAGGCCGAACCGATGATAGACATCAAGGTATGAATCGGCCTCTGGAAACAGTTCGGCGACCCATTCGATCTCGGTCACATTCTCGGCGACATGGGATTGAACGTAGACGCCGTCCGATTCCCGAAAAAGCGCTCCCGCCATTTCCAGTTGTTCCGGTGTTGAGGTCGGCGCGAAACGCGGCGTAATCGCATACAGGTTGCGGCCTTTACCGTGCCATTTTTCGATCAGGGATTTCGACTGATCGTATCCGGTTTTTGCGGTATCACAGAGATTGTCCGGCCCATGACGATCCATCAGTACTTTACCGGCAATCGTCCGAAGTCCGAGTTTCGCAGCTTCACCGAAATAGGCGTCGACCGATTGTGGGTGGGCGGTGCAAAAGACTGCCGACGTCGTGAAACCGTTCTTTACCGACTCCGCCAAAAAAAACCGTGCCGTTGCGGCAGCAAATTCCGGATCTGAAAATTTGGCTTCTTCAGGAAAGGTATAGGTATTGAGCCAGTCCAGGAGTTTCGTGCCATAGGAGGCAATCACGCCCATTTGAGGATAATGCACGTGGCCGTCGATAAAACCCGGCAGGATCAAATCGTCGCCATAGTCGACAATGGTGGAGCCGTTGTAAGGTTCCAATTCTGCGGAGTCGCCGGCGGCAGTAATATAACCGTCCTTAACAACGACGTAGCCATTCTCCCAATAGTCATACTGTTCAGGACCTTGATTGAAGGTCAGAACCCGTCCCTTGAGGGTGAGTGCACCCTTTATGTCAGGCTTATCTGACATTTTATTATGTTACATCACTGTTTTTGGCATACTGGGGTCCCGGTATTTAGACCGGGGCCCCAATATTAATTTTGTTTACTTCGGAATGGTGCCGTCGACGCCTTCGACATAGAAGTTCATGCCGGCCAGCATTTTATCGCTGGCGTTCTGGCCCGCCGGCACAACGACCTTGCCGCTTTGATCCTTGATGGGACCGGCAAAAGCGTGGACCGTCCCGTTGAACAGTCCTTCCCTAGCCTTTTCCGCCATGGCGACGACATTGGCCGGAATGGCTTTATTATAAGGCGCCAGTTGAACCATGCCGCTCTTGAAGCCACCCCAGACATCCTGTGACTTCCAGGTGCCGTTCATCACCGCTTTGGTGCGTTGGATGTAATAGGCATTCCAGTTGTCGATAATTGCCGTGAGCTGTGCTTTCGGACCGAAGGTCACCATGTCGGACGCCTGGCCGACAGCCCAAACACCGCGCTTCTGGGCTTGCTGCAGGGGAGCGGGTGAATCGGTGTGCTGCAAAATGATGTCAGCGCCCTGGTCAATCAACGTTTTGGCCGCATCTGCTTCCTTACCCGGATCAAACCAGGAAGATACCCAGACGACCTTGATTTTGATGTTCGGATTGACGGAACGAGCGGCGATGATGGTCGCATTGATACCGCGAATCACTTCCGGGATCGGGAAGGAGGCGACATAACCCAGCACGTTGGATTTGGTCATTTTACCAGCGATCAAACCGACGACGTGGCGGCCTTCATAGAACCGAGCCGAATAGGTCGAAACGTTTTTGGCCCGCTTGAAACCGGTTGCATGCTCGAATCTAACCTTGGGAAAGCGCTTGGCGACCTTCAAGGTCGGGTTCATATAACCGAAAGACGTGGTGAAAATCAAATTGTGGCCGGAGCGGGCGAGCTTGGTGATAACCCGCGCCGCATCGGCGCCTTCCGGCACGCTTTCGACATAAGTGGTTTTCACTTCATCACCAAATGTCCTGGCCACTGCCAGACGGCCCTGGTTGTGCTGATAAGACCAGCCGTGGTCGCCAATCGGTCCGACATAAACAAACCCGACTTTTGTTTTGTCCGCTGCCTGACCGGCCGACGCGCCGACAACCATCGCTGCCGACAATAGCGCCCCGAGTAATAATTTTTTTGTTTTCATAGTTTCCTCCAAATGTTGACGTGAACTTGATTAACCAGATGCGTGGAAACTCCGGCCCAAACACGCCGGAGCATTTAGTCTCGCCCGTGCACTATCTCGTGATATCAGCACAAGAACCACCACGGTCGCAAGATAAGGAAGCATGGAAAGGAATTGCGGGGCGATTTCAACGCCCAACCCCTGCGCATGCAATTGAATTATGGTCAATCCGCCGAACAGGTAAGCGCCGAAAAACGCCCGCCAAGCCTTCCAGGAGGCGAATACCACCAGCGCCAAAGCGATCCAGCCCCGGCCCGCCGTCATGTTTTCCACCCACAAAGGTGTGTAAGCGAGAGAAAGATACGCGCCGCCCAATCCGGCCATGGCGCCGCCAAACAGAACGCAGGCCATCCGGATGCCGTTGACCGAATACCCGATGGAATGAGCCGCATGGTGATTTTCGCCAACCGCTCGGATTAACAATCCCGTCCGCGACTTGTTCAGAACCCAGGTCACCGCGATGACCACAAGAACCGACAGATAGACCAAAATATCGTGATTGAAAAAAAGCGGTCCAATGACGGGGATATCGGTTAAGAAAGGAATTTCAATTTTGGGCAGACCGGGAAAGGTCTTGCCGACAAATCCATGGCCCAACAGGGCGCTGAAACCGAGGCCGAATATGGTCAACGCCAAGCCGGTCGCCACCTGATTGGATAACAGATAAAGTGTCAGAAAACCGAAAATAAACGCCACTCCGGCCCCGGCCAAAGCGCCGCCGACGATGGCCAGCGCGGCGTTGCCGGTAGAAACGCCGATGGCGAAAGCGGAAATCGCACCAACGATCATCATACCTTCAACACCGAGATTGAGAACGCCGGATTTCTCGACCACGACTTCGCCGACCGCGGCAAAAACCAAAGGCGTCGACGCGGTAATAATTGTCAAGAGAGCGGGAATTAGCCAATCAGGAAACATCTAGGCGCCCTCCTTTACCGTCGTTGCCTTGCTGGCACCGAAACGGATGCGGTAGCGCACCAAAACATCGCTCGCCAGTAAAAAGAACAGCAACATGCCCTGGAACACACCGGTAACGGCATTGGGCAAATTTAGCTCAATCTGCGCATTTTCACCGCCTAGATAGGTTAAGGCCATGAGGAGACCGGCCAACAGGCAGCCTAGCGGGTGCAATCGGCCCAAAAAGGCGACAATAATCGCCGTAAAACCGTATCCCGGCGAGATGACGGGGACGATCTGTCCAATCGGACCGGCAACTTCAATTACCCCGGCGAGACCGGCCGCACCACCGCTGAGCATCAGCGTCAGCCAAATAATGTGTTTCTCCTTGAAGCCGGCGAAGCTTGCCGCCATCGGCGCCATGCCGATCACACGAATTTGGAAGCCGATAATATGGCGCGTTATGACGATCCAGGCGAGGACGACACCAAAAAGAGCCATCATCCATCCAAGGTGAAGGCGGGTTTCTTCTAATATGATCGGAATGACCGCCGCTTCGTGGAACAATCTGGATTCAGGGAAATTCTGACCTTCAGGATCTTTCCATGGTCCGTGAATCAGATAGCTCAGAACCAGCAATCCGACATAGGTCAGCATCAGGCTGGTAAGAATTTCATTGGTGTCATACTTAGTCTTCAGAAACGCCGGAATAGCCGCCCAAGCCATGCCACCCAGGATACCGGCAACAATCATGCCCGGCAGCAGCAACGGTGAATCGACATTAAAAAACGCCAGCGCTATGCCGCCCCCGGCCAGCGCACCGATGGTCAATTGCCCCTCAGCGCCAATGTTCCAGACGTTGGCTTGAAAGCCGAAGGAAAGGCCGACGGCGATAAGAACCAACGGCGTCGCCTTGACGAAAAGCTCGGCGAATCCATCAATTGTCGTTAGAGGATCGATAAAAAACGTGCGGATGGCGGAAACGGGATCGACTCCCAAAACGGCAAACATAATCGTGCCGGCGATAAAAGTAAGAATGACGGCGAAGATCGGCGACCAATAAATCATCGAGCGGGACATTTCACCCCGAAGTTCCAGTCTAATGAGCATGAGCCTCCCCCGTATTGTCGGCGCTCTCCTGAGAGCTCCCGTCTATACCCGCCATCAGAAGACCGATTTCCTCGACGGTTAGTTGATCGGCCGGACGCGCCGCCGACAATCGGCCTTCGCAAATAACGGCAATCTGATCAGAGATTTCGAACAATTCTTCCAAATCCTGGGAGATCACCAGTACGGCGGCGTCATTGGCCGCTATATCCAGCAAGGCCTGACGGATTGAAGCTGCGGAACCAGCATCAACACCCCAGGTCGGTTGCAAGGCGACAAACACGCCCGGACTTTGGAGAATTTCACGGCCAAATATAAATTTCTGCAGATTGCCGCCCGATAGACTTGCCGCCGTGTGTTCGACCCCCGGCGTCTTGACGTTGAATTCGTCAACGATATTGGCGGCATATTGCACCGAATCGGGGATTTTGATGAAGCCGTTAGATACCAACCCCATGCTCCGAGAGCCCGATAGAAAGCCGTTCTCCCACAAGGTCATTTCAGGCACGGCGCCATGGCCAAGACGTTCCTCCGGAACAAAACCCATGCCCGCGGAACGTCGTTCCTTGGGCCCCGATTTTCCCACCGGTTCGTTGCCGATATATACGGTGCCAGGATCGTCCAGCAGGACCTCGCCACTCAGGATTTCCATCAGTTCGATTTGACCGTTGCCGGCGATGCCGGCGATGCCGAGGATTTCGCCGGTGCGGACTTCAAAACTGATATCCTTGAGATCGACGCCATGCTGATGTGTAGAAGCCCGGTTGAGGTTTTTCACAACCAGGTGGGGGGCGCCGTCACCGGCTTTTTCCGGTCTTTCCGGACTGACCAGATTTTCGCCCATCATCATTTCGGCCATGCTGCGGGGTGATTCTTCGGAGGGAATACAATCGTCAACGACCTCGCCCATGCGCATGATGGTCGCCACGTGACAGAGGTCTTTGATTTCCTGGAGCTTGTGGCTGATATAGAGGATCGATACGCCTTCTTCCGACAGCCGCTTGAGGGTCTTGAACAGTTCCTCCACCTCTTGCGGTGTCAATACCGAGGTCGGCTCGTCCATGATCAGCAGCTTCGGATCCTGCAGCAAGCAACGAACAACCTCGATGCGCTGCTTTTCGCCCACCGACAACGTATGGACAAATCGGTCCGGATCAAGGGGCAGGCCATATTTCTGGGAAACTTCGCGGATTCGCAGATTGAGGTCGCCCTTGGCAAGTTCCGGCGAAATGCCGATGGCAATATTTTCCTCAACCGTCATGGCGTCAAACAGAGAAAAGTGCTGAAAGACCATGCCAATACCGAGTTTGCGGGCGGCATTGGGATTGTGGATATGCATCTCCTGGCCCTGCCATTTGAGGATGCCGGAATCGGCCTTCTGCACGCCGTAAATGAATTTAACCAGGGTGCTTTTGCCAGCGCCGTTTTCTCCCAGCAGCGCATGGATTTCACCCGGCATGATTTTAAGGCTTACGTCATTGTTGGCGATAACACCGGGATAGGCCTTGGTAATCCCGATCAATTCCAAACGCGGTGTTTCCGTCATATTTTGTTCCACCTCTAGGCGCCTTCCCTCATCTCGTCAACTGCCCGCAAAATTGCTTCCGGCGTTGCCGGCGTATTCAGGTTGGGAAACTTGCGGCTTGCCGGCGTTGACCGTCTTACCGCATCCCTGATCGCCAGCCATACCGAGATCGCCAACATCAACGGCGGCTCGCCAATTGCCTTTGATCTGAAAATTGTCGGTACTCTGTTTGGCGCGTCCTCCAGGATATGAATATTAAAATCAGGCGGCACATCCCTGCTTCCTGGAATTTTGTAGGTAGATGGCCCGTGAGTCAAAAGATGTCCGCGATCATCCCAGACCAGTTCCTCCGATGTCAGCCATCCCATACCCTGAATAAAGGCGCCCTCGATCTGCCCGTAGTCCACCGTCGGGTTCAAAGATTTCCCACAATCCTGCAGAATATCAGTCTTCAGCGTCCGGGATTCGCCGGTCAGTGTATCGATCACAACTTCGGAAACGGCCACACCGTAGCTGAAATAATAAAAAGGACTGCCGGTGCAGGATATGGGATCCCAGTGAATATCCGGCGTCTGATAATAGCCTGTCGCCGACAGCGATTCCCGCTCTTGCCAGGTTTTCTGCGCCAGTTCGGCGAAGGTCAGACTCTGATTACCGGCATAGACTGAATTTTGCCTAAATTCGATTTCCGCCTCGTCGACGCCGAAATGGGAAGCCGCGATACGGGTCATGCGCTTTTTGATTTTGTCCGCCGCGTCAAAGGCCGCCATACCATTGAGATCGGATCCGGCCGACGCCGCCGTCGCCGACGTGTTGGGGACCTTGTCGGTTCGCGTCGACGAAATCTTTATATTGTCGATATCAATCTGAAAGACCGTCGCCACCACTTGGGCAACCTTGGTGAACAGGCCCTGACCCATTTCCGTGCCGCCGTGGTTTAAATGGACGCTGCCGTCGGTATAAACGTGCACCAGCGCACCGGCTTGATTCAGGGCCGGCATGTTGAAGGAAATGCCGAATTTGATCGGCATCAGGGCGATGCCTTTTTTGAGGATATCGTTTTCAGAATTAAATTTGGCGATTGCATTCTGGCGGCCTTCGAAATCAATTTCCTGGGTCAGGCGCTCCACCAGTTCGACGATGATATTGTCGCTCACGGTCTGGCCGTATGGCGTGACGTTTCGTTCGTCGACACCGTAGTAATTGACCGCCCGCAATTCATCCAGGGACTTGCCCAAATTATGCGCGATATGCTCCAGGATGGTTTCAATCACCAGCATGCCCTGCGGGCCGCCGAACCCCCGGAAGGCGGTGTTGGAGACCGTATTGGTTTTGCAGGGATAACCGCGAAACCGGACATTCGGCAGATAGTAGCAATTATCACCGTGACAAAGAGTCCTGGCCATGACGCCGGAGCTGAGGTCAGCGACATTGCCCGACCGCATGGCCATCCCGATGTCGATACCGTCGATGCGGCCCTCATCATCGAAACCGACATCATAGGTGAATTCGTAATCGTGGCGCTTGCCGGTAACGATCATATCGTCGTCCCGGCGGAGGCGCAGTTTGGCGGGCCTGCCGGTCTTGGCGGCAACCAGGGCGGCCAGACCGGCGATGATGGTCGGCTGACTTTCCTTGCCGCCAAAGCCGCCCCCCATCCGGCGCACTTCCACGGTTACGGCATTGCTGGGAACACCAAGCACATGGGCGACGCCGTGCTGCACTTCGGTCGGATGTTGGGTCGAACTATAGACGGTTATATCCTGATCTTCCGCCGGTACCGCCAAAGCAATATTGGCTTCGAGATAGAAATGATCCTGGCCGCCACAGGCAAACTCTCCGGAAATTCTATGCGCCGCTTTTGCAAGCGCGCCGTCTGGATCGCCCCGTTCCACGGTCGGTGGATTGTAGGTAAATTGCTTTTTCTTCAGCGCTTCGGCGATCTTCAGCACCGGCGCCAATTCTTTATAATCGACCTGCACCAGCTGGGCCGCAGCCAAGGCCTGATCGAAAGTTTCGGCGGCGACGATGGCAACCGGATGGCCGGCATATTCAGCAACGGCATCGGCCAATAGCGGCTCATCGGTGAAGATCGGCGCGATGTCGTTTTTACCGGGAACATCATCCGCCGTCAGGACAGCCCGGACGCCGGACTGGGCAAGAGCATTCTCAATGTGGATGGATTTGACAGCGGCGTGGGCATGCGGGCTGATGACCAAGGCAGTTTCCAAGGTGCCGGGCAGGCTGGGCATATCATCGATATAAATCGCCTCACCGGTAACATGCTTGCGGGCGCTGTCGTGGCGGACATTGGCATGGGCTGCACCCACTATGTCGGCACGTCCATCCATCATAATGCCATCACTTCCAGGGCCTGATCTTCACCGGACAAATCCCGATAGAGCCGCAGAAATAAATTCCCGGCGATTTTCAGGCGGTATTGCCTGCTCGCCCGATGATCGCTGATGGGGGCGTAATCCTCGCCCACTTTTGCCGCCGCAGAGACGGCACTGTCCACGGTCCAGACTTGGCCGGATAGGGCCGCTTCACACGCCGGAGCGCGCTTTGGCGTCGCCGCCATACCGCCATAGACAATGCGCGCCTCGGCTACCGTATCACCGGAAATATCCAAACGGTAAGCGCCGATCACCGCGGAGATATCCTGATCGTAGCGTTTGGAAATTTTATACGTGCGGAATTCCTGATCCTCTGTGAGCTTGGGAATGCGGATCGATTTAATGAATTCACCCGGTCGGAGATCGGTTTTCCGATAATCGAGAAAAAAATTCTCGATCGCAATATCCCGCTCACCCGATTTCGAGGCCAAGACCAGCGTGGCATCAAGGGCGATCAGGCAAGGCGGCGTATCACCAATGGGCGACGCATTGCCGATATTGCCTCCGATGGTGCCGACATTGCGAATCTGGCGGGACCCGATCCGTTTGATCATGGCGGCAAAAGAGGGATAAAGCCGCTCAATATACGGCAGAGCCCGGCTATAGGTCACCGCTGCGCCCAAGGTCAGTGCGGAATCGTCCTCTTCAATTATATTCAGTTCAGGTATCCGTGCCGTGTGGATGACGGTCTCGAGCGGCTGGCGTTCTTTGCTCACCAGAATGCCAAGGTCGGTGCCGCCTCCCAGCAGATGGGCGTCGGGATGAGCGGCGCACATCTGAATCATGTCTTCAAAACGGCTTGGCGCAAAAAACATCTGGCCGTCTAAACTGTAGGCATCGTTTGTCGTAACGGCTTCGAGCGGTTTCGGGTCCCCAACCCCGCCGCAGGAGTCCCGCGCCGCTTCGACAATCGGCCGATAGCCGGTGCACCGGCAGAGATTTCCTGCCAGTGCGTCGTGGATGACGTCTTCGGTGATTTCCTCTTCACTGTGACGCAGGGCGAAGAGCGACATGACGAATCCCGGCGTGCAAAATCCGCATTGGGTGCCGTCGCTTTCGACCAAGGCGCTTTGAACCGGGTCGAGTGGCCCCTTGGCGTCGGCGACGCCCTCCACCGTGAAGACATGTTTACCGTCCAACTGAGGCAACATCAGTAAACAGGAATTGACCGCCTGATAATCGGGCCTGCCGTCGATGGTATCGGCAACAACGATCGTACAAGCCCCACAATCACCTTCAGCGCAGCCTTCTTTGGTGCCGGGCAGCCCGGCATGATCGCGGAGATAATCCAGCACGGTTGTCGTCGGCGCAACCGACGCAACCTGGCGCAATTCGCCATTCAAGTAAAACTGGATCGCCATTTACCGATTGCTCCCTGATCTTTTTATTTGCTTCGGTGGCTTAGTATTAATTCGTTGGGATCTACTATATCCTATTCTTCTTCGATCGGCATACCGCGCCGAATCCAGTCACCAACTCCCTGACGTTCCTTTTTGGTCATTTTTGTTTTATTGGCCAGGGGCATGGCGTTGGTCAGCACCGATTGCTTTAGAATTTTGGCGCTGTATTTTTTAATATCGGCAACGGTTTCCAGCTTCACGCCACCCGGCGCTTCCTCGATATCTTCGTCAGTCGGCTTGGTGGCGTGGCACGATACGCACCGCGTCTGGACAATGGCCAGAACGTCGTTCGATTCAAGCTGATCGTCTTCGGCCACTTGGACGTCTTCCCGGTAGCTGACAAAGGCCATCAATATAAACATCAGCACCGTCGCCGCCGGCCATTGCCATTTCAGCCGATTGCCCGTCTGTCCCTCGTTCTTGGCGTTGTAGTAGTCGCGCACGATGCCGCCGATGATCAAGACCAGGGCCACCACGATCCAGGAATGCTGATTTGAGAATATCATCGGGAAGTGAGAGCTGATCATCATCAAGAGGACCGGCAGGGTCAGGTAGTTGTTATGGGTCGATCGCTGTTTGGCTTCGTCGCCGAGCCTCGCCTCGGGTGTTCGTCCGGCGATCAGATCGGCGACGACAATCTTCTGGTTGGGAATAATGACGAAAAAGACGTTGGCCACCATGATGGTGCCGATGGTGGCGCCGACATGGACAAAAGCGCCCCGGCCGCTGAAGACGTTGGTAAAACCGTAGGCGGCGGCGAGAATCAGCAGGAATACGACCACCGACAGCGCCAGGCCGTTTTTACCCAAGGGCGATTTGCACAGTTGGTCATAAACCACCCAACCGGCGATAAAGATACCGACGCTGATGGCGATCGCCTGCCAAGGTTGAAGATCGAGCACTTCCGTATCGATCAAAAAGCTTTCGGCGCCCCAGTAATAGATGATGATCATCATGGCGAAGCCCGAAATCCAGGTAAAATAGGCTTCCCATTTGAACCAATGGAGTTCCTCGGGCATTTGTTCGGGCGCGACCACGTATTTCTGCATCAGATAAAAGCCGCCGCCGTGGACGTTCCAGGATTCGCCTTTGATGGCATCGGGCAAGCCGGGTCTATGGCGCAGGCTGAGATCGAGAAAAATGAAATAGAAAGAAGAGCCGATCCAGGCGATACCGGCGATTAAATGAAGCCACCGGAACACGAGTTCCAACCAGTCTGCCCAAGCGATATCGATCATCGTTCCTGTAACCTTTTCTGTATTTAGCTGCCGCGATAGGTCGAATAGGCGAAGGGTGAAACCAGCAGCGGTACATGATAGTGATCTTCTGGCGATGCTATGCCGAAGCGAATCGGCACCACATCGAGAAACGCCGGGTCGGGCAATTCCATCCCGGAAGTCTTAAAATAGGCGCCGATAAAAAACCGCAATTCGTAGACCCCTGTTGCAAACGATTTCTCATCTAGGATTGGCTGATCACAGCGGCCGTCATCATTGGTTACCGCGTCGGTCAGGAATTTCGCCTCACCCGCATCGACAGAATACAGTTCAATGCGCACACCGGCGGCCGGACATCCCTGCGCCGCATCCAATATATGTGTGGTCAAATAGCCCATTCAGAAAGACGCCTCATTATTGTATACGTTTTTTAATATTATTGTTGTCAATATATGGTGAATGCTACTTCATACCATACTCAAAATGCAACGATAAAGTTGTTTAATTCTGCCAAAATTTCAATTTTTCCACCTTATCGCTTTAGCGTAAGTCCTGCCGGATCATAAAATTTTGCCAAAATTCTTTATTTTAAGTATTCTTTTTTTAAAATTATCGTATACAATACTGAGGAACTCAATTTAAGACGTAGCGATGAGCGGACAATCGGAAACATCTGACGAATGGATCTACGATCAGGTCTTTAGCGCCGTGTTGGAACAGCGCTTGATCCCTGGTGCCAAGCTCAAGGAAAGTGAGTTGTGCGAGATCTTTGGGGTCAGCCGGACGATCATTCGGCGTATTTTATTACGCCTGTCGTTGGATAAGGTCGTCGAACTGCGGCCCAACCGGGGGGCGGTGATTGCAACGCCGGCGGCGGAAGATGTCCGTCAGATTTTTGCCGCAAGGCGTTTGCTGGAAATCGGCATCATCGGGGATGCCTGCGAATTCTGCATCCCAGAAGACACCGAAACCCTCAAGGACATCGTCGTCCGGGAAAATGCCGCCATCAATTCCGGCGACCGCTCCGGCGCCATACGCCTGGCGGGGGAATTTCACGTCAGATTGGCGCAGGTTGCCCGCAATCGGCCGATCCAGGATTTGCTGCGGCAATTGGTGGCTCAATCATCGCTCGCACTGGCGCTTTACGAATCCCCGGGGCATTTATTGTGTGTTGATGACGACCATATCAATATTGTGAACGCCGTGAACGCCGGTGAAGCGGACAAAAGCCGGGATTTGATGGCGCTTCACCTCGACAAAGCCGAGGCCGAAATGAAACTGGATGCGCCGGAATCATCTGACAACCTCAAAGCGGTATTCGCCGACATCATCGAAGCCCGCAAGAGCGCCTAGAGGCCCAAATGACCCAAGAAACAGACTTCAGCTCCTATCCCCGCGATTTGATCGGCTACGGTCCGGACAAACCAAAAGCCGATTGGCCGAACGGCGCGCGCATCGCCTTGCAGTTTGTCATCAATTACGAGGAAGGCGGCGAAAATTGCATCCTTCACGGCGACAAAGCCTCCGAGGCCTTTCTTTCTGAAATCAGCAATGCCGATATGCGCGAAGGCATTCGCCATATGAGCATGGAATCGATCTACGAATACGGCAGCCGGGTCGGTGTCTGGCGGTTGTTCGAGTTGTTCAAGCAGAATGAAATTCCAGTGACTGTTTTCGCCATCGCCATGGCGCTACAGAGAAATCCGGCCGTCGCTGAGGCCGGTCTCAAGAACGGTTTTGAATTTTGCAGCCATGGGCTCCGCTGGATCGATTATCAATACATGCCCAAGGAAATCGAGAAAGAGCATCTCGAACAGGCCATTGAAATCCACCAACAGGTGACGGGGGAACGGCCCCTCGGCTGGTACACGGGCCGCACCAGCCCTAATTCACGGCAACTGATCGCCGATGAAGGCGGATTTCTTTACGACGCCGACGACTATTCCGATGAATTGCCCTTCTGGTCGAATATGATCGATACGCCGCACCTGGTCGTGCCCTACACCCTCGACGCCAATGATATGCGCTTCATGGCGGTGGCCGGGTTTGGCGGGGGCGACCAGTTCTATGCCTATCTCAAAGACTCGTTCGACACCCTCTACGAAGAAGGCGCCAATACGCCGAAAATGATGTCGGTCGGCCTACACTGCCGGGTGGTTGGGCGTCCCGGTCGTTTCCAGGCACTCAAGAAGTTCGTCGAATATGCCCGCAGCCACGACAAAGTCTGGTTTGCCCGCCGGGTCGATATCGCCCGCCATTGGCGCGAAACGCACCCTTACGAGGCTAACACCTGATGACGGACCGGCACATATATAGCGAGAACCAACCAAGCCGGGTGAGCCGGGATGAATTTCTGGCAATCTTCGGCGGCGTCTATGAACACTCGCCATGGATCGCCGAAAAAGTCTATGACACTAAATTGAAGGACGTTGGGGGCTTGACGGACGCCGGGAACGACGCCGACGCTCTGCATGAATTGATGGCTGAGGCGGTAAACCAATCCGGGCGGGAGCCGCAACTCGCGCTCCTCCGCGCCCATCCGGATCTTGCCGGCAAGCTGGCCGTGCGGGGAGAACTCACCGAAGAGTCCACATCGGAACAAGCCAGCGCCGATCTCGGCAACTGCACGCCTGAAGAATTCGCCGAGTTTCAGAAACTCAACGACACCTATAAGGAAAAATTCGGCTTTCCCTTTATTTTGGCGGTTCGCGGTTACCACCGGACAGACATACTGGAAATATTTCGGGCGCGGGTAAACAATGACCCGGAGACGGAGTTTAACGAAGCATTGACGCAGGTGCACCGCATTGCCCTTCTGAGATTGAAAGAAATAAAATAATGAGAGATCAAGAAACCATCCTGCCCACCTTCGCCCGGAACGCCGTCAATCTGGCGTCGCCGCGGTTGGGCGCGAAAGTCATCTACGCCACCGATGATTTTTTCGCTCCCAAGGAGCGGTTGATTAAAAACGAGGATCCGGTTTTTATCGCCGACAAATACGACGACCACGGTAAGTGGATGGATGGATGGGAATCGCGGCGGCGGCGGGACGGCGGTAATGATCACTGCATTCTTCGCCTGGGCGCGCGCGGCACGATCACCGGCGTCGATATCGATACGCGCCATTTCACCGGCAATCATCCGCCGGAGGCATCGATCGAGGGTGTGCTGTCCGAAAGCGATCCCAACGATGATACACAATGGACGGAAATTGTACCGCGCTCCAAAATTGATGCCGATTCCCAAAATTTCATCGCCGTCGAGAATAGCGCGCGGGTCAACATTTTGCGGCTCAATATCTTCCCGGACGGTGGCGTTGCCCGCCTGCGGGTCTACGGGGAGCCCCATTGCGAATGGAAACGTCACGACCCCAACGGCGTTCACGAATTGACGGCCATTACCAACGGCGGCGGCATCGTCGGATATAATGACGCCCATTACGGCAATCCGTGGGTCATCCTGGCGCCTGGGCGGGGCCAGGATATGGGCGACGGGTGGGAAACAAGGCGGCGGCGGGAGCCAGGCAATGATTGGATCGTCATTGCCTTGGGTGCGCCCGGCATCGTCGAGCGGATTGAAGTGGACACGGCTCACTTCAAAGGCAACTTTCCCGACCGCTGTTCGATACAGGCCGCCCTGGTGGATCCAAAAGATGACGTTGATTTGTTGACCGATGATTGTTCCTGGGCAGAATTGATGACGCCGCAAAAACTCGATATGGATCAAATCCATACCTTCGAAGGTGACACCGTCAACAAGATGGGGCCGATTTCCCATGCCCGCCTTAACATTTTTCCCGATGGCGGCGTCAGCCGGATACGGTTGTTCGGCAAACTGGCGACGGCTGACGGTTAGTCATGGTTCGCAAGCTTGAAGTCACGCCGTTAACCAAGGAAAACTTCGCCCCCTTCGGCGATGTCATAGAGATCGCCGGCGCCGAACCTCTTTTAATTAACGAGGAGACGACCGAACGATTTCACGACCTTGCTTCTATCGATGTCGGAGCTGAAAGCGGCCACCCCATCGTCAGTATTTTTCGCGGCCGAACCAGGTTTACCGAAGCCGGCAAAGCAATCGAAATTAGAATGATGGAGCGCCATCCGCTCGGCTCGCAGGCCTTCTATCCGCTGCACGACAAGCCCTATCTGGTGGTCGTGGCGCCCGTCGCCGACCAAGTCTCACCGACCGACCTTCGCGCCTTCCGGGCTAGCGGAACTCAGGGAGTCAATTATCAACGTGATTTGTGGCATCATCCGCTGCTCGTTTTATCGGACGGTCAAGAATTTATGGTGATCGACCGGGGCGGCCCTGGCGACAACTGCGTCGAACATTATTTCTCCGAAGCCCAAGGCATCGCCTGGATCGAATTGACAACATCAGGATGAGGTTTAACCGGCTGGTCGGCGACAGATTTCCCGATTCGGGTTCCAAACGGGTACTTCAGAAGAAAGATTAATGACTGTAAAAAGTGATGCGCAGAACTTTGCACTCTTCTTGATTTCAGACTGTAAACGTATTTAAGCCAACCAGAAGCCTAACTTTACGCTATTAAATAGGTAAAATTTTGATTTTAAACGAAAAAAGCTTGGCGCGCCCGGGAGGACTCGAACCCCCAACCTCCTGATCCGTAGTCAGACGCTCTATCCAATTGAGCTACGGGCGCTAAGAAGTTGGGGACACTATTCAATAGGAAGAGGTCTTTCAAGACATGTTTCGGCGATTTTTAGTCGAAATTCCGGTGATATTTATTAATCACCATGCTTTATCACTTGCGCGACGCTCAGAGGCCCATTAAGTATTACTTGATAAAAAGAAGTGAGGCATGTTAATTCATTCTACTAAATCATTGATTTGTCCGGGCTTCTATAAATTATTATAAGGGTAACCGACGCGATGGACTTGAAAAATTATCGCTCGATTTTTGTTAGCGCGACAATCCTGTTGTCGGGCTGTTCTTTTACTTCCGAATCTCTCCTGCCGTCATTGACCGGTGAAGACCCTTCGGGAAGCGAGCAACAGGCGCAGGCAGCGCCGCAACGGGCCCCACAGCCGGCCCAGGTGCAAAGAGCGCCACAGCCGGTTCCCGCTCAGCAGCCTCCCGCCATGGGCAACACCAATTTTGAGCCCAAAGGCGTAACGCCCGGTAGTGACACCGGCACCTTCGTCGGTAAAAAAGTCGTTGAATTGCGGAATGAGTTAACCCGGCTGCAAAGGAACGTCTCCAAAGACAATGGCGATTTGCAGCAGGTCCGCGCCAGAACGGTTCAGGATTCCCAGCGTTATCACTCGGCGGTCTCGGCCATCAATGCGCGGCTCCAGGTGGGCACCACGCCCGGTAACCCGATTCTGGTGGATCAGTTCAATCAAGCCCTGTCGGATCTTAAAAAGATCGGTGACGATATCAGCAATATGAACGTGTTGACCACAAGGGTAACCGCGGATTCCACATTGGCCGCATTCCTGGCTGAAAACACCCGCGCGGCCTTCCGCCTGTCGGGCGCTGTAGACAACGACCATCAGCAACTGGCTATCCTGGAAGACGAGGTCAACCGCACCGTGGTGCTGATCGACCGGTTGCTCAAGGAATTGTCCGAAGACATTCAGCGCCAAACCAATTACGTCGCGACCGAACGCAGCAATCTGAACACCTTGTCCAGTTCCATCAAGAGCGGCGAGATTATGGGCGCCAGCCTGACCAACCGGGCGCTTTCGGCGGCGACCGCCAATGCCCCCATGGGCGCGCCTGTGGCCCGCTCCACCGTCGGCCGCCGGCCCTTGGTGGTGATCCGGTTCGACCGGTCCAATGTGGCCTACGAACAAGCGCTTTATAATGCCGTCAGCCGGGCCCTGGAACGCCGGCCCAACGCAACCTTCTCATTGGTTGCCGTGGCCCCTGCTTCGGGCGGGGCGGCGCGCGTCGCACTCAACTCGAACAAAGCGCAGCGCAATGCGGAGAGCGTGCTGCGGGCGCTGCAACGGATGGGTTTACCGCCCCAGCGGATCGGCGTCTCGGCGCGGACCAGCGGCGCGGCCCAATCCAACGAAGTTCATCTTTATTTGAACTAACCGTGTAAAACGTATTATCATCAAAAACCGGCGTCCTTGAGATGCCGGTTTTTTCTTGAGCAAGCGAAGCCCCGTCGATGAGCACCAGCACTCTTTCCCTTCGAAGTTATCTGCTGCTGGCCGCGGCCGTATTCGGCTGGGGCATCTCCTGGCCGTTTCTCAAAATCGGCTTGAGTGAAATTCCGCCCTGGACCTTCCGGGGACTGGTGGCCCCAACAGCCGCGGCGGTGATTGTGATTGTCGGCCTCGCCATGAAGCAGAAAATCCAGTTGCCTCACGGAGAATGGCGGCAGGTGGCCACAGCGGGGTTTTTCAACATATTCCTGTGGCATAGCTTAAGCGCCTACGGCATCAGCCTGATGCTTTCCGGCCAGGCCTCCATCGTCGCCTACACCATGCCCCTCTGGGCGGTTATCCTGAGCATGATCTTCATCGGTGAAAAACCGACGTTGAAACGGATATCCGGTTTGATTATCGGTCTGGCGGGCATCGCCGTTCTGGCACTGGGGAAACTGGGTGTGATGACCACCTCTCCGGCGGGAACGCTGTTTATGCTATTGGCGGCCATGGCGTGGGGCGCCGGGACGGTAGTACAAAAACATCATAAATGGCGTCTGCCCACCCTTTCCAACGTGGTCTGGCAAATGATCCTGGGTGGACTGCCGATCAGTATCATCGCCGTCATTATTGAACATGATTTATGGCAACCGGTGTCGCTGGACGCCGTCCTGGCGACCCTGTTCGTGCTGGTCTACCCGATTGTGTTCTGCTGGTTCGCCTGGTTCCACATTGTCGATAAAGTGCCGGTGACCGTCTCATCCGTTTCGATACTGGGTGCACCCATTTTAGGCGTATTTAGCGGTCATCTGGTGTTAGGCGATCCGGTCGGCTGGCGGGAAATAGGGGCGCTGATTCTGGTATGCGGCTCTCTGGCCCTGGTGCTGTCGCCGGAAAAAACGAAAGAAAAAACGGAGAATAAAGAAGTGGAAAAAGAGGCCTCGTCCTAGACGGGGATATTGTCGATCAAACGGGTTTTGCCCAGCCATGCGGCAGCCAGGAGACGCGCCTTACCGTCAACTCTATCCAACTCTTCAAGGTTGGTAGGATCACAGACCGCCAAATAGTCGATTTCTTTAAATCCGGCAGTCAGGATTTTGTCCTTGCTCTGTTTGAGGCTTTCCGCCACCGACGCACCACCTTGTATATTCCGCGCCGCCTCCCGCATGGCCTGGTTGAGGACCGGCGCCGCTTGCCGCTGCTCCTGGCTCAAATAGGCATTGCGAGACGACAGCGCCAAACCGTCTTCCTCTCGCACGATGGGGCAGCCCTTGATGGTTACCGGGATATCCAAATCGGCGACCATGCGCTGAATGACGCAAAGCTGCTGATAATCCTTTTCGCCGAAATAGGCGTGATCGGGCAACGCTTGAAGCAGCAGCTTGCACACCACCGTCGCTACGCCATCGAAAAAACCGGGCCGGAAAGCGCCTTCCCAGAGATCGCCGATCCCCGGCACCGATACGTTGGTAACCGACCCTGCCGGGTACATTTCTTCAACGCCAGGAGCGAACAGCAGATCGGCGCCCCGTTCCGCCAGGGCGGCAGCGTCCTGTTCCTCGGTCCTCGGATAAACGTCGAAATCCTCGTCGGGAGCGAACTGCTTGGGGTTGACGAACAGGGTAACGCAGGTTTTGGAATTGTCTTTCCTGGAATGATCGACCAGGGAAAAATGACCTTCATGGAGAGCTCCCATGGTCGGCACCAATCCGGCGCTGAGGCCGTACTTTCGCCAACTTTGGATACGCGCCCGCAGGTCCGCAACGGTGCGGACAATTTCCAATGGCACGGTCATCTATTTTTTACCGTAGCAATGTTCGGCGGCGGGGTAGGTGCGGGCTTTGACTTCTTTGGCGTATTCTTCCGCGGCGCGCCCGATATCCCGTCCCACTTCGGCGAACCGTTTGACGAATTTCGGCGTGAAGTCTGTGAACATGCCAATGGCATCTTCCGTCACCAGGACCTGACCGTCGCAGGCTGCCGAGGCGCCGATGCCGATGGTCACCGTCGGAATATTCGCGGTGATCTCCGCCGCCAGGGCTTCGACCGTGCCTTCGATGACGATGGAAAAGGCGCCGGCGTCGGATATCGCCTTTGCATCCGCCGTGATCTGCGCCGCTTCCTCCGGGTCCTTGCCGTGGGACCGGAAGCCGCCCGACACGTTATGGGACTGGGGCTTTAATCCTACGTGCCCCATAACCGGGATGCCACGCGCAACCATGAATTCAACCGTCTCGGCCATTTCCTTGCCGCCTTCGATCTTGATCCCGGCGCAGCCGGTCTCCGCCATGACACGGGCGCAATTGCGATAGGCCTGCTGTGGTGATTCCTGATAGGAGCCGAACGGCATATCGACGATGACGCAGGCCAATTCACTGCCCCGCATGACGGCCATGCCGTGGGCGATCATCATTTCCAAGGTTACACCAAGGGTGCTGTCCATACCGTAAAGCGCCATGCCGACGGAATCGCCCACCAAAAGAAGATCGACATGGGGGTCAAGGGCCTTGGCCATAGGCGCGGAATAAGCTGTCAAACAGACAACTGGTTCACCGCCTTTGCGGGCGGCAATATCGGGGACGGTCGTGCGGCGATTCTTGCCTTTGGCGGTGCTCATATCAAACGAAATCCATGGTTATTTCATTCGGAACAGGCGCTGGCATATCATATAGGACCCCAAATGAACAGGGTGCCGCCGCCCGTCTGTCCCGGTGACCTGCTATGCATCAGATGAATGGCTGGCCGCAAAGGATTTGACCCCAAATGAATTCGAAAACAAATTTTTGCTCTATTTTCACGTATTACTCTTGGCGCTCGGGTGTAATCTCGGGCATTATCCAGTCAAATAAAAGTGCTCTTTGAAGGACAATAAAAGAATGGCCCCAAAGTTTCCATTCGGCGGAATTTTAATCCGCTGCAAACCGGTCCTGATGGCTGCGTGCTGCGGTATCGTGCTGACGGCCTGCCAACACGAAGGCGAATTGCAGCTGTCCGGTGACGCCCGGGCAAAGCCTGAAGCCGCCACCAGTAATTTTCACAACTTCTCCAACCGGAACGCCGCCAAAGCGGATAAATATATGGTGGCCGCCGCCAATCCCCTGGCGGCCAAGGCCGGACTGGATATCTTACGCGCCGGCGGCAGCGCCGTTGACGCCGCCATCGCCACCCAATTGGTATTGAACGTGGTGGAGCCTCAGTCCTCGGGCATCGGTGGTGGCGCTTTTCTCATGCACTATGAAGCCAAAAGCCGCGAAATCGAGGCCTATGACGGGCGCGAAAAGGCGCCTAAGCGGGCCACCCCGGACATGTTTCTCAATCCCGACGGCAGCAAGCGGAATTTCCACGATGTGGTTCCCGGCGGGCAGTCGGTGGGCGTACCCGGCTTGTTGCGTATGTTGGAAATGGCCCATAAAAAGCACGGCAAGCTGCCCTGGGCCAAACTTTTTGATCCGGCCGTCAAATTGGCCGAGGAAGGTTTCGAGGTTTCCCCCCGCCTGCATAAGCTGATCACCAAGGACCGGCATCTTCGCAAATTCTTCACCACCATCGAAATGTTTTTCGGTAAGGACGGCAAACCGCTTGCCGTCGGCGCGCGACTGGTCAATAAACCGCTGGCCGAAACCTTCCGCAAAATCGCCAAGGGCGGAGCCCGGGCTTTTTATACCGGCGAGATCGCCCGCGAGATCGTCCGGGCGGTAAGAAATTCCCTTATCAATCCGGGTCGAATGGTGGTGTCCGACCTCAGGGATTATGACGCCAAAAAGCGCAGTCCCGTCTGTTCGTTTTACCGTAAATGGCTGGTTTGCGGCATGCCGCCACCCACCTCCGGCGGCGTGACCACATTGCAGATTCTGGGTCTCTTGCACGGCGTTGATCTGGCCAAGTTGGAACCGGGCGGCGCCGACGCCATCCACTTAATTGCCGAAGCCAGCCGGCTGGCCTTCGCCGACCGCAACACCTATTTGGCCGATGGGGATTTCGTCAATGTGCCCACCAACCGGCTGATCGATCCCGGCTATCTGTCCCGGCGAGCGAAGCAAATTTCGGCGGCCAAAAGTATGGGAAAGGCGGCACCGGGTAATCCGATGGGCAAGACGGCTCTCAAATACGGCCCCGCCGATAGCCATGAAGGCCTATCCACATCCCATATCAGCATTGTCGATGGCAACGGTAACGCGGTGTCCATGACGTCCAGCATAGAAAACGTTTTCGGCTCACGCCTTATGGTGCGGGGATTTTTGCTCAACAACCAGCTGACCGATTTCTCGTTCCTGCCCATCGTCAAGGGCAAGGCCATTGCCAACAGCGTCCAGGCGGGCAAGCGGCCCCGGTCGTCCATGAGTCCCTTCCTGGTGACCGACGGCAGCGGCAAATTGGTGCTGGCGGTGGGCTCGCCCGGCGGCTCGAGGATTATCGGCTATGTCGCCAAGACCCTGATCGCCACCCTGGATTGGCAAATGAATATTCAGGCGGCCATCGACTTGCCCCACTTCGTCAACCGCAACGGCGCAACCGACCTGGAAAAGGGCTCTCCTCTGGCCGCCCTCCAAGGGTCCTTGGAGGACAAAGGGCATCAGGTGCGGATAACGGACTTAACCAGCGGCTTGCACGGCATTGGCATCGGCAGTGACGGATCCCTGACCGGCGGCGCCGATCCCAGGCGGGAAGGCGTCGCCATCGGCGATTGATCAGGCCAGGTCCAGCTTGAACAATTCAATGGCGTTGGTGCGACCGACTTTCAGGCGTGTTTCTTCGGTCATTTCCATTTGGTCGAACCATTCCGCCCCTTCGGTCATGTCTTCATAGGGATAATCGACGGAAAACATAATTCGGTCGACGCCCATCTCGCCGATGGTGAAACTAAAAACCGGCTCATAGAAATTACCGCTGGTGGTCAGATGAAAATTATTGCGGAGGTAGTAACTCATCGGCTGGGGCAGCGAATAGCCGCACGGCTGTCTTTCGATGCGGTGATCCAAACGCCACATGTCGAAGGGAATACGTTCGCCTAAATGGCCCAGGATGATTTGCAGTTTGGGGAAATCATCGAACAGGCCCGAACCGATTAAACGCAAAGAATGGATCGATGCTTCCACCGAAAATCCCCAGGCGGAACTGAACAGCCAGGGATGGCCGTCGTAGTGCTGTGACCGGCTGGCGATGGTTGTGCGCGGATGCATATAAAAAGGAAGGTCGAACTCGGCAAGGGCGGCCCAGAAAGGGCGGTACTCGGGAATATCATAGAAGATCGCCGAATCGGGCACGTCCTTTTGGGTGAAACCGTTCACCATCGTCCCCTTGAATCCCAAATCCTTGATACATCTGGTTAATTCGGTGATCGCTGCCTCCGGGTCTTGCATGGGCAAGGCGGCGAATCCGGCGAACCGGTCGGGGTGGAGGGATATTTCCTCGGCCAGTAAATCGTTGGCCCGCTGTGACAATTCGATGGCCTCCCCGGTATCGAGGAGCTCCTGAATACCCGGCGCCGTATGGGACAGAATAACCATCTCGATGCCGTTTTTGTCCATTTCTTGCAGCCGCAAATCCTGAATGTCCAACAGGCGGCGGCGCGTGTCCGACCAATCCCCCGTATCGCTCAAACGGCTTTCCAAATCCGACAGCGTATCTTCCATGGCGAAGTGTTCTTCGAGGGCTATTTTTCCCTGCATGAGGCTTATCCTTTCGCGTCAAATCTAATTTGATTCCGGTCCAGCATAGCCGCCGGCGGTATCGGGGAACATGGACTTGATGATCTTGAAGCTGGAAATATCGACGGTGCCGTCCATGTGGGGAAACATGGCGGCGTCCCGGAAATGCTTTTCGATACCCATTTCCAGCATGGTGCCGGCGCCGCCGTGCAGTTCCATGGCCTGCTGGCAGACTTTGAGAACCTCTTCCGAGGCGTGCACCTTGAGCATGGTGATCATTTGACCGGCTTCAGGGACACCGGCGTCCAAGGCCAGGGCCGTCTGCCGCAGGAAACAGCGCACCGCCTCCAATTTGATGGCCATATCGGCTAGGCGCACGGCGACGGCCTGGTGTTGGATGAGCGGCCGCCCGCCCTGCACATACTCCTGAACATAGGCCGCCGTGTCGTCAAAGGCGGCGACGCCGACGCCCAGATTCTTAGCCGCCTGGATGATTCTGCCGGGGTTGGAGTAAGCGCCGGTCTTTTTTTGCAGCGCCGTGTCCTTGATCAGGAGGTGATCCTCCGGTACGCGGCAGTCGTCGAATGCGATCTCGCCGTTATTCATGTAACGTCCGCCCATGGTTTCGTTGCAGCGCGCTACGGTCAGACCCGGCGTTTCACGGGGCACCAGGAAACTGCTGGAACCATCGATAATACCGACCTCCGGGTTGGTGTTGGCATAAACGACAAACAGCTTGGCGTCGTAGCCGTTGCTGATGAAGTGTTTGCGGCCGTTCAGCACCCATTGGCCGTTCTCGAAAACCGCCTTGGTGTCCATGTTGGCGGTGGGCGCATTATAGGGCAGCCAGCGGTCCGAAGCGCCGCGCGGTTCGGTGAGGGCGTGGGCGAGCAGGAAAGACGGGTCCTCGACCAAACGGGGAAACCAAGTCTCCTGCAGATGTTCGGGCGCCGTTAATCTGAGAAGCCGCGATATCTTCCAGTTTTGGGCCAATTTATCGGCGAAACCAGAATCGCCCCGCCCCATCTCCTCGGAAATGATAGCAAGAGTCTGGGCCTCGAATTCAGGATCGAGCATGACGCCGCCGAATTTCTCGGGAACGCCGATGGTGCGCAGGCCGATTTTATCGGCCGCCTCCAACAGTTCCAGCGGGAACCGCGCGTCGGGATCGAACAGCCACTCACGCTCCGGATTACCGCGTACGAAAGGATGGATTACGTCATCGACGAATTCGCGGCAGGTTTGCCGCATCAGGATCAGCTCTTCCGGCATACCAAAGGTTTGAGATTCCATTTCCTTAGTCCTCCCCTATTTGCGCCCTCCCTACCGGCCTATAGCTAAGAAAGGCGGTCGTTCAATCCAATCTGGACATAATGTCTAAAACTTCTAAAATAGTCAGTTAACCTGTCTAAATAGTTTGTACGTTGCCTGGGGAGATCGTGTCAACTAATTTTCAATTTAGGCAAAGTTCGATACTGACCCGAAAACGGAGAAAACAGCGTTGTCGAAAATTAAAATCAAAAGCCTCCCGGAAGTGGAGGGTGTAACAGAGGATTCCCGGCACGAGAATATGGGCCGATTTTTGTTCGATGCGGCTCGACGTTTCGAGAAACGAATAATTGAGCTTATCGAGTTGCAGGGGTACGAGGATATTCGGACCACCCACTTAACGGTTGTTCGCAACCTCGACTTTAAAGGAACAAGAATAACGGACCTCGCCCGGCGCGCCTCGATAACCAAGCAGTCAATGAGCAATTTGGTTTTACAATGCGAAAACAAAGGACTCGTCGGGCGAAAGGCGGACAAATCCGACGGCCGGGCCAAAGCAATCGTCTTCACGGCAAAAGGCCGGCGACTGGTTAAGGATATCCGAGTCGCCGTCGCCACCGTCGAAGAGGAAATAGCCTCGAAAATAGGCAGCGAAAATTTACAAGGAATTCAAACCGCTTTGAGAAAATATTTGTATGAGTAAGGTAAATGGACGCCTTGGAAGATAATCGGCAAAAAATGCTATCTGTTACTTCTAGTACCAGAGCCGCGCGTCATCCTTGATTTTCTCCGGCAGGTCCAGGCCGAAGGTGGTGCCGTTGCTGTCCGATTTAAGGAGGGTCAGATCACCGCCATGGGCGCGCATAAGGTCCCGCACAATCACCAGGCCCAAACCCGTTCCGTCTTTTTTGGTCGTGCTGGCGAAGGGCGTAAACAGGTTCTGCCGGGCTTTATCCGCCAGACCAGGTCCGTCGTCGGACACTTCGATACAAATCCGGCTGTGCCGTTCGCTGGCTTTGACAGTGACCGTGCGAGCACCCGCCTGAAAAGCGTTTCGCCCCAGATTGTTGACCGCCCGGAACATCAATTCCCGGTCGGCTTCCAGCAGCATTTCAGGGTGAACCCCATTGACCCAGTTGATGCTGTTGGGGCCGATTTCAGTTGACGTAATGCCCTGGCCGACTTCATTCACCAAATCGTACAGGGTGAAGCAGCTGGGCGTTAACAGGGGCGATCCTTCGCGTACGAAATTCAAGGTTTGTGAACAAAGTTCGGCCGCTTTATCGATGGCGTCGAACAGTTTGGGCAACAGCCGTTTGACCTCGGGGTCCTCACTGCCGGTCAGACGGTCCGACACCAGCATGGCGGTGGCCAGTGAATTCCTGAGATCATGATTGACCTTGGCGACCGCCGCGCCCAAGGCGGCCAACCGTTCTTTCTGACGCAGGGCCAGACGCAGATCCCGTTGCATGGTCGATAGCTCACGCTGGGCCACACCGATTTCGTCGCCCCTGCTGGTGGCCCCGATATCGACGCTCATATCTTCCGGGTTGGCGCGGAACCGCGTCATACTTTCCGTAATCCGGCCCATGGGCCGCACCATCAGCCATTGCAGGGACAGGAATACCAGGCCGCCGGCAATTACGGAAATGACAATGGACAGACCCAGAATCCGCCAGGAGAAATCAAGCATGGACAAACGCATGGGTTCTTCATCGATGGTCACCTCGACCACCACATTGGCGTTCTTCGGCGATCGGCCGATCACCCTCAATATTCTGTTTTCGGTTTGAAAAACGGTGGTGAAGGCGGCGGCGATCCACCCGAAAAACATCGGCTTGCGCATATCGACGGTCAAATCGACCGGCGGCAGATCGCCGCCTCCGAGCACGAAGATGCTGCGGTCGGGCTGCCGGAGAACGATGTTATAGGTATTGGTATGGCTGAGCAGACGCTGGCGCAAGGTGTCGCTGACGCTGCGGCCGACCGACTGCTCCAATGCCAATGTCGCCAGATGAGCGGCGGCAATTTGTTCTTCGAGATAAACCTTGCGGAATCGGGAAACGCTGGGCGCGTAAATGAGAACCTCGCCCAGCATCACAAAGGCCAGGGTCAGGATCAGCAGCCTGGCCGACAGGCTGCGTAAAATCGGTTGTTTGGGATGTTCGGGTGCCGCCATATCCTAAGTTTATATAATAATTTTCAGCCAAAACGAGTGAGAAATTTGACGATTGCCCGGGTTCGGTCGCTAAACAGTTTGTCCGTAAAGAATTCGCCCGCCGCTCTTTTGCTGATTTCGCCCAGGCTCGGGTAGGGTGCAATCATGCCGGCGATCTTTCCCACCTTGAGTTTGGCGCTGATTGCCAACCCCCAGATCTGGATCAACTCCCCGGCATGGGGGCCGACCATTGAGGCGCCGAGCACGCGGCCTTTCCGGTCGGCGATGACTTTGATCATACCGTCGGTCTCGCCTTCCGCCACGGCGCGGTCGTTTTCGGCAAAAGGCCAGGAGACCACTTTCACGTCGCCGAATTTTTCCCGGGCCGCCTTTTCCGTAAGCCCCACCTGAGCCAATTCCGGAGAGGTATAGGTGACCCAGGGGTAATTCGACGTGTTCACTTTGGCCGGCAGCCGAAAGAGAGCGTTGCGGATAACAATCCCGGCATGATATCCGGCGATATGGGTGAATTGATGACCGCCGGCGACGTCGCCAATGGCGAACACCTTTTTGTTGCTGGTGCGGAGCCTGGCGTCGACCGTTATGCCCGTGGGCTCGAAGTCGATACCGGCGGATTCCAATCCGAGCGTTTTAAGGTTGGGGCGACGTCCGGCCGCCACCAGCAGGTGCGATCCGGTTATTTTTTCGGTTCCGGCCTCTCCTCCGATCTCCACCGCAATGCCGTCGCCCGCCTCTTCGGCGCCGACGACTTTTACACCTTCCCGTAATCTGACTCCCTCCGCTAACAGCCGCTGGCGGAGGACATCAACCAGTTGGGGATCGTCATCGGGCATCATGGTGAACATTTCCAAAACCGTGACCTCGGCGCCGAGTTGGCGATGAGCTTGGGCCATTTCAATGCCGATGGGCCCGCCGCCCACGATCACCAGATGGTTCGGCACCTGATCCTGGTCGAAGATCGTTTCGTTGGTCAGATAGGGCGTCTGGTCCAGTCCCGGTATAGGCGGCACAAAAGGACCGGAGCCGGTGGCGATAACGAACCGGCGCGCCCGGATGCGCTGATCACCCACGGCGACCTCCCGGGGACGGGTAAAACGGCCCTCGCCCAAAATAACATTGACGCCGAAACCCTCGAACCTTTCCACTGAATCGTGAGGCGCGATTTCTGCAATAGTGCCTTTGACGTGACTATATACACCCTTGGAAACCACCTCGATGGGACCAGTCCGGACTCCGAAACGGTCCGCCGCCCTGGCGGTGCCGGCGGCATGGGCGGCAGCCAGCAGCGCCTTGGACGGAACACAACCGTAGTTCAGACAGTCGCCGCCCATTTTGTCCCGCTCAATCAGAACCGTTTCGACCCCCAACTGCGCGGCCACCGCGGCAACGGTCAGGCCGCCCGAACCGGCGCCGATGATGCAAATGTCGGTGTGAATGATATCGGTCATAGGGTCCGGCTTCCCGGTTAAATTTAATTTGTTTGTGAAATTACGAGAGAATCACTGAAATCATTCTTTGGTAAATTTTCGGTATAGTACAGGGATCATTGCCAAAAAGGACAGTCCCAACAACGGCAATAGTATTTGCGGGCTCCAGATGATGGCCATATCCGGCATGCCGCCCTTGTCCACGATCATGCCCAGACCGTTGCCCAGGCTGGCGTAAACGAACGTACCCGGCATGATTCCCAGTAACGTGCTGATGACGTAGACGGGTGTGGAGACGCCCAGGAAAGCCGGCACCAAATTGACCAGCCAGAACGGAAACAGCGGCACCAAACGCAAAACCAGTAAATAGGAAAAAGCGTTTTCGCGGAATCCGGCTTCAAACTTGTGGATGGCTGAACCGCATTTGGCGTGAAAATAATCGGCGAAGGCGTAGCGGGCGGCCAGAAATATGACGGTTGCGCCCAAGGTCGCAGCTACCAATACCAGAAAGCCGCCCTTAACGGTTCCGAACATAAACCCGCCGGCCAGGGTCATCCAAATGGCGCCCGGCAGGCTGATGGCCGTGGCAATCCCATAGGCGACGATAAATACCGCAATCGACAATGAATAATTGTTTTGCTTCCATTCCAGAATAGCGTTGCGATTCTCGCTGAGACTTTCGAAACCCATATAGTGATGAAGGTCCAAGGTAAACGCCGCACCCAAACCAACCGCCAACACAAGAACGGGCAACAGCCGCCATGGCCCGGTTTTTTTTGGCGACCCGGATTCAGGCTCAGCCTGATCTTGCGCCACTTCGCCGGAAAGAGACACTGGGGCCGGGTCGCTGCTGATATGAGAGGGGGCGTCGTTCATCTGATTTATATCGATTGGTCCTGGTTATTCAGTGTGCCACATAAATCCCGTAAGTAAATCGCTTGCTGCTGTATGTAATGAAATTTTCGGCTCACCGGCTAGTCACCATTGCGTGATATAGAATCACAATAAATTGGCTGTCCGGCGTTGACTTGGCAGGCGCAAAACCGTATACACCGGGCCTGCGTTAATCCCGGGCGCTAATTAACGCCGGAAAATTTCGGAGAAATTCAGTGAAACGTACATTCCAACCGAGCAACCTCGTGCGTAAACGCCGTCATGGCTTCCGCTCGCGCATGGCGACTGCCAATGGCCGCCGTATATTGGCCAAACGCCGCGCCAAGGGTCGCAAGCGCCTGTCCGCATAGCCTGCGGGGTGCCGTCGTGGCCTCCCCAGTAGCCTCCCCAGTAGCCTCCCCAGTAGCCTCCCGGGCAAAGCCTCCTATCGGACGCCCAATTACACGATTGAAAACACGTCCCGAATTTCTTCGGGTCGCAAAAACGCGCCAAAAATTCTCCACGCCGGGTCTGGTCCTGCAAATGCGGGAACACGATGCGAAAGAAGCGGATCTTCCCTTGCGGGTTGGGTTTACCGTCAGCCGCAAAGTGGGAAACGCCGTGGTGCGCAACCGTGTACGCCGACGCTTGCGCGAGGCCGCCGAGAATATCGTCCCGCAATATACGCCAAATAATCGGGATTACGTTATAATCGGCCGGCACAAAGCCTTGAAAAGACGGTTTTCCTCTTTGGAACAAGATTTGGAAAAAGCCCTGGAAAAACTTGGTGCGCAAAAAATAAGTGCACCAGGCGAACCCGGATAAGGAACATGAAGATATTGTCCTCAGCTTTGGCGTGGGTGATGCGGGGGTTAATCCGCGTCTACCAGTTAGCAATTTCACCGGTTTTGCCCGGCAGTTGCCGCCACCTGCCCACCTGCTCCGAATACGCTTTGGAAGCGGTGGTCATTCATGGTCCCCTCAGGGGTGGCTGGTACGGCATTAAGCGAATTTTCCGTTGTCACCCTTGGGGCACCAGCGGATTTGATCCGGTTCCCCATCCCAGTGCTGACGAGACCCTTGAAAAGCCTGTTGCAGAAGGCGACCTACCCGGATATACCGGGCGCGCAAATCGTAATCCTCCGATGACAAAATCCGAGACGGCGACGCATGGGGCGGATAGGCCTCAAATTGGAAAATAGGCTTTTTTCGGGAAATTGGCCGGGAAGCTGGTTTAGGAACGAAGAATAATGGATCAAAAGAACCTGATTCTGGCTATCGTACTTTCGGCGATCATTATGATCGGCTGGCAGTTTTACGCCATCGATCAAATGCCACCGCCAAGCCAGGATTCCGCTGACGCGACCGTCGCCGGACAACCCGGAACAACACCCACCACGCCGGACGCCCCCGGCATTCAGGATGGCAAGGGTGCCGGCCAGGCCGTTCCCGTTCCCGGCGCCGCAGCACCCGTGCCGGCCGTGGCCGAGGCGGCTCAACGCAAAGCGGCCATGGAGAAATCGCCCCGCATCAAGATTCAGTCGTCACGTCTGAGCGGTTCGGTCTCCCTGACCGGCGCCCGGTTCGACGATTTAACCCTGACCGACTACCGGGAAACCATTGAGGAAGACAGCGACAAGATTTCATTGCTGTTGCCCTTTGGCGCCCCCAAACCTTATTACGCTGATTTTGGCTGGGTTTCCGCCGATACCAAAGTGCCGGACGCCAATACGGCGTGGCAGGCCGATAAAAATACTCTGACTCCCGAAACGCCGGTCAACCTGACCTGGATCAATGGCGACGGCGTCAAATTCACCCAAACGCTGGAACTGGACGCCAACTATATGTTCTCCATCACCCAGCGGGTGGAAAACCAAGGCGACAAGCCGGCGACGGTTTATCCTTTCGGCCGCATATCGCGGACGGGAACGCCGGAAATCACAGACTTCTATATTCTCCATGAAGGCCTGCTGGGCGTTTTCGATGGTGTTCTCAAAGAAGTCGATTACGATGAAATCCAGGAATCGAAAGTCATCCAAAGTAAATCAACCGGCGGCTGGATCGGCATCACCGACAAATATTGGATGACGGCGCTGATTCCCGATCAGAAATCTGCCGCCGATACGCGTTTTAGCGACCAGGTGCAGAATAAGTTAAATACCTATCAGGTGGATTACCGCGGCGGCGCCATGGTCATACCGGCGGGTGGATTTTCGGAAACCAAAAACAAATTTTTTGCCGGCGCTAAGGAAGCACCCCTGATTTTGGATTACCGGGACAATCTGAATATTTCCCGCTTCGACCTGGCCATCGATTGGGGCTGGTTTGAATTTCTCACCAAACCGATCTTTTTCGCCCTGATCTATTTCACCGATCACCTCGGTAATATGGGTCTTTCCATCCTGCTGCTGACGGTCCTGATCAAATTGGCCTTTTTCCCGCTGGCCAACAAATCCTACCGGGCCATGAGCAAAATGAAACTGTTGCAGCCCGAGATGGTCAAAATCCGGGAGCGCTTCAAGGAAGACCGGACTCGCATGAACCAGGAAGTGATGGCGCTCTACAAACGGGAAAAAGCCAACCCGGCGTCGGGCTGCCTGCCGATCCTGCCGCAGATACCGGTGTTACAAAGTGGTGTTCGTCACCATCGAGATGCGCCACGCGCCTTTTTACGGCTGGATCAAGGATTTGTCCGCGGCCGACCCCTTGACCCCGGTAAATCTGTTCGGCGCCATTCCCTGGACACCGCCGGAAATTCTGGCAATCGGCGTCTGGCCGATCATCATGGGCGTCACCATGTTTATGCAGCAAAAACTGAACCCGCCACCCCCCGATCCCATGCAGGCGAAAATTTTCATGTTCCTGCCGATCATGTTCACGTTTATGCTGGCCCGTTTTCCGGCGGGATTGGTGATCTATTGGGCCTGGAATAATGCCCTGTCGATTTTGCAGCAATATGTCATCATGCGGAAAGCCGGTGTGCAGATCGGCGGCGGCAAAGCACCAACACCGGGTAATAGCTAAGCAACCGACTTTTTTTGGGGGACCAAGCTCATGGCGACCGGTTCCGTCGACGGCAATCAAAGTACGCTCGATTTGGAAGGCGGCCGGCTGCTGTTCGCCCAGTCCTGCGAATTCACCATCGGCGCCACCGATTTCGATCAGTTGCCGCTGACCGAATTGCCGGAGATCGCCTTTGCCGGCCG
>CAZNLR010000023.1:0-14868 GCA_964574215.1 uncultured Rhodospirillaceae bacterium | reverse complement strand
TCCAATGTGGGTAAATCGAGCCTGATTAACGCCCTCACCAATCATAAATCCCTGGCCCGGACATCGAACACGCCGGGGCGCACCCAGCAGATCAATTTTTTCGATCTCGGCCATCGTCTGATGCTGGCCGATCTGCCGGGGTACGGCTATGCCAAGGCGTCCAAAAGCGCCGTTGCCGAGTGGAACGACCTCATAAAACTGTATCTGTCGGGACGGGCGCAGTTGCGCCGGGTGTGCCTGCTGATCGATGCCCGGCATGGCCTGAAGGACAATGACCGGGAAACCATGAAGCTGATGGACACCACTGCTGTCTCCTATCAGATCGTTCTGACCAAATGTGACAAGATCAAAAAAGGGACGATGGATAAGCTGCTGGCGAAGACCACCAAGGAGATATCCTCCCACGTCGCGGCTCATCCGGATATCCTGACCACCAGCGCCGCCAAGAATTTCGGTATCGAAGAAATGCGCGCCGTGCTTGCAGCACTCGCAATTTCAGGTTAGTTGGTCTACATTCCAGGTGGAATTCTTGAAATCACATTGCGAATCAGGGACTTAAGCAGAGGATGAACGAGAGCACGAGCAAAACGAAGGATGATTGGCTGAAGCAGGCCAAAACCCTCTCCGAGGCGCTGCCCTATATGCGGCGGCACGCGGGAGAGACTTTCGTTGTCAAATATGGCGGCCATGCAATGGGCGATGACGACTTGGCGAAACTGTTCGCCAATGACATCGTGCTGCTCAAACATGTGGGTATTCATCCCATTATCGTTCATGGCGGCGGTCCCCAGATCGCCGGCATGCTTGACCGGCTAAAAATCAAGTCTTCCTTTGTCGAAGGTCTCCGGGTGACCGATGCCGATACGGTCGAGGTGGTGGAAATGGTGCTGGCGGGGTCCATCAACAAGCAGGTGTCCTCCTCCATCAACAATGCCGGGGGCTTCGCCGTCGGCCTGTCGGGCAAGGACGGTAAACTGATCCAGGCATCGAAAATCCGGCGCACCCAACGGGATCCGGATTCCAACATCGAAAAAATTCTTGATCTCGGCTTCGTCGGAGAGCCCGAAAGCATCACCACCCATGTGCTTGAGGTCTTCAAGGAGACCGACATGATACCGGTAATCGCACCCATCGGCGCCGGGTCCAAAGGGGAAACCTATAATATCAACGCCGACACGGCAGCCGGCGCCATCGCCGCCGCCATGGCCGCCAAACGGCTTTTACTCCTGACCGACGTACCGGGGGTCCTGGACGAGGACGGCAATCTGATCGAAAAAATGGACGCCAAGCGGGCGCGCAAAATGATCAGCGACGGCACCATCAGCGGTGGCATGATTCCCAAGATCGAGACCTGCCTCGATGCTGTCGACGACGGCGTCGATGCAGCGGTCATCATCGACGGACGGGTGCCCCACGCCCTTCTCCTGGAGTTATTCACCGAACACGGTGCGGGAACATTAATCGAGTCTGCTTAAAATTGTACCTGGTACAATTTATTGCCCCTCAAACGCCGGGCGGGTTCTCCGAACCCTTGGCTTACGGCGCATCAGCGCCGATGCGCAGTCGCGCTTGCCAAAGTTCTGAAAGGAACTTTGGATTGGAGATTTCGCAGTAAACGTTTTGTTCCAAAAGTCCTTTTGGACTTTTGTAAGCGCGACTGCGCGCCGCGCCTGATGGCGCGTAAGCCAAGAGAGCGGAGCGAACGCCCGGCGCCTGAGGGGCATAAAATGTAAGGCTAATCAACGCGCGATTAAAAATCCGCCCTTACCGCCACGCTTGACTTCATACATGGCCTGGTCGGCCTGGCGGACGAGTTCTTCGATGGTGTCACCAGTTTTAGAATCAAACATGGCCACGCCGACGGAAATGCCCAGCGGGTGATCGTCGTCGCCCGAATATTCTCTGAATTCCTCGCTGTCCTCGATCATTAGTTCGACACGTTCCTTGGCCCGGTCGGCGTCCATACCGTCCAGCCACATGGCGAACTCGTCCCCGCCGAAACGCCCCACGGCGTCGCCCGGACGGGAGTGCTTTTCCAAAAATCGTGATAGCCGGATCAATACTTCGTCGCCCATATGATGGCCGTGCACGTCATTAACCCTTTTAAAGTTATCCAGGTCGACGAAAAATAAGGCTGCCGGTAATCCGGCATGGACAAGGCGCTCCATCCGCCGGGGCAATTCCTCTTCCAAAAAGGCGCGCCGGTTCAGGAGACCGGTCAATTCGTCTGTCCTCGAAAGATGGACAATGCGTTCATGCTGGGTAACCCGCTCGATGGCGATTCCCAGTTGGCCTGCGACGGCGTCCACCAAAGCCACTTCCCCATCCGTCCAATCGGTTGTTCCATCCCCCCGCCAGACACAAATGGCGCCATTGATATGTTCCCGGTATCCGGTCGGCGCCAACAGGCCGCTCCATCCCTCACCGGCAACCGGCAACGTTCCATTAGCGGTTTCAAACATAGGAATAATTTGATCATCGGGTGGGCTGGCTTCTTTCTCCCCATACTCGGCAGCCATCACAAACAGTTCTCCCTTGGAAGAGAACTCATCGCGCTTAAAAACCTTGCATCCGCTGAAGCTGGAGGCGCGGACGATGTATTTGATCGACCCGGTCAGAGTTTTTAACGGATCCACTTCATCCCGGATAATACCGACGAGATGTTTTAAAAGTATCTCCCGCATGCGCGCTTCGTCGAGCGCCAATCGTTGCTGTGTGTGTTCCGTAATATCCCGGCAAATTCCTCGGGAGCCTCGCCAACTGCCCAATTCATCAAACAGGGGCAACGACGAAACCAGGAGGCTGGCGATACTGCCGTCGGCGCTTTTCATTTCGACTTCGATGTCGTTACATTTATCAGTTCTGACAAATGGAGTCGTTTCTTTCGATTCGACCGGCAGACTGAAGAAGTTTTCCGGAGACTGGCCGACGATTTCGTCCGCCCCATAGCCCATGGCGCCCCCGGTTGAAACAAAGGAAAAATTACCGTCGGGACCCAGTTCCCAGGAGAAGTCCGACGATATTTCCACCAGATCCTTGTAGCGGGCCCGGGATTCGATCAATGCCGCGAACATATTGTGCTCAAACGTATGGTCGCGGCCGAACACCAATACCGCCTGTCCTTTGATTAACGGGACGGCGGTAATATCGATTTGCTGATCGTCATCGAGATTGACGGCGTCCAGATTGGCGCCTTCACCGTCGATGGCCTCGTTGATCAACGACGTTAGCTCGTTGCCTTTTTTTAAGTTGAAAGATTCGGCGATCACTTCGGCAAGCAGCGCGCCTTTGTGGTTGTTGGACAGCACATTGCCGTCGCCGCCGACCAAGACAGCGCTATCGGGATAGGTTTCCAGAATGGTTTCCGGCGATTTTACGAGCGCTTCCCGCACTTCCAGCGGCAAGACTTCAGACAGCTCAATATGGTTGAGGTCGCTCATCCGGTTAAACCATTGTTTGCAAAGAAATTCCGGGGGTATATGACCGGATTAATGGGCCCTGGTCAAGCGACGCTGCTGCGCACGATTCGGCCAGAATCTTCGAACTTTTCGATCTCCGTCGACGGTTCGCCGAACAGGAACCCCTGAGCAAAGTCGACACCGCATTTACTGACGAATTTAAGGGTTGTTTCGTCGTCGATCATTTCGGCAATGGTTTCGACACCGATATCCTTGCAGAGACGGGCCAGGGCCGACAGAAAGGCGGTCCCTTTTTTTGCTTTGAGGGCATTTTTAACGGCGCTGCCGTCGAGTTTGACCACATCCACTTCCAGGCTCGCCAGATACTGAAAACTGGCCGCCCCGGCGCCGAAATCGTCCAGACAGACTTCATAGCCTTCGCCGCGCAGGGTCTGGAAGAACTTGTTGGCGGCCTCCAGATCGGCGATACGCGAGGATTCGGTGATCTCGAACAGGAGCTTGCCGCGCGCCCAGATATTGGTCTTCAACAGCTGGTGAAGCTGCGCCAGATAAGTCAAGTTGGTGATGGAATTGCCCGATATGTTCACCGCCACCGCGTATTTCTTGCTTTTATGCTTGGACAGCCATTCGACCACTTTTTTGGCCATGGCAAGATCGAACTGCCAGATCAGGCCGACCTCCTCGGCGAAGGTGATATATTCGTAAGGCGATTCCCCTTCCTTCGAATGGTGGAACCGCACCAGAGCCTCATAGTGGTGAATAACCCCGGTCTTGATATTGATGATGGGATGGAAGGCGACATTGAATTTTCCGTCCTCCACCACTTCCTTGAAACTCTGCACCGAGTTCATGGCCTGTCCTACCATGGAGGACAGATTGGTGGTGAAGTTCTCCAGGCTGAAATCGGCGCCCTTGGTGTCCCTGAATTTGGTGATGGCGTAGACCAGTCCGTTGGCCAGATCTTCATTGTCGATGGCGTCGTCACCGACATCGAGGGTCGCTGTTTCGGCGGTAATGCCCTCTCCTTCGGGATCGATCTCCTTGGTGACTTCCGTCAACTGCGTCTGGATATCTTCGACGTCTAATGATGCATCGTGCACCAAGGCGTACTTGCCGTCGCCGACGACGGCCGCCGAATCACCGTTGATGGAATTGGCCCGGAGCGAGGCGCTGACTGTATCCATAAGCGATTTTTCGGCATCATCGTCGAGACGTTCCCTCAACTCGTCGATTTCCGGCATGGACACCAGGGTGATTTCGGCATCTTCACCGGCCTGCCTGGCTTCCTTTAACTGATGACTGGCCAACTCGGTAAAGGTATCGGCGCTATAGAGACCGCTTTCCGGGTCACGGGACAGTTTTTTGCCCGTCGGGCTTTCAGTTGAGGTGGCGCCGGCCCGGAAGGCTAGGAAATAGTGGCTGGAAAAATCATCCAGCCGGTAGCCGGCAAAGGACAAGGGCGCCGTCGCCCCGTCGCCTTTGCGCAACCGGATGGTGGCGTTTTCGATGCGGCCCCGCTTGGCGGCGATGCTCATCAACTGCCGCCCCAGGGCCCGGTCCGGCTCGGCCACCAAATCTTCGAAATTCTTACCGATGAGCTGGGTCGGCGGACAACCCACCAAGGCCTCGGTGGCGCCGGTGGCGAAATTAATCTGTTGGTCTTCATCCAGTTCGAGCAGCGCATCGGCCCAGCAAAAGGCGAAGGCGACGAACCTGTCCCTTTCGGAAATCTTGCTGCCGCTCATCTGCTTTGCCGTTCCTTGCGGTGTCGTGTCTGGCGCCATTGTGCCCTGAAGCGGTATCGTTGGGGTGGTTATTGATTTAAACTTATTACTAATGAGAATTATTATAACTTACATATCATATAAGTACGACCCGGGTAAATAACCAGTGCCTTGTGGGATGCCCCCTGAAAAAATCCGTGAAAAGTTTCAGGAAAAATTATTTAGGCGAAACCGCAAATAAATCGTGGAGCCGGTAAAAGTTGCACCGGCGGGATTATGGGATAGATTGGGCGTATGGAAAAATCACCGGACATCATTGGGATAAAAGAGGCGGAAACCTGGGTTTTCGACCTGGACAATACGCTCTATCCCGTCAGCGCCAATCTGTTCGACCAGATCGACCGGCGCATGTGTTCCTACATTGCCGACTATCTGAATATTCCGCCCGCAGAGGCCTACAAGGTGCAAAAAAGCTATTTCCGTGAACACGGCACCACGCTGCGCGGCATGATGGAATGTCACGACATGGACCCGGACCCCTATCTCGAATACGTCCATGAGGTGGACCTGACCTCGATCGTCCCCGATGAAAAAATGGTGACCGCCCTGGACCGGTTGCCGGGCCGCAAAATCGTGTTCACCAATGCCGCCACAAGATATGCTTCCCGGGTGTTGGACAATCTGGGAATCACTGATCATTTCGAAGCGATTTTCGATATCGTCGACGCCGGTTATCTGCCCAAGCCGGATCCGTCGGTTTATGCTAAATTCGTCGACCGGTTTGATTTCGACCCCGCCAACGCCGTTATGGTCGAGGACATCGCCCGCAATCTGGCGCCCGCCGCCGCTATGGGTATGGTCACGGTCTGGGTGAGGACCGACCGTCCCTGGGCTCACGCCGATGCCGACAATGTCAATCCCGACTTCACCACCAATGATCTCTCGGGATGGCTGAACGGCGTGGTGAACGGTTGAATTAACCGCCAGCCACCGATCGACACCGTATAAAAAACGGGGACGGTCCCCGTTTTTCGGGCGCTGAAAAGGGGACCGTCCCCTTTTTTATTCCAGGTTGACACCGCCCCCCTCCTGCACCATTTTCCGGGACTTGTCTTGAGACGTACTTGTATTTTGAAAAAGGTGTAGCAAAAAGTGACAAATTCACAATTACAAGCGGCCGTGGACGCCGCCTGGGAAAACCGCGACGAAATAACCCCGGCCACCACCGGCGAGGTCCGTGACGCCGTCGAGTCGGCGTTGGACATGCTCGATTCCGGCACGGCGCGGGTGGCCGAGAAATCAGACAACGGTTCGGGCGGCTGGCACGTCAATCAATGGCTCAAGAAAGCCGTTTTGCTGGGCTTCCGGCTCAACGATATGGCAACCGTCAACAACAGCCCGGGCGACGGCAATTGGTGGGATAAAGTGCCGTCGAAGTTTTCCGGCTGGACGGACAAGGAATTCACCGCGGCCGGTTTCCGGGCGGTGCCCAACTGTGTCGTCCGCCGCTCCGCCTTTATCGCGCCGGGCGTCGTTCTCATGCCGTCATTTGTCAATCTGGGCGCTTATGTGGACGAAGGCACCATGGTCGATACCTGGGCGACGGTGGGCTCCTGCGCCCAAATCGGCAAGAACTGCCATATTTCCGGTGGCGCCGGCATTGGCGGCGTGCTGGAGCCTTTGCAGGCCGACCCGGTGATTATCGAAGACAATTGCTTCGTCGGCGCCCGATCCGAAGTGGCCGAAGGCGTCATCGTTGAGGAAGGCGCGGTGCTTTCCATGGGCGTCTATATCGGCGCTTCGACCAAAATTGTCGACCGCTCAAGCGGCGAGATTTTCATGGGCCGCGTGCCCGCCTATTCGGTGGTGGTGCCGGGATCGCTGCCGGGCAAGGATTTGCCCGACGGCACGCCGGGGCCGAGCCTCTACTGCGCCGTCATCGTCAAGCGGGTGGACGAAGGCACGCGCGCCAAAACCTCCATCAATGATCTGTTGAGGGACTGATATAGTTTATGACCAAGGCACTGGACCCTGTTGAGCTTGCGCGGGATTTGATCCGTTGCCAGAGCGTGACGCCGGATGACGGCGGTGCGCTTTCGGTGCTGCAAAAAGCGCTAGAGGGTCTGGGCTTTACCTGCTACCGGCAGATGTTCAGCGAGGACGGCACACCCGATATCGATAATCTTTATGCCCGTCTAGGCGACGGCGCGCCCAATTTCTGTTTTGCCGGCCACACCGACGTGGTGCCGGTGGGTGACGAAAGCACCTGGTCCGAAAACCCTTTCGGCGCCGAGATCAAAGACGGCGTTCTCTATGGCCGAGGCGCCGCCGATATGAAATCAGCCATCGCCTGCTTTGCCGCCGCCGTTCAGCGGCACCTGGAAAACAACGGACCGGAATTCGGCGGCTCCATCAGTTTCCTGATTACCGGCGACGAGGAAGGCCCTTCCATCAACGGTACCAGAAAGCTGCTGCAATGGACCAAGGAGCAGGGCGAGATTCTGGATGCCTGTCTGGTTGGTGAACCGACCAATCCGGACCGGCTTGGCGATATGATTAAGATCGGCCGGCGGGGCAGCCTCAACGGCTATTTGACCGTCCATGGGGTGCAGGGACATACCGCTTATCCCCACCTGGCCGATAATCCCGCCCACCGGCTGGTTGCCATGCTGGCGGCCATAACGGATGAGGCGTTGGACGACGGCACGGACCATTTCCAGGCATCGACTTTGCAAATTTCCACCATCGACATCGGCAATCCGGCAACCAATGTTATTCCCGGCAAAGCAACGGCCGGGTTTAACGTCCGTTTCAACGACCTGCACAGCGCGGCGGACGTGGAAACCTGGCTGCGCCAAAGGCTCGACAATATCGGCGGCGATTACGATCTGGACATCTATGTTTCGGGCGAATCCTTTTTGACACCACCCGGTTCCCTCAGCGGCGCTATTGCCGATGCCGTGGAAAAAGTGACCGGTAACCGGCCGGAATTGAGCACGTCGGGCGGCACGTCGGATGCCCGCTTTATCAAGGACTATTGCCCGGTGGCCGAATTCGGTCTAGTGGGACAGACTATGCATAAAGCGGACGAATGCATTACGGTCGACGACATCAACGCGCTGACCGATATATATCTGGCGGTGCTCGAAAGTTTTTTCGCCAAGGCCGGCGCCGGATAACCGGGCGATCCAGGAACCGATATGATCAGCACACGCGAAATAATGCTATCGCTCTACGGAGCCTATCGGCTGGCCCGGGCGGATCAAAGCGGTATGGCTTATTTCAACCAGACGGTGAACGGCTTCTGGAAGTCATTTTTCGCCGCCGTTCTGGTGGCGCCTCTGTTCGCCCTGTTGTTGATTATCCGTTTCAATGAAGGCCAGGTCGAGGTCTCCTTTCTGCGTTATATTTCGGTGGAGAGTATCTCCTATATTATTGCCTGGCTGACCTTTCCGCTGCTCATGTTTTACATCGCCGAAGGGATCGACCGGGGTCAGAAATTCATTGGTTATATCGTCGCCTACAATTGGGCGTCCGTACTGCAGAATGTGGCCTATCTGCCGTTCGCCATCTTTGCCGAACTTGGGACCATGAGCACCAACAACATGGCATTTTTCGGCGCCGCGCTGCTGGCGATGGTGATGCTCTATACCTGGTTCGTCACCAAGACCGCATTGGCGGTAACTTCCATGCTGGCGGTCGGGCTGGTCCTGCTGGACTTTTTGATCAGCATATTTATCAATTTGATTACCGAAGGCATGATAAGGGCCGGATGAAAACGAAAACTGTGCGTTTCAAAGGAGATTTCGGATGACAGGATGGACGGACATCTACCGCAGTGTCGTTCTACCGAAATATTGTGATCACTATGGTCATATGAATGTCCGTTTCTATGTTCAGTTCTTTGACGACTGCGGATTTCACATGTGGAATCTGGCAGGCGTTAATATTCGGGAACATAACGCCAAGGGTGTGGGGCTGGTAATCGCCAATATTTCGGTGAATTTTCATAGCGAAGTCACGGCGGGCACGATGATTGTGATCAAAGGCGCCTGGACAAAAGTCGGCAACCGCAGCGTCACCTATGAACAACGTTTGTACAATGCCGACACGGGCGTGTTATGCGCCACCCAGGAATCGGTTGAGGTTTTCTTCGACACCAACGCCAGAAAAGCCATGGACATGCCCGATGATCTCAGGAAAGCGGTGACCGCCGCCTTAATTTCGCCGGATGAATATGAATGAGTAGAATATGAATAATCGGATTTTGAATAGAGATATGTTGAAACAGGCAACCGTCTTTCGACCCTTGATTCTTGTCGCCGCCGGCCTTCTCGCCGCCTGTAGCGCGCCGGTGGAATCCAAGCATTCTCTCTCGGAACCGGGGCAGGTATCCTATGATTCCCGGATATTAGGCACTTGGGCCTCCCAGAAAACGTCACCCCGCTGGTATCTGTCGCTCAAAAAGGGCAAAGAGAAACACATCATTGATGTTATCGGCGCAACCCACGACCGGGGTGAAAAGGTGCGGCCGGTGCGCTGGCTGAAGGCGACTGCATTCGCTTCGGAAGCCAACGGCAAAATCTATTTCAACGCCCAACGCCACGCAGGGGTCGGCGACTATTACAGCCTCCCGGGCATCGAGCCCGGCTATATTCTGCTGACCCTCGATCTTAGAAAGGCCGATACGCCGAACCGGTCTTTATGGGGATGCTTCATGAGCCATAAGCTGATCGGCGGCCTGATCAGCAAACAGGTGATCCTGGGTGAGGAAATCAGGGCCAAGTACAAACTCGGTGAGGAGGAGGAAAAAGTGCCCTACTACCGGATAAATTCGGACCGTAAGACCTTAAGGGGCTTCGTCGGCAAGTTCACGCCTTCCCTGCTGTTCGACCAATGTTTGGAATTGTACCCCAGCGACGAATTTCCCGAGCTGAACTAATCGATAATTGAAGATGTGAACAGGTGTGAATTAATCGACTGTCGATAAATTAACTAATTGCCGCCGGTGAACATGCCCAGCTGCCGGCCCCATAGAAAATGCAGGGGCAGGACAACCAGGATCGAAAAAATCATATAGGTGATCAGCATCTTGTTGACGGTGCCGATGCGCAGTTTGCCGAGAGCGACAGCGATGACAATGGGCGGCCCCTGGTAAAACATGGGCATCATCATCCAGGCGGTCATGGAGGTCATCAGGACACTCATCAGCGACCAGCCGGAGGCATCCGCCAGGGTCTGTGCCATGGGCACCATGATCGACGGCTGGGCGGGCATGGTGGTGAACAGACCGACAACGACACTGATAAAAGAAATAGAGGCAAAGTTTTTGAAATCTCCTGCCAGATCGGCGCTTTTCTCGATGGCGATAAAATCCATCAGATGCCCGGCGATGATCGCGCCGAGGCCCGTATGATTGGCCACCGCGCCCAACCCAATGACGCCGGCAACGAACAGAATGGGGCCGTAATCGATATCGGCGGCAAGGGATTTCGGCGGCATAATGCCGATGGCGATGGGTCCGATAGGCGGCATCAGGCACAGGATCGCCGCGCCCAGCGCTACCCAGGCAGGTGATACGCCGTGCAGATTGTCGGTAACCCAAAGACCCAATGCAAGTATCAGGATGACCAACAGCTTGCGCTCATCCGATCCCCATTTTTTCGCCTCTTCGCGGTGGTCGGGATGCCGGGGCGCATCCTTCATCAACAGTGAAATGATCGCCGGATAAAACAACAGCGCCGCCATACCCATGACCGGATAATTGAGAATAAAGAAATCGCCATAGGTCAGATGCAGACCGTAGATGCTTTCGACGGCGCCGTAGAGAGCCATATTGGGTACGTTGGCGGGTAAAACGGCGAAAGCCGGTATCATGGTTCCCATGGTCGCCGACAGCACCAACCCTGACCGCCCGTTGCTGTTTTCATCGAAGCCCAGTTCATCGGCCAAAGACAACATGATGGGCACCAACAGCGCCACCCGCCCGGCGGCCGACGGTACGATAAAGGAGAGGGCGGCGGCGATCCAGAAAATGCCATAGTTCATCGCCATATATGATTTCGGGAAATGAGCCAGAAAGGCCCGCACCATGCGGATATCCAGACCCGACCGCTTAACGCCCAGGCCCAGCACCAGGCCGCCAATCACCAGCCAGGTGGCCGCCGCATGAAATCCGGAAAAAACGATTTTCGGCGGCGCTGTTTCGAGAACGATGGCGGCGAACATAAAAATCAGTGAGCCGTAGAATGAGGGCACCACCGCCGTCGACCATAATCCGATCACCAGCACGATCACCGCCGCAGACCGCAACACCACCGGCGCGACTCCTTCAGGTGTAGGGATAATCAATAATACCAGACTGATCAGGGCCGCTAAAAAAACGAAGGATTTCTGATACATTCAGTACACCACTTCGGTCAGGTAGAGCCCGTCCGGGGGCGCGGTTTGACCGCCTTCCGCGCGGTCGGCGGCCGCCAGGGCCCGGGCCATATCGTCAGGTGTCCATTTACCTTCACCCACCAGTTTCAGCGTGCCCACCATATTACGGACCTGATGATAGAGAAAAGAAATGGCCCGCGCCCTGATATGAATTTCATCGCCCGCCCGCTCGACCGAGAGCGTGTCCAAGGTTTTCATCGGTCCGTCAGCCTGGCACCCGGCGGCCCGGAAGGTGGAAAAATCGTGGTGGCCGATCAGTTTCGACGCCGCCTCGTTCATGGCGGCCGCATCCAGTTCCTGCGGTATCCACCAAGCCCTGCCATGTTCGAGGGCCAGGGGTGGACGCCGGTTAATGATACGGTAAAAATAGGCCCGCTCCTTGGCCGAAAAGCGGGCATGAAATTCCTTGTCGACCTGTTTCGCTGACAGAACGGCAATGGCATGAGGCTTGACGTGAAAATTCAAGGCGTCCCGGACGGTGTCGGCATCGGTATCCTTGGCAATATCGACATGGGCGACCTGGCCCAGGGCATGCACGCCGGTATCGGTCCGGCCCGCCACGTGAAACCGAACAGTCTCACCGCAGAATTTCTCCACCGCTTCTTCCAGCACCTGCTGAACGCCAAGCCCCGTATCCTGCCGCTGCCAGCCGACAAATCCGCGCCCGTCATATTCTAGGGTGAGCTTGTAGCGTGTCATGGATCGAGACCCGTATCCAAACGGGTGCCTTTTGGCAGATCGTAGCCGCGCAGAAATTCCTGCCGATCCATGGGTGATTTCCCGGCTCTTTGCAAGCGGTTGATCCGCAGGGCGCCGTCACCGCATGCGACCGTCAAATCATCTTCCAGAACCTCACCGGCGCTGCCGTTTCGTTCGACAACCTCGCCCACGAGGATTTTGATACGCTCCCCGTTGATGGCGAACCAGGCCCCGGGCCAGGGAGAAAAGGCACGGATCAGGCGGTCTATTTCTCCGGCCGATTTGGTCCAATCGATGCGGGCCTCGCTTTTCTCGATTTTGGCGGCGTAGGTCACGCCCGCCTCCGGTTGCGGATGTGGCGTCAAATTGCCTGCCACCAGTTGGTCCAAGGCATCGACAATCAGGCGAGCACCCAGTTCCGAAAGCGCATCATGGAGACTGCCGCCGGTGGTCTCACCGGTGATGGCGATTTGTTCCGAGATCAGCATGGGTCCCGTATCCAATCCCTTGTCCATCTGCATGATGGTGACGCCGGTTTCCGTCTCGCCCGCCATGATCGCCCGTTGGATGGGCGCTGCACCGCGCCATCTAGGCAGCAAAGACGCGTGCACGTTGACGCAGCCCAGTCGTGGCGCGGTCAGGATGGGTTCGGGAAGGATCAGTCCATAGGCCGCCACCACGGCCGCATCTAATTCGAGGGCGGCGAACTCCCGCTGGGCATCTTCGTCTTTGAGGCTTTTCGGCGTTCTTACTTCCAGGCCTGCTTTTTCGGCAGCGTTGTGAACCGGCGACAAACGCACTTTCTGGCCCCGTCCCGCCGCCCGGGGCGGCTGGCAATAGGCGCAAACAACGTCATGCCCCGCCTCCCTGAGGGCGGCCAGGATGGGGACGGAAAAATCCGGCGTTCCCATGAAGGCAATGCGGAGCGGCGTGCTGCTCATGTGGGGCTCCCGAGGCGGCGGCGGAGCCGTTAAGCTCCCACCGCTTTCTTTTGCTGCTGTTTTTTAAATTTCTGCAGTTTGCGCAGGATCAGACTGCGGCGAAGATTGGAAAGGTGATCGACAAAAAGAATACCGTCGAGATGATCCATCTCATGCTGAATACAGGTGGAAAGAAGACCGCTGGCTTCTGTTTCCCGTTCTTCGCCATTGCGGTCGAGGAATTTGATTCGCACTTTTTCCGGTCGGGTCACCTCGGCGTAATGCTCCGGCAGGGACAAACATCCCTCCTCATAGTCGAGCATGTCGTCCGATTCCCAGAAAATTTCCGGGTTCACCATCATATAGGGATTACGCTCTTCCTCGTCCCTAGTGATGTCCGCCACGATCAGGCGTTTCTGCACCCCGACCTGGGGCGCCGCCAAACCGATGCCGGGCGCGTCGTACATGGTTTCCAGCATGTCATCCAGAATTTTCCGGATGTCATCGTCAACCTCCTCGACGGCGTCGCAAACGACCTTCAGGCGCGGGTCCGGCGCTACGATGATGGATAAAATAGCCATGGTCTCTCATACTTGCTGACAGTGGGCAAAACATAGGTTAGGGCGACACAATATATTGAAACGCTGGCAAAAGGCCAAGACGCTAGGTATCTTTGGCCTGTCATTGGGCGTTTTCGTCACGGGGAGATTTCTGCATCCATGGATCTAACGCTGGTACTTGTCGTCGTTGCCATTATCGGTTTTGCCGCGGTTATTCTGCTGCTGATCAAAAATGACCGCTCACGTCTCGAGACCGAACATCGAATGGCCCAGTTTGCCGAAACGGCGGAACATCTCCGATCAAACCAGGCGGAACTAAGCGCCGGACTCCAACAATCCCAGACCAACGTCAACGAACGGCTGGAAGCGCTCTCCAAGCGTCTCGGGGACGGCCTGACCAAGCAGACCGAGAAGACCGGCGCCACCCTCAAGGAACTGCATGAGCGGCTGGCGGTGATCGACACGGCGCAAAAAAAAATCACCGATCTGTCGGAACAGGTGGTCGGCTTGCAGGATATTCTGTCCAATAAACAGGCGCGGGGCGCTTTCGGTGAAATTCAGCTCAACGATCTGGTTAGTGGCATTCTACCGCCCTCGTCCTATGAGTTTCAGGTTACGTTGAGCAACAACCGGCGTGCCGATTGCCTGCTCAAACTTCCCAATCCCCCGGGACCCATCGTGATCGATTCCAAATTTCCACTCGAAAGCTACCGCGCCCTTCACAACGCCAAGTCGGAAATCGAGACCGCCGCCGCCGAACGCGCCTTCAGTACCGACATCAAAAAACACATCAAGGATATCGCCGAGAAATACATCATTCACGGTGAAACCAGTGACTCGGCGCTGATGTTCCTGCCATCGGAAGCGGTCTATGCGGAACTCCAGGCGAACTTTCAAGAGCTGGTGGAGGAATCGTTTCTGCGTAAAGTTTTTATCGTATCACCAACTACATTATGGGCAACGTTGAATACCATCCGCGCCGTGCTCAAAGACGTGCGCATGCGCGAACAGGCTGATGTTATTCAGACGGAAGTGGGTAAAATGCTGCTGGATGTGAAACGGCTGGACGACCGGGTCGCCAAGTTGCAATCCCATATGGGCCAGG